>JANNWJ010000049.1:0-63194 GCA_031414755.1 Pirellulaceae bacterium | reverse complement strand
GTGGCAAGAGCTTGCGTTAACATGATTCATCTTGACCTGGTCTAACAGGCCGATATAATTCGCTCAGTTTGGCAATTTCGGCAACCTTGGCAAATCGTGTTGGAGTCGCCGGTTGCAGGGGAATCGCAAACTGTGGCGATTACGTATGAAGCATAGTTTTGTTGGTTAGGGAAGCGCGGCCAATAAACATGGTTTGGGCGACGCACGGGCTTCCAGGTAGCTACGTCCTCAATACTTCGGACAAACTGAAAATCGGATTCGGAAATCAGATTCGCCAATCAAGACCCTACGGAGAGGAACGGTTCAATGAGCAAAAAGACGGTTTTTACCACTGGCGAAGCCGCCAAGATTTGCAAGGTCAGTCAACAGACGATCATTCGTTGTTTTGACAATGGGACGCTCAAGGGATTTCGTGTTCCCGGCAGCAGGTTTCGCCGAATTCCGCGAGAACTGTTGTTTTCGTTTATGAAAGACAACGGTATTCCCACCGATGCGCTGGAAAGTGGCAAGCGCAAAGTCCTGATTGTGGACGACGACGAAGAGCTGGTTGAATTGATGGTCGACGTATTTGCTCGCGACGGTCGTTTCGAGATCAAATCTGCCAACAACGGTTTTGATGCGGGAATGCAAGTGCGTGAGTTTCGCCCGGACCTTGTGGTGCTGGACGTTATGTTGCCGGATATCAATGGCAAGGAAGTTTGCCAGCGGGTCCGCAGCGACGATACGCTGGAATCGGTCAAGATTATTTGCATCTCAGGCATGATTGAGCAGGACAAGGTTGCCGATATTCGGGCGGCCGGTGCTGATGACTTTATGCAAAAGCCGTTTTCGGTCGACAAACTGCTCGATCGATGCTGCGACATGCTCGATATGCAACGGGCGGCCACCGGAACCTGATTTCGTACTTCGAAACAGGCCAAATGAAGTATTTGGAAAACCGCCTGTTCGATCGGGCGGTTTACTTTTTAAGGCTTCCAGTCAGGGCGGATCATGCAACGGGTTTGTTGTCCACTACCTGAAACGGAAATTGCTGGTCAAAGGATCGGACTGGCGATATCGCTGGACGTAGCATGGCTCCTCATGCAAAGAGGACTTACTCAAGCCGCTCCTGCTTCACAAGCAGCCCCGTTTCATTCGATTCAGGGAACATCAGACGAGCCGGGTCCTGTCGACAATTCCAAAGTGGGTGTCGCAGAATTGCTGATTTACTCCCCTTCGCTTTTGTTGTGGTCGATCGCCCAACTGGAATTGCAAGTTCCGCTTTATCATCCGGATCAACTGGTGGATAAAATGCGGCAAGTCGTTGACTTTCAACTACCTGTCGGAAAAGTCAAACTCACGCCGCAGGCAAACCGAATAGAAATCCGGACTGTCCGATTTGTTGGCAAACTTCAGGAACTGGCAACAAATCCAACGGTTCCGGCCGGTTCCGATTGCAAGTTGAATCAGGCGCTCGTCGTATTATCCAGCCACTTGACCGGAATCGAACCCGCGCGAATTGCGACATGGATTGGAAAAAGACAAATCAAGGAAAGTTTTTGGTTGGCGCTTTCAAGATCTGTTGGGCATTCGACTCCCGTTGGCATTTCAATGAAGGATCTTGGCGGAAGTGCAAATTTTGGCGACTATTTCGTTCGATTGCAAAATGAAAAAATGGCCAGTCTCAAACGATTGGCCTACGGCGCGAGTCACGAGATCAACAACCCTTTGGCAAACATCGCCAGTCGGGCGCAGACCCTTCTTCGAGATGAAAAAGATGGTGACCGGCGAAAGACTTTGGCAAAAATCAACCAACAAGCCTTTCGGGCATTTGAAATGATTGCCGACATGATGTTGTTTGCTCATCCACCGCAGCTTGTGATTGTCGAATCCGATCTAAAACCGATTCTGCAAACCGTCCTGGACGAGTTGCAAGTCACTGCAACGGACCAGGAAACCGAAATCGAATTGCGATGCGCCGAGTCGCTTGTTTGCCCGGTAGACCCCATACAAATTGCGGTTGCTATACGGGCGGTTATTCAAAACGCCCTGGAGTCCTTGCAATCCGGTGGCAAAGTTTTGGTGAAAGCCGAACATGGAGCCAATGTCGAATTGCTGGACATTGTCGTAGAGGACAACGGGCCCGGTTTTCGCGAAAACGAACTTCGCTACGTGTTTGATCCGTTTTTTTCAGGGCGTGAGGCGGGGCGCGGGTTGGGGTTTGGTTTGTCCAAGGCGTGGCGAATCGCCGAACAACACGGCGGAGAAATTGTTGTAAGCAATCTTTCCCATGGTGGAGCACTGGTTCGATTAAGAATTCCTTATCGCGTTCCGACAATCCGCTAGTGCAAGCAGTTTCATTGCCTTGACGGAAATTCATGGGAAATCGATGCGGAATCAGCCAGGGACGCATTGCCGTTGCGCCAAACCGCCGGGTTTGCTACAAGGTGACCGGCGCGCCGTAATGTCTTACGTTTCCGCAACTCATTCGAACAGGACTTTTCCCATGGCAAGAGTTATTGCCGTTTGCACGGTGCTGTTGGCATCGTTTCTGATTGACTTTCCGTTGTTGCAGGCCAGACAATCGACCGATGGTCGTCCTCTGGAATACATCGAATCCAGTTCACCGTTGCCCGGAGGCGGAGTGGTATCAAGCGTTTTTTATCCGGTCCAACCAACGCCTGCTGTGTCAACTGCTCCGGTCACGGGCCAGGGAAACAGTGTTTTGGTTCGAGAAACGGGGAGCGAATCGAATCAACCACGTCTTGCACTACTTCCAACCGGCTACGTTTATCCGCAAGCCAACTACGCGAACCCGACTGCGACATACATGAACCCGTCGCAAATCCCCTACGACACTCAACCGAATATGAGCCCGGGCACGTTTGCGCAACAAGCGCCAAGTCTGGGAGTCCCAGTTCCGTGGAATCGCGCTTTCCGTCCAGGTTTTCCAGGTAGTGGTCCTAACCCATCTTATTCCGGATCGCCCATTTATGGACCGGCAAATCTTTCAGGACCTTACCAACCGTTGGTTAAATTGCAGAACATGCAACCCAGTGCTTATCCGGGGCAAGGCATTATCGGTTCGCCAAAAATGTACGTCGATGGGCAGCCCGTTCGCAATCTGTTGCGATACCTGATCATTCCCTGATCGATGGTTGTTGCAAGGTTCTCAGGAGCCTGTACACGAATCGACCGAGAGTATTTTCCAACCGGTTTGATACCAACCCGATTGACCACTGACACACCAGCAAACCCGGCACTTCATGGAAATCGGACCATCCCAGGTACGGCCAATTGTAATGGTCGCGATATCGCCGCGATTAACGGGAAACTTGTGCATGAGCCCGACTCCGCCATCCGACAGGTCGCGGGTGAAACCGGAAAGCGCATCCGATGGATTGTCGCCAAACACCATGTTGACAGGTCGAACAAATGAACGCCGGGCGTTTGTACGTCGTTCTTCAAGACTAAACAGGCCGTCTTCATTGAGCAAGGCGCTGATAATTTCGCGAAAATCGACGGTCGAGTTTTGTGCCATGGTCGCATTCCTGTCGCAAATAAAGTCGCCAGTAAGTCGTTAGTGCTTTTCTTGCGGTTTAGGTTTTAATTGTTGTACAAGGAGTAAACCCGTACGGATTCGCCCTGCCGTCACAACTTTGAGGGTAAAAAATCCTAGAACAGAAAAAGTTAAATGGTTGCCTAAATCTCCCGATGAAACTGATTTCGCTGTCGTTAGGTTTGTCAAAACACAATTTAACCAAGCGTCCAGACCGGGCGGTTTTAATTATTGTCGCGATTACAACGACGGAATCGACGACAGGTTGACGATGTTTCGGCGTCCCAACTAAAATAATTGGTGTACTGGTAGAGTTTTTGCCGGAGAGGACGTGTTCGTTGGATCCTGTGATGTCTGAGAAACGTATTGTCAAAATATTTGATACTACGCTGCGCGATGGTGAACAATCGCCCGGTTGCAGCATGAATCTTGGGGAGAAGCTCAAGGTGGCACAGGCATTGGTTGATCTGGGTGTCGATATTATCGAAGCGGGGTTTCCGATTGCGTCCGTCGGTGACTTTGAAGCGGTTCGCGAAATAGCCAATTCGTTTTCGGGTTCAACAATCTGTGGTTTGGCTCGCTGCGCCGAAGCCGACATCGACCGGGCCTGGGAAGCGCTGCAACAAAATGCCGATCCTCGCATCCACGTCTTCCTGGCGACCAGCGCCATTCATCGAAAATTCAAACTCAGGATGACTCCTGACGAGATCGTAACCCGATCGATCGAAGGAGTCCGTCGCGCCAAGAGCTACACTCATAACGTCGAATTCTCACCCGAAGACGCGGCCAGAACCGAAATCGACTTTCTCTGCCGGGTTGTAGAGGCGGTCATTGATGCTGGTGCGACTACGGTTAACATTCCTGATACCGTTGGCTACGCGACGCCGGCTCACATGGGCGGCGTCATCAGTTCACTGATGAACCGGGTTCCCAATATCGACAAGGCGATCATCAGCATCCATTGCCATGACGACCTGGGTATGGCCGTGGCCAACAGTTTGGCGGCAGTAGAAGCGGGAGCCGGTCAAATCGAGTGTACAATCAATGGAATCGGCGAACGGGCCGGCAACTGTTCACTGGAAGAAGTCGTGATGGCCATGCGCACTCGATTCGATTATTACCAGTGCGATACGCGAATCAACAGCAGGTGTCTGGTACCAGTCAGTCATCTCGTTTCGTCGATAACCGGAATGCACGTGCAGCGCAACAAGGCGATCGTTGGCAAAAATGCTTTCGCGCACGAAGCCGGCATTCACCAGGACGGCATGCTCAAGGAGCGAACGACTTACGAGATCATGAAACCAGAGGATGTCGGACTCGACAAGACCGACCTTGTCCTTGGTAAACATAGTGGTCGTGCCGCATTGCTCGACAGGGCCCGACACCTCGGGTACAGCCTTGATGCTGATCAGGTCAAGGTAATTTTTGACCAATTCAAGGAACTGGCCGATCGAAAAAAGGAAGTCTTCGACGGAGACATTGCCGCACTCATCGAACGAGAGCTGTTTGGAACGGCAAATGATGAATGGGCACTTGTCGATTACACGCTGCATTCCGATTTGCGAAAATGCCAAACGATTGAAGTGACCATTCGCAAAGGTGAAGAAGTCCTTTGTGGCGATGCAACCAACGAATCAGGACCCGTTGAAGCCGTAGTTTCGGCCGTTCGAAACGCCATTGGGCTCGCTTTTCAGTGTACAAGTTACACGGCTCAAAGCCTTTCCATGGGCGAAGACGCAACGATCAATGTTTCGTTTGAGATTACCCACAAAGGTGAAATCTATCGGGGTCGTGGTGTTTCCGAAAACATCATCGAGGCATCGTTGATCGCCTTGCTCAACGCCCTTAATCGCGCTATCCTGCACGAACGCAGTTGGGTCAATGGCGCGGCCGAAAGTCGCTCGTCGATTTGATCCATTCAGTCGATGCGATCATCCTGGGTTAGAAAACACATCTGCCAGGTTACTTCTTCTTTTGAGTTTTCACCCAGGCGTCCTTAAGCGTCACCGTTCGGACGAAAACGGGATGATCAGCAAGCCAGTCCCTGGAATCCGGGCAGAAATAGCCGAGCCTTTCAAACTGGAACGCCTCGCCCGGTTTCACATCAGCCAGCGAAGATTCCAGTTTGCAACTGGACAGTTTCTTTAGGGATTCCGAATTGATGAATTCTTTCCAGTCACGGCCCTCGGGCACGTCGCCCGGGTCCTCGAACGTAAACAAATGATCGTACAAGCGTACTTCTGCTTCGATACATTCCGAGGACGATACCCAGTGAATTGTTCCCTTGACCTTGCGGCCATCTGGCGATTTGCCACCGGCGGTCGCCGGATCATAAGTACAGCGCAACTCGATGATTTCGCCTGTCGCTGCATCCTTCACGACTTCGTTGCATTTCAAAAAATAAGCATATCGCAAACGGACTTCGACACCCGGTGCCAGACGGAAAAAGTCCTTCGGCGGATTCTCCATGAAGTCGTCCCGCTCGATGTAGATTTCCCGTCCGAAGTGAATCTGGCGTATCCCTGCATTTTCGTCTTCCGGATTGTTGATCGCGTCCCGCATCTCGGATTCCCCCTCGGGGTAATTATCGATTACGACCTTGATGGGATCAAGGACTGCCATACGACGATGAGCGACAGAATTGAGATGCTCCCGAATACTTTGTTCGAGCAACCCGAAATCGGTTAGCGAGTTGAACTTCGTAATTCCGATTTTCCTGCAAAAGTTCCGGATCGACTCGGGCGTATAGCCGCGCCGCCGAAATGCCCGGATCGTTGGCATGCGCGGATCGTCCCACCCATCGACGTACTTGCCGGTCACCAATTCAAGCAAGCGCCGTTTGCTCATCATCGTGTTGGTCAGAACAAGTTTGGCAAATTCGATCTGCTGCGGATGGAATATTCCCAATCGTTCCACATACCAGTCATAAAGCGGACGATGGTTTTCGAACTCCAGCGTACAAATGGAATGCGTGATTCCTTCGATCGAATCGCTTTGGCCGTGAGTCCAGTCGTAAGTTGGATAAATGCACCAGGCGTCGCCGGTGCGATGGTGGTGCGCATGCCGAATTCGATACATGGCTGGATCGCGCAAATTCATGTTGGGCGAACTCATATCGATCTTTGCCCGCAACGTATATTTTCCGTCGGGAAATTCGCCGACCCGCATTCGTTGAAACAGGTCGATGTTTTCGGCCGGCGATCGATCGCGATCCGGACTGTTCCGACCGGGCTTGTTCCAGCCTCCCCGATACTCTTTCGTTTCATCGACAGTCAGGCTGCAAACGTAAGCATCCCCCTGGTTGATAAGCTGAACCGCGAAATCGTAAATCTGTTCGAAGTAATCAGATGCAAATAACAAGTTGTCCCATTGAAAACCAAGCCAGCGCACATCTTCCTTGATCGATTCGACATACTCAACATCTTCCTTTTCCGGATTGGTGTCGTCGAAACGCAAGTTGCATTTGCCAGAGAACTCTTCAGCAATTCCAAAGTTCAGGCAAATCGATTTCGCATGCCCGATGTGTAAATAGCCGTTGGGCTCAGGCGGAAAACGGGTTTGGACACGGCCTGCGTGTTTGCCCGACTCGTTGTCCTCAATAATAAGTTGGCGAATAAAGTCGACAGTTTTCGTTTCGGAGTCGTTCATTGGATTCAATGCAGAGGAAAACGGATAATTTGTTTTGTATCAGGACAAGACGACGTTGCCGGTTACAGGTTCACCCGGCCGGTAACGAGGCGCCGCTTCAGCGAATCGCCGTGAGTCGGTCGAGGGCCACATCGATCCGGGCAATCGTCTGTGAACGGCCAAGAACCTCAAGGCTTTCGAACATACCAAAACCCGCTGCTTGCCCGGTCACCGCGACCCGCAAAGCGTGAATGATATCGCCGATCTTGATTCCCATTTGCTCACACCAATCCTTGAGGTGGCCTTCGAGTGCCTCTGCGGTCCAGACACTGGATGTTGTCAGAATTTTTTTGTATTCGGACAGCAGGTGCCCGGCATTATCCGGTTTGACAAGTCGTTTTTCAAAGGCAGTCTCGTCATATTGAAGCTGGTCGGCATCAACGTAAAACCCGTCAAACTGCAAGATGTCGCCGGCAACGACGATTCGATCACGAGCTGCTTCAACGATTTGTCGTGTTGTTATTTGATCCTTGTCAGAAACAGGATCGGTGACCACGCCACTCCGAATCAGGAATCTGAGGCACTGCCCGGTTTTTGTATTTGTATCAAGCTCCGCCATGTATCGCGACTGAAACGAAGTCAACTTGGCCGGATCAAAGCTCGCTTCGTTTTTTACGACTCGTTCCAGCGAAAAATGCTGTTTCATTTCGCTGCTTTTAAACATTTCAGTCTTGTCATCCAGCGACCAGCCCAAAAGAAGTAAATAGTTGATAATTGCATCGGGCAAATATCCGACTTCGCGATAGAAATCCACAAGCACCGGATTGAATGATTCCGGATTCCCGGCGATTCCCGTTCGTCGGGCAATTTGAATCCCGTGCTCGTACATTGCACGAAATTCCTTGTTTTTCAGATATTGGTTGATTTTTCGTTTGCTCAATTTGGTTTTGCTCCCCGGTTCAGCAACGAAGGGGATGTGAGCATAAGCGGGCAATGTGTAACCCAATGACTGAGCGATGAAAATCTGCCGCGGCGTATTGGACAAGTGTTCGATTGCCCGAACGACATGGGTGATTTCAAAGTCGTGGTCATCGACGACGCTTGCCAGGTGATAGAGGCACGTCCCGTCGTTGCGCTGGATTACGTGATCCTGTTCGCCAGCCCAATCAAAACTGACTGACCCGCGAATCAAGTCAACAAACTCGCATTTGCCTGACCGCGGCATTTTGAGTCGCACAACGAACTTGCGACCTTCCGCTTCCCATGCGGCGGCCTGCTCGTCACTTTCCGCCATCCAGCGACGGTCGTAGATGAATTCACGTTTCTCCCGTTCGGCTTCTTCCCGCAACGCCTGCGTTTCATCCGGTCGGGCGTAGTCGCGATAGGCAAAACCGGTCGCAAGAAGTTTTTTAGCGGCGGCCTGATAGGGGGCAAGTCGTTGCGACTGAAAGTACGATCCATGGGGTCCGCGCGACGATCCGCCATCATCTGTAGGACCTTCATCCCAATCGATACCTAACCAGCGAAAGCCGTCGAGAATCGGAAGCAGCGCTTCGGCAATATTCCGCTGTTCGTCGGTGTCGTCGATCCGCAAGATAAATTGTCCCCCGGCCTGACGGGCCAGCAGCCAGTTGAATAAAGCGGTTCGTACTCCACCGATATGCAAATAACCAGTAGGACTTGGCGCGAATCTCGTTCGAACAGTCATGATATGTTTTAATTTGATACGTATCGGAAAACCGTTATTTTACGAATTTTCCAGCGATTCGCCATGTGGGCGCGTACTACCTTTTCCCCCCCGGGAATGTTCAACGGTTTTTCGTTCTTCCCGCAATTCGGACTAAGGGCACAATTTTACGACACGCGCCTCCTGTTTTTCAATCAGCAACGTATCGCAACGTTGACGAAGTTTGTCGAGGACCGATGCGTGGCTGGCGTCGGAAACGAGGTTGACCAGTTCGTTGGGATCGCTTTGCAAGTCATAGAGGAACTCGGAATCGGACGGTTGTTCAAAATACCGCGCGTACTTGTAACGATCGGTTCGGATCCCCTCCCATTTGGGGATGCTCGCATTGTCATAAAGATGCTCGCAAAAAAAATCGGTCCGCCAATCTGTGACCGATTCGCCATTGATCAAATCAGTTAGCGACCGACCCTGGCAGCGGGCCGTTTGTTCCGGACCGGTTGGGTTCGCTTTGACAGCATTGCCTTGCAAAGCCCAATCCAGAATCGTCGCTGGTATGTCGACATTCAAGACCAATTCCTTGCGGACGATCCCCCGATTCGATCGATCCACGCGCGGATCAAACACGATCATCGGAATCCGCAACGACTCTTCGAAATGGGTCCACTTGCCGGCGAATCCGCGCGAGCCCTGGTAGTATCCGTTGTCGCTGCAAAAAATGATGATCGTGTTCTCGTCCAGATTTAAACGGCGAAGTTGTCGAACCACCCGGCCGACATTTCGGTCCATGCCGGTGATCAGGCGGTAATAGGCTTTTATGTTCCGTTGATATTTTTCCGGCGTATCCCAATACCAGCGCTGGCGATTCATGGAGTTGTGAAAGTACACGGGCAGTGATTCCCAAAAGTCCGTGGCAACTTTGGGTGGAGGAATTGTAACTTCGTCGTAGTAGCCATTTTCATCGGGTGGCCAGGGATAGTGGTCATCCAAATCATCGTCCTGGGCATGGGCGGCATTAAACCACACCGACAGACAGAACGGCTGATCCGAATGGCACTGGTTCAGAAACTCGATTGCCTGATCGCCACAAATATCAGTCAGGTGTCGGCGGCTGCCGTCCGCTTGTTTCTTCCAGTACGGCTGGATTAACGGTCGAAAGTCGTCGAACATTTCTGCAGTAGACCCATCCGGTACATTCACCCCAAATTTTCCGATCATACCCGTACGGTAGCCACGAGAACGCAACTGCGAGGGGTAACTCATTAATACAAGTTGCTTGTCGAGTGGTGGGGTTCCAAAAGTGTATTGATGGCTCCGTTCCCACATTCCGGTCAAGTAGCTGGCGCGGCTGGCGGCACAAATCGACGTCGTTACAAAGGCGTTTTCAAAACGGACGCCCCGCGCTGCAAGGGCATCGATCATCGGCGTTTGAACGATCGCGTTGCCGGAACATGACAACGCGTCGTTTCGCTGGTCGTCGGACAGAAAGAAAACAATATTTGGCTGACGTCGTTGCTGTCCTGTTGATTCCGCAATCGATTTCTGCAGGTCATCCGGATTCCAGACCTGTTCTATATCGCCACGCAGTCGATCGGCGACATTATTTTCTGATTCGAGCAAGTCATTCTGCTCGAGCGGGTCGGCGTTTAGATCAAAAAGCAGTTCGGCTTCCTGCGTATCGGCCCTCGTCGCCGGTTTTATCAGCTTCCATCGACCATTGATCAACCATTGATACATCAAGCTGCTGGCCGGGTTTTGAATATCGCGGACATCATGCTGAAACACTTCACCGTAGATCGAATCGCGGCTGGCAACTGCCGCAGCGTCGAGCAGGTCGATGCCAGGGTAGCGAAGTTTGACGGGATGTTCAGGGCTGCTGCCAGCGTTTTCGCGCTGGATGCCAACCGCAGCAAGCAACGTCGGAACGATGTCCACGGCGCTGGCAAGGTGAACTTCATCCACTCCGGGAGCAACCTTGCCATTCCAGCGGATCATAATCGGTGTTCGCAAGCCGCCGTCGTAAGGTGAACGCTTGGACCGTGGCGCGAACTCGCTTGCTTCGTTCCGGTTAATCCAGCCATTATCGGTTACGAAAACGACAATTGTATTCTCGTCCAGATCCCGTCGTTTTAACTCGTCCAGCAACTCGCCTACAGTTTCGTCAAACCACTCGCACATCGCCCAATATTTAGCCACCGGCAGATGTGGCGTCAGCGGGCGGTAAGAATCCAATAGTCGCTCCGGCGGATTGTGCGGCGTGTGGGGCATCATCGGCGCATAGTACAACATGAACGGTCGTTCACTACTTTTGGCAATATCCAGAAACGCCCTGATCGGCTCAATACCCTCGCGACCGATCTGCAATCCCTCATCGCCATGTCTGCCGCCTCGTTCCGGATCACCGTGCGTCATACCGTGCGTAAATCCTCCGTTTCGATAATGACCCATCCACCATTTGCCCGATTGAAACGACAAATAGTTTTGTTGCTGGTTCAGAATTTCCGGCAAGCACTGAACACAATCGAACTGTTGAAGCCAATCGAAACGGAGTTGTCGAACCCGCGGGTCATTTTTCAACAGGTCAGGTGTTTGGTTATTCGAATCCGGTAACCCGTCTGGCGGAATCGCCGGGTCGTTCCCGATAATTCCGTGTTGATGCGGATACAACCCGCTGATAATCGAAGCGAGTGATGGACAACAGAGACTGCACGGAACATAACCCCGCTTGAACGTCCGCGACTGCGCGGCAAGTTCGTCCAGTCGGGGAGTCCGGATCGTCGGATGACCCATAAACCCGAAATCGGTCCATCCCTGATCGTCGCTGATGATCAGGACGATGTTGGGTAGTGGATTGGTTTGTTTGTCTGTCGGCGCGTCTGACTGACCATTTGCATTGGAAGCAATGCTGCCGGCGATTGTCAGGCAGAAAACGATCAGCGAACGTATGCGCGAGAGTTGATTCATCCGCCCATTGAACTCGATAAGGGCGTCGCGAGCAAGTTAGCGAAGACCTGTGGTTCCAAACAAACCTCGATTAATGCATTGAGTAACGGGAATCCAATGACGAACAAGCCAAGCAAAGAAAACGAAATTGGCTTGATGATTCGCCTCATCGCTTTTGATCACACCAATGTCGCATGGCTGAGACTTCGACGATCAATTATTTCAAGTCGGTAGGAATGCACCCGCCGTAAACGGCGGGCCGAATATAAGAAACAATTGAGTTTCCGCACACGTGCCGATTCATGTCGATCATTGATCGAAAGCAGTTCGAAAGTAGTTCGAAAGTAGTTCGAAACCGGCCCAATTCAATCGGAACCCAAACGGGTACTCGGCAATAATAGCCCCGTGGTTCACCGCGGGGTTACCGAATTCCAAACTGATTCCGCCCGTTTACGGGCCCTGGACATTCTTCCCGGCATGCTAAGTGTCGACGTCGACTTGAGCAGAGACATTGTCAAGCACAACAGCCACCGACCAGTTGTCGATCGCCTGAAAAGTATCCGATGGCTGCTGGACGGAACCTGGATCCTCTTCGGCGTTTACAACAATTGTCGTGCCGTCCACGGTTTCGAAGACGTAGTCAAGTCCGTCCGTCTTGATTCGCGAAAGTGCGCCAAGCTCCGGGTGCACGATAGAGACGATCCGGGCATCCCGAACCTGACAATTTGCCGCCGAATTCAACTGATTGAAGAACACAAAATCATACAATTCGGAATCTTGCAGATTCGACGGCATTTGCTGAAAGAACCAAAAACGGGATTGCTGACCGGCCACGAGTGGTTGGTCCAGTTCATACCAGCCGGGTACCCATAAAGCGGTCCAAATCCTCTTTTCAGTTGCAGCCATGATTTTTCAATTCGCAAAAAGGGGGCAGATTACGTTTTCCAGCTTGAGGGAGGTATTTGTCGGATCCTGGAACGATCGCAAGAAACTCAAATAAGGTCCTTTACATGCTCGATCGATCTGTTCCATTTTAGCAAACGCCGCGCTGCGGAACACGCCATGTCGGAGCGCCGCCAGTTCGCGATGGCAGTTACGTGAACGGCAAGTCGTGTGACACGACGAACGATACTTGACGTTAAAAGACTCCCGACCCCTTTCAGCCGACCCCTTTCAGCCCGAATAAAATTTCCTGTGAACCGACTTGAACAACCATTGATTCTTGCGATCGAATCGACCTGCGACGAAACTGCGGCCGCTGTCGTTACGTCCGGACCAAAGGTCTTGTCAAGCGTCGTTGCCAGCCAGACGAAACTGCACGAACGATTTCGAGGAGTTGTTCCCGAGGTTGCCGCGCGAGCACATGTAGAACGAATGCTTCCCGTGATCGATGAAGCCTTGCAAGCTGCGAACGTGACGCTGGATGATCTCGATGCAATTGCCGTTGCCAACGAACCGGGATTGGCCGGATCGCTGGTCGTTGGGCTGATAGCCGCCAAATCGTTGTGTCTCGCAACAGGCAAGCCGTTGATATCGGTCAATCATTTGCATGCGCACATTTACGCCTGCCAGTTCGGTCAGTCGGAGTCGATTTTTCCGTGTGTGGGTCTTGTGGCCAGCGGCGGTCACAGTCATCTGTATAAATGTGAAAGTGCAACATCCTTTCAATTGCTGGGTGGTACGATCGATGACGCGGCCGGTGAGGCGTTCGACAAGGTGGCATCGATGTTGGGGTTGCCTTACCCGGGCGGGCCGGCAATTTCACGAGTCGCAGCGGAAGGCAATCCGCGAGCATACAATTTTCCGCGCAGCTTTTTGCATGAGCCAGACAGGATCGAATTCAGCTTTAGCGGCTTGAAGACGGCAGTTCGTTATGCAATCGCGGGAAAGGGCACAGTAGACTTTGCCAGTCTGCACCTTTCCGAGGAAACGATTCGGGATGTCGCGGCAAGTTTCCAGGAAGCGGTTATTGATTGCCTGATTGAAAAAAGTTTCCAGGCGCTGCGAATTGCGGAATGCCAAACGCTTTGCCTCGGGGGAGGTGTTGCGGCAAACCGGTTATTGCGTCAACGATTAATGGCCCGTGCGGAACAGGAACAGGTTCGGTTTTGTGTGTCACCCATGGACATGTGCACCGACAATGCGGCCATGGGCGCAATCGCACTGGAAAAATTCGCATTGGGCCAATTTGACACACTTGAACTCGATATCTGTGCGGGACTTGTTCGACTTTGACGATTTTTTTGCCCGTTCGTCGCTAGCGATTCCCGGCATCTTGCTGGCGAATGGAATTCTGCAAATTATGGTATCCAATCGTTTAGGGCGGGTGCGATAAACATAATGAACTCCCGTAAAACGGGATTACCGGGAATGATCAGGAGCGCGTTGGCTAACGATTCATTCGAATGCCATAACGCGAACAACGATGAACAAGCTGGAAAGCCAAAGCTGTTGGCGTCGGATATTTGGGCTGGACTTGCGCGCACTCTCCTTGTTTCGCATGGCCATGGGAGTACTGTTACTGGTGGACCTGTGGATGCGCAGTCATTCCATGGAAGCGATGTACACCGAAGCAGGCATCCTTCCGACCGGGATGTTGTTCGACTATGAACGCACGCTCACCGGCAGTGGCCAGGTGATGATGTGGTCGTTGCATACGCTTGGTGGATCGCTGCAATGGCAGATATTCCTGTTTGTTATTGCGGCCATCGCGGCCATCTTGATGACCGTCGGCTATCGGACAACGGTCGTCACAATCATTTCATGGATTCTGCTTGTTTCATTGCAGGCGCGGAATCCGCTGATCATCCACTCTGGTGATACCCTGTTTCGCGTTGCCATGTTTTGGGCCATGTTTCTGCCGCTGGGCGCCGTTTGGTCCGTCGACGCACGCCGCCGCGTGGCCAGAACTACGGCGACCCTGCGCGGTTTCGAAATCGTATCGCCAGCGACCGTCGGTCTGATCATGACTCTGTTCAGTTTGTATTTTTTTGCCGGAGTCGCAAAACTCAACGACACCTGGTTTTCCGGAATAGCGATGGAGTACGTTTCGCGACTGGACATCTATTCGACGAGTTTGGGGAAGCGTCTTCGCGATTTTCCGGGGATCCTTAAATCGATCACCTGGAGTACGTTGGTAATTGAAGTTGCTCTGCCTTTCTTGTTGTTTGTTCCCTGGCATAAACACCGGATTCGGATTTTCCTGATGATCGTCTTTTGCGGATTTCACATTGGAATTCTGATGACGATGAAGCTCGGTTTGTTTCAGTACACGTCCATTTGCATCTGGTTGGCACTTGTTCCCGGCGGCATCATGAACTGGCTTGACAGCCGGTTTCAATCAAATCCCGTTCCAGACAGGGAACTTGTCAAGCCGCTTCGCTTCATTGCGGTCTCGCACACAATAAATGGTGTTGCCGCGTTTTTAGTCGTCTATTTCTTGTTGTGGAATACTGCGAATATTTATCAGGTGCCACAACTGGCAAATGCCATGCCGAAATCCTGCCAGTTCATTGGCCGATGGCTGAACATGAGACAACAATTTGCCATGTTTGATTCGCCGCCGGCTTACAGCCCCTGGTTTGTCTACGATGCAAAACTGTCCGATGGTTCCTGTGTTGACATTTTTCGCAATACACCGGTTTCATACGAACGACCCTATTCGGTCCTTGCCACCATGCCTGAGCATCACTGGCGAGGATTCCATCGAAACCTTGTCCGATCGGACGACCGTTTCGTCCCCTTCCGGAAAAGCGCCGCCCGTTTTTTGATGAACCACTGGAATGCAACCCACGACAAGAGCCAGCAAGTCGTCTCGCTCAAAGTCACTGCCTTTCTGGATGAGATCAGGCCGTATTCCAATGAACCGGCCGGTCAAATGGTCATGGTTTGGGCTCGAATCGACTCCGAAGATTCTGGAGAACGGCTTTTTGATGACTTGTTGAAACAGATGAAAGAAAAAGGTGAAATTCTGCCGTAATGGTTAGTGTCCCAATGCGATTCACTCATTCATCATTGTTCACATTTGTCAGTTTCTCTTCCGCCGCACTCGCCCGACCGTAAACAGGATTCAATCGCCAGGGATCGGCCGTTTCGCCACATTGATAGCGAGACCAACCGATTTGCCCAACCATGGCGGCACTCGGTTCCCACGATTCCCGTGGGCTCACTCGAAGTTCGCTCGATTTTGACAACCAATCTCCAGTAACCATGGATAGGCCCGGACCACACATCCAGCACGGCCCGTCAACCCCGTTGGTGAACTCGGTCGGGCTGAGGATTTGGCTTGCCGATAGTCTCCGTATTGGATCGGCATTTCCGTCGAACCTGGAGACAAACCATTGTCCCCGCTGCGCGTTGATTATGGAGGCAATCTGCGACGTGAAGGCCTTGTCATCCTCGCTTAATTCCGCCAGCCCTTGTCGAGCGATCAATTCATGTGTATCGACTCCAACCAAAGAGGCTCCCGGCAAGGCATAGATTAACGACTTGGCAAGCATGACGCCGATTCGCAAGCCGGTGAACGAACCCGGTCCGACCGATACAGACACCAATCCGATTTGCTGAGGCTGAATTCCGGCATGTTGCAGAGCATTGGCGATTTCCGGAATCAGCCGGGAACTTGTTGTTCTGAACCCTTCGATCGACCGACAAGTAATGGGCGAGGCATCGTCGAAGATACAGATGCTGGCGGTCGGGGTCGACGATTCAAGGGCCAGGTGAAACACAGATACAGGCTTTACGTTTGGAATTGGATGGTTGGATTTCGCAGGTGGCACTGACATTCCTGGTTGGAGTTCCTGCGGTCGCATTGCCGGTAAGTCTATCGTCTGAACCTTCGAAAAACAGCGTAGTTTGGCGATTTCGAGCGTAGTAAACGGCCTTTGCATCCGTTGCGAATCCGGTTTATTCCGGGAAAAGTCATTTCACTCATCTGAATTTTGCGAATAATTCAACGTCAATCAACTTTAAATAGCCAAACGGCGGGATAGTGCTCGATTGAAGAAACGTTGATCGAATCGTAGACTCTTGGGTCAAGCCGGATGAGGCCGGTCGCTGGAAACCGATGGGTTGCCGCCAATGACCTCCTGGATCATCAAAGGTTACTTGCAAGAATTAACTAAAACACTTATTCCAATAAATGCCTGCCGAACGACGCGCCCTGATCAGCGATATTCATGCCAACCTTGAGGCGCTGACGGCGGTGCTTGCGCATATTGAGAAACAAGGAATCACCGAAATCGTTTGTCTGGGTGACATTATCGGATATGGTCCCGACCCGGTTGCATGCCTTGACCTGGTCATGAAGTCCTGTTCCCTCACGATACTTGGGAATCACGATCAAGCGACGATTTTTGACCCCGAGGGGTTTAATCCGGTTGCCCTCAAGGCGATTTTCTGGACGCGGGATCAACTCGACCGGGGATTCGGTGGACCCGATCTGGTCGACGCCCGCTGGGACTTTATCGGCGAACTGCCGCGACGTCACGATGAGGGCGAGTTCCTGTTTGTCCATGGTTCGCCGCGCGACCCGACCAACGAGTATGTGTTCCCCGAACACATCTACGAACGAGCGCGAATGGAAACCCTGATGCGTCGATTCGAGAAATATTGTTTTCAGGGGCATACTCATATTCCGGGTGTATTCACTGAAAGCGGCCGATTCCTTTCTCCCGAATCAATCGATTATATGATGCCCCTCGGCAACGAGAAATTGATGTTTAATGTTGGAAGTGTTGGTCAGCCTCGTGACGAAGACCCCCGAGCCTGCTATGTAGAGCTGAATACTCCCGAACGCATCGTCCGCTATCACCGGGTCGATTACGATGTCGGCGTCACCAAAAACAAGATTTATTCCATCCCTGATCTGGACAATATGCTCGGCGACCGGCTCGTTCGAGGTGCCTGAGCGGGTTTTTTAGTCAGAATGCCTGGAAACGGGACCAGATTTTTTTATTCGCCGGAAGGTGAAGTGAACAGTATGTTAACCGATTCGAACCCGGTATTCCCAATAGAGATGCTTCGGGAATCACACACCATTTTATTCAGCGATCGTTAGGGCAGCCAGGTGAATCGTCGAGCGATTATAAGTGACATTCATGGCAATCTCGAAGCACTCGAGGCTGTACTTGCGGACATCAAAACGCAATCCATAACCGACATCTT
This sequence comes from Pirellulaceae bacterium, assembly GCA_031414755.1. GTDB lineage: Bacteria > Planctomycetota > Planctomycetia > Pirellulales > Pirellulaceae > CAJQPP01. The sequence continues at coordinate 45,237 of JANNWJ010000049.1, read as the reverse complement.
TTGCCTGGGTGACCTGATTGGTTACGGACCGGATCCGGGAGCTTGCATTGATCTATGTCAGGAATTCGAAATCTGTTTGCTTGGTAACCACGACAATGGAGCCTTGTTTGACCCGGAGGGATTCAGTAGCGGAGCCGAGAAAGCAATTTTCTGGACACGCGACCAAATTGAGAAAAGGCTGCCGGAAAACGAAGCGCGCTGGAACTTTCTGGCCCGATTGCCGCGCACCGTTCGCCGGGGGGACACGATGTATGTCCACGGTTCCCCGCGCAGTCCCCTGTGCGAATACGTTTTTCCCGAAGATGTCTACAACGATCGCAAGATCAAAAGGATTTTTACCTATATTCAGAAGTACTGTTTTCAGGGGCACACCCATGTGCCTGGCGTTTTCACCGACGATTGCCGCTTCCTGTCGCCTCGGGATCTTGGGGGTCGTTATCGACTAAACGATCAGCGGGTTATGATCAATGTTGGCAGCGTTGGGCAACCTCGCGATAACGACCCGCGAAGTTGTTACGTCGTTGTCGAAGACCAGGAAGTGATTTTCCGGCGGGTCGAATACGATGTCTCTTCGACCCAAAAGAAAATCTATGCGATTCCTGAGCTCGATAATTTCCTTGGCGATCGACTCGCCGAGGGCCGTTGACGGTTCCGGAAGGCTCGTCATCGCAAATGTACCGATAGCGGCCGATATTCCTCGCAATCAACGCCCTGCAATGGCGAATCTACCGTAGAATCTCCCCTTTCGGGAAACGATCGAAAACCTGACAATACTTTCTAAAAAGTCTGTTCAATCTGCCGTGCAAAAAAGCTCCTTTTCCCTGATCCTCATTATCACGGTCCTGTTCGTCGGGTTGGTCGTAATTCAGACCTTGATGTTTCCCGGGAAGATTCCCGATGCGGCCGTCGACGCCGAACTCCCGGCAGCAAAAAATGACAATGAGATCGGGAAAGTCGATCCTCAGGAATCGGCCCCCGGCAACAATGACGCATCCAGGAATATGGAAGGGGCTGCCGAACCGGATTTGCGCGAAACGTATCCTCATCAATTCCTGTCGATCGGTCGTTTTGATCCTGAGGCCGGTTCGATGGTTGTCCAGTTCGACACACTCGGTGCCACAATTCGCCGCATCGAATTGAATACACGTCGCAGCAATGGTGACTTTCTATACAGGGACGTTGACTCGCATTCCGCCTGGATCGGACAGTTGGAGTTAACTGCAGTCGACGGGGGCTGCCGGGTGCAATTGATTGTTCCGGGTTCTCCTGCGGATCAAGCGGGAATTCTCCTGAACGAAACGATCGAAAAAGTTAAGGGCGAGCCCGTGATTAGCAGTGATGACTTTGCGGCATTGCTGTCACGTATCGACTCCGGCGACGACGTCGAACTCACCGTCAAGTCGACTGCCGGAGTTTCCCGTGACGTCTCTGTTCAATCGATGCGCAGCCCCATGGAAGTCATCCGGCCGACTCCTGACGAGTTGCTTACCGAGACGATGAAGCAACGTCGGAGTTTTCAGTTCTCGCTGAAACAAAAGGTGATGGGTGAATGGCCGGACATTGACAAGGGGATGGGCACGGCCAACTGGAAAGCTCACAAGAGCGACGATCCGGCAACGGAAAGCATTGATTTTACCTATGACTTGCCCAAGCTGGCTGACGGCAGTCAGTTTCAGGTCATCAAGCGTTACAGCTTGCCAGCCGACCCGGGCGATTTCCACGTGAACATGGAACTGGAAATCCGAAATCTTGGCTTGGCGAAATCCAGTGTCAATTTTGAACTTTGGGGCCCCACCGGACTTCCCATCGAGGGCTGGTGGTACCAGCAAAAAATCCACGGCGATACATGGGCGTTTACTAAAATGGCTGGTGCCCGCGACGTCACCGTCAGCACCGTTGGCCGGCCGTTCCATTTTTTTAGTTGCCCAGACATCGTAGCCAATAGCCAAAAGGCCGCTGGTAACGAAGGCATTTCAATTATTGGAAGTGACTTGACCGCCGATGAGCGCTTGATCAAACATCTGGCAGTCGACACCCAGTATTTCACAGTTGCCCTGAGGCCCGATTCCGGGCCCTTCGAATGTTATAGCGCTTTTGCCACGACAGCATCGATTGCCGATAAAGAAAACACCTACCGGGCCAGAAAGACAACCGACGTCAACTTCGTCATTTTCTCCAATTCGATTGAAGTCGATCCCTTCAATGCGGAAACGCAATCCGGAGCATGGAAAACGGGATTTCAGATTTTCGCCGGTCCCAAGGATCCAAAAATCCTGAGTAAATACGATCTCGATAGTGCGAGGACATTCGGATGGTTCGGAGCGTTTTCCAAACCCTTGATCGGACTTTTGCATCTGCTGTACAAGGCGACATTCAGCACGAGTTACGGACTGGCAATTATCATGCTGACCCTGATTGTCAGAAGCTTGATGATTCCGGTCAGCCGAAAGGCCGCACTCAATGCCCAGATGATGCAACACCTCTCGCCGCAAATCAAACAGTTTTCGGAGAAGTACAAAGATCAACCCGAGAAACGAATCAAGGCCCAACAGGAACTATTTGCCAAGTACCGATACAATCCATTCGGTGGCTGCCTGTTGATGCTTTTGCAAATGCCGATTTTTTTAGGTTTGTATCGCGGCCTCAGCGTCGATGTCGAACTGCGCGACGCGCCCCTCGTTTCCGGATTGACATGGTGTTCAAATCTCGCTGGACCGGACCAACTTTTCAATTGGTCAAGCTGGATGCCGACGTGGTTCGGTGCTGAATCTGGCTGGCTGGGCCCCTGGTTTAACGTGCTTCCCATTCTGTCCATTGGACTGATGCTGGCACAACAAAAACTGTTTATGCCGCCGGCCACCGACGATCAGTCGCGGATGGCCCAGTCGATGATGAAGTACATGATGATCTTTATGGCCTTCGTTTTTTTCAAGGTTGCATCGGGATTGTGCGTTTACTTCATTACTTCCAGTATTTGGGGAATTATTGAACGTAAGATGCTTCCCAAACCGGAATTGAATATCGAAAAAATCGAAGCGCGAGCCTCCGGAGCCAGGCCCGCGACCGGATTCATGGGTAAGCGGAAAACGGAGGAGCCAAAGGAGTTTGGACTAAGCAACGATCAGGCCCTGGAACAACGCAAACAATTGGGTAAGGAACGTAAACGCAAGATGCGTGACCGTTAGGATTCGGCAGGTTCAACGTGATCGGTGACGTCAATCAATCGATAGCTGCCATCGCCAGCGCGGCAGGCGCTGGATTGCGAGGACTTATTCGTTGCAGTGGTCCGGAGCTGCTGCGGCAACTGGATAAATGCGTTTCGGCCGGGGACGGGCATTCTTTGGCCGGTCGGAAACGCGCTTGCGTCGTTCCGGTTTTTGTCGACGCCGGAGAACCCCTCGGCCCGGTCGCTGCCAAGGTGTTTTTGTGGCCGACACGGCACAGCTACACACGTCAGCCGTCCGCAGAAATTCATTGCACCGCAGCCCTGCCCGTCTTGCATGAAATCATTCGTTGCCTGGGAAAATGCGGGATTCGTAATGCAGCACCTGGTGAATTCACCCTTCGCGCCTTTCTGGCAGGAAGAATCGATCTGACCCAGGCCGAAGCCGTACTGGGAGTCATCGATGCACGTTCGGAAGCAGAAATGCAACTCGCCCTGAAACAACTGGCGGGCGGATTGGCCAACCCCATCGAATTGCTTCGCAACCGATTGCTCGATCTATTGGCGCAAGTCGAAGCCGGACTGGATTTCGTCGAAGACGACATCGAATTCGTTTCGCGCAGCGACATTACCAACTCCCTCCAGGTCGCCCTGAACGAACTTGATCAGATCGTCAAAAAACTGCGCAGTCGCCGAATGGAGAAAAGCGCCGTTCGGGTAGCGATTTGCGGACGTCCCAATACGGGCAAGAGCAGTTTATTCAACGCACTTGCCAGGAGGGCAGGCAAAGAGCCTCTGGCGATCGTTTCCAGCGAAGCGGGTACGACGCGTGACTATTCGTCTTTCTCGCTGGAAGTGGGGGGAGTGGCGGTGGAGCTTTTTGATACTGCCGGCATCATGTCAGATACCTCGATCGATCGATCAGGTGAGCCAAACACGAATCGGACGTCGGACGTGGACCAACGCGCAGGCAAGCTTGCAACCATCGTGCGAGGAGACGCGCATATCGTTCTTTTTTGTATCGATACGACTTGCGGCATCAACGACTGGGAACGTCAACAGGTCGCGGAATCATCAGACACGAAGAATTTCCTCGTCGTAAAAACCAAATCCGATTTGCCGAGAACCGTTTTCATGCAACACATTGAAAACGCTGTCGCAGTATCCAGTGTAACCGGCACCGGACTTTCCGAATTACTCACTCGAATCCAGTTCCTGGTGTCCAGTCAAACAGATGAAACTACTCACGCCGTTATTGGAACGTCCGATCGATGTACCGAAAGCGTCGAACAGGCCCGCGATGAACTGGAATTGGCATTGCAGTTCGCGAGGAACGGGGAAGGCGATGAAGTGATCGCTGGCAGTTTGAGAATGGTGCTCGACGAACTCGCCATCATTAGCGGGCGTGTTTACACGGACGACATACTCGACCGGGTTTTCTCACGCTTCTGCATCGGCAAATGACGGGTAATGAACTTGGGGTCGCAATAGTGCCTTGGCCACCATTATCAATGGATTGGGGGACAATTGCGTTTTTGTCGGGATTCCGAATTAGAAATTCTTGACAACCTGGTACTTGTCGCTTGCACGAGTTCGCCAAGCGGATAATCTGGAACGGTTCACCACCGGCGCTTCGGCGCTTTCCATCGAATTACACTCAGGTCCTGCCATGAATCGCTTTTCGTTTGATCGCTTGCTTTTTGTTTCGCGTTGGCCTCTCCCGATAGCAATCCTGTTCGTCATCTTTTCAAGCTTCGTTGGTACCGTCGCGGCCAAAAAAGTTGGCGAAGCGATAGTGGCGACGATTGATTACGACACTAAACTTGGAGAAAACAAGGTTGGAAAAGTTTACGCCGGTGGTGTGTACCGGGTGATCGGTGTGAATGGTAAATGGTGCGCTGTTCGAGACATTAGTGGATGGATTCCGAAACAGTACGTCCTGACGCTCGATCTGGCGATGGAGCAGTACTCCCGGCGAATCAGGGACAACGAACGTGACTTTGACGCCCTGGCCACCCGGGCAATGATTCATTTGGAAAAGGGCGACTTGGGAGCTGCCTTTCAGGACCTGAACAACGCGCTAAAGATCAATGCCACCCGGCCAAACTTCTGGAACAACCGCGGCCTGGTTTATATGCGAATGAATCAAATCGCACCTGCGATTCGCGACATCAGTTATGCAATCAGCCTCTCGCCAAACTACGCCAACGCCTGGCACAACCGGGGCATGTGTTTTTACGCAACCGGCGAACTTGACAAGTCCATTGCAGATTACAACAAGGCGATCGAGTTGCAAAAGGATATTCCGGTTTATTATGTCAATCGCGGTGTATCGCTACATGCGGCGGGGCAACCGGCCAAGGCGCTCGAGGACTTTGACAAGGCGATTTCAATTCGCGATGACCTGTCCGAAGCCTATATTGGTCGAAGCAATGTTTTGCTGGGCCGTGGTGATCTTGTCCGCGCCGACGACAACGCCAGTCAGGCGATTCAGCTTGATCCGAATTCTGCCGAAGCCTACAACAACCGCGGCTGGATTCGTTACAAAGCGGGAAGTATTGAAAATGCGATGAAGGATTTCGACAAGTCCATTGAACTCGACAGGGAATTTTCCAAGGCATTTAGCAATCGGGGTGTCCTCCTGACCGAAGCGGGCAAGTTCGATTTGGCGATTGCCGATTTCGATGCTGCGATCAAACTGGAAGAACAATCGGCGCTCGCGTTTATGAATCGGGGCGGCGCCTGGATGGGGAAGCACGAATACGAAAAAGCCCGTTCTGATTTCGACAAGGCACTTGAACTGACTCCCGACGATTCGGAAGCCCTCAATGCCAAGGCCTGGTTTTTGGCGATTTGCACCGATGACAGTTACCGCGATGGCAAGAAAGCACTCGAACTTGCCAAACAGGCCTGCGAGATTTCCGGTATGAACGACTGGAGCCATGTCGATACCCTGGCTGCCGCCCTTGCCGAAACAGGCAACTTTGACGAAGCGGTTGTTGTTCAGACGAAGGCTATCGAACTTGCCCCAAATGACAAAAAAGATATTGGCCGTCAACGCCTGGAACTGTATAAAACGGGCAATCCTTTTCGGTCCGATGCCGGCAAGGGCCAATTGCCGTAACGTCGCTGCGCTGGTTACGGCCTACTTCTCTGCGGCTCCGTCGGACGCCGATTGTATTTTTCTGTAGGCCGTAACAAGCGAAGCGCTGTTACGGCATTACCAACCGCCGTAACAGCGCTTCGCTTGTTACGGCCTACGTCTACGCCTGATGTTTTTGATTCGAATTTAAAAAGCAATTTGCCTAGTTGATTCGATAGATTTTGCCTTGCAAGCGGACAACCATTTCCTCGCCTGCCCCTTGTAATGCCAACAACTGGTTCTCGTCCTTGCTGGTTATCTTCAACAGATCAAAATACTCCTGGCTAAAGCGTTTGACTTCGATGATCCGGGCCTTGTCCTTTTCCAGATCGACATCGGCAGCATTGGACGCAACGAGGGTATTGCTACGCAAGTAGACTGTGTCCTTGCCGGCGCGACGAACAACTTCTTCAACGCTCTTTTCGGAGGACTCGTCGGCATAACTCATGCCGCCAGTGTTGGCATCGCCGCCGATTCCTCCGCGTGTCGAACCTTGGCCGAGTTGCATTCGGCCACCAAGACCACCGCCTCCGCCAGCACCCCCCGACCATTCCCGGGCCGAATCGGCTGCATAGTCGGCAGTTTTGAGTGATTGTTTGATGCCCCGTTGGGCAAAACCGCTTTGGCCATCTGCCTGGGAAAGGGCCTGCAATTGATCGCGGGTTCGACCGAAATTCAGTTCCCGATTCGACAAGTCGTTTGGTGAAGCCAGATCGTCAGCCAGATACGACGTGTAAGGGGTCAGAATACCATGTTCCGTCGACAATCGGACCAATTCGTCAATCAGCTCCTTGTTTTGTCCTTCAAGGTCAATCAAGTCGATGATTTCACCGATGCGACGAACGGCCCACAATCGGGCGGCAAAAGCGAATTGGCTGTTGGATGACGGTTCGGCAAATTTTACGTCGTACTCAAAGCTCTGAGTTTCATCGCCAATACGTCCACTGATTTTCAGTTTGGCAGGGCCCTTGCCCCGATAACGTCCGACGAGGACCAGTTGCTGACCGGCGAACAGATCAAGGACTTCGGCGGGGTAAACACGATTGATGACTGGCGTGCTTGCCGGAGCGTTTTCGAAAATGTATTCGATTTTGACATCGGTCAAAACAGGAGCCGACACTTTCGAGTACAGGCGGCTCACATGTTCCTCAAGATCTTCGTCGGGGCGAACGTACTGGCTTTGACCCCGATTTTCGCGGGTTAAACGGTCGAGCAAGCGGCTATTGACGTCGAATCCGACACCAAAACTGAGCAACCGCGCACCATGTTTGTTATTCGTTTTCGCAGTGGCGGCGATTTTCGCTTCGTTCGTTTCCCCTTTTGTGGGCAAGCCGTCGGTCAGAAAGACCATGTAAGTCGGAACGGAGGAATCGTTGACCATCCCAAAAGCGGCCTGCAATGCGCCGTCGATATTGGTGCTGCCACCGGCGAAAAGACCTTCGACAAAAGCGAGTGCCTCTGCATGTGTCGTCGCATTGAACCGCTGTAGTTCCGGTCGAAATGTCTGAACCTCGGTGTCATAGGCGACTAAATTAAATAGATCGTTTTCGCCCAGATTGTTTAGCACGAATTTGGCGGCCGCGCGAGCTTGTTCCATTTTCTTGCCGTTCATGCTTCCGCTCCGATCAATGACGAAGACCACACTTTTCTGTTGCACGTCCGTTGAGTTCTGCCGAATCTCAGGCGTCGTCAATAAGGTGAAGTAACCATCTTCGTGCTCGTTCGGCCAAAAGCTGACAAGATTCGCACCGACATTGCGATTGTCGGTGCTGAACATAATCCGCAAATCGTTGGCGGGAATATAGTTTTTGATGTCAACCTTGACGGTCGCCATATTGTCGCCCGAACGATCGACTTGAATGTCGTGAGTAGGGCTGTAGATGTTTTTCAATTTGTCGGTCGAGGTAATCGTTGCCTTGACAGTAAACGTCTCGATCGGTTGGTCGGTGTACTTTGCAGAAGAAAGCGGGATCAGGTAATCGTTGATTCCCATATCCTGTCGGAGTAGCTGCGTATAGCGGATCTGAACGGTACGTTCGGCACCAACTGGAATCGGGAAAACGCTCGTCTTGAACATTCCCTGCCCCATCCATTCCAGTAAGGCTGGGTCCTGATTTCGTCGAATGTATCCTTCGTAGACTTCTCGCGCCTTTTGAGCGTCAAGCAGCTTCGCCTCGTATTCCTTGCCATCGACCAGAAAAGTCATTCGATCAACGGCCCCATCATAGGGAAGGGGAAACACAAACGACGCTTCGATTTGCCGCGAACTTGTGTTCACGAAAGTTTGCGACACCTGGGTTGTGGCGACTTGCCCATCGATACTCGAGTTGATGGAAATTTCCTTGATCCGGTAGGAAGCGCCTTGCGGTCGGGGTTGCGGATGATGCCAGTGATGGCGGGGCAAATGAAAGTCGTTTGCGGCGTCTTCCGAAATCAACACACCTTGTGCAAAAGCAAATGGAGCTAGTGTCCCCAGCATCAGGAACGCGAAAAGTCGGATGACGATTTTTTTCATGGTGATTTCCTGCCATTTGAGTTATTGGATGCGACGCAAGCTCGCCAGCCCTGTTTCGGCCCCCATTTGAAGATAACGTTATGACGCACATTGAACAGCAATTGTTCCGCATAAAGCTGGCATTGTTACAGGACGGTGACAATGCGATGCTGCGTTGTTAACGCAGCATCACTTGCTTGTGGTAACGGACCATCGCAAAAACCAACGAATTCGCAAACAAACCAGGCGAATATGTCGCTTCCGGAACCTGAAGTCGACTGCAAAAAATAAAACGGCCCCTGGCATCTGCATGCCGGGGGCCGTTTCGAGCCAATCGCCCTCAAGACAATTAAGGCTTCCTAATTTGTATCGGTTCCTGTCGAATCAATGAAGTGTCAATGAATCCTGGTAGTCGATTTCCAATCCGCTAGGGAAGAATCGCCGCTGCCCCTGCCACAAAACCGGCTTGTCTCACTGCGCCGTTCAGGCTTAGTGGAATCGGGTCCATGAGCCATGGGGCGCAGTCACCCGGTCGGTAGTATCCCAATGCGTAGACACACTCGGTCGATGGATGAATACCTGTCTGGTAGGGCAAGGAAATCAGACTGATGAAAAAGTGAGCGGTCGAACGAATGGGCTGCATAATCGGCCCGTGTGTGTGACCATAACGTTCCAGTTGAACGTTTTCAAAATACAGCGGCTTGTGGCAAAGGGCCGAGGCGTTCCAAAGCATCGTATTCGGGACCCAGCAGCGGCCTTCGAATGGATAACATCCCAGACTGCATTCGTTGGGTAGTGCCCAGTAAGATGTCACAATTGCCAAATCGCCATCGCTGAGTTGCGATGTGGTGATACGTTGATCCGTTCCTGATTCGTTGGCGATAACGATGTAACTTCGTTCCAGCCCTGTCAGAGTACCGATACCCAATGTATTGCCGTTGCAATCTGTCCACGTACGCGTCAGGTCGCGTTGATTCGTATCGTGAGTCGGTCGAAGTGGCGACGTGTCCAGGACGATGTCGGTGATTGGGGCGTTCAATAATTCGGATCGAAACACTTCGCAACTCTTGCGACCGCGAGCTACATTGGGATTGGTGCCGTCTGACTCCTGGGAAAATGCTGCCGGAGGATTGCGAAAGTTGGCTGGCGTGGAGTGACCCGACGACAATCGCCGTGGTTCGACCTGGATTTGTCGCAATTCGTTACCCTTGTCAGGTGTTGACCGGGATTGCTCAGGTGATCGGACAAGGACACTTTTTTCATTGCTGTTGTTCCAGCCCGACTCATTGTCTTGAGTAGAAGGCGCTTGAGGTGGAACGTCCGATAGATCAAATTCCGGCAAAGATGAATCGGGCGCGGCAAGCTCTTGCCAGGCATTTCTGTTGGACGCAGGGGCTTGCCGGGATTGCCATTGATCGGCAGGAACGTGTTGTTGTGTTTGCGAATATCCGGCTTGCGCAAGTGGCAAATCGAATTCCTGAACGGCGGAGACTTGCAGAACGTTCCTAAGCGGTTGTGGGGATGGCCATGACTGACCGGGATCCCGGAGTGGTTGCGCGTGAACGGGCGGCATGAATCGGGGTGGTCGGACAAATTTCTGTGGAGTTTCCTGGGCGGAAACGGAAAATGGCCAAACGATGGCTGCAATTGCCGTCGTCATCAAGCCCTTGGCGGCAATCTCCGCGATCCGCGAAAACGCGAACTGAACGAGAGGGCTAGTTCTTGTCTTGTGAAGTATTGCCGACGCTGTAGTTGGGCGCTTCTTGCGTGATGGCGATGTCATGGGGGTGACTTTCTCTTACACTCGCCGCGGAAACTTGTATGAATTGCGCTTCCGTACGCAATTCATGAATCGTGCGAGTTCCGCAATAACCCATTCCGGCCTTGAGGCCACCAACGAGTTGATAAACGAAATCGCTAAGCGGCCCCTTGAACGGCACCCGGCCTTCCACACCTTCGGGAACAAGTTTGTCCGACGATGCATGTTTGCCTTGCCGATATCGTTCACTGGACCCTTTGACCATGGCTCCCAGCGATCCCATTCCCCGATACGTCTTGAACGTACGACCCTGGAACAAAATCGTGGTACCTGGACTTTCGGCCAAACCCGCCAGCAATCCACCAATCATTACGCAATCCGCACCGGCCACGATGGCTTTGGTGATGTCGCCCGAGAAACGAATTCCTCCATCGGCGATAATCGGAATGTTGTGTTTTGTGGCGACCATGGCCGCATTGTTGATTGCCGTGATTTGTGGCACGCCAATCCCGCTGACAACTCGCGTCGTGCAAATCGAACCCGGTCCAATTCCGACCTTGACTGCGTCGGCACCGGCATCGATCAAGGCTTGACAACCTTCGCTGGTTGCAACATTGCCGGCGATGACATCTATGTCCGCGACGGCTTTGATTGCCCGGATCGCCTCGAGTACATTTTTCGAGTGACCGTGAGCGCTGTCCACAACCAAAACGTCGACATCGTGTTTGATGAGAGCCAGGGCGCGGTCGATGTCGTTAACACCAACAGCAGCACCGACCCGCAATCTCCCATGCTCGTCTTTGCAAGCATTGGGGAACCGCTTCATCATGTCGATGTCTTTGATCGTGATCAGCCCCTTCAGTCTCTTGTCTTCGTCAACCAGCAAAAGTTTCTCCACCTTTTTAGCCGTTAAAATTTTCTCAGCTTCCGCAAGCGTTACCTTCCCCGTAGCCGTTACCAACGGATCGGTCGTCATAACTTCGCGAATTGCCACATCTCCCCGCTCAAGAAACCGCAAATCCCGACGTGTAAGAATTCCAACCAGCGTGCCATCAGCTAGCACGATAGGAATGCCGGAGACGTTCTCCTGATCCATCAACTCTTGCGCCCGAATCACAGGAACATCGGGGGGCAACGTGACAGGGTTGACAATGATCCCGTTGGCACTCCGTTTCACCCGGCGGACTTCCTCGCATTGCGCTTCGATCGACATATTCTTGTGAATTACACCGAGTCCGCCAACTTTGGCAAGTGCGATGGCCAGCTCCGATTCGGTCACCGTGTCCATGGGCGCACTTAGAATGGGAATGTTCAGTGTGATCCGACGGGTCAATTGAGTTTGAGTGTTGACTTCTCCTGGAATAATTTCACTGTATCGTGGCACGATCAAGACGTCGTCAAAAGTGATTCCGGGTTGAAGGATTTTTTCGTTGGTTTTCAATTTGGACATTTCCATTGCCTGATTCGCTGCCTGGTCGAGGATAATTCCGCATTATGGTATTGATACGGAAGATTCACAACTCGACTGAATGGGCAGACCGCTATTGCACAGATCGACAAGACGAATTCTTGTTGGAACGAAATAGGTTACAATTCGGGGGTTTGGCTCGATTACTTTTCCCGGCGTAACAACGAACGTGCCCGCGATACCACCGGAAAACGAAAACATACTCTCCGTTACCGGGCTGACACAGCGCCTGAAATGGGCTTTGCAGGAAAAGTTCCGGGATGTCTGGGTAAGCGGTGAAATCTCGAATTTCACATCCGCCCGCAGCGGGCACATTTACCTGACATTAAACGACGACAACGCCCAGTTGCGTGCGGTACTTTGGAAAAACGACGCCAGCAAAGTCGCATTTGATCTGGCAGATGGAATGCAAGTCGTCTGTCGAGGCGAGATCGATATCTATCCGCCGCGCGGAACATATCAACTTGTTGTGCGCCATATCGAACCGTTGGGGCTCGGAGCCCTTCAACTGGCGCTGAAGAAACTGCACGCGCGGCTGGAGGCCGAAGGCCTTTTCGCTGCGGAACGCAAAAAGCCCTTGCCTGCCTGGCCCCGACGAATCGCCGTGGTAACAAGCCCCACGGGAGCTGCGATTCAGGATTTCCTGAAAGTTTTAATCCGTCGCTGGCCCAACATTGAGGTCATGATCATTCCGGCAAGGGTACAAGGCGATGGTTCAGCGAGAGAAATTGCCGAAGGAGTCGTCGTGGCAGGACTGCTGAAACCACCGCCGGATGTCGTCGTCGTGACACGGGGAGGCGGCAGTGCCGAAGACTTGTGGAGTTTCAATGAAGAAATCGTCGTTCGCGCAATCGCCGAATGCGAAATACCCGTCATCAGTGGTATTGGTCACGAAATCGATGTTACCTTGGCCGACCTTGCTGCTGACGTTCGGGCTCTAACACCGAGCGAAGCAGCCGAGCTTGTCGTTCCTTTGCGCCTGGAACTTGATGAACTGCTTGCGAATTTTCGCAGGCGATTGCAATCATCCTTGAAGTCTTCAATTACCCGCGCACAAGTGCGATTGAGAGCGGTTCAATCACGTCGGGTGCTGCAATCACCTGGTGATTTGTTGACTGTGCCCATGCGACGTGTCGATGACCTGGGACTCCGGCTGGATTCGGTCATTGTTCGTATTCTCGAAAAAGAGCGAAACCGAATCGCGATCCAGGCAGAACGACTGCATGCCATTAGTCCACTCGGTGTGCTTGCCAGAGGTTACAGCGTTACTCAAACGTTGGCAGGAGCGACAATTCGCAGCGGCAACTCGGTCAATGTCGGCGAACGGATCATTACCCGATTGGCACACGGGACAATCCAAAGCATCGTTGACGAGACCTCCATTGCCCCAATTGATTCGTGAACCGGCAATTCCGGACGTCTCAAATGCCATTCGCTAGCGAGCATGAATCAATTCGAAAGCGTGCATTTGTCGGGAACGAGCCAAATTGGAAATTCGGTAAAGATTGCAATTGACGCCACCTCGTGAAGCCATCAACATCCCCGCGACTTTTTTCCGAAAGGGCTCGGTTCCATTTCCCGCCCTGCTACGATTTACGATCAAAGGGACTTTATGCGATTCCGAATCGTCTGTTTCTGGCTGTCCGTTGCTTGCGTAATTTCATTCGCGACAGGATGCCAATCCAGCAAATTCAATATGCAAAAGCTGGCGTTTTGGAAGAACAATGATAAGCTCGATTCAGAGTACATTGAGCCTCCTTCGCAAAAATTCACGCCGGAACGAACCGCGGTGGCCGAAAGCGCTTCACGCCTTGACCAGGGAGAAGGACCGCCTGTTCGCCCCGAAACTGCGTCCACCAACAACGAGTCGCTGGATGCATTCGCGGATGAAGTGAACCGTTCATGGGAAGAGCTTGCAGAAAAATCGCAATCAACAACTGAACAAGCTGCTAAGAGCGTTAACCGGGCGCTTGTTGACACAGCCAATGTTTCCATGCCGCCTGCGCGACAAAACAGCGACGACCTTAAACAACCATCGACTCCCCGCTATATCTCATCTGGCAGTTCGGGATTGTCGAACAATTCGTCGTCAAAATTCGAACCCAATAAGGGCAGCTTTTCGCCACTTGCTCCGAAAGCATCCCCCGCTCCATCGGCACGGTACGAGCAGCTTGCCCAATCGACGATGCCAACGATGCCAACGATGTCACCATTGCAGCCCTCGGTCACCAACACGATCGGGACTGGCGATTTTGCTCCATCAAGCGGATCGATGCTCACCCAGGCAAGTCCTGTCCCTGGCCAGTTCAATCCCAACAATGCCACGGTTTCCAACGGAGCGACCGGTTCGCAATACGAATCGACCCCCTACAAGCCATTCACGTCGCGTAATGAGTCCGCCTCGCAGAACATCATGCAGGCAAGCAATGCGACTGGCGAAAATCGTTTGACACAAGTGTCGCAAATTCCAGTGACATTGCAACTCAGCGGTCAGGGAACCTACGCTCCAGGCAGCGTCCGCCGTCCCTCTCCCTTGCAGCCTGAAAATCTCACCGCCCTGCCGCAAACGGGCGGTGGCAGCTTTATGCGATAGGCCTCGTCCGTTTCCAGTCAACGCAACTTGCATCAATGGACCGATTCCGCTTCGAGTTATTTTCGAATGATCGGCTTGCCGTCCACCGGTTTGATATACGTGTTTGAGCGCTCGGCAATCGCAGGAACCAACGGGGTCAAGGAATTGCCGGCATTTGTTGGCGTCGCTGCTGTTGTCGCCAACTCCATTGTGTAGGATCCAAGGTATCTCAGGAAGCTGTCGTTTCCCTCGAATCCCTGGACTTGCTCGTCCCATTGAACGATTTTTTTGACAACGCAGCCTTTTGCAATGTCAAAATGAATGGATCCCTGATTCATTTTCTGTTGGAGTTGCATCTCGATCCAGGGATCTTCGATCGGCGTCAGGAGCTCACGGCGAAATGAAATCGTGGCAATTCCGTTTTCAACATTGCGCAACGTGTACAACATTCGCGACTTGATTGTTTTGAGGCTCTTGTCTTTGCGTCGCGCCTGCATATCTTCCGGAATATCCCATTGCTCGCCAATCGCAAGCATTCGATCGGGCAAGGGCGTGGTAATTGAACCCATTCCAAGTTCCGGCGTTTTGATCAACTCTACTCGATTAACGGTTTCGCCCAACGGACTGATCGTGATCGTCGCAATCGGCTTACCGATTTTTTCGGCTGTCGGCAAATAGACGTCCGGGATTTCGTCGTTCTTGCTGCTGTCATAGGAAACAGGGTCATCATCGCCGACCTTTTGCCATTCAGTAGCGGACTCGAGCTGGTTCTGGAAAGTCATATTGCCCAGCGAGTCAACACTTTGAACCGTCCATGCGTGTACCGATCGACTGCGAAGCGAGGACTTCTCCTCATGACCTGCCATTCGCGTTTCGGTCGAAGCGATTTGTTCAACGGTCCAGCGAAGTATATCACCGGATTGCATCTTGTAGCGCAATTCAAACCGCTGGTTCGACGTCGCCCGGCTGGTAGAACGCTCCAGGTCCGTTTTGTCTTGTTGCGCATTCGCAACAGAAAAAACGCCGGTCATCAGTCCGGAACAAAGGATCACCGAAAAAAACAAACGCATTTGATTGCCTCCCTGCATGATCTCCTTGCCTGACGTGTCACCCGACGTTGTCGCCAGGTTGGGCAAAGGGATTTTCGTTCAATGGTTCTTTTTGAAATTGCCTCGCCAACCCAGTTTTTGGCGAAGCGTCCGATAATAGTCCTGTCCGGACACTTGAACGGTTTGAAAAACTGGTTTGGCCCGTTCAATTCGCACCCGATCCCTTGATCCCAAAACCGATAGCACTTGTCCGTCCAGTACTGCCGAAGTTGTTACTCCTGGAGCGCGAACGACGAACTCGTACACCCGATTCGCCGAATCAACAACCGGCCGCACGGTCAATGTATGCGGGTTGATGGGCGAAATAACAAAAGCCTGCAAGTCCTTGCGAAGAATCGGCCCTCCCGCCGATAAACTATGTGCTGTTGAACCAGTCGGCGTGCTGATAATCAATCCATCGCAGCTATATGATGTCGCCATATGCCCATCGACGTAAAGATCAATGTAGTTCATTGCGAACGGCGGCCCGGAAAGTACAGCCAGCTCATTCAAACCCATTTCGTCGTGGGTCACTTTGCCAGCGGACTCGATTTGGCAACGCATCATCAGATGATTGACGAGTTCAAAGTCCCCATTTCCAATGCTTCGAAGCGCTGTTGACAGGTGTTTTGGTTGCGTGTCCGCCAGAAACCCCAACTTGCCAAGATTGACACCAAGGACGGGAAGTTGTTCATCACCCATGTATCGGGCGGCACGAAGGATCGACCCGTCTCCACCAAGCACAATCGCCAAATTGGGTGCTTCACCAGAATGGGCGTTGGACCAAACGTGATCGAAATTCAGGTCTTCAGCAACGATTTCAGCAGAATCAGCAATTACCGGTCGCAACAATTCAACTTGTTGCAGAATTTCAGGTCGACGGTCGCCTGATCCAAGAATGACCACTCGCAGCCGTTCATTGTTTTTCCCTGATATCAATTTAACCACGATGGATTCGTTTCCTTGCCCGCACGATGGACATTGGAGCGCGTTTCGCTTTTTTTGAAGTTAATTTAGGGTGTCCGATAAAAGGGTGCCACTGTTTGCTTGCCAAACAGTGTTTTTTGGACGGACACTGCTGGACAAGCCAACAGTGGCACCCCGATTTGAATGAAACCAGTTCGTTTCTGCGGAAATTAATTCCCGGACACCCTCCGTTAGTTCTACGCCAGGTCGAACCGGCAAAATGCAAGCGGCACTGGCGATGCCCGACGCGGTTCGAACTATTTGTTTCGGGATGAAATGACGGAATCTGGATCGCCAACGGACTTGGCGGCAAGTCGACGGCAAGTTTCAGCGATCCCCGCCGCATCGATCATGATATCAGCCAACACTTCATTGCGTTCGGAATGTGCGATAAATCGGTCAGGAACACCCAGTCGATGAACATGGGAACAATCGATATTCATCGTGTTACCAAGTTCCAGCACGGCGCTGCCGAATCCGCCCATCAACATCCCTTCCTCGACAGTGACTACGAGTGGCATATCGCGAAGAATCTTGGCAATGGTTTCGCTGTCGAGAGGTTTCACAAATCGGGCACTGACTACGCCGATTTCCAGTCCTTCTTTTCGCAATGATTCAGCGGCGCGGATACAGTTGACTAACGGCGTACCAGCACAAAGAATCATGCCGTCGCGACCCCAGGCAAGAATTTCCGCTCGACCCAATTCGATCGGCTTGGGTGTACGAGGCAATTCAACCGCGGTATCCTTCGGATAACGAATCGCACAAGGCGAATTTTGTGACATGGCAAAATCCAGCATGGCTGGAATATCAAGTGCGTCGCCCGGAACCATCACGACCATGTTCGGGAACATTCGCATATAACACATGTCAAACGTTCCGTGATGAGTTGGACCATCGGTAGCCGTCAGGCCAGACCGATCCATCATGAAAGTGACAGGCAGGTTCTGCAGGCAGACTTCCTGAAAGATCTGGTCAAAACTGCGCTGCAAAAAAGTGCTGTAGATATCGACGATCGGGCGACAGCCCGTCTTGGCCTGCCCGGCAGCAAAAGCGACCGCATGCGCTTCACAAATTCCAACGTCAAAGAACTGTTTTGGAAACCGGTCTCGTAGCGGTTCCAGCTTGTTTCCCTGGCACATGGCGGCCGTAATGACCGTGGCAAGTGGATTCTTGTCCAGTTGTTCGGCGATCGCGTCGGCGGCATGATCGGTATAAGCGCGCGATGACGACTTCTTGACGGTCGGAGCAGGCAAATTATCCGGATCAAATGCCGGAGGCGTGTGGAAGAAAACCGGATCATCTGCCGCTGGCTTGAATCCGTATCCTTTTCGCGTAATGACATGCAGCAAGACCGGACCTTTGATTTTCCGGACCATTTGCAAGTACTTTTTGACGAGCCCGATATTGTGGCCATCGATCGGGCCGAAGTAACGGAACCCGAATTCCTCGAACATCATTCCGCCGTGCAAACCAGCCTTGACCCCTTCCTTGATCTGGGCAAGCAGTCGTTCCGCCGGATCACCCAGCAGCGGTACCTTGTTCAATATACTGACCACCTCCGATTTGAACCCTGTATACGCCGGGTTGGCGCGAAGGCGATCAAGGTACTTTGCCATGCCACCGACCCGTGGGCAAATGGACATTTCGTTGTCATTCAGAATCACAAGCAGATTCGATTTCATGCCGGCGACGTTGTTGAACGCTTCAAAAACGATTCCGGACGGCAAGGCTCCGTCACCAATGACAGCAACTGCGTGCCGGTCGCCTTCATCGTGCAGGTCGTCGCCGCTTCGGATACCCACCATCGTCGACACGCTACAGCCGGCATGGCCGGTCATGAACAAATCGTATTCACTTTCCGACGGATTGGGGTATCCCATCAGCCCGCCGCGCGTCCGGATCGAAAGGAAATCATGGTATCGACCCGTTACCAGTTTTTGCGGGTAGATTTGGTGGCCCGTATCCCAAATGAGTCTGTCATAGCTGAAGTCAAAACTACTGTGCAGTGCCAGGCACAATTCAACTACCCCCAGGTTAGAGGCAAAATGCGCGCTTCGGTGCGACAATAGCCCACAAAGGGTCTCCCTGATCTCAGTCGCAGTCTGCTCAAGCTGGGCAAGACTCATCGTGTGCAACTGCATCGGCGATTCGAGAGTGGGCAATATTTTGTGTGTCATGGCGATTATTGATTCCTTTCCAGAACAAATCTGGCAAGTGATTTTAACGAGTTGGCCCGTGAACCCAAACAGTCAATTGCTTCGATTGCCGACTGAATCAGTTCTTTGGCTCGTGTTTCGCTTGGTTCAATCCCAATCAGGTTGGGATAGGTCAGTTTTCCCCGGCCCGTGTCCTTGCCAGTCGTTTTTCCCATTTTGGCTGAATCGCCCCGGCAGTCCAGCAAATCGTCGACAATTTGAAATGCCAGCCCCAAATGGGTACCGAATTGCTGTAGCGCGGCCTTTTGCTCTTCGTTGGCCCCGGCGATTATCGCACCCAATTTGAGCGAAACAGATAACAAAGCCCCGGTTTTGCGCCGATGTATGTGCTCCAACTCGTTCAAGTTGGCGTTCGGAGCCTTCTCCTGTGCAAGGTCGTCGACTTGCCCACCAACCAGACGGCTCGCCCCGCAAGCAGTCGCCAGTTCCAGACAGCATGGCGCCGCAATCGATGGAGGATACTCGCTGCAGACCACCTGAAACGCCATCGGGATCAAAGCATCACCGGCAAGAATCGCCGTTGCTTCATCGAACTTCACATGCAAAGTCGGCACTCCGCGCCGAAGCAAGTCATCGTCCATGGCCGGCAGATCGTCATGGATCAACGAATAAGTGTGAATCATCTCGACGGCACAGGCCGCCGGCAACGCTTGCAAAAAATCCTCGCCGCAGGCATCCGTTGCCATCAATACAAGGAGCGGACGCAGTCGCTTTCCAGACCCGAGCAAGCTGTACCGAATCGCCTCTGCTAACTGCGCCGGACAATCCGAATCAAACTCGGTGTAGAAACCCAGGCGTTCGTTGATCAACGACCTCGCGGAATCAATATTAAAGGTCACTGGCAGCACCGCGGTCGATTCATGCATGAGTTAGCCCAGTCCCAATTCGGAGAGGACGGCATCCAGCAAGCCCGTTCACAAGAATTCCGGTCCTTCGATTCAGCAGACAACGCAAGTTCTTTGTCCAATCAAGGAAGCCCGTATCGATAGTATTTTGTTCAACGCCCGCCGACATTACCCGGGTTTCAAATGGCAATTACCACCATTGTAACCGGAAAATCCCCGTTCGGATAACCGTGGAAAGCGACCGTTTCCAGGCTCCTAAGCCGATCTCAATACCCATCCCGACAACAAACCGGTTTAACTTGTTTCAGTCCGTACCGGAAAACCGGTAGGCCGGTTCCAGCAATCCAGGGCCCAACCGACGTAGAACCTCGATCGCTGCACCAATGAAGGAGTATGTAAGATCGTTTTCTTGCATGGCTGCTCCATTTCAATTAACACAAAGTCACAGTATGCACAGGAGGGAAATGCCCCGGCCCTAACCGGCCCTAACTCTGTGTCCTCCCGCGCCTCTGCGTTTTGAATCCCCCAGCACCGATTTTTGATAAAGACCGAATAACAGAGAAGTTGTGAATTCATTCAATCCGGACACCACCCTGTCCCCTCGGAACTACACCGCGCGCTTGCGAACAAACCGGGGTTCGAAGCCACCCTGCGCGTGCCCCGGCAAACCACAGAGACGATAAAATGGCCCTGCCCCCGTTCTTTTCCGCTGTCCCCGTTCTTTTCCTGTTGTTACCATCGCGTTACAGATTCCCGGGCACTGTGACGCTAGAATCCGTGTTCACATCAGCCGTTATTCTTGAAAAGGGTTCCCGTGCTTAAGTTAATCTTTGTTTCGATCATCAGCGGGTCCCTGGCCATCGCCACTTGCAGCGGGCAAGTAAAATCGAGCGATTCAGACAATGGTATTGAACAGTTTGAGACGGGAATTCGACCGCTGCTCGAGCAGTTTTGCATCGACTGCCACTCGCCCGGAGATTGGAAGGATCTCGATTTTCTTGGGGCCAGGACTGAAAACGATCTTGCCGGACTTCGAGGCGTCTACGCCGCTGTCGTGGAGCAATTGGAAAATCGTACGATGCCGCCAGTAGATTGCGATCAGCCAACTGATGCTGATCGAAAACTGGTTACCGACTGGATCAGGAAGACTCTTGATTTGAAACCAGCCGATACCGATCGGATTGCTCAGTATGTCGTCGCAACCTTCGAGGACAAAAAAGGGAATCTGTGGTTTGGAACCATGCACAAAGGGGCGTCTCGTTACGATGGAAAAACGCTAACCTGGTTTTCGACGGTGGACGGATTGCAGAGCAATGCAGCCACGAGCTTTGCCGAAGATAAGGAAGGAAATCTGTGGATTGGCACCCAGGAAGGGATTTGCACATTCGATGGGAAAACCATTACCCGATTTGGGAGCGACGAAGGCTTGCCTGCTGGCGATAGCCGAGTTACGGCAGACAACGAAGGGAACATCTGGGCCAACATGAATCATGGTGTTTTTCGCTACGACGGATCCACTTTTATTGAATTCAAAATTCCGATCGTTAAAAAGGAATCGTCATCGTATGCCATCTTTGACGGTAGACCTGCGCTGGAACTGGTAGACAAGGATGGCAACCTGTGGTTTGGCACAGACGGCTACGGTGCCTTCAAGTTTGATGGAAAAACCTTCACCCATTTCACCAAGGACCATGGGCTGTGCAGCAATACCATCAACGGCGTCCTGCAAGACCAACAGGGCAACATCTGGTTTGCCTGCATGCAGTCCTACCAACCCGAAATGACGGGAGACGGCGGCGTCTGTCGCTACGATGGGAGCAGTTTCTCAAGTTTCCCGGAGGTAGCAGGCCTGAGTGAAAACGACATTTACACGATCTATAAAACCAAAGCCGGGGATATTTGGATTGGCGCTACAGGTGTTGGAGCATATCGCTATGACGGGGAATCGTTCACACTGTTTAGCGAGACCGACAGGAAGCACTGGACCCGGAATTTTGGTCTTCAGGTAATGTTGGAAGATAAAAACGGAACACTCTGGTGTGGTTTCTCCGGAGGGCTCTTTCGCTTCAACGGGAAGTCCTTTTTCAACGTCACCAAAGATGGCCCATGGGAAGCGAACGCCGATTAGATCGTATCCACCACCCTGACCGACCCGCCAGGTATGTACGCAAGTCAGGTTGTCCACAGCCAGATTTGTCCCCAGGATCGTTGTCTGCCTGGGGACAGACAGACCGGCATGCCAAGGGACCTCACATGTACTTCCGATTATTCGCGCCAAAAGTACAGCGGTCGGGGTTAGTTATTTCTTCGCCTTGTCGACGTGTTGGTCGACGAGGATCATGTTTCCATCGGGATCGGAAAGTGTGAAACTTGCCGGGCCCGTTGTCGACTCGTCGGCTGTGGTTGTCAACTCAATGCCTTGATCCTTGAGTTGCCGTTGAATGTCGCGCACATCGTCAAATTCAGGCAAGGTCGCCGCGTTGCGATCCCATCCTGGGTTAAACGTCATAATATTTTTATCGAACATCCCCTGGAACAAACCGATCGTGGCCGTTTCGTTTTGCATGATCAGCCAGTTTTGCGATTCGTCTCCGGCAAATTTCGAAAACCCCAACTTTTCATAGAACGCTTTGGAAACTTTCAAGTCCTTGACCGCAAGACTCACGGAAAAGTTGCCGAGCTTCATTTGAGGTTCTCCTTTTGATTGATGGGTTACGGGATTCGTCGTTTGTTTTGCCTGTGGCATTGTCATCTCGGCCGCTTTGAACTCGTCGGAGCCTGAAACGAAGAATGTCATTAATACGAACGCGACAGCGACAGAAACAAATGGACGATGGCAACGGGTATTCATACTGGGCTCCGGGGTTGTTTTTCAGATTGCGCAGGGCTTATAAGTTAAAGTTTGCTCCTGGGGCATGAAAGCCCCAACTTGTTCTAACGAAAGCCCCAATTGTAATACCCGGTGTTTGAAGGTCTTGCCAAATCTTGCGAACTAATGAAAAAAACAGCGCCGTTCAGCCATCGGCCTATGTCAAGCGGGTATGTGCCCGATGATCACAACTGCCCAACGACGATACAACGTTTTTTGAGTCAAAGGAAAGTTAAGAATTCGTCCTGTTCAAAAAAGCCGCCCGTCGGCATCGTCATCGGCATCGTCGGATTTCTCGGGATTCCTTGACGATTTTCCTTTTGTTGAACCGCGCGACCCTGGTTGAGCGGCTATTGTCTCGAACGGAACTGAGGTTGCGATTCCGTCCTCGTCAAGGCGAGTCAACAGTTGGATCTTTTGTTCCGCGTCACCCAGTGCGTTATGGCAATGCCGAAGCATTGCGACTCCTTGCTCGTAACACTTGATCGATTCAGTCAGGCTTAATTGACCTGACTCGAGTTCGGCGACAATTTTTTCCAGTTCCGATAAGGCAGTTTCGAAGACGGGACGGACTTCGTTCGCGTCGTCGTTTCTATCCGATTTGGACTTTTCCGAGTTTCGTGCCATGACAGAAAAAGCTCGTACAATTGATAAACCGACGATTTGTTATCTGGACGGAATTGACAATCGATTCCGCAAAAAAAACCGCCTAGCCCGTTGCCGCTGCAAATCGCCGTGCGACTTCAGACCAGTTGATAACGTTAAAGAACGCGGCAACGTAATCCGGGCGGCGATTCTGGTAGTTCAGATAGTAGGCGTGTTCCCAAACATCCAGGCCGAGGATGGGTGTTCGGCCTTCCATCAGTGGATTGTCCTGATTGGCTGTGCTCTCGACCGACAGTTTGCCGTTGTGGACAACCAGCCATGCCCAGCCGCTGCCAAAACGAGTTGCGGCGGCGTCGCCAAACTTGTTTTTGAAATCATCAAAGCTGCCAAAGGCACTGTTGATGGCACTTGCCAGCGCGCCGTCCGGCTTTCCGCCCCCTTTCCCGGACATGATCGTCCAGAAAAGCGTGTGGTTGGCGTGACCGCCACCGTTATTTCGGACTACGCCTCGCTTGGCATCGGGAACGCGACTCAAGTCAGAAATCAAATCT
Source organism: Pirellulaceae bacterium (assembly GCA_031414755.1). Taxonomy (GTDB): domain Bacteria; phylum Planctomycetota; class Planctomycetia; order Pirellulales; family Pirellulaceae; genus CAJQPP01. The sequence goes on along the minus strand of JANNWJ010000049.1, from coordinate 21,495 downwards.
TCAATTGAGAGCGATTCGAGGTCTGTGCCAGCAATCGCGTCATTGACTTTGGCAATGTAGGCGTTGTGATGTTTGGTATGGTGAATCTCCATCGTTCTCGCGTCGATGTGAGGCTCAAGTGCGCCGTAGGAATACGGAAGTGCTGGAAGGGTAAATGCCATGTTTAATGTCCTGATAATCTGGTTTTAGAAGGTTGAGCAAAACCTGAAAGTATCGTTGAGCGCAATTCGATCGACAGAAAGAACATGATCGCGGAGCGATCAACGACCATTGACAGCAGGTATTGAGAAAACCAGGGTACCGCAACTGTTGGCGGTTTTCAATTGGGCAGAAGTGCCGCGCCGAAAAAGCACGAGTTATTCGGAGTTATGCGGTTCGGTAACGACGCAACCAATGCCAAGATGCTCGACCAGATCGCGAAGGACAACGCCGACGCGCTGTCCAAGTTCCTTATGCCGACGATCGCGCAAATGAACCGTTCGAACTGAAATCCTCAACAGGGTATCCTTTTCCCGTCGCGTTTCCGGGCAAATCCGTGTTCGACATTCCAGGTCAATCAACAACGGGGTGTGCCGGTCAAATGTCCGTCGCAGTTTAACGCCAGACGGTTTGCTTACCTTGATCCGGACATGATTCGGTTCGGCAAAGACAATCTCGGCCTTGTTGTCCGACACGAAGCCCTTGATTTTTTCGACCAGCACGTCGATGGGTGCGGACGTATCTCCTTCAACGACTCGCAGTACGGTTCCCTTGAGCTTGCGCCAACCTGTTTCCCGTGATGCATCGTTAACTACCGCAACGTCTCCGCTGGCATCTTCTACCTTGATTGTCTGCAAGGACTGGACCTGATTCCTGCCGTTATCCTTGGATACCAGCAACGCCTTGTCGGCCCGGACAAAGGCAGAAATCGCCGAATCATCTGGCTGGAATTCTGTGACGCCAAAACTGGCAGTAATGCATCGGCCATTCAGTACAGAGATAGGTTGCCCGGCAAGGGCCTCGCGAATTCCTTCGGCGCGTTGGACAGCGGAGTCGACGTTGCAATCGGGGCAGATAATTACAAATTCTTCACCACCATAGCGGGCCACCAGGTCGTGTACACGCACGCTTTGTTGCAGGATTTTTGCAAAACTCATTAAGGCATGATCGCCGACATGATGTCCAAAGTCGTCGTTGACTTTCTTGAAGAAGTCAATATCCGCAACAATGATGCTGCAAGTCGTTCCTTTGGATTGAAACTCGCGAATGCGGGCTTCCATGGATCGTTCGAAATGAGCCCGGTTCGAGACGCCGGTCAACTGATCGCGTGTGGCGTGAGCGTAAAGCGTCAAAACCTGTTGTTCAAGATCGAGCTGCGAAGACAGATCATGGAATATTACTACGGCACCATGAATCGTACGGTCATGACCGATAACAGGAACGGCTTGCAAGTCGATTGCTATTTGGCGACCGCCTGGACCAGTCACTGTCGCGGCCAGTTTGACCTGTTCTGCCCTTCGCACACATTCCGTAACGGGACATAGCTTGTCGGGTATGGACTTGTCGTATCGATCCTTGAGATCGATCAGGCTTGGAAGCCAGCGTTGATTCAGCATTCCGGTTCCACGAATCCCGGTCATCGACTCCGCAGCGCGGTTCCACATCGTCACTTTCATGAAACGATCGACCATCACCACGCCTTCGCGCAAGCTGTCGACCAGGCTCCTTTGGAACAACTGTTCAGCATTGGACGCCATCCAACTACCCGGTTTCAGGGTCATGTTGGAGTCGGTGCTGTTATCGGGTGCCTGAATATCCATAGTTTCGACGGGGATTGCGTTAACAAGCGAGCCTTCTGAAAGTTGCTTTAAGTCGTGGAAATCTAGGATTGATTTGCTGTTCGGTCAATTTTGGCTTAACAGATAACCATCGGCAGCTTGTGAAACCCCAGACCTTGGTAGCCTTGTTCCGGTTGTAATGCTTGTCCGGTACGATCACGTCCATGTGACAATTCTTTGGTACTGATTCGGTAATCGGCAGCCTCAATCGAAATCGACGGAAAACTGCAGACATGAAGTACGTTTTTTTTCAACACGCTCAATCAAGGTTTTGGGGATTGCTCAACGACGATGGAAATTCGGTTTCCGGACTCGTTGCTGTCGACGCCGACTCTCCCCAATCCGTTAACAAGTTGATCGCTGATTCCCACGTCACGACAGATACTCCAAATCCAGGTTGCGTGTGGTCTATCGATCATGTCCAATTGCTTGCTCCGGTTCCGGCTCCGGAAAAAATCATCTGCATTGGCCGAAATTACATCGAACATGCAGACGAAATGGGTGCAACAGTTGAAGACATTCCAGTGGTATTCAACAAGTTTCCAAGCTGCATTTCCAACCCGGGTGGAATCATCCAGTTGCCGGAAATCAGTAACGCTGTCGACTACGAAGCCGAATTGGTTGTTGTCATCGGTCGATCGGCGCGAAACGTTTCACAGGAGCAGGCCCTGAATTTCGTTTTCGGATTTTGCTGCGGCAACGATGTCACCGCCCGTGACTGGCAGAAAGGAAAACCAGGCGGGCAATGGCTCCTTGGCAAGTCCTTCGACACCTTTGCTCCTATCGGTCCCTGGATTGCAACGGCTGACAGCATCGATCATGGCAACCTTGATATACAATTGCGTTTAAATGGATTGGTCATGCAATCGTCTAACACACGGCATCTGATTTTTTCAGTGGAATACCTGATTGCCCATCTTTCCAGGTTTTGCACGCTCCGTCCAGGCGATTTGATCTTCACAGGTACCCCATCTGGCGTTGCTGCCGGGCGAACTCCACCGATATTCATGAAAAAGGGAGATGACGTGGAAGTCGGCATTCAGGGGCTGGGCTGTTTACAAAATCGGGTTGGTTGACTTGTCTTCGATTGACGGGATCGAATTAACGACATTGTCCGGACTTCCTGTTTAACGGGACTCGTGGCGAATCGCCAAAAAACGCCGCGACATCACCGCTAGCAAGCATTCCATTTTTCCAATTCCGACAGTGGGCCGGAATTTGCGGGTCAACCGAATGGTTACGACGATCGTAAAGTCCCTGTTGTCGCACTGCCGATGTTTTCAAGGGTGACTGCCCCTCTATTTGGACAGTTATCGAAAACACAGGCCTAATGGGATCGGGCACCTTGTCTATTAATTCTCAAAGTCTCAAGCAACGCCGACGACGTGTTGCCCTGGATCAAAATACATCGGCACACGAAGCTGAAGCTGTACCGTCAAAGTCTTCGGCCCGGGAAACAGTTGCCCGTCAGATCGCTGCACGTCCGTACACTGAAGGTGCGCGTCGAAGTCGTCAACTCAAGACGACCGATTTGATCCCCAAACGGCTTTGGGCGATCTCGGGTCTGGGAATTGTCTTGCTATTGTTCATCGTTGCTCTCAACGGCGTCCATTATGCGATTCCATCCCTGGAAGCCACGATTGGACAAAGTGTCGTTTCCTCTTTTTCACTCGATAGCTCGCGCGGACTCAATGCCTGGTATTGCAACTTATTGTTGCTTTTGACAGTTGGCGCAAGTCTTCAAATTTACTTGCTGCGTCAACATCGACGCGACGACTACCGTGGATCCTACCGTGTTTGGCTGTGGTTTGCAGCGATTTTCCTGGCGGCCAGCTTCGAATCGGTATCTTCGATTTCCGAAGTCTTGCGTGATGGCTTTCAACAGCTTGCTGGTCCAGGCGACTCATCGGCGTTCTGGTCCGCGTTGATACTATTCACTGCCTTGTCCGTACTGGTCGTCCGGGGGATCGTTGAAGTCCGACGTTCCCGTTTGGCGGTTGTCTCACTCGCAACCTTTTTTGTTGGCTATGCAGGAACCCTGGTATTGAAACAGCTACCCGACCTTGATGTCCGTGTGTCCGGGAATCTCCAGGCAGTACACGGAAACCTGGTCCTGATTGCCGTCTCCGCTCTTTTTTTCGGGACGATGAGCTTTGCCCGTTATGTTTACCTGGAAGCCAATGGACTCATCCGGGCAGGAAACAATATTGAACCACGTACCGGAAAGAAGACCACACGTACAAAAAACAAAAAAACCGTGAAAGTCCAAAAGGAAACTGCCCGCAAGTTGGAACAAAACGTGGCCAAGGATCGTTCGGAACGCCAGTCCAGCAATCATCCCGAAGAAACCGGAATCGATATCAAGCCTGATACTCGAAAGGTCGGCACTGCATCACCGACTTCACTTTTGTCCAATCGCCTGGAACGACAATCGGAACGACCAGACAATCGGGTCGGCTCCGGACAAAAACTGGACAGGCAAGCGTATTCTTCCGATTCCGATGAAGATGGCCATTCGGGTCTTTCCAAATCCGGGCAGAGGCGGCTTCGAAAACAGAAACGCCGCGCGGCGTAGTCAATTTGCGAATCAGCGAAATTACTTACTCCAGACGATTGATCCTCGTCCTGGTATCAGGCCGGTTCATCGCTCATGTCCGGCAAGTAATTTCCGTAGAACTGCCTGCCATTTTGGCACTTTGCTGGAAATCAGTCATAGAACGCATACGTAGAATTGGCAACGAACAGGTCGTTCGCATTAGAACGTAAGCATTTTCAGTGATTTTCAAGCCTACGATGTTCTGGCACGCGGCTTGCTTTGACAAGGTTCAACTCAGGCTTTTGCTGACAACAACGCGCACCTGCGCTAATAAATTAAATATCGAAACTTTCAAGGAACAGAATCATGGCCCGCGAAAAAATCATTGGAATCGACCTTGGAACGACAAACTCGGTTGTTGCCGTTATGGACGGAAATGAACCAACGGTAATCCCAAATGCGGAAGGAAACCGTTTGACTCCGAGCGTTGTGGCGTTTACTGATTCAGGTGAAGTTGTTGTTGGAGAACCTGCTCGTCGCCAGGCGGTAACGAACCCGACCAAGACCGTGTATTCGGTGAAACGATTTATGGGTCGCCGACACAGTGAAGTTCAGTCCGAAGAAAAAATGGTCCCCTATAAGGTCGTTGGCGAGGCCGGCGAGTACGTCAAGATCGCGATTGGCGACAAGACCTATACGCCTCAGGAAATTTCAGCCAAGACACTTCGCAAACTGAAAGAGTCGGCAGAAGCCTATCTTGGTTACACCGTCAACAAGGCCGTCATCACGGTCCCGGCCTATTTCAATGACGCGCAGCGGCAAGCTACCAAAGACGCCGGACAAATCGCCGGACTCGAGGTCGCGCGAATTATCAATGAACCGACCGCCGCGGCGATGGCTTACGGTCTCGACAAGGTCAACAAGGAACAAAAAATCGTTGTATTCGATCTGGGTGGCGGAACTTTCGACGTTTCGATTCTGGAACTGAACGATGACGAGGGTATGAAGGTCTTTGAAGTCATCAGCACCAGTGGTGACACCCATCTTGGCGGCGATGACTTTGATGAGCTCCTGATCAATTACGTGGCCAGCCAGTTCAAAAAAGACAATGGAATTGATCTGCGCAAGGACACTATGGCATTGCAGCGATTGCAGGAAGCGTGTGAAAAAGCCAAGAAGGAATTGAGTTCGGTTCCGCAGACCGACATCAACTTGCCATTTATTACAGCCGATCAGACGGGCCCCAAACACTTGCAAATGACTATTACCCGCAGCAAGTTTGAAGAACTGATCGATCCGCTGGTCGATCGCTGCCGCACGCCCGTCGAACAGGCGCTGAAGGACGCAAAAATGTCTCCAAAAGACATCGACGAAGTCGTACTCGTGGGTGGATCGACTCGTGTTCCCAAAGTGCAGGAGATGGTCAAAAAGATATTTAACAAGGAGCCGCACAAAGGGGTCAATCCTGACGAAGTCGTCGCGATCGGTGCTGCGATTCAGGCAAGTGTTCTGGCAGGCGACCGAAAAGACCTGTTGTTGCTCGACGTGACCCCGCTGACTTTAGGTATCGAAACCGAAGGGGGGCTTATGACACCGCTTGTCGAACGAAACACGACCATTCCTACTGAAAAGAAACAGACGTTCAGCACGGCCGCCAACAACCAAACTGCCGTGACGATCATGGTCTTTCAGGGCGAACGAAAAATGGCGTCCGGAAACCGGTTGCTTGGCAAGTTCGATTTGACTGGTATCCCGCCAGCTCCGCGCGGCGTTCCGCAAATCGAAGTGATCTTTGATATCGATCAAAACGGAATCCTCAATGTCAAGGCAAAAGACCTTGGTACTGGCAAGGAAGCCAAGGTCGAGATCAAGGAATCGTCCGGCTTGTCCAAGGAAGAGATTGATAAAATGCAGCAAGACGCCGAGATGCACGCTGACGAAGACCGTCGAAAGTATGACTTGGCCGTCGCCCGCAACAAGGCAGAAAACATGACATACGACATGGAAAAAACCATGACGGAACATGCTGACAAATTGAGCGACCATGACAAGGCTCCTCTCGAAGCGGCAATTGCCAAGGTTCGAAAGGCTTCCGAAGGCGAAGATTCCGAATCGATCAACTCGGCCGTCAAGGAACTTGAACAAGCCTCGCATGCATTCAGCAAGGCCATGTATGAAAGCAGTTCCAAAACAGCCAGTGCTGCGGAAAGCGAATCCAAATCGGCAGGAACGGAATCCAGAACTGACGATGACGCGATCGACGCCGAATTCGAAGTTAAAAACGAATAAAGCGGATCCCCCCGCCTGAATTCGAACAACCAAATAAAGCGCCTGCCGGTGGCAATTCATTCACGCAACCTGGAAGGGCTTTTTCCACTGCTCGAACATGTCGGCAAATTGCCCAACCGTATTGGCACCTGGGTACCGAATGGAAGAACTCCGGTGCTATTTCAACTGCGCAAACGGTGCGCGATTCGATGACCATCCATTCAACCCGGCCATTTCGATCATTTTATTAACGGATCACTCCGATGACTTTCCGATTTGACAAACTGACGATTCGGGCCCAGCAGGCGGTTAGCGGTGCTCAAACACTTGCCACAGATGCCGGAAATCCGGAAGTCGGTGTTTTGCATTTGTTGGCGTTGCTGATCGGAGAAACCGATGGCGTCGTCGCTCCGTTGTTAAAAAAGATCGGGTGCTCACCGGTTCAACTCAAAACTCTTGTTGATTCGGAGCTGAAACGCCTGCCCGCTTCCAGTGGCGGCAGTCAGCCGGGTGTGGGACCGGAACTTAAGAAAGTCCTCGAGCGGGCTGCTGCCCTGGCGACGGAAATGAGCGACGAGTTTGTCTCCACGGAACATCTGTTTATGGCACTGGCCGATGTCGATTCTGCAGCGAAACGGGTTCTTAAACTCAACGCCGTTGGTATTCGCGATATCCGCACTGCCTTGCAAGAGGTTCGCGGGAGCTCGCGAGTCACCGACCAAAACGCCGAGGACAAATATCAGGCACTTTTAAAATACGGGATCGATCTGGTCGAGAAAGCCCACGCAGGGAAACTCGATCCCGTCATCGGGCGTGACGACGAAATTCGCCGTGTCATCCAGGTTCTGTCACGGCGCACCAAAAATAATCCGGTGCTGATCGGACAACCGGGCGTTGGCAAAACGGCAATCGCCGAAGGTCTCGCACTTCGCATCGTACAAAATGATGTGCCGCAAAGCCTTCGTGAAAAGCGCGTTGTCGCACTGGATATGGGTGCCCTGATCGCCGGCGCAAAATTTCGAGGCGAATTCGAAGAACGACTCAAGGCTGTGTTGCGCGAAGTTACCGATTCCGCTGGCAAGGTCGTTCTTTTCATTGATGAGCTGCATACCGTTATCGGTGCCGGAGCTGCCGAAGGAGGAAGCGACGCAGCGAATCTGCTTAAACCCGCCCTGGCTCGTGGCGAACTTCACTGTATCGGTGCGACTACGCTCGACGAATACCGCAAGTACATTGAAAAAGACGCGGCACTCGAACGGCGCTTTCAGCCGGTCTATGTCAATGAACCCTCGGTGACCGACACGATCTCGATACTTCGTGGACTAAAGCAACGGTACGAGACCCATCACGGTATTCAGATACGTGACTCGGCTCTCGTTGCCGCCGCCGAAATGTCCAATCGCTACATTACCGATCGGTTCCTTCCCGACAAGGCGATTGATCTGATCGACGAGGCGGCCAGTAAACTGGCTATGGAACTGGACAGCGTCCCCCAGGAAATCGATGTCGTACAGCGTCGTCTGACACAATTGGAGCTCGCCGCCCGGCAACTTGCCGAAGAGGATGACGCCGACGTCAAGTCGCGACTTGATGACGTGCATGCCGAAATGGAAACCAAACGGCGCGAACTCGCCAGCCTGCGCGAGCAATGGGAAGCGGAAAAACTTGGTGTCGGTGACGTCCGAAAGGTCCGCGAAGATCTTGCCAGCGTTGATCACAGCTTCAACCAGTTGGATAACTCCATCAAGACGAAACAATCCAGCGGTCTGCCAGTCGACGAGGACGACTACCAAAAACTGTTCGAACTGGACACACAACGCAAAAGATTCCAGCAACAAATTGAAGCGGCAGAAAAACGTGCAAGTAAACAGGGCGATATCGCGGCTCCCCAAAAGAGGCTATTAAGCGAACAGGTAACCGAGGATGAGATCGCAGATGTTGTCGCGGCCTGGACCGGTATCCCGGTTTCCCGAATGCTGGAAACGGAGAAAGCGAAACTGCTTGTTATGGAAGAACGATTGCACCAGCGCGTCGTTGGCCAGGTCGAAGCCGTTGCCGCTGTCTCCAACGCCGTTCGCCGAAGCCGTAGCGGTTTGCAGGACCCCCATCGTCCCATCGGTTCGTTCCTGTTCCTTGGCCCGACGGGTGTTGGCAAAACCGAACTGTGCAAGGCTCTTGCCGAAGTCATGTTCGACGATGAAAATGCCATGGTTCGAATCGACATGAGCGAATTCATGGAGCGGCATTCGGTCAGTCGACTGATTGGTGCCCCGCCCGGTTACGTCGGCTACGACGAAGGTGGAAAGTTAACCGAAGCCGTTCGCCGTCGCCCTTATTCCGTCATCTTGCTCGATGAAATTGAAAAGGCCCACGACGACGTTTACAACATCTTGTTGCAAGTTCTCGACGATGGGCGGCTTACAGACAATCATGGACATACCGTTGATTTCACCAACACAATCATCGTGATGACAAGCAACGTTGGAAGCCAGATCATTCAGCGGTTGACCGACGAAGGGGGCGATGTCGACGATATGAAGAGCGCGATAGCCGTTGCCGTTCGCGAGCGATTCGTACCCGAACTGCTCAACCGAATCGATGAACAGATCGTCTTCCTGCCGCTTGGTCGAAATCAAATTCGCAAGATCGTTGATCTGCAGATTCGAATCCTCATCGATCGTGTTGCTCGCCAGGGAATCGAACTTGTTGTCACAGAATCCGCTCGCAACGCCCTGTCGGTCGAAGGCTACGATCCGCTGTTCGGAGCACGACCGCTCAAGCGCGTCATCCAGTCTCGATTGCAAAACACACTGGCCACCGAATTACTCAAAGGCGAATATGGTTCTGGTGCAAAGGTGAAAATCGATTACCGCAACGACGACTACACCTTCGATTTCGAAGGTGTACTTCAATTATTTGAAAAGAACTTATCACTTTTCAATTCCGGTTAAATTGAAAATTCCGACGATTACATCCTGGCCCGACTTTGATCGGCTGGTTTCTTCGCACTACGCTCTCCACGACGGGCCGCGAATTCCTGGCCTTGTCCCCACCAGTAACAAACCAGTCCGAGCAGGGCACCAACGGCGGCAGCGGAAATGACCATGAATGGCGTTCGTGTAAATTCCGAGTTTTCCGTGGCAGCTTGTGTTGTCAGTACAAGTCCAATGGCACTGATGAGCAAACCCATCGAGTCGGCGATGATCTCTTTCAAATTGATCGATCCGCTTAATAGCAAAAAGAGTTTCGCAAATACGACTTGCCCGGCAAAGCTAACGACTCCGGCGACCATGAGCATAAACGCAACCCAATAAAACATGGGAAAGGCGATCCATTCGGCGGCGCGATAAATCGGTTGCAATATTCCGGCGGAAACGTCTTTGGCCGTTTCGTTTTTGTTCACTGTATCGGCAATCTCATCAACCTTGTCCTGGAGTTTTTCAGTCGTACTCGGGCCCTCCGCTGGAGCGGCGTCGGCCGTTTCCTTTTTAGTTTCTTGTGACGTTGGAACATCGGGATTATCGGTTTCCTGAGCCAGGCAATTGCCCGACAGGCCCACGACGGTACAGACAACGATCGCTAAAAGGCAGGATTTCATTTGCTTGTGCTCGATTGATATTCAAATTGGAAATGTGGGACGAACAAGATGGGCGCAGCACCGGGAGACTGGATAGCCGTTCGCTTGCGTCCGAAAGTGAAGTCTAACGAGGTATTCTGCAATCAGGCTGACAAATTGGGGTTTTTTTGAAAAATCCGCGACTTCGATAAATCGGACCAGAATTTCTAATGGCTCAAAGTTGCAGTTTCGTGCAGGTTCCCGTTTGACATATGGACCTTGGCCGGGAAAATCATGGATCGCCCTTACCCGGACACCTCATTTCAACCGGTAAAGTCCATGCTCCGTTTCCAGTTTGCCAATTCCCTGTTTTCGATAATCGTTGCAGTCATTGCCGTGGAAACGGTATTTCCAAATCGACTTCTCGCTCAACCTCCCGAAATCGTTCGCGCCGAAGCGTGGACAGGGACGCCGTTTGGCGTTGGCAAAGTCAGTTTTCGGACGGGGCAGGAAGGGCGGCTGGTTCACAACACTCACGGGTTGTTGATCGACGATTTAGAAAATCGTTTGTTCTACCCTGCCTATACTGATGGGCTGTTATCGATGGTGATGGACAAGCCTGTTGTTGGCGGCATGCAAACCGTTTGGTTTCTATTTCGCGGCGACCAGCCGATGACGATCACGTTACGTTGCGCCGACACGGCGACTTTTACTGTAATTCCATCGGCACGCCGACCGGCGATCGGGAGAATTGCATTTCAGTCATGGTGGCGTCAGTTTCAGTCGCAGAAATCAAAGCGGACCGAGGCAGGCGATTATCCGCCTCTGATCGAATCTTATTTGACATCGATGCTGCAAAGGAGACTCAACCTGGAACCGCCGATTTTCCAGCGGCTGGCTCCCAGCCGAAACGATCAGCTTCAACAAACGGTTAATCTGCTATTCGACGTCGAGTCGATTCGAGCTGAGTCAATTCGGGACTTGATGACGATACCAGCGGGTTCGGACATTGCGACCATGGCCTTGCCACCCGACGTTACGTGGCGTTCCCCGCCTGGAATTCCATTACACGATGACGTATTGATTGAGGCTGTCGCCCGCTTCGTTCCGGAGGAATGCTACTACCTGCGTTTTGGTAACTGGAACAACCAGTTGTGGCTCAAGCGCTTGATGGGCGAGTACGGCGGTGATTTGACGCAAATGATCGCGCTACGTGGGCATAGCAAGGCGGATTCGCAAAAGATGCTGGACCAGATTGTTATCGAATCCAGTCAACTGGACGACTGGTTTGGTGGAAACCTGATTGAAGATGTCGCTGCAATTGGCACCGACTTGTATGTCGAGGATGGGGCATCCAACGCGATTCTGTTGCTGGCCAAGGGGGATGCCCTTCAACGACAAATGGAATCACGACGAATCCAATACGCGAAAGACCATGCCGCCGAGGGGGTCACGTTGTCGGAATTGGATATCACCGGTCACAAAGTCACCTTACTTGCCACCGAAGATAACCGGATCCGATCGTTTTATGCCGTACACGATCTTTGTCACATCACCAGCAGTTCACGCAAGATCGTCGAACGATTCTTTGAGGCTGCCGACGGAACAGGGTCGCTTGCAGGCAATTCCGAATTTCGGGAGGCGCGGCGAACGTTGCCATTGGAACACGACCATACAGTTTTTATCTACCTTTCTCGTCCGTTTTTCCAGAACGTGCTGGGCCCGCGCTACCAAATTGAATTGGCGAGGCGAAATCGTTCATTGGCCAATATCCAGTTGTTGCAACTGGCACAATGGGCGGCTGCCAACGAAGGATATGCCGATGACGATATCGGAAAAATGATTCAGCACGGTTTTCTCCCCGAAAATTACAATCGACTTCCTGATGGAAGTGAAAGTAACTGGGTCGACGGCGCGTGGCATGATTCCTTGCGGGGATTGCGGGGATATTATTTGCCGATTGCCGATGTGCCCATCGAAGCGATCACTCCTGCCGAGAGTGCCTGGTTGGCAGAACGGCTGGCTTTTTTTCAAAAAGAACTTCGCGAGGTCGACCCGCTGTTGCTGGCGTTCAAACGATTTGACTTGGGCGGCGATGTCGAACGTGTCGTGATCGATGGCCGGATCGCTCCATTTGGCAAGGAAAAATACGGGTGGATCGGCGATGTACTTGGCCCACCTCTAAAAGTTGAAATTGCCGGGAGTCCTGACGACCTGATTACGGTTCAGGTTTCATTGTCGGGCAATATGTTTTCGCGTACCGACCTGCCCCATCAGGTTTTTCTGGCCATTCAGAGCGACATTCCGCCAAAGACCGATTTGCAGCCAACGAACTTTGCCGAAATGCTCCAGTTGCTCAAGACCACGCCTGGGTACCTCGGTGCCTGGCCCAATCCGGGCTACCTCGATGCTCTCCCCGCGCTTGGTTCACCGCCCGATGCCGAAGGATTTACTTATTCCCGAATTCTGGATCTTTGGCGGTTGCAATACGACGATTTTGCCCTGGTGTCGTTCGATCGCAATCGATTGCAGGCGGCACGCGGCTGGATTCATGTTGCACCTGCCGAACGCCCTGCCCAGGTTCGACTACGTGTTGGCGATATCGCCAACTCCAATTTGCGCCAGTGGGCCAACGTGTTGTATTACGAACGTGGCTGGGAAACGTCAGTTGCCAATGTTCGATTATTGAATCTTTTGATTCAGCAACTGCGCGTGCCGCCGGAGACTGCGCTGGCACAGGTTGAGCAATTGCTGGGTTTGTCGCTGGTTTGTCCGTTGGGGGGCGAGTATGTGATGGCACCTTTGAACAATGGATTACCCGTTTGGCAATCAACGACCTGGCCTTCGTTCGACCGACCGCAGGTCCCTGAAGATTACGTTGCGCCCCCCATGACCTGGTTTCGCGGCTTGTCGCTTGATGTTTATCAACGTGATTCACAATTCGTCTTGCATGCGACACTGGATATTGCACGAGGTAGCTCCGTTGCTCCCGACCAGGAGTCAACCGGCGGAGGGGGGCTCCTTAACAATTTGCCTGGATTCAACCTGTTTAAGGGCTTTTCGCCGGTTGAAGATCTTCCTCCCGGAGTCGAGTCCAATAATCAGAGTGGCGAGTTGCCCGGGCCGGAGAAAACCGACAAGGGGAACAAGTAGTCGTCCATTCACTTTCGGTTGTTTAACCAAAACTATTAACCAGCAGGCTGGCACACCCAATGCAATCCAATTCAATGAACCCGGTTTCCTGTTTGGTAATGTCGGCAGCTATTACCTGGATTTCTGTCATTGCGAATATGGCAAACTTGGCGGCGCAGGAGACGCTCGTTGCCGGTGCTGAACCACAGAAATGGCAAGGCATCCTGGATGTTCGAATTTCGCAACTCACTTTGAATTTCGATACACGACATGGTGACGACGGAATTTGGACAGGCGAGATTTATAGTGTCGAACAGGATAACGCCAAAATTCCCATTTCCAAAATGGAGGTTGACGGACAAGCTGTAACTATCGAGGCACGATCCGTTGGCGCGACGTTTAAAGGAATGCTTTCCGCGAACGGAGACAGGGTCACCGGCAAGTGGAAACAAGGCCACGGAGAATATGACTTTGTCATCCACCGCGTCACACGTTTTGATGAAGCGAAACACATTGAAACATGGCAAGGCACACTAAAAGCACAGGGCAAAACTTTCGAATTCGGGTTGCGCGTGTTTGAATTGGCGAGTGGATCCCAATGGGCCAGATTGGACAGTTTCAGTGAAGGCGTCGAAGGGATCTACGCCGATCTCACTCGCGATGAAAAAGTTTTTCAATTCGAAACGAAAGGGATTGGGGGCGCGTTTAAAGGGACATTTTCTGATGACAGGGAGTCGATCGAAGGCAAATGGTCGCAAGGGGGCCTTTCGTTTCCACTCAAATTCTCCAAAACCGAACTGGATGCGAAACCCGCTCGAAACCGGCCCCAACATCCGGTCGAACCCTTCCCGTATAAACTGGAAAAAGTCCAATTCAAAAATTCGGCGGATCGCGTTTCCCTGGCCGGAACGATGACAATCCCCGAAGGCCCTGGCCCTTGGCCGGCGATGGTTCTGATATCGGGATCGGGTCCACAGGATCGAGATGAAACCATTCTTGAGCACAAACCGTTTCTTGTTATCGCCGATCATTTGACCCGAAACGGAATTGTTGTTCTGCGTTTTGACGACCGGGGAACTGCGGAATCAACAGGGAATTTCGGTACGGCGACCAGCGAAGACTTCTCACGGGATGCAGAAGCAGCGATCGCCTTTCTGGAATCGCGCGATGATATTCGTGCAGACCAAATCGGCTTGATCGGTCACAGCGAAGGAGGCATTATTGCCCCGATGGTTGCAGCGCGCAATGACGGGGTGGGCATGATCGTTTTGTTGGCCGGACCAGGTGTTGATGGAGCCACGATCACCGTAACACAAACAAGGGCGATGGCGGCCGCTGCGGGAACTCCAGCGGTACTTATGGACGCGACGGATACTTTTATGAAAGAAATTCTCGAACATGTCACGAAAAGCGACAAACCCATTCCGACAGAACTGATTGACTCGGCATTTGAAAAAGCGACGGCCGGCTTTGAGAACGCAGCGTTGCGATCGCTATTCGAACCTGCCAAATCCAGTTTGGGACTGATGGAATCACCGTGGTTTCGTTTCTTTTCCAGGTTCGATCCGGTGCCGAACCTCAAAAAGGTGAAGTGCCCTGTTCTGGCTTTGAACGGCACGAAAGACCTGCAAGTTCTGGCTGACCTGAACATCGATGCGATCGAAAAGGCACTGACCGAAAGTGGTCATACGGATTTCGAAGTTCACAAGATGGAAAACCTGAATCATATGTTTCAGGAAACCGATGGACCTGGAATGCCTGGGGAATACGGAAACCTCGAACAGACCTTTTCGCCAAAGACGCTCGATCTCATGACCCAATGGATTCTCAAGCGGACCAAGTAACCGTCGGAAGTCATCTGCGCACGCTGCGACGATCAATGCCGGAATCGCAATCGACCATCCTGGTTGTGAATTGCCGCTGTTTCAATTCATCTATCGATTCATTGACGGAACCGGAAAACAATTTACTTTTGAGGTTTTCGTTTTTCCAATCCGGCCCGGTCAAGTAATGAACGGCTGAACAAGTTATCCAGTTGTTCGTCTTGTGGGGGGCTGCCATAGGCACCCAAGGCAGTGGGATCGTAATCCAGGTGGTATTCGTGCTTGGCCAAAGATACCACGATATGAGGGTCTACCCGTTTCTTGAGCCCCTCAATGATTTTTTTGCCATCGACCCGGATACCATTGCGACTGCGAAGGTCCTTGATAAACCAATAGCCATCCTCGATTTCCAGCAAGGCATGATGGGAGGAAATATTGGCGAAATTTAATATGATGTCGCACCCCTCGCGCCGACCAATCCGCACTCGTTTTTTCAGCAAGGGAATAGGATCGCCGCCTCCCAGCGGTACAAGTTGGCCGTACATGAATCGACTCCTGAAGGGTATGATTGGGTTGCGATTCGTCCAATTGCAAATTGGTCAGCGGTCGATTCGGACAAGTCTGGTAAATATCATAGTAACCTGGCCGTTAGCTGAAATCGTGCCGCGACCCGGTGTCATTTGAATATCGGCAAGGCGGGATTGGTCAAATAGTCAAATAATAACGTATTCAGAGTCTTCCATGGCGTCAACCAACCGCGAACTAGCCAGTAAACATTCTCGCTTTGATTGGCGCGAGGCAGGATTGCGGTATTACGGTTATAACTTTCATTTAAGGCAGGTTTTCGGGTTCCGGGTGCAGCGCGTAAGCATTGACGGCGGGTTCACCTGCCCTAACGTCGACGGGACACTTGCGACCGGCGGCTGCACTTTTTGCGATAATCGCAGTTTCAGCCCCAGTCGCCGCTTGCCACGGGGGTCGATCATCGATCAGATTGATGAAGGGATTCGCCGCCTGAAAACGCGCTACAAATGTCAGAATTTCATGGCCTATTTCCAGCCAGCCAGCAACACCTATGCCGCCGTCGATCGTTTGCGCGAAGTTTACGAAGAAGCTGCAAGTCACCCGGAAATCGTTGCCATGGCGATCGGTACCCGTGCCGATTGCGTTCCCGATGACGTACTCGATTTGCTCGAGGAATTGGCAAGTCGTATGCATTTGTGCATCGAATACGGAATGCAAACGATGCACAACAAGTCCCTCGATTGGATGAACCGCGCGGAAGATCACGGTTCAATGATCGATGCCGTTGAGCGGAGTCGTGGACGTGGATTCGAAATCTGTGCTCACATCATGCTGGGTTTGCCTGGTGAGTCACATGCCGACATGATGGCGACTGCCGACGAAGTCGTTCGCCTGAATCTGGACGCCGTTAAGATTCACAATTTGTATGCGGTTAATGGAACGCCCCTTGCCGAACAAGTTCGAACAGGCGACGTCACGTTGATGGAGCGCGACGAATATATTTCGACGCTGGTTGATTTTCTCGAACGGTTGCCGCCAACGATGGTCGTTGAACGAATCAGTGGCGAAGCACCCCCGGTTTATTTTCTTGGACCGTCATGGGCCCTCGACAAACCAGCCGTCTTGAACGCGCTTGATGCCGAACTGCAGCGCCGCGACTCGCGGCAAGGCAAGTTATTTTCTGCAAAGTCATGACCAACGACATCAGACTTCAATGGATTCCAAACCCCCGTGTTGTGGGCTGGTCTCCCGACCAGCCCCACCGGTTTGGGCACCTCCGTCTTACAACCATCGAGGTTGTGGGCTGGTCTCTATCGTTGTGGGCTGGTCTCCCGACCAGTCCCACCCGTACTAGCTTGAGGACTTACGACCAGTCGATTGGCAATAGTGGTACATCACAGCCGGTTTGACCGTCGGAATGGTACCATTCGGCCGACGAGAACCGCCAGAACCAGGCCTTTTTTACGAGACCTTTTCGGGATGGATTTTCGTGCAAATAGTCGACTTTCTGTTTCCAGAAATGTTCGTTTTCAATTGAAACAGGATGGCGACCTGGCTGCCAGAATCGTCGCGCGCGGTCGGCAGACGAACATTCGCGAAGCACATTTGAAAAGCAACCCGGCATATTCGAGTCGCAATAGTCACTTAGGGTTCGCCCAGTGAACTTCCTGAACTCAGTCAACGACGATGCAAGTCGATCATTATTGTATTCCCTGTCAAAGACAACTAAATGAATATGGGTTGGCATAATGACGAAGGCATTTGTGCAAAGCGATTTACTCTCGTTGCAAAATGTCAAACTATTAGTTACGACCTTGCACGCTTTTTCCGACACGAATACTGGAAGCCAATCTACGATTGTAAACGTGACATAGTAGACGTATGCATCCGAAACGATTTTGTAGTTTTCCGAGTTCATACCGCCATTATGGGTCGGCTATTTCCCAATGGAAAGCCGTTGGAGACCTTCGGTCGGACGAAGTGGTCGGGTCGGGAGACCCGACCACAACACCGTCGGACATCGTTGTGGGCTGGTCTCCCGACCAGCCCACCCGCATGGAGACCCGACCACAACAAGGATCAGTTATCGAACCCCGCCGGGTCGTCCAGGTTTAGGTGGTGGAGAAGCCACGCCATCGCTATCAATGATTCCTTCGGGAATATAGCCATACGGTGGCATGTCTGGCGCGGGAGATGCCGTTGCCTCTTGCCGCCAACCAAAAGGATCGCTTGGGTTCCGTCCATTTCCCCACTCATTCTGAATGTGCATCGATGGAAAGGCTGGTCCTTGTCGATCATCGGGCCAGCCCAATCCATCGGCTTCACTGACGACCATCTGCAATTTCAGTTGAACCATCTCGTCTCGTGCGGCTCGCCGTTTTTCCACTTGCGTTTTCATTTCTGCGATTTTTGAGGAAAGCTCTTCCAGATACTTGTCGTAATTATTCAGCGATTCGTCGTATTGAGCCGTCAGCAGTTCCTCGATTTTGTTTTTGGCATCGGCTTTGGTCGATTCGGAATCGGCATCGCGAAGTGCTTTCATGGCATCGTCCCATTCCTGTCGATTTTCATTCTGTTGAAAACTGTAATAGGTTTGTACCCCGGCCAAGGGAGCAATTCGATGTACCTGCACATTTGGCGGAGCAACGGCCGGACCTGCTGTCGTCAGACTTGAACGCTGTTCCACATGTTGAGAATTCCCGGTCGTTGCCGGCAAGACAACCGCGATTATCAGTAGTCCAAAAAGTCGTTTCATTAAATTCTCCAGTTGGAAAAAAGTTGTGGATCCAAAAATCAAGTGAGGTCGGTGTTTGTCAGGTCTTTTACTGGCTCAGTTCAGTTTCAATTCTTGTCAGTGCTTGTTCGACCTCGGCGATTCCCTGATCCAGTTCGCGAAAACCCGAACCGGTGCTTTCGAATCCCGAGTTCCATTCCGATTCTGACAATTGACTGATGGATTGCATGTTGACCTCTACGGTGCGCATTCTTTGGTTGAATTGATCGACCGTAATCAACTGGTATCGATCGGCGATCGATTGTTCCTGTTGCTCGAGCGTCAGCGGTGTCCCATTGGGATCTGGCAGGTAGTTGAACCCCGACCCGGCGAAAAACCATACAATCGCGCTGCCGGCCAGAATCAGTGCCGATGCGGCCAGCAGCATCGGACGAACCTGGGCCTTAACGCGATTTTGCGACTTGAGGGGTTCGATTCGCGGTTTGCATGTGATGGTTGGCTGCTGCAAATGGGCGAGGTATTGTTCCATCAACTGCTGTAACAAGGCCGCCGACTGGATACGTTCGTCTGGCCGTTTGGCCAGCAAGCGGTCGATAACATCGGATAAGGTTTGTGAAACATCGCTGTTGATCGAACGGGCTGCCCGCTGTTGTTCGTTGCGAATTCGATCGAGGATTGCCATGGGTTGATCGGCCCGAAACGGGACACGACCTGTCGCCATGTAATACATCACGCCGCCAAGGCTGAACAAATCGCTGCGAGTGTCCATCTCCTGCCCCGTTGCCTGTTCGGGAGACATGAACGCCGGTGTCCCGGCGAACCAGCCGGTTTGAGTCATCGAGACTTCGCTCTCGGCCCGAGCCAGTCCAAAATCGGTAATAATGACGCGGCCTACACCATTTTCGATCAGAATGTTCGCTGGTTTGATATCGCGATGAACGACTCCCTGGGCGTGGGCGGCAGCCAGACCGGCGGCGATTTGCATGGCGAAACAAACGATTTCCTTTTCCGATAAGGGCCCGTTTTGTTCGACAAGCTGTTCAATCGATGGCCCTTTGATAAAGGGCATTACCAGGTAGGGAATTCGTTCCGTTGCCGCAACGCCATAAATTGCGATGACGTTTGGATGAAGGACAGCGGCTGCCGCGCGGGCTTCCCGGGCGAAACGCTCGCGAGCCACGCCCCGACCTGCCAGCGTGGGTGACATTAGTTTGATCGCAACCGGGCGATTCAAGTCGCTGTCAAAAGCCTTGAGAACGACTCCCATGCCACCGCGACCGATTTCATATTCGATATCATAATTGCCAAGTCGTCCCATCATTTCCGGATGCGATGGCTTGTTCAACAACGACTGGATCGGAAAAAGATCGTTGTGTTCGTCAAGTTCACCCGTGTGATTGCCAGGCTCCCATGATGCGCGTCGATCGGCATTAACCAGCGGTACGACATCCGAGAGCATGCCAATGGTCTCACCGAGGTTATTGCGATCACACAAAGTCGCAACGTGCCTCCACATTTCCGGATCAGCGGCCAATGACTCAAGTTGTGAAAGGCACTCGGGACATGATTCAACATGTTGGCACGTCGCCGATTCCAAATGGGAGCCAGTTTCAATACTCAACATCCGAAGCAGCAGTTGGCGATCGGGATGTTCGATGGGGACGTTAATAGTATTCATGGGTTTTACCAGTTGATGGTGTCGTGGTCCTGGCTCTGAATTTCGGCTGACATCCGTTTCATAACTCGTGACCTGGCGATATAGATGGCTCCGGCGCTCATGGAGAGTTCTTTGGCGACGTCGACAATCGATTGGCCTTCGACGGTCGATTTCCAGAACGCTTGCCAGGTCCGTTCCTGAAATTCGTTTCTGATTCTCGAAGCGGCAAGTGCGATCAGACTACGGCGATACTCTTCTTCAAATTCCTTTGCTTGCCGATCGTCGGGGTCGGGAAACGACGCGATTCCCATTCCGCAGCTTGAATCCAGATTGACGGGACTTTTGCTATCGCGGCGCAGATGGTCGATCGTTACGTTTCGGGTGATTCGGTAAAGCCATCCGCGGAAACTACCTTTTTCTGAATCATGATCCCAACGATCAACGGCACCCGCGACGCGCCGCAGGACTTCCTGGGTGACTTCGGCTGCGTCGGCATGTTGCAAGCCCCGACGCCTGGCGATTCGAAAGATCATTGGCTGATAAATTCGGGCAAAGTCATTCCATGCCTGATCGTCCTGATGGTCGGTTAGCCGGCCAATCAAGCTGAATCGCGTTTCGGGAGAGTTCATATTGGAGAATTCCGTTTGCATAGGAAGGTTCACGAATCAAGTCGTTCCAACCTTTCAACCGAACAACTATTTTGACAGAAATGCTCCAGGTTGGCCACGAAACGGCAATTATCAGCAGTTTTTTGCCAACGATGTTGCTGGCAACCATTCCAAACACCCGGCAGGGGATTCCGGATATGGGCCAGGTTTTGGCCCTGTCCCCTGATTCCAGGTGTCACCATAATGAGCGAACCGAGTTGATCGGATGTTCGCTGGTTGCCGTCATGGTAGCGAGAGGAAAGTCCGGGCTCCACAGGACAGGGTGGTCGGTAACGCCGACCGGTCGTGAGATCAGGGAAAGTGCCACAGAAAGCAAACCGCCGAACGGTTCCGCTTGTCGGGATGCGTGGTAAGGGTGAAACGGTGGGGTAAGAGCCCACCAGCGCGCCGGGTGACCGATGCGGCTTGGTAAACCCCAGCCGGAGCAAGGCCAAACAGAAAGCAGCTCCGAGGGCTTCTTTGAAGCCGTCGGTCACGTCGTTGTTCGCGACGGATGACTTTCGGGTAGGCTGCTAAAGACGCATGGCAACAGGCGTCGTAGATAAATGAACGTCGGCAATCGTTTCGATTGCCACAGAACCCGGCTTACAGATCAACTCGGTTTTTTTCTTGTACTGTGCAAGAACGGGGACAGTCCGGAATGGCATTAACATCTTTGCAAGTCATTGATTGGCAAGTAGTTCCTTGAGTTGTTTTCGTGGTTTGTTCATGAGGTCGTATTGCTTGTGTCGGCGTTTTTTGACTCGTGGTTCGTAGCGGTTAGGACGATCAGGATTGAC
>JANNWJ010000048.1:0-88753 GCA_031414755.1 Pirellulaceae bacterium | reverse complement strand
TCATCAGTTGTTAAGCGCTGCAGGATTTGGCTCCGGAGCTTTTATTGACACTTCGTCCATCCAGATTTCGGTGGGGGCTTACGTGGTGAGCGTGCCGGAACCGTCGCTGCTCGCTTTTCTGGCGATGATGGCGGTCACGCTTGTCCCGCTACGATGGCGTCGGACTCGATTATGAAAAAAAGTCAACTGCGTTGAACCTGTTTGGTTGAAAGGCAAGATCTGACATCTGTGAATCGACACCCTTTGAAGGGATTTTGCCGCACTCATGGCGGGCTGCTTCAAACAACAGCCCGCCATGTTTTTTATGTGACTCGCAAGTTTAATTGCTTTGGGGATTAAGGCCCCGGTGCAACCAGATGGATGAAAAGTACAAGTGGTCGATAACGTCGACTCGCCCCCTGTGCAAAATATCTTTCCGGTCCAGGCGACGACCGCCGATAACAACGCCACTTTGCAAGTCGTCACTGACGCCCTTGCCTCCGTCAATCAAACGCATCACTGCATAAGTGTCAAAGGTGCCGGCCATGAATCGCACCATTGCAACCAAAAAAACCGTGGCTTGTTCGAGCCGCGTAGCGGCGGCAGTTGATAGCCCCGGACGTCAGTCCGGGGTACACAATCCGCTCGATCCGTCGGAGCCGCGGCGCAGCGGATGGAGAGGTTGCAAAGAAGGGGGTGGCGATTCGGGTACCAACGCTCCTGATCGTGCCACAGTGGCCATTGCACCCGATGAGAAAACGATGCAGGTTTCGATCAGCGATGGTCTGGGACGAAACGTCATGAACGCCACCATGTCCGGACCAGCCGCTACGACTCCCTATCTGTTGCTTGATTGGGGATGACGGTCAAAAGTTCCCAACTATGAATGACAATGAATGCCAGATTTTCCAGGCCCGGCGGGCCGACAGAATATCAGCCGGTGGTGTAAACCACCGGAAATCGTCTGTTGGCGCCACCCCGTTTGGGGCCTTGATCGGAAATGAATTCATCCATTCCCACATAATTGAGGTTCAAAGCGTGCTGCCCATATTTCAATGTCATCCGCTGGGACGAAGAACTTCGACAACAAGCTTCGCCGGAACGATCAGCACCAGTTACATTAGCAATACCGGCCGTGTTGTTTCGCAGACTGATGCTTCTGGTTGAGCTCCGCGAGGACGCTCGCCTGGCAGCGGAACACTCGACGGTATCGATGACTTCAGTTATGACGCATTGCTCAGGCAAAGTGGTTCCAACAGCATGAACGGCATCACGCGAGACATGACATACACCGACCGTGGACAACTCGCTTCTGAAGCGACGACGTACGGAGGCCAGACGTACACGGTCCGTTACACCTTCGACGCACGAGGCCGGGTGCAGGACATCACCTACCCCTCGACGCGCAAGGCCAATTTGAATTGCAATGACGCAATCCAAATGCCACAATAATTCCAGGAAATACTTTTGACCGTGACTTGAAGTATTTTTCCTTTTTCAGAAATATTTGGCAAACTCTGCAAAAACGTGCAGTGCCGGCGAATTGGCCGCAAATTGCAGACAAACTCGTTCGCTGGACATGCAATTTGAAATAAAAATCCAGCATTTGTCGAAGCAAAATAGCGGTGGGAATTGAAAAATAAAAGACTGTCTGCATGTAGTCTTCACAATATTGAGTTATTCGTTTCCGTTCCCTACCCATGTCCTAAAGGAGAGTTAACAACAAGTTCTTTTAATGAGACGAATCAACCGGTCGAACCGACTATCCAGATCATGGTTGTGGCAAAGTGCATGCCGGCGGCGGCGATCACGAGGAGGTGCCAGATCGAGTGCATGTACCACGTGCGATAGTCGTTCATCAGAAACCAGACGCCTGCCGTATAAGTGACACCCCCCGCCAGAATTCCCATCACCGCCTGAGCGGGAACGCCAGCATCCGATGGCCAGCCACAGAGCAAGGGCATCCAGCCCAGGACGACGTAAGTCAAAATGGAAACACGATTGATCCGATGCGACAAAAACACCTTGGAGGCGAATCCCGTCAGGGCGATCATCCACATCGCGATCAGGACAATCAAACTTCGTCTGTCGCTCAGGTAAGCGATGGAATAGGGGGTATACGTCGCGACGATCAGTAGATAAATGAATCCCTGATCAAGGCTTCGAAATTTTGCCCGATTTGTTTCGGTCACTGCCCAGTGCGACATGGTCGAACTGAAAAACACGCAGACAAGAGAAATAGCGTACGCGATACAGGCCCATGTCATATACCGATTGGCATGGTCCCAGGAACGGGCTATCAGGAAAAACGCGGCGACAATGGCGAGCACCGTTCCCAGGGCATGGGTGAAGGAGTTGGCGATTTCCTCGCGCTCCCGTCGTTCCATCAGTTCGCTGGCACTCGGCAGTCTCATTCGCGATTATTCTTCAAGGCGTTTGATTTCGACTTTGCGAAACTCGACCGGATGACTTTCCGATTGCAGCGAAATATATCCCTCGGAAAGTCGTAAATTGCCATCAACGATCAGTTTGGCGGTATTGGGATCTTTCGGATCGTATTGTGGCTTTTGGTATTCGAGGACAACCTGATCGTTGATCTTGTGCCGAATGACTTCGTCCCCTCTTACTTCGACTTCGATTGTAACCCACTGATTGCCGTGGAAAGTCTCGCTGCTTGAATCGGTGCAGTGTCGTGTCACCAGCTGGCCGTCGATTTCGACATTCGTTCCAGGTGTACAGAGGTTGGCATTGTGGCGGGGGTTGGTTCCATCCCCTCCCAGCATTTGCATCTCGATCGACACGGGGAATTCCTGATCCGTTGTCATGGAGGCAGGGTCCTGACCATGAAGCATGACGCCACTGTTGCGAAATGCCCAACCAGGTCCGTCGGCAATTTGGTCACCCACAAAACGGTACTCAACTCGAAGCAAGTAGTGCGAAAGTTTTTCATGCCAGAACAGGTGCCCAAACCGGTCCTGGAACTTGTTGTCGTAGCCGTCGTAATTAACGCTCAACACTCCGTCGACAACACGAAACGTATCGGCAAAGTTATCGCCAGCATTGTATCCGCGAATCCTGGGCGTCCACCCTTCCAGATCTTTTCCGTTAAAGATGGCAACCCAGCCATTGTCGACGGCATCCGGAGCGACAATTGACTGACTCCCTGGCAACAAGGCGGCAGCGAGCAACAACCCAAACGAAGTGCGAAACATGGATTTATCCGTAAGAGTGGCCGTTATCGAATCGGCACGAACGATCTACTGCTTGCCGCCCGGTACTGCAACTGCGCCGGCATTTGCTGCGGCCGGTTCAGTTGGTGGCCCAATCCCGTCCTTGTGAACCAGAATGGCCATTGTTTTCAGGCGAACGTAAGCTTCGGACATGTACAGGTAGCCGTTGTAAGGGCCGGCGGAGGGTCCCCACGAGTTTTTGATGATGTAGTATTTGTTGCCAAGCTGATCGTGAGCGCGGCCGACCAGATGCATCAGGTGATCGTCAGTTGTTGTCAGGTCTTCGAAGGTTGCTTGCCGCATCTCCTGGGTCACTTCGATTTCGGCTCCAGGAACTTGCATTCCGTTGTCGCGTTCGGGTGTCGGCAATACCGCAAGGCCACTGCCGCTGGCAAAACTGCGTTCGCTGACGTCGCCGTCCCAGGCAACCGTGAATCCCCGGTCGAGCGCCGTGTCGATGGCTGTAACCAGGTCATCGATGGGAACGTTTTGAAATGAACCATTTGAGAAGTTATCGGGAATTTCCAGGACAAACGGACGTCCAAACGGATGATGGGAAAACGACGTCAGGTTGACGTAATTGTCAGCGTCAAAGCCAACGCTTTTGGCGAACGACTGAGGCGTGTAGTCTTTTTCATGGTAACTGAATTGGGCCGGAGAACTGCCGAGGTAGGCATCAAGCACCGCGGCGAAGGCATCATCCCAGCGTTGTCCTGGCTTGCGCTGGCTGGTGTACGTTTTGAGCATGGCTTCCAGGACCGCCGCCAGTTCGCCGTGATCGTGTTGCTGGTTGTTTTCAATCAGGCCGGAATAGACTTCGTCAGGTACCAGGCCGAATTTGCCGGCGGAGGAAATAAAATCATGTGCCAAAGCCCCTTCGCTAAAGTTCGCCTTGCCTTGTCGCTGGATGTAATTAAAGGCTTTTTCCCTGAAAACATTTTTGACAATGAACATTTCGGAAAGCTCGTGCGTCCCCATCCCCTGACGCATCAACTCGGACTCGATGAACGAGCCAGTTGCAAAACACCAGCAAGTGCCGGTTTGGTCTTGCGATTTGATCCCGGTATGTTCCAGGCGTTTGTCAACTGTGAACTCGTATTTTTCGAGCTTGGGTGCTTCTTCCTCGGCAGTGGTATCCGTTTGTGCGAAAGCAAATTGACTGAACAACAGGGACAGGCCCAACAGGCAAGTAACAAACAGGTATTTTGTATTCATGACGGTACTTGAATTGCGGTTGTAGAAACTTGATAGACTGAGTGATTGGCGCAGTATACTTGATTACGTTGCATGTGTTTAGCCAAAAGCCGACCGGGAATCAGGCAGGGTGTGCCTGCTTACCAATTCCTTGATTTTTTGGAGCCATCGGACGTGTTTGTTTTTCGAAAACGGCTCGATACACCGGCAGAATTCGCCGACTATTACGCAGAAGATTCGTCGGTTCCGCAGCGAAGAAGGCCGGAATCGCCACCAAGGGCCGGGGTCCGCTGGCATTTGCATTTGATTTGCCTTGGCGTTCTGTTGGCAATGTGCCTGTTATTGGTCCGTCTGGTCGCAGGCCAGCCAATGTTTGAAAAATCAATCAAGGCCTTGTTGGCACCCGTTGGAATTGTGTGGATGCTGTTGTTCCTGATTGCCTGGTTCAGCCTGTTGTGCCGTCGTGGTGCTGCGGCGTTTCTTTCGGTGACTGCCTGGCTTGTGTTGACAATCGGCGGCAACTCGATGACGGTTGATCTGCTGAGTCGATCCTTGCAATTCGATTACGAATTATTCCGAATAGATAACGCGCCAACAGTAAGCGTGCTGCTGGTGCTTGGCGGAGGAACATCGACGACTCCGATGGGCATGGCACAAGGAGACCGGGCTGGTGATCGCGTGCTGGTCGCGGCGCAAATGGCTATTGCGACAAAAGCGGATACGATCGTTTGTTCGGGAACGTCGGGACTCGGTCTGATCGAGGGTGAGTTGACTGCTGGTGAAGGTACGAAGCAGTTATTGACCGGATTGGGAGTACCGGCAGAACGGATCGAAACAATCGCCGGTCGAAATACGCGCGAGGAGTTTGAGGAGTTTGCCCAATGGCTCGTTCGCAATCAACATCAATCGGACTCGATCGGGATTGTTACTTCGGCGTGGCACATGAAGCGGGCGATGCGACTGGCACGCGGTGCAGGAATCGAAGCCATTGCTGTCCCGGCCGATTTTGCAGGCGGGAATCCCCGCGCAACACCGCACTTGTTAATTCCGGGTGCAGGCAACCTGCAAGCCTGTGAAGCGTTCCTGTTTGAATACCTGTCGGTACTCATTGGGCGCTAGGGAAACAGTCCCGAACGCCAGGTTGGCGATCGATCGAGTACGAGTACGAGTACCGCGATGCTGAGTACGAGTACAAGACGAAGCCCGGACCACGATGCTACGGTTGGTACCCCAGCATGCGGATGAACATATTGGCCACGGTATCCGTCAAGTTGGTACTTTCCGGTTGCCACAGGTTACGAACAACGTCAAAAGCGACCATGGTTCCCAACATCACCATCAACAACGTAGCAGCAAGTGCCAAAATGTTCAGGACGGTGTAGGGGACTTCGGGAATGCCCATAACCGTGCCGGAATCCATGGCCGATCCGTAACGTTCTTCAAGCATCACGGGAGCGTTTTCGTCAAAATCGACCGAGTCTTCCATACCCAGCATGGTAGGTACTGAGTCGTCGGTGTAGATCGCTGAGTCTTCCAGTGCGATCACTTGCGAGCCGCTGGAATCATCAAGGCCGCTGTCATCCAGAGGCGTCAGGTCGAAATTGTCATCCGATTGCAAAAGAGTTGCGGAATCGGGACCGGCTGATTCTTCCAGCGCAATGATGTCGTCGTCTTCCGGCAATTCGAGGTCGGCGATATCGGAACCACCCAGACTGAAAGGTTCATCAAGCGATATACCACTGTCGCTGGGACTCAGACTGATTCCGGAATCCGCGCCCTTGAGTTCAAACACAGATTCTTCGCTGGAGTCGCTGTCTTCGAGAACAAGATCGCTGTCTTCAAAGTCGCTGCTCAATTCGCCGCTGTCGATAAGTCCAACGGAGTCGTTGAGGGAAATGTTGTCGTCGAACAAGTCTTCTTCGGACAACTGAAGTTCCGCCGAATCGGCCAAAAGTCTGCCGGTATCGGACGGGCTCCCTTTGCCGGACGGTTCATCATCGGCCAAAACATCCGAACCGGCTGTCTTGCTGATGTCGCTGCTGCCGAACGACAACTCGTCCTTGCTGCCGAGAACCATCCCGTCCGAATCTTCGAGCAGTGCATCAGCGCTGCCAAAACTCAGTTCCAGGGAATCGTCGTCCAGCAAGAACTCGGAATCTGCTCCGAGCGCTCCAGCCTGTAACGAAATATTTCGCTCGTCAGCGAAACGCTGAACTTCATCGAGCTTGAATTTCCAGCCAGCTCCGTCCCGCGTTCCAAAGATTTCATTCTTTAAACGCATGTCGTTAAGTTGCTTGGTTGTAAAACCCAACAGCTCGGCGGCTTTTTCCAACGACACCAAATCCGACATGTTGCTGACCCCATTAGAATATCCGGGCGACTTGTCGGGACCTGTTCCCAACAAGGATGAAAAGCAATGGCACCAGCCATAGCCCCATTGGCTGCTCGCAAAACTGTATGTCAATCAATTGTAAGAGCGGGAATTATCGATTCAAGACTTTGGTGTTGCCTAATCCGTTATTTTGCCCAAAACCCCGTCGCGAACGCAAGTTATCAGGGCTTTTGGGGGATTAAATGACCCGAAAAGCCCGATTCCCGTCTCTTACGGTCGATTTTCACCGTTTCACCATTCCGACTCCGGGGATTCCCGAAGCCTTGAATCATTGAAACGACAAAACAACCCGTTTTCCCAGAATCGACTTAACTGCTTGCGCTTCGATAGCTCGAAAGGGCCCACCGGAATATTTGGCGCGACACGATCAAACTAACGATCGCAGCCACGCCAAGCAGCAATATCATCCAGGTTTCGGCTCCCAATTGCCCTGAGGCTCGTAACGGTTGGGCAAGAGTTCGGGCCGGAACATTGGCGACGACCAGAATCGGAATAACGAACATAAAGAATCCCCACAGTCCCCAACCGATTGCCCCTCGCTGATAAATCTCCATGGGATATCGATAAAAATTCGTCAGATAAAACCAGACCATGTACAAGTTCTGGTTCCGCCCCAGCCAGACGCTGGTCGATGCCAGGCTGATCATCACGCTGTACATAATGACCACCCCCGCAGCAATGAACAGGCCGTAAAGCAGAACGGTAATCGGTGTGACAATCAGGACGTTGTCAGGTTGCTGCATCAATCGCCACGAGTACCAGGCAACAATCAGAATTCCGACGACAAAGTTCGACATGGAAGGCCAGTTCAATCTCGGGAACGAAACAAGGAACTGTGTGTCGATTGGTTTCAACAAGGCAAAGTCGAGATTGCCGGTTCGGATCAGTTCACTGAACTCTTCGGCGTTAGGCATAAAGAACGTTTGAACAAGGGAGTTAATAATCCAGACCGTTCCGAGAAAGATGAAAAACTCGGGCTCGTTCCAGCCGGTCCCTTTTCCGATCGACGTCGCCTGCAAAAAAATGATCTTGAAAAACGCCCAGTTCATCAGCGTCCATGAAACGCTGGTAATGCACTGCAGGATGAAGTCCACCCGAAACGACATATCGCGTACCAGCGAGTTGCGGGCAAACGTCAAAAAGATCTTCAGGTACGGCGGATTCATGGTTTTCCCGGGGCAACAACAGTTTTGACCATTCGCAAACCCGATTAGATTTCTTGTTCGCGAATCGGTCCATCCGCAAAACAGACGGTGCGGCGACTCGCTCAATATACCGGGATTTTTCCTGCCATCACCCGCGTGTCCGCCGGATAGCGAATCCGGCGGACACTACTTTTGGCAAGTCTATCAAATTGAATTTTAATAACTCACTCGGGCATTAAGTATTAATACCGACTAACACCGAAGTGCGCTCCGCCGATAAAAGACACTATCCATGAAATAGCAATGCTGAATCTAAAGCTGGGTCGGGCCACAGCATTCCACCGATGAAATGATTCGCCTGGAACCGTTTTATTCCTGATATTTCCACAACATGATCCCGGCTCCCATCCAGTAAAAAGCTGCATAAGCCAATCCGGTCAACAACCATTTCAACATTCTACGGTAAACCGAACGGTCCTGGGCAACCGCCCGGTCAGCCAACAAAAAGGGGAGGGCCGCTGGAAACCCCATGAGAAAACTCCATTCAAATGCCAGGCTCAATCGACGACAAACGACAAAATACGCGACGATCAAAACCAGAAATCCAGCGCATGCCAACCGGCTCCGCACAGGATGGGCAAGCGGATCACGGCGTCGAATTTTTGCGTGCGATACTATCCATTGAAAGCTGATCGCCAGGGCCAACTGCCACGTAAAAATGAACTCTTCTAACCAACGACTCAACCAGGTCGTCCCCACCAAGCCGATCAGGAATGCAAACACAGTCCAGCCACCGACATACCAGGAATCAAAATCCCTGCGCGGTTTGATGGCGGCAACCGCGAGCGCCAACAAAATTCCGGCCGCCGGGGCGATAATCCAGCCTGCCAACAGGGTGACCCAAAACCAATACCTGATCCACTCCAGACTGGGTGAAGTCATGGCGTATTCCGGTTCGACGCTCAAGATGATCGCCGCCCAATTGTGGTAAATCGGAATGGGCAAATCAGCGGCACGAATCAACTGGTTTGAATCCAACGTCAACCGTTCTGGCCGGCCCACAAAAGCGCAAACGGCTTGACCGTGATTGCGAACATAAACGAAACCGTCCAGCAACATCGGTTGAGTCCAACAGATTTGTCCACCCAACAAGCGGACTCGTCCGATTTCGCGATAGGATTGGGGATCAGCCCAGGCCATGACTAACTCACCGGTATCGTTAAGCAGGATCAATTTGCCATCGGCTGAAAGGACGGCAGCGTGACCGATTGAAGGAGAGCCCTCGTTGTTCGAACGGCCATCCAAACTGCGTCGTTCGTTAAGCGAACCGTTCTGCCAACATTCGGCTCCGGTTTGGAAATTGAGGCAACGAAACATCCCACGCGAGGGGCGATGAACTTTGGATTGCACGTCGAGAATATCGAAGCCGTATAAATGATCACCAACCAGCACACTGGAGCAGACATCGTTGGACATCAGCTTGCTTAACCGTCGAGTGACCAGCGCTGGCGGCTGGCTATCAATCAGCTCCAACAACATCGAGCCTGCCCGAAAGGGCGCTGAAATCCACAAGTATGGCTCGCGATAAACAGGCCATGACGAGTGTTCGTCGTAGCCCGCTGACAATTCCAACGAGGACAGCAATTCGCCGGTTTGGGCATCGAACAGTTGAACTACATTCTTTAAATATCCCACAATCAAGTCGCGCCGTAGAAAGCGAATGGGAAAAGCGCTGGCGTGACTGATCAGTTCGTTGCCGCTCTGCCAAACGGTTGATCCGTCGCGCGCGTCGAGTGCCACCATCGAAGCGTTCTGGCCGCCAACGGGCAGGAAAACTTTTCCATCGACGACCACTGGGGAGCAAGAGTAACCGAATTCAACTGGCTTGGCCGCGAACCTTTCCATCAAATTAAATTCCCAGATGACTTCACCGGTTTCCAGTTTCACGCAGCCCACCAGGCCTTGAGGCGAAGTAAAATAGACAAATTCACCAGCCAGCGTCGGCGTTGATTGCGGGCCAGGATACATTCCTGCTGGATCGAATGGCCAACTGTGGTGGTACTCCCAAATGGTTTGGCCGGAGAAGGCATTTAAACAGGCGAGGTACTGGCCCGTGATGGTTTGATACTGTGTAAAGACGCGGTCGCCGCGCCCTGTGAAGCTGGAATAGCCTTGTCCCAGGGTCCGGTGCCAGACAATGGGTGGCCCCGCCGAAGGCCATTCGTCGAGCAGTTCGGTTTCCCCTGAAGTACCGTCGAAGTTGGGCCCGCGTACGAAATCCCATTCGCGGTTTGGTTTCAGGTTTTCTTCCTGAACTAAAACGGCTGAAGTGGAAGCATTGACCCGAGATGGCGCCTCAGCCCGCGAGCTGTGTGCAGTGTTCGCTGCGAAAAATATCCCCAGGATCAATCCAACGTCTGCTCGAAAAAAACAGCCCATTGTTTTTGACCCCAATTAGCCAATCAATAAAGGACGGGTTGGCGTCATGCCCAACTCACCAATAACAAGTCCGGTTTTTTACCAGTTGGGCGATTGTAACCGATTGGTCCGTTGTCCAGTCAGGTAACTTGGCGTTTAATCGGAATCGGACTGATATCGATTGTTCCTGGTGTGGCGGAACAAACGATAGTTTCGTTCATCTGCAAACTGTTTTCCACTGCACGCCGTACATTGCAACGAAAACTACCTGGACCTGTTCAAGCCGCAGCGCGGCGGCATTCGATAGGCCCCGGACGTTTGTCCGGGGTACAGGTTCCACTCGATCCATCGGAGCCGCAGAGCGGCGGCAGGTGTACCCTGTTAACAAATGCCGTTCCTCCGGAACTGAATCGGGTGGAATAAATCAACCGCCGAAACCGCTGTAACGGCGTACGCCCCGATTCCACAGGATTCGGGACAAGGCGAAAAAGAACAACACCCACGCCAGCTCGATGGCTACTCCCTGATAGAGTTCTGCGCCACTGACCTTGCCCAAAAACACGGCCGCCGGGAAATAGGCCAGGAACTTGAAGGGCAGGATGTCAACGAGGATCTGGAAATTAAAGGGCTCACTGGGCAGCCAGTCGAGAGGAAACATGTGCCCTGACAAAAAGAAGCTGAAGAGCATGTAGATAAAGGTCAACGAGCCGACTTCGAGATACCAAAACGCGATCAACCCCATACAGGCCTCGAGAAAGTACCCCATCAAAAACGAAAGGACAAGTGACAGGATGTACAAGCCAAAAACGTGCAATTGCGGGAAGCCATTGGTGAAACAATCACGAAACAGGAAGAACCAGAAGGCAAATGGCAAAAAGGCGATCACGTAATAAACCAGCTTGTGCGCGATACGTTGCACAAGTAGCAGCCCGATCATGTCGACCGGCTGAATCAGGTACTTTTTGATCTCACCTTCCCGAACGCTGCGTGCGATGCCTCCTGTTAACCCCGGCATGCTGGAAAAAGCCCGCGTCACTGTGACCAGTAACAAGTAAGCAATCAGATTGTAAAAGTCATACCCGCCGATCTCGCCTGTCAGTCGTGATTCGGTCCCGGCGCTGTTTTGCAAGGTATCGTAGATCGCCCAGAACATAAACACTTGCGTGGCGAACGGGAGGAACCGCATCATCACGCCAATCATGAAATCGCCACGGTACACCATCCGTTCTTCGAGAGAGACGCGAAAGAAGACCCACCAGGTTGTCATTCGTTTCAGCATGGGACTAACCACCGACACCTGCAGTTTTGGCTTCCCGTGCCTGGTCGGCTGATTTGGCCGATGCGATTGAAAAGACTTCGGCGATGATTTCCTCGATCGGCGGATCTTCGACCACCACATCGACGACTTGCCTTTCGTTGAGGGTCCGCGAGAGGACGTGCGGCACATCGAGACGGGGTACGCGAAAGATCACTTTGGGAGGTTGCAACTTTTCCACCGGTGCGATCTGTTCCAGTCCCGCGAACGATTCCCCTTCGGCCAGTTGCAGCGTCACCAGTTTGTGGGTGCTGAACTGGTCAAGGATTCCACTGAGCGAACCATCGTATTGAATAGTGCCGTCAGCAATAATGACAACGCGCTGACACAAGGCCAGAATGTCTTTCATGTAATGGCTGGTAAGCAGGATCGTGATCTGTCGTTCCTGCTGATAGAACTTCAGGAACTGCTGAATATTGTGCTGGGCAATCACGTCGAGTCCGATCGTCGGCTCATCGAGAAACAACACGCTGGGTGAGTGCAGCAAAGCGGCAGTGAGTTCCATCTTCATTCGTTCGCCGAGCGACAGTTCCCTGACGGGCTGGTTGAGCAATCGTTTGACGTCAAGTAATTCGGTCAGCTCATCCTGTGTTCGCTGAAATTGGACGCGATCGATTCCGTAGATGTGTTGATGCAATCGAAAGGATTCCTGTGCGGGCAAGTCCCACCACAACTGGTTTTTCTGACCCATCACAAGTGCGAAGCGCCGTCGATATTCGTTGTCGCGCAACCACGGGACATGTCCCATCACAGTTGCCGAACCGGAGCTGGGGTTGATCACACCGGAAAGTAATTTGAGCGTTGTCGTCTTGCCGGCACCGTTGGGTCCGAGAAAGGCCACGAATTCACCGGCGTCAACTGACAGGTTCACATCGCGCACCGCCTGAACTTCCCGGTATTCACGACGAAACAGTCCACGGACCGATTGCCAAAGACCTTCCTTTTTCTGATAGACCCGGTAATTCTTGCACAGGCCGGTGATTTCAATGATGGACATGGATTCTGGAAAGTCGATGTTGGGCCGGTAATGAATTGAAGGGGGAAACTCGTTCCCCCTGGAATGGAATTCTGCGGGAAGGTATGCTACCCCTGACAAGCCTTTTTCGCCAGTTGGATGAATTGAAACAGCGGTAGCCGCCTCGATATCGTGAACCGGAATCGGATTGATGTTACACAAGTTACGAATCGGAATCGGTCACGATACTCACCGTTTGCAACCGGGGGGGCCACTGCGGATTGGCGGTGTCGAGATTGAGTTCGATCACGAATTGGTGGGCCATTCGGACGCGGATGTCTTGCTGCACGCAGTGACCGATGCCATTCTCGGTGCAGCGGCCATGGGAGATATTGGAGAAATGTTTCCCGACACCCTTGATGAAAATCGGGGACGCGACTCGGCGGAACTGCTGGCGCTGGCTGGATCACGGATCGCCTTTGCCGGTTTTGAAATTGTCAATCTCGATTGCATTGTCTTCGCCCAGCGCCCTAAACTGTCGGCTTGCAAACCCGCTATCGCCAAACGGATCGCCGAGATTCTCAACCTTGGAGTCGATCGAGTCGGCGTCAAGGCAAAAACGGGTGAAGGGGTCGGTGAAGTCGGCACTGGCCAGGTGATTCAGGCGCAGTGCGTAGCGCTGCTTGTCCGGCAAGGCTGAAATGGAATTCCGGTTTTTTTGGTAGCAAATAATCCATGGACGAAATAAGGATCCTCGGAATCGACCCCGGCCTGAATATTACGGGCTACGGTGTTATCAGCGCAAGTGGTTCCGGCCAGTTCAAGGTGATCGAGGCGGGCGTTTTGCGCGGTGGCGACTCCAGGAAGAGTATGGGTGATCGGTTGTTGGCCCTTCGTGCAGGGCTGGTCGATGTCATCACCACGCTCGGTCCAACGCGGATGGCCCTGGAGGAAATTTATTCGCATTACGAACGGCCGAAAACGGCGATCTTGATGGGGCATGCCCGAGGCGCATTGTGTTTGACGGCTGCTGAAAAAGGCTTGCAAGTTCACGACTACGCCGCCACACAAATCAAACGAATGCTGACCGGAAATGGTCGAGCCAGCAAAGCCCAAATTCAATTGGCGGTTACCCGGTTGCTGGGACTGGATGCCGTTCCCGAACCTCCCGATGTGGCCGACGCCCTGGCGATTGCCGTATGTCATTACTATCTCAGCGAGTGTAAAACCGCCACTACGATTCGGCAAACGGGCTAGTGCAGTTTACTCGAACCGATCGTTTTTCCGTCCGTCCCCAATGCGCATTCCTAACCGTTGCAAATTCCGACTATGATCACAAAAATCCACGGGACGTTGTTGCGACTGGAAGACGAATTTTGTGTGCTGGGCGTCGCCCCGTTTGAATATCAGGTCATGATCCCCGAATTCACTCGCCGACAATTGCAGTTGCACGTCAGCGAGGACGTCAGTCTGAATACTCTGCATTATCTGGAGGGAAACGCTTCTCAAGGAGGACGACTGACGCCGCGGCTTGTCGGGTTTGCCAGTGAATTCGAACGGGACTTTTTCGAAATGTTCTGCTCGGTCGATGGTGTGGGTGTCAAGAAAGCGCTTCGCGCGATGGCCCGTCCGGTTCAGGACATCGCCCGATCAATCGAGCAACAGGATGTAAAGATCCTTTCAACCTTGCCGGGAATCGGTGCGGCAACGGCCGAAAAGATCGTCGCAAAATTGCGTCGCAAAATGGCCAAATTCGCCCTGTTGGTTGCCGTCGCAGGTTCGAGCGATGTCGAAGTCGAACGTGATGTCTTCGTCGAGACCAGCCAGATCCTGATCTCGCTGGGCTACAGCGAATCGGAGGCGCGGTCGAAGCTGGACAAGGCGATCGAGTCCGGCAAGAAATTCAAGGACGTTGATTCGTTACTGCAAGCGATCTGGGAACGGACCAACGAGTAAGCTCAACGAAGCAGGTAACAACGACTCTATTGAGTTTTCTGTTCCAACTCTTCAACACGACGAACCAGTTCGTCCACGACCGATTTTAGTTCATCAAGTTCGGCGCGTATGGAACTGGAGCCGGATGGCGGCACCGTTTTTCCGGCACCCGCAGCATCGGCCGTCATTCGGGCAATCGATGCGGCGTCCGGTTTTTCATGGTCGAGGTACAGTCCGTGCGTAACGATTTGCCCCCGGCCTTCGGGGGTTAACGAAACAACCAGATTTCGCTTGATCAGACCCTGCATTATCGGCATGAGTTCGCCAAGACCCTCGATCGGCTCCATCCGCGCTGCCCTGGCCCGAAGTTCCCCGACCGTTTGCTCCCCTCGCAACATGAGTTCCGTCATGATTGCCATTTCGGTTTTGTCGACCCCCAGCCACTCATAAGCCTTGTGCCGGTACTTGGATGTTCGGCCGTCACCCTGAATTTCAACGACCACTCCCATGTCACGCAGTTCATCGAGAGTCGCTTCGACGTCGTCCCCGTCGAGGTCCATTTGCGGGGAACGGTTACTTTTCTGGTTGCAGCCGGTCTTAATCGCATTCACCGTCATCGGATAACCCTCGGGCGTCGTTTTGGCTTTCTCTACCAGCACACCTAATACACGGCGTTGCAAGGCATCCAGGGATTTCCAGAGTGGTCGGTTTTCAGAAGTCGAGGGCTCGGTCATATTGGGACCTGAAAGGTGAGGCTTTGGACAGAAGAAATCGGGCTTGTTGGACAAGCAAATCCCGCTAAACCACAGATTTTGTATTGTCTACCAACAAGTGTCTTACAACAAGCGATGACCGGACGGCGCGCATGCGCTCATTTTACAAACGAACAGAACGAACAGAATAACGACACCTGGACGAATATCGATGAACCGTTCCCGCATGCTCAAGATCATCAGTGGCGAATCGACCGGGTTTCCCGGTTCATTTGTTCGTGTGGTGCTTGGCGGCCTGGAACCGGTCTACCGTTTGGCCGTGGCGCGGCGTAACCGCAAGTTTGATCGCAAACCGGGAAAGGCGCAAAAGGTGCCGGCCACGGTGATTTCGATCGGTAACTTGACAACAGGCGGGACGGGAAAGACACCGATTGTGCGGTGGGTTGTTGAACAGCTTGAGATGCTTGGCGAACGGCCGGCGATTGTCAGTCGCGGATATGGATCGAAAAACGGCCAGCCCAATGACGAGTGGGAAGAACTGGCAATGTACTTGCCGGAAGTACCGCACTTGCAAAACAAGGACCGCGTTGCGGCGGCGCTGTCCGTCATCCGGCAACACAAAACGCAAGCGATAATTCTTGACGACGGTTTTCAACACCGAAGGCTGGCACGTGATATCGACGTCGTGCTGATCGATTCGACTTGCCCATTTGGCTACGATCATTTATTGCCCCGCGGATTGTTGCGAGAACCAGCCAGTTCGCTGGCTCGCGCACACGCCGTCGTGTTAACCCGCGTCGATCAGGTTTCGGCCGGGACGCTGGCGGCTATCCTGACGGAAGTTTACCGTTGGATCCGCGCCGATCGGGTTGCCCAGGTTTATTTTGCCGCCAGCGAATTGCTGGACAGAAATGGAGCGACTCGTTCACTTGACGAGCTTCAGGGGGAGCGCATCGTGGGCTTTTGCGGCCTTGGAAATCCTCAGGCTTTTCGGCAGACGCTCAAGGATCACGAAATGGAGC
Source organism: Pirellulaceae bacterium (assembly GCA_031414755.1). Taxonomy (GTDB): domain Bacteria; phylum Planctomycetota; class Planctomycetia; order Pirellulales; family Pirellulaceae; genus CAJQPP01. The sequence goes on along the minus strand of JANNWJ010000048.1, from coordinate 72,455 downwards.
CTGTGGATTTTGTTGAATGGCCCGATCATCATCGATATGAGGCAACGGATGTGTTGCGACTTCACGCGATCGCCCGGGCCCGCGATGCGCGAGCCCTCGTTTGTACCGTAAAGGATCTGGTGAAGGTTCGCGAGTTGCCGGAATGTGGTTTTCCGGTTTACGCCGTCACGGTCCGCCCGAAATGGTTGGCAGGCGAGTCGATGTTGCGGGAACTCATTGCGAATACCGTTTACTCGATCAGCCAATGATGCGCGTGCCGATCATGGATTTGCGGGTTACGGCAATCTGTTCTGCCGTGACCTGGGTTCCTCGAACATTGAGGACTTGCAATGAAGTCATCGAGGCCAATCGTTGCAGCGATTCGTTGCTTAAGTCCGAGTTTTCCACATCGAGGACCAGCAGCCGAGGTAACGTACTTAATGCGTTGATTTGTTCATTAAGAATGCCACAAGAACCTCGAAACCAGATTTCGCGGACGGTAGTCGACTGCATGACACCGGCGAACAATTCACTCGTCATCAACGCACCGGAGCTGCGATTGTCGACTCGCAGCAGCTTGCCCGTTTTCGATTTCCCGACTTCGAAACCAGCGGCCAGCAGTTTTTCAATCACATTATCGTCGGGACCAGCCATTTCCACGCGCGGTCAGACCGCAGCATGGCTGGCGGCCATGGCTTCCACTACCAAATCACCGACCTGAGAGGTGCTAAAGCCCATTTTTCCGGCTGCCTGACTTTTCATCCTGGTCCCGGTCACGTGCTGAATCGCCGTGAGAACCCGGCAGCCTGCCTCAGGTTGCCCTGTGTGTTCCAGCAACATCGCCATAGCACCGATGGCCGCCATGGGATTGATGACTCCCTGCCCGGTGTACTTTGGGGCGCTGCCACCCATCGGTTCGTACATGCTGGTACCCCCCGGATCTGGATTGATATTTCCGCCAGCGGCAACACCCATTCCTCCCTGGATGATGGCACCCAGGTCGGTGATAATGTCGCCGAACATGTTGGTCGTCGCAATGACGTCGTAGTACTCGGGGTTCTTGACCATCCACATACAACAGGCGTCGACGTGATTGTAGTCGGCTTCAACGTCCGGATAGTCGCCGGCCACCTCCTGAAAGGTGCGCCAAACAAGATCATGGCCAAATGTCAGCACATTGTTTTTGGCGACCAGGGTCAGACGTTTACCTTTTGGATTGTTTCGCTTTTGAGTGAACTTGAATGCCCAGCGCAACCAGCGTTCGCAGCCTTTGCGTGTGTAGATGGCCGTTTGTGTAGCGACTTCGTCAGGCGTTCCTTTTTTCAGAAACCCGCCGATACCGGCGTACAGATCCTCGGTGTTTTCCCGTACCACGACGAAATCGATATCGGCGGGTCCCTTGCCGGCGAGCGGTGTTTCGACCCCGGGATAAAGTTTTACGGGGCGCAGGTTGATGTACTGATCAAGCTGAAATCGCAATTGCAACAACAGTCCTTTTTCAATTAGCCCGGGTGTGACGTCGGGATGGCCAACAGCACCGAGGTAGATGGCGTCATGATGCCGCAACAATTCGACACCACCCTCGGGTATGATCTCTCCCGTTTTCATGTAGCGATTGCTCCCCCAGTCGAGAGGAGAAAGCTTAAATTTGAATCCGTCGATCTCGGATGCAGCTTTAAGTACTTTCAACGCTTCATCCGTGACTTCCGGGCCCGTACCGTCGCCGGCGATAACCGCAATCTTCATAGCCATGTTTCGAGGATCCCAATCGGGGTTTGAGTTGATTTGATTGATTGCGCTGTGCGAATGGTGTCGAACTGACCAACAGCACTAGTTTTCGCTGAACTCGACGTGCAATTGCGTTTCGCAACCCAGGGGATTACGCGAATAGGCCTGGTAGCAGCCTGGGCACATGTCGAATCGCCGGGTCTGAAACAACTGTTCGTTGGCCGAATCAATTGCCGATCCCAACAATCCGTTCAACTCATCCATCAAGTCGCGTGGCTCGCTTTCCGGTTGCGGTTGCGGCACGCCGCTGTCCAGTTTGACTTCTGTGACGATGTTGATTTCAAAACGCAATTCCTCGTCGCTGTTGATAAATCGTTGACACCGGTCGCAAGTGTAATGGATCATGTTGGGTCCCTTGGTGTTGCCTTTGCCAAAACCCGTGGCGGACAATCGGTTACAATAAGCAGTTGAAAAGTTCCTGGATTGATCCGTTGTTGCAGCCTTTCGTTCACGACGGATTCATCGCAGCAATTATCCTAAACCGGGACAATCATGCAACGCAATTCAATTCCGGAAAAAGTTTTAACGACGCCAGCGAGAATTTTTGTGACCGGAACGGAACGTCCTTCCATCATGGTGCTGCCGCAGGGGTTGCTTCCTGCATGCCAGGCAGGCACTCGCCGAAGTTGCCGATCCGGCAATGGGACAGTCACAATGGGACAGTCAACCACCACGCAGCTTGCGAGCAACCGCCCAGGCGATGATCGCGATCACACGTCCGCCACAAAACAGGTGCCAACACAACCAGCGAAACCAATATTACTTTTTGTCAGCCAGCGGCGGCAAACGTTCGGTAATATTCGCGCTTGTTAGAGACTTGGTTGCATTGAGTTCGGTAAATTCCTTCCACTCGTCCGGTACATCGTCTTCGTGGAAGATCGCTTCGACCGGGCATTCGGGAACGCAAGCTTCGCAGTCAATGCACTCATCAGGATGAATATACAACATCGATTCACCCAGGTAAAAACATTCAACCGGGCAAACAACGACACAATCCGTATACCGGCATCCATCGCAAGGTTTGGTTACAACATGTGTCACTGTGGCGTTCCTGCTAACAACAAAAGGATCGGTTTTGGGTGTATTCCGGGGCGTGTCGTTTGGGTCGTCGTCCATGCTGCCCAAGTCAGGTCTGGCGACAAAAGCCCGCCAACTACCAGTGTACCTGAGTTCGAAAAACCTGGGAAAGCCGTCTCAATTGTCAAAAAGCGGCGAATTTACTCGACGCGGACGACGTTGAATAGCAAGATATTACTGGTCCTTGAATTCAGTGTCAATAAATCCCGCCGGAATTGGCGGAAAACCGCCTCGCAAAGTTCCGTTCGTACGATTGCCGCTGTTTTCGGGAAGTCCAGGAATAAACTTGCAATCCGGAGTTTGAGATCGGCTCAAAGCCCGTTCGTCCGGTAAGGAAAAGTTGATTAATGTCAAAGTCAACCAACACACCTGCATTGATCAAGGCATGCATCGAGTCCCGGCCATTTGCATGGCAGGCATTTGTCGATCAATGCGCTCACGCCGTTTTGGAATCGATCCGGAGTTTTGGCAAGTCAACCGGACGCCAATGGGGGGATGAGGAAGTTGCCGGCTATTCAAGGAAAGTTTTTGAAAATCTCCGCGCCGATGACTACGCGATGTTGAGGGGGTTCGACCCGTCAATGAACGCCGAAACTTTTTTGACCGTGGCTGTCCGTCGCGCGGTGCTGGCTGCGGAGCCCGCTTCCAATTGAGTCGGAAAAATGCCAGCGGTCCATCAACAAGTCCGCAGGGCTCGCATTAGCGCAGATTGAATCCTCGAAGCTGTCCCATTCGTCCCGGACGAGGTGGTTCGACCTGAGAAGTGTTTCCGCCGGCGGTCCCTCCCTGACCAGGAAGAATTCCTTTCATGGATTCCGGGTCAAGTGTCATCAAGTCGATGCCCGGCACATCTGCGGGTTGCGGCATCTGCCATGTCACACCGGGATCGACATACAGCTTGTTGATGTTGTGGCTGTGCAAGGTGACCGACAGGCGAGAATCTTGCTGATTCGGCCCGACAAAATGCAAATCAACGTGCCCGGGCAGACTGGCATTTGATTCAGCGTAAAAGCGAAAGTTGGTCGATCGTGACCAGGCAACCAACCGGTTCGATGGGTCGTAGATCGCTTGTTGAACAATCCATCCCCGTTGGGGGTCGATCGTCAGCAAACGATTAAACGTACCTGTTGACGAAAACGACGTTGCCCGCAGTTCCAGAAAACCGTCATTGCGGCGAAACGGCCCCTGGACATCCTGCAACTGGTCAACGTCCATCAAACCCAGCGCATCAATCAGCCATTGGGGTTGAACAGGAAACGACTGTTGCAGGGGGCTGTTTCGAAAGTCCTCATGCCGGGCATAGTAAATCACCGGCGTTTGTCCCCCAAACGAGGATTTGTTAAAGACCCAAAATCGTTCTTCATTGTTCCCGATATCGATTCCCGAATTGGTCATGCCCAGGATTCCAGCCTTGAGTCGCAAGCGATTCGGACGTTCCACCAATAACGTCCCGCTGATACCGGAAGGCATTCCGTCCATCGTTAGCTTGACATCGGATTCCAGTTGCCGGACGGATTCGCTGTTAGCGCGAATCGTTGCAAGCAACTGACTGGATTCCGGCAAGCCCTGAAACACAACGGGTGCCTCGGGAGCTCTTACTAACATGGAACGAAATTGTGCACATCCACCCAGGCATGGAACCATTGCGCAGATGGTAACCGTTACCAGCGCGGACAGCGCAACAGGATTCGATCGAATTGGGTCGGGCCGATTGGCGTACATCAAGCTCTTTTATCCAGAGGGTTGGTCGGTGAATAACTGATCGGCGAATTCCTGCTGGATGACCCGTCGTTCGTCCATGGAAAGCTGCACAACGCGAACGCGAATGGACTGCTTGTCCGGGTCAAGCACGACGAGCCACGGATTGCCAGCGTCGTCCGTTTCCTCGTGCTCCAGTCGCAGCATTTTGCGCCGAACAAGCAACATGGCCATCACAAAGGCCTTGGCCTCGTTGCGAGGTTCGGCGAGCAACCGAGTGAAATATTCCCGCTGAACTTCCGCCGGTGCCCAGTAGACCTTTCCGGCATTCATTACGGGAATTCGGCAACGCCACCAGCCAACCGAACCCGGTGCTGGGCCGTTCCACTGGCCCAGTGAATAATCGTGACGTTCAAAATCATTACTGGAATCAACCGGAAGCGCTACCAGTTCCGAAACGTAGTCTTCGCCGGGCAGCAATTCGCGTCCGGAAACCCGGCAGTGTCGACTGGTTCGTTTGATCTGGAAGTCCGTCATCGTCAATTCAAGTCCACCCCGCCGGTTACTTTTCGGAACGCATGGTTGCTTTCCGTTGCGATTCGCGCTGACAGTAGTAAATGGAGCGGTGGCACGTGAAGTGCATTATTTCCGAATCCAGCATTGCTCACGGTTCCGCAAGTGTTCAACGCCTGCCGGTGGCCGTTTTTTTGGCTGGTGCCCCGGTACGGCCGATATCGCTAGCATCCATTCTTTCTGCAAGCGGCGGCTCCTGATTTCTCAAAATGAAAGAATTTCCATAGTCGGGATTGGCTCTGCCCCGGAGACTCCTCCTGAATTCGCAGCGTTGTTTATCAATTACTCCGAGAGGCCGTACCAATGAAACGCCAAAAAACCATGGCATCGATTTGCCAATCCCGTAATCGCAACCGCGAAAACAATTGCCGATTTGAAACTCTCGAAGCCCGTCAATTGCTGGCATTCGTGGCCTTTGAATCGATAACAGGTACCCTGGATATCATTTATGAATCGGGAGAAACTCTCGTAACGGTAGGTAACAATAACCAGTATCTGACGATCAATGGTGTCGAGGCAGAAGCCTGGAATTCACAATTCAAGCGGATCCGGGTCGCCCAGATTGAAAACATGGTTGTTAGCGGCAACGCCAGCACGACTTCAAGTCCGGTCTCCCTCAAGTTCGTCAATAAGTTCAACGAAGTCAATGCACCACTCTTTCAAACCTTGAACATCTCGGATGTGAACGACATTTATTTTGCCGGCCAAATTGTGCTGGGAAGCGATTTGACTATCGCAACATACAGTGAGCCATTATCAATTTCGCAATCCATGGACAGTGCCCTGACCAATCATGGTGAAACCCACATCCGCTTCGGGAATGGAAGTATTGACCTGAGCCACGGGCTGAACGACTTTGTCGGCCCGGTTTCCATCAAGGCATCGCCGACAAGCGATCAAGTGCTGATCGCCGATTCGAATTCCCTCAAATTGGGCAACATCGATATCGCCGGCAAATTCCGAATCACGGCTGAATCGGTTTCCAGTTCACTGGGTTCGGTAATCGCCGTGAATGATGCCATGTACGTCAACGCGGGGAGTATCACACTGGGCAACCATCCACTGGATCACTTTGCAGCAGCGAAGCTGAATTTCAAATCAACCGGTATCGTCAATATCTCGGCAGATTCGAATCTGTTTCTGATCGGAGCCAACTCTGCCGAATCCGCTTCGCTCCAGTCGACTGGCTGGATTCGCGATGCCGGTGGCGCTCGCACGAATATTACTGATCAACTTGAACTGCGGGCCGCCCACCACATTACTCTTGGCGAACAAGACGCCGACGAATTCAATACGGGGGTACTGTTGATAAAGGCTGCGGGCCCGGTATCGATCACGGAGGACAGTTCCACGAACCTGTTTGGTGTTGTCGTGAATGGCAGTCTTACCGTGTATTCGAATATGGAAATCACGGTGTTTGGTGAAAACACCGCTGGCGACCTGACACTGCATGCGGGTGGCGGATTGCTGTCTGATGTTGCGGGATCGCAAACCATTGTCCAGAACCATACGACACTTTCAGGTAGCACGATCACCTGGGGGAAGGAGAGTACGTTCATGACGAACACGTTGACGCTCAAGTCGGACGGGAATGTTACGGTTCGGGAAAGCAACGATTTAATATTGACCGGCACCAACGTGGCCAACAGTTTCCGTTTATTGTCACCTGGTGCGATATCAAACACTCCGAATACAAGTCTTGCAGCGACGTACCGGCTCGACCTGGCAGCGGCATCGACGGATCTGGGCAACCAGGTTGGCGACAATTTCCAGTTTAGTTCCTTGCGATTCAATACGACGGGTGCGATGAATTTGCATGCCGACTGCAGTATCCGTTTCGTTTTGGACAATCACGCCAGGTCCCTGAACCTGCAATCGACAGGCAATATTGGTGATCAACCGGGATCGAGTGTCCTGATTGAACAAGCGGCCCACCTTTCGGGTGTGGATATTGTTCTTGGAGATATAGCCAGCGAGTGTTTTAAAGTCTTGTCCAATATTGTGGTCGTTTCGGCGTCCGGGATATCAGACATCACGCTGGGTTGTTAGGCGACGAATGGTTCAGGCCGTGGTTCAGAAATGTGAGCTGGTATTTGCGACCCGTGGAAGACGGGTTTAGACCTCGTTAAAATTAATTCCACAAAACAGATTGCCGGGGCAGTCGCACCGGCGGCTAACCCCTGCCTGTCTTGTTGAGTCAGGCAGAACGATTCCCTGGCGGGTAATCAAAAAGGTGATTTCGGTGACCGACAATCAAGGCAACGCACCCATGACGACTTCGATTCAAACAACCTTGAAATATTTTCCCCCGATGGGAGTCTATGAAACACTTTTTCGTTTCATGGATGTTTGTCACCGCTACATGGGTGAACCGGGAACGCATCCATGGGCGCAAGGATTTCCGGTGACGACACAATTGCCCAATGGTCCCTCCCTGCCAGGCTCGGTCAGTTTCGGAAGCCAGGATTTAAAATACCCGCCGGCAGCCGGGATCCCGCAACTGCTGACCGCAATTGCCCGCTACTATAATCATTTTTATGATGCCGGAATTACAGAAGATAACATTGCCGTGTTCGCCGGTGGCCGACCGGGGATTTTTGCCACGACCGCTTTCTTGCAGGCCGACTATGAGATCCTTATCGAGGAAACCGAATACACGCCGTATTACGATCTGCTGGAATTGCTGGAGCGAAAGTACCGTATCATCCCGAGCAATGTTTCCAACAATTTTCGACCAGGCCTGGGGGATTACCGGGAAACAGTGGCGCAAGGCAATAACGACTACCGCAAGTTTTTTATCAAAAGCAATCCCTGCAACCCGACAGGTGTGACGTGGGACAGCGAATCGCTGGATGAATTCCTGCACTGGTTGATCGACAACGAACACGGAGCCTTGATTGATGAGGCGTATGAGTTTTTCAACGAGTCGGGGCCCGATAGTGCCTTGCGCTATATCGAAAACATTGACGACACGAATTTGTTCATTTCGGGAGCGGCGACCAAGGGGCTGCAAGTGCCCGGCATGCGCGTGGGCTGGATGATTGCCTCCCGAAAAAACATAGAAATCTTTCGCAACTATTCATCGATTGGAATGGGAGGCGTTTCCCGCCCATCGCAACTGTATGTGGCTGGTTTGCTGGAAACCAGTCGTGTCGCCAAGGCGCGGACTGCGGTGACCAACTACTTCAACGAACAGCGCGAGTTTTATCGCACAGGCATGGAAGCACTTGGACTCCGGTTGTTTTCGGGCAAAGGCGGGTTTTACCATTGGTGCCAATTGCCTGCCGGCCTGAACGCGGATGCCTTTAACGAACGATTGTTTGCACACAAGGCGGCAATTTTACCGGGACGATTGTGCGACATGTTTCGCGCGGGCGTCGATGGCGACCTGAATCAGTTCTTCCGCTTCTCTTTCGGTCCGTTATCGCCCGACTCGCGCGAAGATGACTTGCGGATACTGGCGAGTTGCCTTGCTCCCTAATCGCATTCACGGCGTCGTGCAATCCGCTAGTCGGCGTTGTCTTCGTCGTCGCTTGGCTTTTGCGCCAATACAAGGAAACAGACTTCGTCGCCAATCGATATCGTGCCGCTTTGAATAACAGTCGCCGTGATCCCGCCGTGACCGCGCATCGCACTGAATCCGCCCGGACCAAGGTTGCATTCCATTCGGCCGCACGGAGGACAAGCGCCTGTCCCGCGCAAGATCGCATCGCCAATCGAAAACTCGGTTCCCTTCAACGCAGCCAGGTTGATTCCCGAGACGACGATATTGCGGCGCAGCAGACCCGGATCAATTTCGTCCTTGCCCAACAATCCGGCGACCACGCCGAGGTGTTCGAACTGAATCAGGGTGACTTGTCGATCCGAACCAGGTTTGCCGGAAAATCGATCACCCACCAGCCCCTCTTCGACCGTCGCGTGTACGTCATTGACAACTTTCAAAGACACTTCGCGGGCGGGCCGGATTCCAATCCATTGCACCTGGCCGTTTTTTCGAAACTCGCTGCGCATGTTTGTCGGGCTGACACTGGTTTCCTGTGACATGGTTGGCAACTCGGCGTATTGTTCGAAGTGTTCGTGCGTTGATCAATGGGCTGCTGCGACGATGGTTCCCGTCGGGTACAACCAGTTGGTATTGGAAGTGCCGTGTAATGGATCGGTTATGCCAGGCAAGCCATCGCCGCAAGCTCGTGATGGAACGATAACCTCGAAAAGCCCGTTAGGGAATACCTTGTTGAATCGTCGATAAATCGCCTGGGGCTGGCGATCGCCCTGATCAAGTTGAATTTCGTTGCCCAGTTCACCTCATGTCACGTAACGTCGCAATAAAAACCGGACTTTTTCTGCTCGTGCTTGTCGCAGGTGCGATCGGTTACTGGTTGTTGGGTGACCAGCTTTCGATTGAATCCCTTTCGGCGCGCGAAGCGGAACTGCGCGGCTGGCGGGAGGGAAATCCGTTACTGGCCGTGGCTGGTGCATTTCTCATTTACGTTGCCGTGACCGGGTTGTCGCTTCCGGGTGCCACAGCGCTTTCGATTGTTTACGCCTGGTTTTTCGGGCTATGGACCGGATTCGTTTTGGTCAGTTTCGCATCGACCACGGGAGCCACGGTTGCATTCCTGCTCAGCCGTTACTTTTTTCGCCAATGGATTGAATCCAGATTTGGTGCGCGACTGACTCAAGTCAACGGGAATCTTGAACGCGACGGAGCTTTTTACCTGTTCACGTTGCGACTGATCCCGCAGATTCCGTTTTTCGTAATCAATGTCGTAATGGGTTTGACGAGAATGAAAGTCCGGACTTTCTGGTGGGTCAGTCAACTCGGAATGCTTGCCGGGACATTCGTTTTCGTTTATGTCGGCTCAACGATTGACTTGAACAAATTCGCACGCGACGGCTTCTCCGGAATTCTCAGTCCCGGTTTGATGGTGGCGTTGATCATGCTGGGCATATTTCCGCTGGCGACACGGAAGCTGATTACGATGCTTCGATCATCGAAATCCGGCACGCCCGAAATACGATCCGGCACAGATTCCTGATAACCATTCAACCGAATTGCAAACATGGAACGCGAGACTATCACGCCATTGCAACCCTATGACGCATACAACCGGCGGCTCGAACAAAACGTACGTCCCCCGGGCTGGATAAACCCGACCTCGCGCGCTGGCTATCATCTCGTTGTGATCGGCGCCGGAACGGCCGGTCTTGTGACGGCCGCTGCCGCTGCCGGGCTGGGTGCACGTGTGGCGCTGGTCGAACGCCAATTGATGGGGGGCGACTGCCTGAACGTGGGCTGCGTTCCCTCCAAAGCGATCATCGCCTCTGCCCGCGCAATTGCATCTGCCAGGACGACCCTGTCATTTCATTTGGGCGCACCTTTTGTGTTCGAGGTTGACTTTGCTTCGGTGATGAAGCGAATGCGAAATCATCGCGCCGAAATCAGCCTCAACGACTCGGCGAGCCGTTTCGCCGAAAAGGGTGTCGATGTTTATCTTGGCAGCGCCCGTTTCCTTGATTCGTCGACGGTTGAAATTCAATCCAGCTCGGGCAACGCCAGGCGACTCAAATTCAGGAAGGCAGTGATCGCAACCGGCGCGCGGGCTTCGGCCCCTCCGATTCCGGGGCTTGATTCCGTACCGTATCTGACGAATGAAAGCCTTTTCTCCTTGACCGAACGACCGGAGCGCTTTGGAATCATTGGAGCAGGACCGATCGGTTGCGAAATGGCCCAGGCATTTGCCAGTCTTGGCAGCAAAGTGGTCCTGTTCGAAATGGCGGATCGAATCCTGGTCAACGAGGACATCGACGCATCGGCGATTGTGCAGCGGGCTTTTGACAGGGACGGCATTACGACGATCCGTGGCAGCAGGGACCAGAAGATCATTCGCACCGACGACGGCTCAATTCAAATCGTCGGAAACTCCGGTGAAGGTTCCTATGATGTTCGTGTTGACCAACTGCTGGTTGCGGTCGGTCGGGCGCCAAACGTTGAAAGTCTCGGCCTGGAGCAAGTCGGTGTCGACTTCGACCACAGTGGTGTGAAAGTCAACGACAGGATGCAAACAACGAATCGCAGAATATTTGCGGCCGGCGACATCTGTTCCAAGTTCAAATTCACGCATGCCGCCGACTTTCAGGCGCGAATCGTCGTGCAAAACGCCTTGTTCGCCGTTGGGCCCATTGGCCGCAAACGCGTCAGCGACCTGATCGTGCCTTGGGCCACCTATACGTCGCCCGAAGTTGCTCATGTCGGTATGTACGAAAAAGATGCGACAGGGCAGGGGATTGCAATCGACAGTTACGTGCAGCATTTTTCCGATGTGGACCGCGCAATTCTGGATGGCAAAACCGAAGGGTTCGTCAGAGTGCATGTTCGGCGCGGGTCCGACAAGATTGTTGGAGCGACTATTGTTGCCGAAAATGCCGGCGACCTGATTTCCGAAATTACCCTGGCGATGAAGAACCGGATTGGATTGTCGGCGATCGGCGCGGTCATTCATCCCTATCCGACTCACGCCGATGCCATCCGTCGACTTGGCGATCAATACAATCGAACGCGCCTCACCCCGCGCAACCAGAAACTGCTTGGCTGGATATTGCGCTGCAACGTTGGGCGTTAGATTTTTCGGGTGATTCGCCGGCGATCAACGCTCTTGCGAGTAGTCCATTTGTTTCATCTGATCAACTTCGTACGTTCCCGTCGTCAAGTTGTAGACAATTCGCTTGGCGATCAAGTGACCCCGGTTGGGTCGGTCGGGCTGCTGGAACCAGAATTCGGCGTCGCCCCGCGTCGGAGCCTCGACTGTAACCAGTCCGTTCCCCTCGAAGTAACTGATTCGTTCCGCAGTTGCATCGAACTGGCTTCCCTTGACCCGGGCATTGCCCGTTGCTGTCATGTCGACAACCGGATTTCCGCCGCCCGGCGTCCATTGGGCCAGCACCAGTTCGTCACAATCAAGCATCATTCCCCGACGTTCGGGATTGCGAAGTTCGGCGTCAGTCGGGACATCGCCCCATTCAAGGGAGTCCGTGTAAAGCGTGTGGACATTTCCATGAAAACTCAACTTGCGATTTTCAATGTTGCCTGTAAAGGAATCCTCAAAATCAACGCGAATGAAATCGATGGGGCCGCTCCGTTTCCCGCTGGACGCAAGCGATGCAGTTGGGGCATTGGTTGATGTGCTCTTTGCCAGTTGACGAACGATTACCGTTCCACGCCCAAGACAATTGGCATCCCCGCTATTCACGTCGAACGTCGTGCGAGGCGAATACAGTTCCTGGTTGGAGACAAGCGTCCCCGATGAGTCGTACTTGCCTGCGGCAATCCAGACTTGACGGTTCTTGTTCGCCTGATGGGTGCCGGGAAAAGCCGCCTGGCCGGCTTCCATCCAGCCAACCATCACCAGTTTGTCAACCTTGAGATTGTTAGTCTTGTTGGCTTCACTTGCTTGTTGAAAGTCGATTCGCTGATTCAGGAGAATCGAAAGTGCAGCGCTTGTGGTTGTCGTTGTCGTGACGCTGGAATCGGTCGATGAAGTTTGGCGCGAATGCGACTGAACGTCAGTTTCAAAGTACAGTTTCTCTCCGTCAAACACCATTCCGCCTGCCCATTGAACCGTCGTAATTCCACTTGACATCCATCCTTCTGGTTTCGAGCCCGCAGCGGCGGCGCCCGTCGACACCGATTGCGCAATGGACGGACGTTCCTCCGGCGTCAGTTGCATTTCGCCCGGCCCGTCGATCCATAACCGGTTGGCCAATTGATCGAGATGGATTTCTCCCCCTGATAAAGCGATCTCGCGGGCAGTAACCGTCGCTGGCTGACTGGGAGTCCCGGAAATATAAAGTCTGTTTTGCTGGCCGCCTCTGGTGACACCCCGAAGTTGTTGCCCTCGAAGTTCCAACACGGTATTGAACTGTCCATCGGGAATGAATTGTTGTTGCTGAACAACGACGTCGCCATCCACCGTGATTTCGTCGATGGCACCCGGGTCAGGTCCGCCCAGCATTTGTAACTGAACCTGTCGCCCCACAAATCGCGTCTTGCCTGCAGCTGCGGAATGCGCGTTGTTTTCGGATTGCGTCCCCTGATTTAAAAGTACCGGCTCCCGTTGTTGCGGAGCGCGACGAACCGTGACGCGGAGTTCGGCGGGTGCAATGAAGCTTGCAACCGGGCGAAAAGGCTCAGGCCAAAACGCGGCGGCTTCACTGCAATCGCCTTCCAGTTTGGGTGATTTGATTTTGACGAGCCCTTCAGCAAGCATCTTGGCCGGGGCCAAACGGTACCGGGTCTTGCCGTCCGGCGTTGTTTCCGGGACCTCCCACATCCACACGTGCAATTGATCGGCGTTCAGTTGCATGTCCGTCAACTCGGCGACGGCGTGATCCATCGCCAGTACTTTTTGACCATTCTCGTAGTCCTGCAATGTGAGTTTATCTTGCCACCGACAAACAAAGCTTCCTTGCGTTTCATCGGCCAACTGCTTTATCATCCCCGGTCCCTGAATCATGGCCGTTCCCACTCGACCGTCCTCCGTGAAGGTGTACTGGATGTGCGGCGAATGGATTTGCTGGCCGTTGCGAACCAGGACGGCCGTCTGTCGACTCGACAACACGACCGTACTGGTGTCCAGGTTATAGTCGATGCTTTCGGCAGTGAGCTGCGCATTTTGTGAAACCGATGTCAACACAACGGGTGCTCCGGTCGCTTGCAGACGCTGGACTTCCAGTTTTTTCAGTTTCTTCGAAGTCGTCGCGTCCGCGGATTCGACGGCGTTGAGGAAAACCGTCAGGTCTTCGCAATTGAGCTGGTTCTGGCCATCGGCCGTCCGAATCACAATGTCATCGCTAAATGTTGCGCGTTGACTCGTAAAGTCATAATTCATCGGACCGGCGCATCCAATCCACAGCGAATCGTTGGCACCATCGAGCAGATCGGTTGCCTGCGAATCTTGTTTCGGCGTTACTGCGGAAGGCGAACGGTGCAAAAACAACTCGTCGACACTCCCCAGTTCAATTCGCTCGATACCGGCGAACGACGAATGCGAGTCCTGACGCGAGGCGGGACCAAACAAGTCGATTGTCAACCGCTTGCCCCGTCCGAAACTTTGACCAAACCGGAATTGGCAATCGTAAAGTGTGAAAATTCGTTCGGGAGATATCTGGACATTAGTGGTTACCAGCGAGAGTGCATCATCGCAATCGGGTCCCGACGATGGACGAAAGATCTGGACTTCGCCGCGAAGTTGTCCGTTTTCCAGAGTGCCGAGATCGCTGGAGAGCGAAAGAGCTTTTTCAAACTTCAGTTTAGCGCCGCGTGGCGCACGCAGCACAACAGGTTGTGCCCGTGGCGTTGCGGCGCCGTTATGCAATTCTCCGGTGCCTGTCGTAGCGGCCTTTGAGGGAGTCAGTACCATCGTCAGCGGTTCCAACTGGACCGATCCGTCATCCAGAACCTCATGTGTCTTGAACAACAGAATGGCCTGGGGCGATTCCAGAATATTGCACGTCCCCCATTCCCAACCGTCACTCGGAATCAGGCCAGCCAGTTCCTGTTTGATATCGGTCGCCGGACGACTGTCCAGCAGCAATACAGGCCCCGCTGTTGATTCGCCTGGTGTGCCTTCGACGAATGGTGCCAGCAGCGCAGCGTAAATCGCATAGGCCAGCAAAGTGGTTGCCAGCGCTGCAAGGTATCGAAGTATCATCGGTCCAGGTCGCAACGGATCAAATTCCCTTTTGAATGATGCCCTGTGCGAAAATCAAGCGTAAATCATGGCGCGCAATACTTGCGAGTCACGTCGTCCCAGCGCTTCTGGGTTTTCAGAACAAGTTCAATCAATTCGCGAACGGCTCCCTTGCCTCCCGCCGCGCTGGTTACATAGTGGGCTGCCCCGCGAACTTCGGACACCGCATCGGCGACCGCCACTCCCAACCCAACGCTGGAAACAAGCGACAGGTCTGCCAGGTCATCGCCGATAAAACAAACAGCCCGTGGTTCGATTCCAAGTTCCATCATGATTTGTCGCGCCACGGGTAGCTTGTCGGAGAATCCCTGGCGAATCAGTTCGACACCCAGTTCGGCAGCGCGCGTTCGGACGATATGACTATTCCTTGCCGTGATCAGTCCGAATTGGCCACCTGACGACTGCCAAAGCTTGATGCCAAGCCCGTCACGCACATGAAAAGTCTTGATCTCTACCCCGTTGTTGTCGTAAGTGATACCGCCATCGGTCAACACGCCGTCAACGTCGCACAAAATCAGTTGGATCGAAGCGATCCGTTGCTCAAGTTCCATGAATCCTGGAAGTCAATAATTAAGGCTGAACTGTAGTGGTTTTCATCGCGTGAGAGGTTTCGCGAATTCTAGTTGCCTCGACTTGTCGCAGCAACGCGAACAAAACCGCTAGCGTATGTGAAAGAGGCAATCAAAGACGACTTGAAACTCGACCGGATCGGAGAATTGATCACAAATTCAATGTGCGGCCGCAGTCGAAACAAGTTCTGTCCCAGGTTCGTCCGCCGATAGAGTCCCCGTTCGCGATGAACGCAAAACGAGAACCAGAGCGATCAGCAACAGGAATGCCCCAGGATGGAAACCAGTCGCCACAGCAAGCTGCGTGAGCGGATAGCTGCCAAACATCACACCGAGGATCAACCCAACAGGCAACCAGTTCTGCCATCGCGCCGGTTGGTCCAGCGCGGTCCGCGCCAGCAAACCGGCGGGCAGAATCAGCATGGTCAAGTCATAAACATACAGATGCGGTGAGATGACAATAGTGACCAGTGTCATGGCGGCAAAGATGTGGGCCTTTTCATTTTTGTTACCCGAGACGCGGTCACGCAAATATCCGATGGCCGCGACGAGAACGATTGCCGTTGAAACTAAAGTCATCCCTTTGGCGATTTGCGAATCGGCAATCAACATTTGCCAGCCACTCCAGAGCGAGAAGCCCTGTTCCAGTCGATAGCCGCCCGTTTGAATGTAGTCTCCAAAACCCAAACAGACCCGGAGGTAATCGATGCATAGGGACGGCCCTGACAAAAATGACGCGACTGCCAGAACCAGTACACCGACAAGACTCCCGGCAACCCAGCTCCATTGACGTGAAGCGAGCATGAACAAGCCAATCGGTAATCCCAGATGCGGCTTGAAAGCGATCAAGGCAAATACAACACCGGATGCCAACGGCTTGTTCGCCCGAAACAGGCCGTACGATGCGGTCAGGATTAGCAGCAACAAGGAGCCTTTTTGTCCCGATCCCAGGCTAATCAGGACTGGCGCAGAAAAACAAAATACAAACAACAGCGGATTCGGTACGTTTGCGCAATATTTCAGCAACGCCAGCGATGCGATCAGCGCACCAATCATCATCGCCAGCCAAACTCTGGCCGCTGTCAAATACTCCAGTTGCGACAAGGGACTGGTTACGGCATACCAGAATGGCGGATAGACGGGTGGAAAGTACTTTTCCGTTGGCCATGAAAAATTGAGCGCGTCCGAATCGTGTTGCGCCATTCGAAATGTTTCGAGCGAATACAATCCGCCGCGCGTCGATGGATCATGCCACAATTTGCCCCCGGCGTATTCTTGCAGAAAGTCGCCACCTAACGGGTCGTTTCGTACCTCGTTCGGCGTGGCCCTGAAATTCGGTGCGAACCATCCATTCGCCACAAACAGAACGCCAGCAACAACCAGCACTCCCAGGCCAATGCTGAGGCGACCCGGTTTCGATTGCTGCAGTGTGGTTAGCAATTCATTCATAATCGGCGATTGGCAAGCATATTGTGACAGAGACGTCACAAGTGCGTCGAAACAAAAACGGCGCAAAAGGATAGCTTGCCCGGATTACGAAGCAGCCGGATTTCGCAAAGAAAACAGCCGATTTAAGTCCCGGCAAAAATTCCTTGCAGACGTTGTCAGCAGTAACGGGGTCATTGCTCTTTTGTGCGCAGCACCCGCAGGGCCGTTTCGGCAAAGTCGAATGCCCGCGAGTTTCAATGCGGTCGAGCGACTTTGCTACACTGGCTCGCGCGGGATGGGAGCTTTGGAATCCGTTCCGATCCAAGAGAAACAATGACGCGGATGGCTTCGATGAGCATCAGGATTGCGAGGCCAATCAGGACGACTCCGGCCCAGGCGACAGCGTCGCTGGGAAGTACCAGACTGCCGTTATTGATGAACTTGGGATACGTCATGCTGGACAGCGCCCAGGTGCTCATGGCATACATCCAAACAGTCGGAACACCAGTCACCAGCCAGACCCACCAAACGCGGCGGGTTTTCCACAACCAAACCGTGATGCCGAGGAGCGTAAGTGCGGCGAGAAGCTGATTGCTCGCGCCGAAGAGTGCCCAAAAGGTTCGCCAGATGGGTGGCGCTTGGATGATCACGCCGTCTTTCATCGCAAAATTGGGGTGCGCGAGCAGAAAATAGAGTGGAACTCCCGCAGTAAGGGCGGTGCCGATGATGCGGCCGGCCCAGTTATGCAGGCCAGTTAGCTCCTGGACGATGAATCGGCCAAGGCGGGTACAGACATCGAGTGTATCGTACACGAAAGTTGCAAACGCCATCAGCGCGAAGGACATGCCGATGCCGTGATCGATATGGATGGAGGACAAGAATTTGGCGATGCCCTGGGCATAGATTTCATTGGGTGATCCGGCGAGTTGCCTGGAGTCAGCGGCGAACATCATCACGCAGCAGAGTGAAACGATGGCGACCATCGCTTCGAGCAACATGGTGCCATAACCGACGACTTTGGCGTCGGTTTCCTTGCGGAGCTGCTTGGAAGTGGTTCCCGAAGCAATCAGCGAATGAAAGCCGCTGCATGCGCCGCAGGCGATGGTGATAAAAAGCATGGGGAAGAGCAGTTCGATCGGCGCACCTGGTTTGGGGAGAGACGACTCCCAACCTCGGAACGCCGGGTACTGTGCCGTACCACCTCCGAGCATCAGGCCAATTGCTCCGGCCCCCAAAGCGAAGTAGAGGAAATAGCCGCCAAGCTGACCACGCGGTTGCAGAATCATCCAAACCGGCGCCATTCCGGCGAGCAGGCAGTAAATGAGCAGGACGACGTCCCAACCTTTGCGGCTGTAAGACAAGGTCTCGATGGCATGGACGTCGTTCGCTTTGACGGCGGCATACACGTTGGCGGGAGCACCTTCCGCCGGCTTGTAGGCCAGTTCGGCGACATCAAAGGGAATCATTGGCCCCAGGACGATGGCTCCCCCGACGAGCAGCACGAAAAGGGGGGTCGCCCAACCGAGCGGCATCCTGAGATATTTGACGAAGAGCCCCATCAAAATAGTGAGAATGAGATAGAGGGCAGAGGAGGTGGCAATAGCGCCCCCGCCAACATTGCCATTTTCCGGTGTGGCCGCCCCCATGAACGCTGATGCCGTCACGTCCGTAAAGGCGACGATGATGTAAATCAGAGCAATCCAGATAAATGCCAAAAACAGCAAATAGGCTTGCTTGCTCATGTGTTCCCGGACGACTTCAGCAATCGAGCGAGACTTGTGGCGTATCGAGGCCACGAGCGAGGCGAAATCATGTACGCCGCCAATAAAAATCGAGCCGACCAGAATCCAGATCAATGCGGGGAGCCAGCCAAAGGTGAGGCCGGCAAGTATGGGGCCGACAATTGGACCAGCGGCGGCGATGGCAGAAAAATGCTGCGGGACCAGTGATGACGGAGCAATGGGATCGAAGTCGAGGCCGTCTTTCTGCTCGACCGCCGGCGTAGTCCGATTCGGATTGAGCTGAAACAGGCGGGAGAGGAGGCGGCCGTACGTGAAATAGGCAATCGTCAGGATAATGGCGGACGGGAGGACGATATACAGCAGCGAGACGTTTTGAAACAACATGGCACACCGTCGGGATGTCGAAACCGGCACAATTCAATTCTGTCGGGCACACTGCAGAATACGCCTCGGCTACCAGGTGTGCAACGCGGGGCCGGGTGCGGGTAAAGTAGTGGTTGCGGATTGGTGAGTCGAGACAAATTGGATTTGATATTTGATATTTGATATTTGATATTTCAGATTTCAGATTTCAGATTTCAGATTTGGGATTTGGGATTTGACAATGAAAGTACTGGTTATTCCCGGGTGCCTGCTGTGATGTCCATAGTCAATTTTTGCTTAAGGACTTGAATCAAGGGGGTGTCACCGGCGTTGATCTGCATGGTGACATCCTGATCGACGGATGACTTTTTCAGCATCCCGCCAACACCATCAAAGTAAAAGTATCCGTGCGACGCTTCCCTGGTTATGTCGACATCCATACCGCCGATACCGTTTGGAAAACTCATGCCGATGTCCACTTTGATTACGTGCAGTGGCTGGCCATCGAGATCGGTGACGCCGAGGTATTCGTAGTTGTTTTTGGTCGTCACCGGAGCGGGACCGTTTTGCACTTCGACAACGACTTCCCACTTTTCACCCACGGCCGGATTGGGTGACGGGAAATCGAGCGATCCTTTGGTCGATATCTCTTCGATCGTCTGTTTGCTGAACATGGATGCCATCATCGGGTTGGCGGACTTTACACCGTCCATCATCTCCTCGGGGACCTGGACGTCAAAGACTCTTCCGCTGGGCATCATCTTTTGCGTCATCGCTTTTCCCACCATGGGCGCTAGCATTCTGGCAATTTCGGCCGACATGCCTGCCGGTTCCTCGTTGGACGCGGAATCAAAAGACATCTTTATTCCGCCGGCGCTGGTCGAAACCATCATTCGATCAATCGTGCCGCTGGCCGTTGCAACGCCTTCGTCGTCAACAGATTCAATTCGCGTTGTCATTTCGGTTACCGAGTGTGTCGTTGAGCCGGGCATTTTGTTGGCCCCTTGTGACATGGAGATTTCAATTTGCTGATCCATTTTCATCTTGAATTCCCGTCCGGCAGAGTACTGCCACTCGAGCTTGCCGTCGGACGCCGTTGGTTCGCGAGTTTTGATCTCCTGGCCATGAAGGCATTCACCGGCAACAGCGAGCGTCAACATCAACAGGAAAAGCGCGGTCCATCGGCCGACAGGAGCAGTTGGATATCGCATACGAACACCTCCTAAAAGATTTTTTTTCGCAGAAGTAATCACATATCAATAGTATTGGAATTGGCCAATTCGAATCGCGCTTGTAACGATTCAACTTCCATCTGCTCGGTTCGCAGGGCCCGAATTGCCATCACGACGGTTTCCGCTCCTTCGATAGTCGTGATACAGGGAACGCCGTTTTGCACGGCAGCAGATCGAATTCGTCCTTCGTCCGTTCTCGCACCCTTTCCCCTGGGTGTATTGCAAATCATGGCTACCGACTTGCTCTTTAAAAGGTCGATCAGGTTGGGATGTCCCTGGGCCAGTTTTTTGACACGCTCGACCGGCAATCCGGCCTCTTCGATTCGTGTAGCGGTCCCGCTTGTCGCCAGCAACTCAAATCCAAGTTCATGCAAATCGCGTGCGATCTCAACGGCGCGGTCCTTGGCCCGATCGGCAACGCTAACAAAAACGCGACCGGATTGCGGCAAAACCACGCCGGCACCGAGCAAGGCCTTGGCATAAGCCAGCGGGAAACGGGGGCTGATTCCCATGACTTCTCCTGTGCTTCGCATCTCCGGACCGAGGACAATATCGACGCCGACGAATTTTCGGAACGGAAAGACACTTTCCTTGACCGAAGTATGTCGCGGGATGGGCGTTTCGGTGAAGCCCAGATCCTTGAGCTTGACTCCCGCCATGACTTTCGCCGCGATGTTTGCGATCGGGACACCCGTTGCCTTGGCGACAAATGGAACCGTTCGGCTGGCACGAGGGTTGACTTCGAGAACGTAAACGGCTTGTTTGCCATCTTCTGTCTTAACGGCGAACTGGATGTTCATCAATCCAATGACATTGAGCCGTCGGGCCAACGCAAAGGTTGCCGAACGAATCTCGTCGATCACGCTACTGGACAAGCTGTAAGGAGGAATCGCGCAAGCCGAATCGCCGGAGTGTATACCCGCTTCCTCGATGTGTTGCATGATTCCGGCAATGACGGCGTCGGTCCCGTCAGCGATACAATCAACATCAACTTCGATTGCGTCTTCCAGAAAGCGATCGATCAAAACCGGTTGACCTTGCGCGACGACAAAGGCTTCGGCCACATAACGCTGAAACTGGGCCAGGTCGTAACAAATCTCCATCGCCCGTCCGCCAAGTACGAAACTGGGGCGGACCAGCACCGGATAATCAATCTTCTGGACGACAGCCCTTGCCTGATCCATCGTGCGGGCAATTCCAGACGGTGGTTGATTCAATCCGAGTTGTTCCATGATCATCTGGAATTTCTCACGGTCCTCGGCCGCTTCGATCGTGTCGACGCTGGTCCCGATGATCGGAACGCCGGAATCCGCCAGGGCCCGCGCAAGATTCAGGGGCGTCTGTCCTCCAAACTGAACAATCACTCCATCGGGTTTCATCCGGTCACAGATGTTCAAGACATCTTCAGCCGTCAATGGTTCAAAAAACAACAGGTCGCTGGTGTCGTAGTCCGTACTTACTGTTTCCGGATTCGAATTGACCATGATCGATTCGATACCCAGTTCGCGCATCGCAAAGCTCGCATGGCAACAGCAATAGTCGAACTCGATCCCCTGACCAATCCGGTTGGGGCCGCCACCAAGGATCATGACGCGGCGAATACCTGGCCGTTTGGCGGGCGTTTCGTCTTCGTCTTCATAAGTCGAATAGTAATAGGGAGTGAAAGCCTCAAACTCCGCCGCACACGTATCAACGGACTTGTACGTTGCCACAACTCCCAATGCGATCCGTTGTTTTCGCACGGCCAGTTCGTTGCTTTGAAGCAGTTTGCCCAACTGCCGATCGGAAAACCCGAACTGTTTGGCGCGGCGCATTAACGGCGCGTCGATGTTGTCCAGTGCGGCGGTTGATTCGAGGGTTTCCTCAAGTTCTATAATCTCCTGCAACTGACCGAGAAACCAACGGTCGATTCGGGTGGCTTCAAAGATCTCATCAATGGTCATGCCGATCTTGAACGCGTATCTCAGGTACCAGACGCGATGTTCGTTGGGTCGGGAAAGCTTGGCCAGAATTTCATTTCGATCGGGAAACAAGGGAGTTCCCCACAAGTCCTTGCTGTCGCATCCAAATCCAAATCGGCCAACTTCCAGGCCCCGCAGGGCTTTTTGAAATGATTCCTTGAAAGTCCGCCCGATTGCCATCGTCTCACCGACACTTTTCATTTGTGTCATCAACGTCGAGTCAGCTTCGGGGAACTTTTCAAAAGCGAAACGCGGTATCTTGGTCACCACGTAGTCGATCGCCGGTTCGAAACAGGCTTTTGTTTTTTGGGTAATATCGTTGGGCAGTTCCCACAATCGATATCCCACGGCAAGTTTGGCTGCGATTTTGGCAATGGGAAAACCCGTAGCCTTGGAAGCCAGTGCGCTGCTGCGGCTTACGCGCGGGTTCATCTCGATCACGATCATCCGGTCTGACTCGGGATCGCAAGCGAACTGAATATTTGATCCGCCCGTTTCGACACCAATTTCCCGCATCACGGCCAGCGAGGCATCACGCATCCGCTGGTATTCCTTGTCGGTCAATGTCTGCGCCGGTGCGACCGTAATCGAGTCGCCGGTGTGCACGCCCATCGGGTCAAAGTTCTCGATACTGCAAATGATCACGACATTGTCATCCATGTCGCGCATCACTTCCATCTCGAATTCCTTCCAGCCGATAATTGATTCCTCGATCAGGACCTGGGTGACAGGTGACTGATCGAGGCCCCGTTGTACCAGTGTGTCAAAGTCCTCGAGGTTGTAGGCAATCGCGCTCCCGCTTCCCCCCATCGTAAAGCTGGGGCGAACCACGCATGGCACTCCGATTTCCTGCACAAGCTGTCGCGCTTCTTCCAGGGTCGTTACCGTGCGACCGTGGCAGACGGACAATCCAATGCGCTTCATCGCCCTGGCGAACAAGTCGCGGTTTTCCGCTTTCTCAATAACGTCGGGCCTGGCGCCAATCATCTCCACACCGAACTTTTCCAGCACGCCGTGTTGGTGCAATTCCATGGCGATGTTCAGACCCGTTTGCCCACCGAGCGTTGGCAACAAGGCGTCGGGCCGCTCTTTCTCAATGATCTTTGCCACAATCTCCCAGGTGAGCGGTTCGATATAAGTCGCATCGGCCAGGGAAGGGTCGGTCATAATCGTTGCCGGATTGGAATTCACCAGAATGACTTCAAAGCCTTCTTCGCGAAGTGCCTTGCAAGCCTGGGTGCCGGAATAGTCGAACTCGCACGCCTGGCCAATCACAATCGGACCAGAACCGATCAACAAAATTCGTTTGATATCAGTGCGCTTGGGCAACGGTCGCTCGCTGGATAAATGCCGAGGATAGGGTGCTTTGCCGATACGATTGGAACCCGACCCGCAAAAACAAAATTTCCCAAGCGTACCAACTGAAAGGCCCCTTTTTCAAGGGTCGAGAGTGAAAGAACGTGTTCCATTCGGATTCCGAATGAATTCCGTTCATTAAAAGGCAAATCCGGTCGGTTGTCCGCCCCTTCCGGATAAAATTCATTTTGGCAAAACGGGAAAGTTAGTACTCTGGCGCGACTTCGATCACCTTCATTTTCGGACCCAAGGGAAAGTAAAGTCCATTGACGATACGCGATCACGCCTGGACGATGGACCCGCATTCCATAGACTGCCCATCATGCCGCTCACCCGCAAAAATGTAACAAAAATAACTGGGACGACGATATGATTGACCGACGACGATTCGTTCAAGGCGCTGCCAGCCTTTCACTATCTTTGCCGTTTGCCGGCTCCACAGCATTGAGGAGACTATCCATGTATCGCCGCTCCCAAAGCGACTGGTTTATGCCCGATGAAGGTGAACCCCATCTTCGAACCTGGATGGCTTTTGGCCCCTCCGTTGATGTCTGGGGCAAGAAACTCTTGGACGAAGCGCGGCGCAACCTGGCGTTGGTCGCTCAAACCATCGCCCGCTTCGAGCCAGTCACATTGCTGGTACGCAAAAATGAAGCGGAACTGGCAAAAAGTTTTTTCACCGACCAAACGAATATCGAATGGTTTGTGTGTCCAGTCGATGATTTGTGGATTCGCGATACGGGGCCCGTATTCGTTGTCAACGACGATGGAGACAAGGCTGCAGTCGACTTTAATTTTAATGGATGGGGCGAAAAACAGGATTTCGACCACGACGCGGAAGTCGCGCACCGCATTGCCGAACATGCCAAAACCGAAGTGATTGAAACCGACATCGTTCTCGAAGGAGGAGGCATCGAAGTCGATGGTCACGGAACGGCAATTATCACTGAAAGTTGCGTGATCAACGATAACCGCAATCCGGATTGGTCGAAAAAAGGTTGCGAGGACGAACTACGCGATGTACTGGGTCTCGAAAAAATCATCTGGCTGCCAGGAGTCAAGGGTCAGGATATTACCGACGGGCACACGGACTTTTACGCGCGGTTCGCCGGGCCGGGTGTCGTTGTCGCCGGATTCGAACCCGACACCAAATCGCCGGAAAACAAACTGACCAGGCAAAACCTCGAAATCCTTCAGTCGGCGACTGATGCAAAGGGACGTAAATTGAAAGTTGTGGCGATTGACGGCCCCACGATCGTGCGGGACAAGTTTGCCAGCGATGATTTTTGTGCGGGCTACATAAATTTCTACGTCTGTAACCAAGCGGTTATCGCCACAGAATTCGGCGATGCAAAAGCGGACGGAGCTGCCAGGGAAAAGCTGACGGAGCTGTTTCCCGATCGGGAAATCGTCATGTTGAATATCGATGGGATCGCTGCCGGCGGTGGCGGTATCCACTGCGCCACGCAACAGGAACCCAAAACTTGATCACCTGATTTCGGCCAAGGCGTGAGCTACGTCGCGCCCGCCGGTTGCTCATCGACAGTCCGGCCTGCGAAACCTGATCGAGACGATAACGAGCCTGGTTTCCCTGACGAGATTTTTGAACGGGCCATTTGGTCAACTCGGCAATCGCTCAAGGATAAAGTCGGGGATCAAGATGGCGCGGGGGGGCTTGCCGGGGGGGAAACGGCAGCAAGCGACGGCAAAATACCCGGTAGTGATCCGCGCCGAGTCGCGAAGGATTTCAAATTGATATTCAATTTTCACCCCGTCATTCGAGGCGACTCGCAAACGGATTTCCAGCTCCTCGTCATAGCAGGCCGGTGATTCTATTTCAATTTCCGTCGCGACACGCGGAAATCCGATGATACCACGCTCGTCACTCACTACGACCGACAAACCACGCGACCGCAGAAACGCGTATTCTGTTTCCTCCATCATGCAGATGTAGTTGGCAAAGTGCACGAAACCGCTGGCATCGGTTTCGCACCAGCGCACCCGATGGATTCGTGTAAAGACCGTTTTCAGATCTTGAGTTGCCAAAATGGGTATCGATGAATGCGTTTTGGATATGGGTTGCCTCGTTCATTGTGGCAACCCGCCGCGCATTCCGGAAGTCTTTCGAATTTGTTACAAATAGAAGGTCCATCGCCCGGTAGACTCGGCAGGTACTCCTTCACATCAGCGAATCCACACCCGGAAAAATGACGGGAAAAACCTCAAAACATCAAATCATTGGTGGATCGCTTGAATCCGATTTCCAGGATGACTATCTGGCACACAACCAGGCGGCGTGGGATGAGTTGGCGTCGACGGGACATATTCTTGCCCGACCCGCCGAGGATCAATTGTTTGCCAATCCACTGCGCTGCGTCGATGGGCCGGGTTGGCTGGGCGATTCGATTCGTGGCTGGAACGTTTTGTGTTTGGCATCAGGCGGAGGACGGCAAGGGCCGTTGTATGCAGCGGCAGGCGCGCGGGTCACGGTTGTTGATATCAGCGGCGGTATGTTGCAACTGGACCGGGCCGTCGCCGCTGAACGGAAGCTCGATCTTGAAACTGTGCAAACATCCATGGACCGGTTGCAAATGTTTCGCCGTGGAATGTTTGATCTGGTCATTCATCCGGTGAGCACTTGCTATGTCCCCGAAATCGCAATCGTGTATCGTGAAGTTGCCCGCGTTCTTCGTATGGGTGGCCTCTACATCAGCCAGCACAAGCAGCCAACCAGCTTGCAAGCCAGCCTGAAATCAGACGGCGCGACTTACGCCATTACAGAAAAATACTATCGCCGTGAATCGTTGCCGGTGTTTGATGGCAAGTCGCCATTGCGTGAGACGGGGGCACGCGAGTTCATTCATCGCTGGGAGGAACTCATCGGTCTTATGTGCCGCGCCGGATTCGTTATCGAAGACCTGGTCGAGCCGATGCACGCAAAACGCAACGCCGCCCCCGGTTCCCTCGGCCACCGCAGCCAATTCATCGCTCCCTACGTGCGGATCAAGGCGCGGAAAAAGCCTGAGCAGAACGCCCTTTTCCAATAGATCGCAGAGTCGTTTCCGCTGCCTGATTCATGGCCATGTTGGAATTTCCCCTCGTCGGGGGACAAGGTGACGTGGTAAACTGGTCAGCCACCCTGAAAAAATTGTTTGCTAATAAAAGTTGATTTGCCAATCGTGTCAGAATTCGAATCCACAGCCCCGGTGATTGTTGACGAGGTCTCGACAATTTCGCCCGGCGATCCCGATAGCGCCGCCGCACCACACCGTTTGTATATCGAAACGGTAGGCTGCCAGATGAATATGCTGGACAGCGAAATGGTTGTTGCCATTTTGCGTCGAGAAGGGTACGCACTGACAAGTAACGTACAGGATGCCGACGCGATTCTGTTTAACACTTGCAGCGTTCGCGAACAGGCCGAGAACAAGATCTACAGCGCGCTCGGCCGGTTGCGTGAATTCAAGCAGCAACATCCGGAAAAAATCATCGGCGTCCTCGGTTGCATGGCGCAAAAGGATCAGGGACTAATCTTTGAGAGAGCACCGTTTGTTGATCTGATCGCTGGACCCGGGCAATTGCAACGGGTGCCGGATTTGATTCGTGCTGCGCGCCAGCAGCGTGGAGTGAAACAGACGGCGGTCAGTCTGGGCCGAACCGATGGAAAACTGGAAGTGATCAAACGGAGTCACGAAACTTTCGATCCGCTGCGCGATCCGGCGATGCGCCCTACTCCCTTTCAGGCCTTTCTCCGAATCCAAATCGGCTGCGACAAGTTTTGCACTTATTGTGTCGTCCCGATGACGCGCGGACCAGAGCAGGGGAGACCACCCGAGCAGATTCTTGCAGAAGCCCGAATTCTGGCCGATCAGGGGTGCAAGGAAATCACCTTGCTCGGACAAACGGTCAATAGCTACCGTTATCGCGAGGCGGGCAGTTCAACGAGTTTTGCCGAACTGTTGTACATGCTTCACGAAGTCGACGGGATCGAGCGGATCAAGTTCGTTACGAACTATCCGAAAGACATGACGGTCGACGTGCTGACGGCAGTTCGTGACTTGCGCAAGGTGTCACCTTATTTGCATGTTCCCGCGCAGAGTGGCAGCGATGATGTTCTTCGTCGGATGAAGCGTGGTTACACGGTCGGCGATTATCGCGAGATGATGGCCCGGATTCGTGAACACTTGCCCGGCGCGGCGATCAGCAGCGATTTTATTGTCGGCTTCTGCGGCGAAACGGAAGATGAGTTCCAGTTGACGGTCAATCTCGTCGAGGAATGCCGCTTCAAAAACAGCTTTATTTTCAAGTACTCGGAGCGCGAGGGAACAAAGGCTGCGTCGCACATGCCAGACGATATTCCGTATCCCGTCAAACAGCGTCGCAACAATGATTTGCTGGAAGTACAAAACCGGATCTCGCTGGAAGACAATCAGCACTACATCGGTACGCCTGTCGAAGTGCTGGTCGAAGGCCCCAGCAAGAAATCGGTCAAAGGTGACGAACAGGGTGACATCGTGCAGATGACCGGGCGGACGCACTGCGATCGCATCGTCGTCTTTCAGGGGAACCGGCGACTGGCGGGTCAAATCATTCCGGTTGGAATCTTCGATGTCTCGGCGTTCACCCTGTTGGGAACGGTTGTCACCAACCACTCAGGTCCCGGACTTGTTCAGTTGTCGGTTTAGAAGCGGGTGTTTGGTTCGGCCATGAAGATTATCGTAATGGGGACGGGCCCGTTTGCCGTGCCGACTTTCAAGTGGCTGCTCGAATCGGAACATGAGATTCCGATGCTGGTCACTCGACCGATCGAAGAACCGGGTAAGCGCCGCAAGTCGCAGGCCAACCCGATGCTTGAATTTGCTGAGCAAGCGGGAGGGATGGAAATATTTGATCCCGCCAACGTCAACGATTCCAATTCGTTGCAAGTGATTCAAAACGTCAAGGCAGATTTGTTGATGGTTTGTGATTACGGCCAGATACTTTCACATGCCGCATTGGGAACCACGCGACTTGGTGGTATCAATTTGCACGGATCATTGTTGCCGCGTTACCGAGGCGCCGCGCCGATCAACTGGGCCGTCTATAACGGCGAAAAAGAAACCGGAGTCACCGTTATTCACATGACCCCTCGGCTGGATGGCGGGCCGATGCTGGTCCAGCGGCGCATCACGATTGGCGACGATGAAACAGCGGAGCAGCTAGAGCCGCGCATGTCGGCGCTGGGTGTTTCGGCGGTCGCCGAAGCGATCACCATTCTCGAATCGTGGAACGGCATTGACGAGATCGGCCGAATGCAGAATCAGTCGCTGGCAACCCGCGCTCCGCGACTGAACAAGCAGCAAGGGAATCTCGATTGGTCGCGCTCGGCACGAGAGTTGTTCAACCAGATTCGGGCCTTTCAGCCCTGGCCAGGAAGCTTTACGCATTGGGTTCCGGCAGGCTCCGACACCTCCACGAATCCGCCGTTGCGGTTGATTGTTCAACGTGCGAAAGTCGTCAATGAACTTGCAACCGTACCCCCAGGGACCGTTCAGGCGATTACCGATTCCTCGATTCACATTGCGACCGGCAGTGGTCTGTTGGGTTTGCTCGACGTGCAACCAGCGGGCAAGCGAACGATGACGGTCACTGAATTCCTGCGCGGCCGCCCGGTTAACGCGGGCGACACTTTCGAATCGCGTTAATGTCGTTTTTGCCAGCACGAGACGAGTACCCACCAAAACAGTTCCCCTCAGAATTCTGTTGACTCTGCGACCTCTTGCTGTATCACGAAAACAACTGGCACAAAGTGTTAGTAAATTCCGGAAAGCATTTCGCACCTGCTTTCCGGTTCCAGCTTGCACGGAGCACTGGCAGCAGTCATTATTGTCGTCGAGAACCGCTGTCGTTTTGCATCGCCCGCAGCCTCTGGCAGTCCGTTATCGAAAACAGGGCCCCGACAATACGAGTCCGAATAGAATCATCAACTTAATGGAGAACTGCTTGTGAAAATACTGAAAAGTACATTTTGGCTGCTCACATTGATCAGCTTGTTCGGATTTCCGGCAAGTCGGCTCGTTGGACAAGAGACAGGCGACGACCCGAAGCCGGCGGAAGCGGCAGAAGCCGGGGAAACGGCAGAGGAAGAAGTCGCCGAAGACACTGTCGAATCGGTCGCTGCCGAATGGCAAGAGTTGTCCATCGAATACTCGAAGAAAATGCGAGCGGCCTCCACCGACGATCGAGCCGCAATCGCTGCCGAAAAGCCAAGGATCAACGACTACGTCGAGCGAATGATGGTGTTGGCCAATAACGATGTAGCCAGCGAAGATGGAAAAAAGGCCTTGATGTGGATCATCACTAACGGTCGCGGCGTCGCTGGCGACGAGGCAACCGACTTGATGATTGAGCACCACAGCGACGCGCCGGAAATGGCTGTCGTTGTCATGGGCATGTCCCGCGAGACTCCGACCGAGGCCTCGCTTGCGTTGCTCGACAATTTGGCTGCCGACAGTCCAAGCGAACGAGTCCGCGGCGTGGCATCGTACGCGCGCGTCCTGCAATTGAAACAGGGATACACGATGTGGACCTACTACGGGGACCTGCTTGCTAAGTCCGAGAAAATGTCCGAAGAGGAAGTTGAAGCAGCGAATCGCGGCAAGAACCTGGACGAAATTCGTACCAGGGCAAACCGCTTCAGGGACGCGATGCCTGCCGACCTGCAGGAAATGTACGCCGACGAAAGCACCTTCAATACGGAAATCGAAGCAGCCTTCGTCAAGGTTGTTGAGAACTTTGGCAGTATCAAGTTGACCGATGCCGACGATAGCCCAACATTTGGCGATCGGGTTGAAAGCGAGTTGTTTGAACTCCGATTCCTCACGGTTGGAAAGGAAGCCCCCGAAATCGAAGGAGAGGATGTCGACGGTGTCACATTCAAACTCAGCGATTACCGGGGCAAGGTTGTGGTCATCGACTTCTGGGGTGACTGGTGAGGCCCTTGCCGGGCCATGTACCCACACGAGCGGTCGCTCGTAAAACAACTTGCTGGCAAGCCATTCGCACTGATCGGAGTCAATAGTGACAAGGATCGTGAAGCGCTCAAGGAAGTAATGAAAGAGAAAAACATTACCTGGCGCAGTTTCTGGAATGGCGAAGAAGGGACGCGCGGCCCGATTTCGACCAAATGGAATGTTCGCGGCTGGCCAACGATTTACCTCCTGGATGCCGAAGGGGTTGTTCGTTACAAAGGGGTCCGGGGTGACGATATGGATCGCGCCTTGGAATCGTTGTTGGCAGAGATCGGTCACGAATTGACGATCAGCCACGACGAAGAAGAGGAAGAAGCGGCTCCTGAAAAGTCGGAAAAGAAGGCAGACGGCGATAGCAAAGAGTAATCGGTCCTGCATTCCCGTTGTTTTTGAATCCAAAAAACCGCCGACTGTAAATGCCGGCGGTTTTTTTGGTCGTGGATTGCTCCGCAATCCAATGTCTTGATCGCGTGACACCTGTAGGCCGTAACGAGCAACGCGCTGTTACGGCATCGAACCCTTTTGCCATGGCAGCAATGCCGTAACGTCGCTGCGCTTGTTACGGCCTACCTCACCGACCATGGCTCATGCGTCCTTGTCATCGGGCGAGGGGGAATCTTTTTCCTTTTTGTTCTCGTCATTTTCCGGTGCGGGATGAATTTGAATCCCGTTCAAGTCGCCTTCGAATTGAATCTGCGGAGCAACATGAAACCGGAGTTGCGGGACATGCGGAAATCCCTGCATGATTTGCAAGTCAGCCATTCCACCTGTTGTGAATCGTTCGTAGATCTCGAAAACGTCCGGATGCGAATCGTGCAGGGCATCGGCACTTTCGGCTTCATAAGTTTTGGTGACTCCGACGCTGACTTCCACTTCGGCCGTATCGGTTTTGTCGGGGATGGATTTCAAGTGCATGTACAATTCGGGTTCCTCGTTCATGAGTTCGTCGAGATCGGCTTTGGTGTACTGGCGCGTGACCTTAACGATCAAGTTCCCTTCAGGATGCTCCTCAATGTAGGCCTTGACGTCATTGTCCGAGGCAGTGATTTTCTTGACTCCATTTTCGACGGTCATGGAAATGGAGCGGCTGGAACCACCAGCAACCATTTGCATATCGGCGATGGCTCCCATATTGAAATTCGGGAAATCGGGGAAGGGTGGTATCTCGATGACACCCTCCTGCCGGGCGACCGCAGTATTGGAAGCAGCCATCAAAACCACGCCAGCAATCACAGCAAAGATTCGACGAAACATCGAAATTCTCCTTTTTTCATTTCTTCAAAAATCAACATTGCCACGAGCAAAAGCGGCAAAGCATAATCATATCGTTTCGGTCAAGTGTCGTCTGCCGAAAAAATTGGGTAGCAAAGAATGCGCCCGTTTATTGTCGCGCCGATTACAAAAATCCGGGCCATATTTTTGAAGTCAGGCGATTTTGCCGGAAAATTACGGGGTTTGCGACGTGCTGTAGCCCGCATTTGCTTGTTGCCGGCCAACCCTCGAGCGACTACTTGTTCAGTATCTCAATCGCCCCAGCTAGGTTTCCGTGATAAAGCAATCGACCATTCTCTTCGACGATCAAATAGCGTGGCAGGGAGTAGATACCCAAGGCGGATAGCGTTTGCCGATGATTCACCGCCGGCAGTCGCCCACCTAGCCAAACGCCCGAATTGTCGACAGGTGCTCGTGTGTTAGGACCAGAGCCCGGCATTTCAACGCTCAGGATTCTTGTCGTGTTTGCATCGGACCTGGAGAGTTGCTCGGCCAACTCAGTTAGTTTGGCCTTGTCCGCTTCACAAACTTCGCACCATGCACACCAGAAATCCAGGAGCACGATCTTGCCCCGCAACGAATGAAGTTCAAGGGTCTGGCCCTCCGTTGCCTCAAGCAAAATGTTCGGTAACTCGTCACCAGGTTGCGGACGTGGGTTTGCAACTATTTCGATCAGGCCAAGATCAACCGGCTCTTCCTCGTTGGCCTGAGTATCAACGGAAATTCGCATGACGCGCTCGCCGAGCAAACCGGCAACTACTCCAGAACCGTCTGGGTGTTGGCCCCGCGCCGAAATCGCGAGGTCATATTCGCCCGACTGCGGAAGTTGCATCAGAAATGTCCCGTCGGCATTGATGCCAATTGAATGCCAGGGAATGGACCGAAGTACCGGAGAACCCTTTTGGTAGTCTTCATCGTTTGCAATTCGTGCGTAACCAGCCCAGCCATCGCGCCACTCATACGCACCCAAAGCTTCCAATTCATCGGGCAAGCCAAACGGTGGTGGAGCGATCGGAACAATTTGCACGTGAAACATGGAGTAGTCAACAGGAATGCTGCTTCCGCCCAATTTGAATTGACCCCTTACCGGGATCCCTTTTCCAAAGTCCACAGTTTTTGTTTCGCCCGGAACCGCCAACACGGGTATCGACATTTTGTTCTTCATTTGCTCATGCGTGTGCGACACAGTTCTGATTCCGTATCGCATTGGCGGCATTTGATCGAACCGATAGAATCCCGCGTTGTCGGTTACGGCGCGATGATAATCCTGAATATGAGACGAATGACGATACTGGTACCGAATCGGATCGGCCATGATCGTCAGGCCGCTTACCGGCTTACCGGTTTCATCGAATACGTGTCCTTCGACACTGGCCCAGGCACGAAGCCGTAAGTCACCCAACGGGTCGCCAGGTCGGTAGACGATTTCGGCAATTCCATCCTTCTGTCCGGCGATCAAGGTAAACGGTTCGGTCATTGGGGGAATGCTGAAAGTCCCATCTTCAGCGGATCGTGTAACGTACGTAGATGCCATGTCTGACGATATAAAACTTTGAATCCTCAAATTCAATCGACCGCACGCCAGGTGAATCACGGCGTCCTTGACGGGATTTCCGGCGGCATCGACGACGCGACCCGTCGGCCATGTAGCCGGTTCCAGTTCAAAGCGCGGATTGATCGGCACATTCGTTTCGTCGAAAACGTCCGATTCCAGTGGAGCGTACCCGGGAATTTCCAGCCGAAGCAGATATATTTTTTCCCGTCCGGAAAACTGTGCGATTGAGATTTGAAATTCTCCGTTGGACGCAACGACGGAATCTGATCTGTTTTCACGGAACCTTTCCGTTCCGTCATCCTGCGGAGAAACGCCAATTGGAATGACGGAAACGCCGTCAATCGGTTGTCCTGTTGTTTTATCGACGACGACACCCGAAATTGAACTGGGACGGTGTAGTTTGACAATGAGCGTTTCGTCGCCCGCTGTTACCTTGATGTCTGATTGATAACCGTATCCCGGCATACCAATACTCAATTCGAATTCGTCGTCGGGTGCCCATGTCCAGCGATACAGTCCTCCCTGGTCCGCGAGAATTGGAATATGCGAGTCGAGCACGTTGGGATGCCGGTGGTTATAGATTGCTTCTACTCCGCGCCATTTGCCAATTTGAACGTATGCGCCGGGGATCGGTTTGTTTTCATCGTCGACGACCAGGACACTCAGGGTCTTGCCGGGGGACATTTCAAAGACGACCGTTTCCATCATCGGATGTATATCGACGACATGGGTCTGAGGGCCCCAGCCTGGTGCCATCACCGTTATTCGTTTTTCCCCGGGAGGAAGTGGGGGTGTTTCGAATTGTCCGTCGGCAATTCGAATCTCCTGGCTGCCTTGTTCCCAATACGGTTGGTCTCCCCAAACAACCAGTCCGTCTTTGATTGGTGTGCCATCCGGAGCAATGATTGAACCGGTAACAGTGACTCCCTGGTTCATAACGATTCGTGCTGACTTGTCACGAAACATTGCAGTCGTGACCCCCTGGCGTTTCTGGTATTCGCCCCATGCTTCATCTCGGAGATAGTCGGGGTGTTCAAGTAAAACCTCGATCTCCTGATCATCGGTGTTTGGTACGTTGTTGAGTGTCCAGCGACCCTGTTCGTCCGTTCTCAGTTCGCCTTCTTCAGCAAGCAAACCAACGTAGCCGGGTCGGTTTCCGTTTGGATGGTTTGCCGAACTTTTGACCTGCACAAGGGCACCCGCAACCGG
Organism: Pirellulaceae bacterium; assembly: GCA_031414755.1. GTDB lineage: Bacteria > Planctomycetota > Planctomycetia > Pirellulales > Pirellulaceae > CAJQPP01. The sequence continues at coordinate 37,894 of JANNWJ010000048.1, read as the reverse complement.
TTCTCCTTTCGCCGTCACAACTTCGCCGCCGATCTCGATTCCTTTCTCCATTTGAAAAACAAATTCCGCCGGGGGACGATCGCCGTTGGCAATATCGTTATTTTCCCAATTGCAAAAGAGCGGGACGTAACCGTCAGCCCGCGCCCATAGTCGAACAAGGAAAAATTCCCGGGGGAGATCAACCTTTACCCTTCCCTGATCGTCGGTGAACAAATCCTGATTAAAAGATAATCTCGGGTCTTCGCGATTTGGAGCGCCCGCGCCAACGTTGGCGTGAATAAAGACACCCGGCATCGGTTGACCGTCCGGTCCGATCGCTGTTACGACAATTGTCTTCTTTTCATCCGCTTCCTGTATTTCCTGTACTGAATTGGCAGTTACCGTGAGTGGATTATTCGACGGTGAACCCGATGCAGCCATACCCAAGTGAGTTTTCGGATTTGGTATAGTATTGCGAGCAAACAGACATGGGATTGTGAAAACGACAATCAACATGGAGGCCGACGCGCCGAGCCATAGCGATCGAAAGGCCGAAACCGATTTTTCGCAGTTCGTCAATCGATTGTTTCCCAACGTCAAATCATCATGCGACATATGTATAGTCAATTCAGCCATGGCATATCCCCGAATGTAAAGAAGGCCATCATCGTACGACCAGAAACCGTGCGTCGTCAACAAAAAAGCCTATAGTTGACGAGCTGTTGGACTTGTTCAGGGGAACAAGTCAAAAATTGCAGCGAGAATGGATCCCGGGCCACAGAGGATGCGGACTCGTAGACGATGTCAGGACCATCAACTTGGGACGTCCATCCCACATCGTTCCAAAAGTGATCAGCACGACGAAGGAGCGTTAGCAAGACTCCTGACGTCAGAAAACTACTTGAATCGCCTCTAATCCTGGTATCCGTCATCGTTGTCACCACTGTTTCCATCATCGACTGAATCCGGGTCCGGAGTCTTGTCGGGCGATTCATCGGGAACGACTTTGGCTTCTTCGTCTGTCGGTTCTGCCACTGTTTCTGAAGCGTCGTCGCCGGGTACGTCGAGCCAGGCGGCCCGCCGGGCTTTTTGCTCGTCGGACGCCTTTTCGAAAAGTTTGAGATCCCACGATGGGGTTATCGGTTTGCTTCCAATGGTCACCAGAACTTCCAGGATTTGCTCGTCGCGCGAGATGATCAGTTCAATTGGATCACCGACTTCGAAATCCTGCAGACGTGATTCCAGATCGCTTTCCAGTCGGACCTTGTTAAGTGCAATCAACTCGTCGTCGGTCGACAAACCGGCGCGCGATCCGGGGGAACCTGATTCGCCAACGCCAATCCAGCGAGTCGGCTTGCCGTCGCTTTCCTTTTTCTCTTTTACTTCGGCGCCGGTTGGCAACAGGTCACCCACTTCCAGGCCGAACCAGTCGGCCAGTTCCTGATAATCCAGTTCGTCCGTCGAGTCGATCGCGTTTGCGAACCAGGCATTTAAATCGGCACCGGCAACTTCATTGCAAATCGCCCGGAAATCATCGGGGGTATAACCGACATCGCCCGCATGCCGTTGGTAAAGAGTCCGCAACGCATCATCGAGTGATTTCTCCCCGTTGGTCGCCGATCGAATTCGGGCATCGAGCAACAACCCGACAACGGCACCCTTGGTGTAGTAGCTGATTTGCGTATCGCTGGAATTGGCAGCCGGACGATAAAACTTGATCCAGGTATCGTGAGACGAGTCGCGCAGGGACTGGACTTTGCGCCCTTCGCTGTTTTGCAAGCTTCGAATCTGGCCGCCAATACCGGAAATAAAATCCGCTTCTTCCATCAGCCCTGAGCGAATCAGCAACAGGTCTTCGTAGTAACTGGTAACGCCTTCGGCCACCCAAAGGCTCGGTGTGTAGACTTCGGATTCATAATCGTATTTAACGAGTTCCTTGGGGCGAAGGCGGCGGACGTTCCATGTATGAAAGAATTCGTGACTGGCCAGACTCAGCCATCCTCGATAACTTTCTTCGTCGCGCATCGCATGGCGGCTGCTCAAAATCAGGCAACTGTTGTTATGTTCCAGACCACCTCCGCCATTACCGACAACATTTAAAAAGTAATACCGGTCGTAGGGAACGGAGTTCCAGACACGATGATGGGCCGCGACGACTTTCGCCAGGTCCTTGGTGGCGCGCGCTCCGTCCCAGTCCCCCCGGTCGTTGACGTTGACCAGAAAGTGCTCAACGTCGGCAACAACAAATGGAAACAACTCGACATTTCCGGCAACCATGGGACTGTCGACCAGCTCATCATAATCTGCCGCGACATATTCGTTGGGCTTGTCCTTGATAGGGCGAAGACTGGTGGCTGATTGTTTCCACCGGGCTGGCAAATCAAGTTTGATTCGATGCTCGACAGCCCGGCGTTCAGGAATTGTGACAAAGGTTGCTGCGCCGTTAAGTACGGCATAACTGCGTTCCACCGAGTTGGTTCGAACCGAAAGTTCATCGCAAAAGAGTCGGTACTCGACCGTAAATTCCGAAGTCGTGTCGGGCGTGTCAATGGTCCAGCGGTTCTTGCTGATTTTCACGATTGGCAGCGCGGCACCTTTTGCATCGCTCGCCGTTATCCGATCGATGTGTTTGGCATATTCACGAACGAGGTAGGAACCCGGTGTCCATGTTGGCAGCATCAATTGCGTTTGCTTGTCGACCGATTGGGTCGTCATGCGAATGGTCACGTAATGATTGACGGCATCGCTGAAATCTACCGAATACTCAATGGCTGGCAGTGCGTCCTGTGCCGTCGCCGATCCGGCTAACATTAAAACCAGGCAGGAAGCAATAACAGCAATTTTGGCGCGGAAGGGATAGCCACTTTCGGATAAAACAGACACGGGTGAATATTTCATGGAACCAATCGATCGAAAGTAAAACGATTACAATAAATAGCATAGGAACCGGTTCCGGTTCGCTTGGCGACACGACATGGGACAGGGTTCATCCTGGTGTCGATGCTATCTTAACCTGGGTCAGGTCAGATCATTTGAAGGGATTTGACCCGGAACCGGCAAAAATTCGAAGAAGGGGGCGCGATTGTGGAATTGATTGAACGGACAGTATCGATCGTAGGTGGGTCAAGGCACACAAGTAGCGCTTTCAAAAAGCACTGGTTCCGGTACTTTTTGGCAATGATCGCCATGGCAAATTTTGTTGAAACGTGTTCGGCACAAGACAACCGAATCGACGTTGACCGAATAACCGCGGCCGGACTCGATATTCAATATGGCGATCATGTGACCTTGATCACCGATGCCCGCGACCGGGCCGATGTGGCCGAATTCACGCAGGTGTTCGACCTGGCGGTTGAACAATGGTGCCAGTATTTTTCGATTGACCCACAGCGTACGTTGGACTGGAAATTGATCGCATGCGTGATCGTCGACAAGGAGCGGTTTGTAAAAGCCGATCTGATCCCGGGCGACTTGCCACCCTTTCCTGCCGGGTATCAGGTCGATGACCGAATCTGGTTGTATGTTCAGCAAGGGGACTACTACACGCGGCATCTCCTGTTACATGAAGGAACCCATGCGTTCATGCAACATTTCCTTGGTGGATACGGACCCCCCTGGTATTCCGAAGGGATGGCCGAATTGCTGGCGGTTCATGTTTGGCAAGATGGAAAGTTGACGATCAAGCACCCGGTTCAATCAACGGATGAAGTCCCATGGTGGGGACGAGTCAAACTGGTGCGGAACGATCGGGATGCCGGGCGAGGATTGGCGTTAAGTGAAGTCATGACGGTGACCAACACCTCCTTTCAAGTGGTTAATTCCTACGGCTGGGCATGGATGGCTTGCGATTTTCTCGATCGCCACCCGCAATTCCAGAAAGTTTTTCGTGAATTGCCATCGACGATTCCCGTTAACCCCGAGCAATTCAATCGCCAGTTGATGCAGGCCCTTTCCGATACCGGGCTGGCCATGGCGGAGATCGAATTTCAGTGGCAAGTGCTGGTCGATGAAATTGACTATGGCTACGACGTGGCAAGGGCGACCCCTGCATTGGCCGCCGAAACTCGCGATGGAAACGCAGCCACCATTGCGATCGATTCAGCACATGGCTGGCAGCAAACCGGGTTTCGGATCAAGGCTGAAACTGCCTATCGATTTTCGGCTGAGGGAATGTTCACGATTAGAAACGACGGTAAGCCATGGCCATGCGACGCCGGGGGCGTGACGATCGAATACTACAAGGGTCGCCCGCTGGGTGTGTTGGTCGCGGCCGTGCGACCCGATAATCATGACGGATCCAACTCGTTGCAATGGATAGCGGTTGGACGCGAAGGGATTATCAAATTCCCGGCTGATGGGACACTTTATCTGCGAGTCAACGAATCACCGATACAATTGCACGACAACACCGGCGAAATCCACCTGACGATTCGTCCAGAGTCAGATTGACGATCACGGTCGCAGGCGAAACAATCAAGACCTTCAAATATCAAACCAATGCCGTTTCAAGCCAGCGCGGTTTTCCTCCGGACCATCGAATCCGACCCGCAATCAAACTGGTGCTACTCGTTAACTCCCCGGAAAAAAATCGATGACGTATCTGCAAGTTTCCGATCCCGAATTGCAAAGCCTGGTGATCGCCGAGTCGAGCCGACAACAAAATGGTCTCGAAATGATCGCCAGCGAAAATTACACGAGTCCGGCAGTCATGGAAGCCGTTGGCAGTATTCTCACCAACAAATATGCCGAGGGCTATCCCGGCCGGCGTTACTATGGCGGCTGCGAAATCGTCGACAAGATCGAAAATCTTGCTCGCGACCGCGCCACGAAATTATTTGGCGCCGAGTTCGCCAACGTGCAGGCCCATTCCGGCTCGCAAGCCAATCAGGCAGTTTACCTGACCTTGCTGGAAACTGGCGATACGGTCCTCGGTTTTGATTTGGCGCATGGCGGGCACTTGACGCACGGCATGCACTTGAACCTGTCGGGCAAGCTCTACAACTTCAAACACTATGGCGTAACAGCCGACACGCACACCATCGATTTTGATCAAGTGGCCCGGCTGGCGCGCGAGCACAAACCGAAACTGATCGTTGCTGGAGCCAGCGCTTATCCTCGCGAAATCCAGCACGCCCGCTTCCGTGAAATCGCCGACGAAGTGGGAGCGAAACTGTTTGTCGACATGTCGCATTACGCGGGACTGGTCGCTGGTGGAATTCACGACAACCCGGTTCCTGTCGCCGACTTCGTGACCACGACAACGCACAAGACCTTGCGCGGCCCGCGCGGTGGCTTGATTTTGTGTCGCAAGGAATCTGAAAAAGAGCTGAACCGCAGCGTCTTTCCGGGAATGCAGGGGGGACCGCTTGTTCATGTGATCGCCGGTAAGGCCGTTTGTTTTCATGAAGCGCTGCAACCCGAGTTCCGGACTTACGCGAAAGCCATCGTGAGCAATGCGCGAACTCTGGCAGAAACGTTGATGGTGGGCGGATTGCGGCTGATCTCAGGCGGTACCGACAACCATTTGATGCTGGTCGATGTCACAGCGGTTGGCTCCAGTGGCAAACTGGCAGAGCGGGCCCTCGGAGCGTGCGGGATCACCGTCAATATGAACATGATTCCTTACGACAAACGAAAGCCATTGGACCCAAGTGGCATTCGCATCGGAACGCCAGCTCTGACGACTCGCGGAATGGGAACGATGCAAATGAAAGAGATCGGTGGCTGGATTGTTGCGGCAGTCAGGAATCCGGATGACGCCGCCCGACTTTCGAACATTCACGGGCAAGTCACCGAGATGTGTTCCCAGTACCCGGTTCCTGTTTCGGGCGTCGTGGTTTAATCAACAAACGATCGCAAGCCAGGTCCCCGGACTGGATGAAAGAGTACTCAAGTGTTTGAACGATTCAAGGGCCTGTTGCGTGACACATGGTGGCTGTGGGCCATTTTTCTCGGCATCAGCACTACGTTTATCCTGGTCGTTGACAAGTTGTTCCTTGTGACGGTGCCCGTGCTGGTCGTCGCTTTTGTCTACTATGCATCCATGCGCTACGACGACAAGGGAAACCACCGAGGCGAAGAACAGGAAGGATGAATCGCTCTGAGATTTGAGATTTGAGAGATTTGAGAGATTTCAAATTTCAAATTTCAAATTTCAAATTTCAAATTTCAGATTTCAGATTTGAGATTGACCATTTTCTTGCCGAAAGCATCCCGCTAATCGCCTGGCGGATCCGTTGGCAACGATGCCGCATTGTCTTCGACCAGCCTCTCCCAATCCCATTCGTCGCTGGCCCACGCCATGGCCGCCAGCGCGGCCAACGAAATCAACACCGTCACTTGAAACGGATGAATAGGCGGAGAAGGGCGGGCGAGCTGAAACACCGGGGAAAGAATCGCCCTGGGCATCTCAATTTGTTGCCAGCCGTTTCGTGTCATGCGCCAGAACAGATTCTGCTCGGGATCGTCCACCAGGGACTCCGGACGAATCAATGTTCGACTGTTGATCTCGTTCGAAAGCGATTGTTTCGGGCTGCCGCTCTCCTGTCCCTGCGCGATCAGCAGGGCGAGAGTAAAAGACGAGAAAATCGACAAGCTGAAGTTCATAATGAGCAAAAGATGATCGCCGGCCACAGAAAAGTGATTTTGAAAAGTGCTTGCCCGTGAGTAGAGCAAACACCATGCCGCCCGCTGAACGGGGCCGAATCATGTCAAGTTGTACGGTTGGTGTTGGTTTTTCGGCTTGGGCCCGTCCCCGATGCAAAAAACATGTTGCAAAAACCGAACAAGAACCCGTCACGCATGAGGTTATTGAGAAACACTTGAATTAGGTATTACTTGCAACATGTGCTTGCACCAGGAATTGGCAAAAAGGTCGGCGAAACCACGGTCAAGGAAACAGAGTCACCGGGATTCGCCGCAGGATCCTGAATATGTCACGAGAACTCAATTCAAGGCAGAAAGCACGACGATCCCTTCGCCAAGCCGAAGGTTATCTCGAGCTGGCCACGTTGTTCGACGACAGTCTTGCACTGGAGCAAGATCGAAAAACGGTGCTCGCCGATCTGTGCATCGCGACGTTGGATCAAATCCACAAACCCGGACGATATGCCGCCCAGGTGATTTACTTGCGCGGCCAGGCCCACCGCCTTGCCGAACGGCATCGCCTGGCGATCAATGATTTAAAGGCTGCCTGGAGACTGGTCCCGGGAAACGTTCATACCAGCCTGGCCCTCGGGTGGTGCTTCAAACGCCTTGGGCAAATCAATCAGGCGGTCCAGGCACTTCAGGATGCCGTGAATGAAGACGACGACAGCGGAATATTGCACTACAACCTGGCATGCTATCTGACGCTGGCCCACCGGTTTCCCGACGCAATAACGCACCTGGCCCGCTCGATCGAAATTGATGAACGGTTTTGGTTTCGGGCGGCCGACGAATCAGATTTCGACGCCATCCGCCAATATCCCGGGTTTCGCCAGTTGGCTACGATCGTCGCCTGAACCTCTGTGTTCGTTGCGGTTCCCTATTGTCGTCAATCGACACACCCTACTCGTCAGTGCGTCTGACACTAAAATGCCGGAATGAATCAGGCATTAACGGCAATCGACCAGTTCCCGAGCGAGTTCGTGGAGCGACTCCGGACGATCGTTCCTGAGTCCTGGCACGAAACCGTTTTTGCCAGCTTCGTCTACCCACGTGTTACTTCGTTTCGCGTCAACACCCTGTCGATTTCGGTCGACCGGGCGTTGGCGGAACTTGAAGGGGCCCAAGTCCCATTTCATCGAGTTCCGTGGTGCGATCATGCTTTTTATGTTGAGTCCAATGACCGGGCGCGCCTGACGCACTGCGAACTGGCGTCAAATGGCGGCGTTTATGTGCAGGGGCTTTCCAGTATCGTTGCCAGCCTGGTCCTCGATCCGCAAGCGGGCGAAGAAGTCATGGACTTGGCGGCGGCTCCAGGGGGCAAAGCCCTGCATACTGCCGCCCTGATGAAAAACGAAGGCTGGTTGTCGGTCGTCGAACCGATTCGCAAACGAATGTTCGTTCTTGCCGACAATCTCAAGCGCGGGGGAGTCACGATCAGTCACACTTACCTGATGGATGGTCGGCGCGCCGGCCAGAAAGTCCCCGATCGGTTCGACCGGATAATGCTCGACGCGCCCTGCAGCGGCGAATCCCGTTTTCACATCGATCAGCCGTCGGCATGGAAGTACTGGAGTCCCCGAAAGATCAAGGAGCAATCACGAAAACAACAGGGCTTGATCCTGTCAGCGTTTCAGTCACTTAAGCGTGGCGGCCGAATGCTTTATTCGACATGCAGTTTCGCACCGGAAGAAAACGAAATGATTATCGACGGCTTCCTGAACGAAGTCGGCGATACCGCGCAGTTACTCCCCATTGAACTCCCCTTCGACAACTGGCAAACCGGCCTCTGTTCCTTCGGCGAACAGCAATTCAGCAACGAACTATCCCTCTCCTGCCGCATCCTCCCCAACGAGCATCACGACGGATTCTTCATGGCGCTGATCGGTAAGGGTTGATGATTAATGGCGGCCAGGAGTCAATCACCGCTTCCGTACGATCGTTGCTTTCCAATACTTGTTGATCTTGCCTCACACCGACTCAAATTCCAAGGTCGTGGTTTTCAAGTGCGGTGTGCGTTTGGACAGGTAAAGCATCTCGATACCGATAACTTCATGCTGCTCGTTGTAATCCAAAATCACGCCCGGCGCGACTTCATCGGACTCGATGATTTTGGAATCGTCGAGCCGCAGATAAAGCGCGTCGGCTACTTTGTCCACATGTAATCTCATAATTTGTCCTTCATTTTTCTGTCAAAGAAGACACTCACAATCCGGTTTGGTTCAACGGCCGTGTTGACCGCCACGCGCAGCACCCGCCCGCCAAATTCAGGTATCCGCCGGAATCGCCGCTCCACGGTAGCATCATCCGGGTCGGGCAGCACCAATTCCGGCGCGGACAAAGTCCGTTCCATCCATTCGACGAGAATTTCCCGTTCGTCCAGCACTTTCTGCGCGTGTTTGGTCAATTCAAATTTCATCGTACGCCCTCCATGATTCGGATTTCCTCCGGCGTCAGACCATCGTATCAGAATACTTCATTCACGTCCTTCGATGATGCGGACTGTGTCGAGGGTTTGCAGTTTGGACAAGGCGATGCGGATGCAGTGGTTCTGGTGGTAGATGGTTTCGAAGAGTTCGCGGAGGCGGGCCAGGCGGATGAATTGTTTGTTTGTGTTATGCGATCGCCGAAAGCATTCCGGCGGCTTTGGTCCAGGTCTCGTTGTATTCGTCGGTGGGGTCGCTGCCGACGACGATGCCGCCACCGACGGGGATTTGCCACCAGCCATCACTGGCTGTAACGGTTCGAATCAGAATGTTCAGGTCGACGCTGCCATCGAGGCCGAAATAGCCGAGCGAGCCGCAGTAAGCGCCGCGCGGGACTTTTTCGAGTTCGGAAATAATCTCCATCGCGCGGATCTTGGGGGCGCCTGTGACCGATCCACCTGGAAAAACGGCCTTGATCAAATCGCTGCTGCGAACGTCATTGCGCAAGCGGCCTTCGACAGCCGAGACCAGGTGCAACACGGATGCATACGATTCCAGACCAAGAAACTGCGTGACGATCACGGAATCGTCCGAACAAACGCGTGACAAGTCGTTGCGCATCAAGTCCACGATCATCACGTTTTCGGCACGGTCCTTTTCGCTGGCTTGCAATTGTTGCCCAACGTCGAGATCGACTTCCGGACGCCGCGTTCGGCGTCTGGTTCCCTTGATGGGGCGAGTCTCGACGATTCGGTCGCGGACCGATATCAGCCGTTCCGGTGATGCACTGATCACTTGCGCGTTGCCGAGATCGAGATAGCCGGCAAATGTCGCCGGGTTTCCAGCCCGCAAGCGATCGTACAAATCCAGCGAGTGCATAGTCGCCGGATGAACGAGTCGCTGCGCTACGTTGACCTGAAAGAGATCGCCGGCGTGAATGTATTCCAAAGCGCGACGAACGGCCTGATCGTATTCGGCACTGTCAAAGTTACTTGCCAGTTGCGGCAGATTGATTTCGGCCGGTATGGGTCGTGTGACCGACGGATCCAGACGCTGCGGCAATGGCCTCGACCAATCGAGTTTCGCCGCCGGGTTTTCCAGTAAACACAGGAACTTGTCGGCACGGTGTCGTGCGCACTGTTCGCGTGAACCGTCATCACCCGTCGGGTGTCCCTGTGATATCAGCCAGCACCGCCGCTGGAAATGATCCCAGGCGATTATGACATCGTAAAACCCAAACGACACGTCGGGAAAATGCATGTCCCGGTTTTTCGGAGGTGCGACGTTTTCCAGCGAGAGCCCGAACTCGTAACCTAACAGGCCCGCAACACCACCCTGAAACGGTGGCAGTCCGGGATGACGCTCTGTTGCGAATCGTTCCAGTCGTTCATCGAGCCACACGAGCGGCGCTGCTTGATCGGACGCATCAAATTCGAGCCACTCGATCGGGTCTGCCGCGACGAACGAGTAGCGTCCGAGCAATTCGTGTTGCATGGCGCTTTCGAGGAGCAACAGGTTCGGTAAATGCGCCAATCGACGTGCCGCATTCATCGGTGACAGATTGTGAACCAGTTCGATGACGACTGGAGCGGCGGCGTGGCGTGGAATTGCTGGGTTGATGGACTTATTCAATTCCAGAACCACCCTGTCTATCGGGTTTGCCTGGCCTCTTTTGACGATTCAGTCGTTGATGGCTGACTTCTTCACGGGTCAAATGGCCCCAGTTTAGTGCCTGGTCCTGTTCGTATTGTTTTCCAAGTTGAGCAGCAATCGTCGCTTTGCAAAGTTCAAACCCCAGGTAAAACGCATGGGACGGATCGAGATTATCGGCGCCGGAATCGAGTAGCTGCTGAAACAGCGAGAAAGCATCGGGATCTTGCCAGTGACGACCCCCACCGAGCAAGTGCAACTTTCCCTCCGCGACGGCGAGGCGGTAGTTGTTGTCGCGAATCGATCGCGCAAGTTCCGCCAGGTCGTTGGATGAAAATTCATTCAACCGCATGTCGCGCAAGCAAACGAGCCGTGAGTCGAGGTTTTTAGGAGGGATGTGCCCGGTGATCGATGCGTGAACAAGGCGCCGGGCAATGTCGCATTCGCGCACGCTGGATCGGGCCCAATTGATCACTTCGGTTGTTAATACGCTTCCGATATTCAGCTCTTCGCAGATCGCCAGCAACAACAGATTGATACCGGCCGAATCGACATCGGTCAGCTCGGTCAAGTTACCGATCCCCATCATCATGGGTACATTCGGCCACGAGCGGCGCGCTTCGATGTAACGGGCAAGGCTGGCAGCGAATCCGAATCCAATCGGCTCGAGAATCGGATCGATGCGCATCGGCACTTGTCGCGCTTCGAGAAACTCGATTGTTTCGGTCATTTGAAGCCACTGATCGGGCGAATCCGGAATCACCACGACTTCCGTACCCCAGTCGGGCGCCGCTTGCCGATTCGACGAGTTTACGCTCAGAACCAGTTCGGCCCCGGCGGCAACCGCCAACTGGATCTCTTCGATTTGCAAACTGTCGACGGAAACACGCAAGCCGAGGTCCACGAGCGCCCGAACGACTGTTCCGACTTCCTTCCAGACCTCTCCGGGCAAGCATCCGATATCAATCACGTCGGCACCATCGTTACGATATCGGGTTGCCAATTGTACAATTTCTGTGACAGGCAACCGGGGCGCGTGGTTGATCTCGGCGATAATTTCGATCGAGTATTTTTCGAGCGAGAGAGGAGTTGACGTTCCGCCAAACCATTCAGGCAAGTCGCGCAAGTCCCGCGGCCCGATTTCGACGGGAAGTCGGGAGGCGATTTCGATCGGTTGCAGGTCGCCTTCGCAATAACCAGGAATGATGATTCGGTCACATCGATCGGGCACAAACAGGTGTTTTGCCAGCCACGCGGGCGACATCAGTGCAGCAACGGTGATCGGTAAAACCTGAATCGAGATGCAAACGGCAAACTGTTCTCGCAGTTGCATCGCCACACGCTGAAGTGCCGGTTCGGCAAGCTTTCCTGTGACCAACAAGAGGTGTTCACCATCAAATCGCGATCGGGAGTTCAAAATAAGTCGCCTTTCGGATGACTCCGAGACATGAATTTGGTTGTTGATCGAACGCCGTTGACTTATTCTGGTTATCAGTCGCACAATTCCGCTGCGGATCGACCGTTCGGTGGATCAGTGTATAGCGGCTACTTGACTTCTCATCATGATTGATATCGCACATGAAAACACTTCGATACGCCAAACGACTCATCGGTTTCGATTCAACCAGCCATTTGAGCAACCGCATTATTAGCAAGTATCTGGAGATGAAGCTGACCAAGCACGGCTTCGTTGTGGAAAAGGTGGAATACCGCGACGAGAACCAGGTTCGAAAAGCTAACATCATCGCCAAAAAAGGCAACGGTTACGGCGGCATGGCTTATTTCGCCCACACCGATACTGTTCCGGCCCACGACTGGTTTTCCCGAAAATACCCGGCATGGGAACCGGTGGTTGCCCAGGAACGATTGTATGGGCGGGGAAGTTGCGATATGAAGGGCTCGATCGCCTGCATGCTGACGGCGGCGCAACGATTTTCATGGAACGATTTTAAGGAACCGTTGTATCTGGTCTTCACGGCCGATGAAGAGACCGGTTTTCAAGGCGCAAAATTCGTGGTCGAACAAAGCACGACTTATCGTGAAATGGTCGAGCATAGTACGCGGGGCGTGATCGGCGAGCCGACGGGACTGGCAGTCGTTCATGCCCACAAGGGACTTTGCATCTTCACCGTGACGTCGCATGGCAAGGCCGCGCATTCCAGCACCAGTCTGGGTCTGAATTCAAATCTGGCGATGATTCCATTCCTCGCCGAAATGAAAAAGATCCACGGTGAAGTGAACGGCGACCGTTCCTTGCAAAACGACATGTTCGATCCACCGACCCTCTCCTGGAACATTGTAATCGATGATCCAAACAAGGCCGTCAACGTAACGTCGCCAAAAACCGTTTGTCGAATCTACACTCGGCCAATGCCTGGCATAGATATTCAGCCACTGGTCGATCGAACTCGGGCCGCCGCTACGGCTAATGGCCTGGAATTCGATTTGTTCAACCCGAATAGTATCTTGAATACCGATCCGAAAAACTCCTTTGTCACCGAAATGCTCCGGCTCGTTCATCGCCAGAAAGCGGAGACTGTTTCGTACGGAACGGATGGAGGGATGTTTAGCGAGCTGGAGAACTTGATCGTGTACGGACCCGGAAACATTGCGCAGGCTCACACGCGCGACGAGTGGATTGCCATCGAGCAACTGAACCTGGGCACCGAGATGTACGCCAAGCTCATCCAGCGCTGGTGCTGTACTGCGAATTAACCAAGTGGGAGACAGGCACCGGATGTCTCCTGAGGAATTTCCGGTCTCGAAGGAACGTGTTAACCCGGTTACGGTTCGTTGACCAAGCGTCAGCACGATTGGTTCAGACCGGCAGTTCATCCGAAATCCACTGGTCGACTTTCTTGATTCCAGCACAAACTTGAGCAACAATATCGGGCGAGCCGGATAAAAGCGGATGGTGGATCAGGATCGTTCGTTCGGACGCGATGCGGGAATGGATTAGTTCACCGACCGCCCGGCAACGGCGTGGAGCGCGACGCAGAAAGCCCCGGAATCCTGTGTCGGCGGGAATTCCTTCGGCTTGCAAGGCGGCAATAACAAAGTCGCGTTCGACATTCACGGAGGTAGTCAAAGGGAATTTGTAAAAGGCGGGCACGTTGCATTCGGTCCATGCCAGCCCCGTGGTTTGAAAATGTTTCGCCTGGCGAATCGCCTGGCGAAGGTGTTTGGCGTTTTCCAGTCGCGTCGCGTTTGCCCCGTCGAGCATGTCCATTTGCGGCAAAAGCGCGGCGGCTTGCAATGACGACAAGGGCCAGGCATCGTTGCCACGGTCGGCGGCAATCCGGATCCTTTGCAAGATGTCTTCGCAATCGGTAATGACGGCACCCCCGCGACCGGCTGTCAACAGCTTGCTGCCACCAAAGCTCAGGACACCGATGTCGCCCTGCGTCCCTGCCAACTTCCCGGCAACGGTGGCACCGGGAACCTGACAGGCATCTTCGATCACGCGGATCTTTGTTCCGCGGCAGATCTCCATGATCGCAACCATGTCACACAATTCGCCGTGAAGGTGGCTGGCGATTACGACCGTTGTCTTGTCGGATATTGCACTGCTCAGGTATTGAGTTTCGAGAGTCCAGCCTTTGGCAATTACATCGACCAATACAGGAACGGCACCGACTGATTCAATCGCCCGAAAGTTGCCGGGGAAATCGTAACCGGCAAGAATCACTTCATCGCCCGGTCGAACGCCGCAACCGCGAAGTGCAAGCTCCACCCCAAGCGTCCCGGAGGAACAGGGCCAGGCATGAGCGACCGAGAACTGACTTTGTAATCTTTGGATCAACGACTGGACTGGCCAACCGTGATACTCGCCCCAACTACCGTCTTGCAATGTATTGTGAACGGAATCCGCAATAGCCGGGGATTGGGGCGGCCAGGGTGGAAGCGTCGAATGAACGGCAGGAGTGCCACCATGAATTGCCAGCTTGTTTGAACTCAATGGTCTGCGCCCCTTTGCGCCAATACAGGTCAGGTAAACCGGTTCGTGTTTTGACTTTCGTATCATACCCGCTGCTTCGATCGAATGCCGGGTTGTTTTGGGTAGAGGCCGACGATCGGGGTTGACGCACCGGTCCCTTCTCAACTATTTCACGATACTAATATGGCTGGCGGTGCGCGCAGTCAGTGATAGCCTTTTTAATTAAACCGGCGACGTCCGGAGCATTTCCGCAACGTGAATTCCTTTTTGATACGAATCGTTTTCCTGATTTTCATGCCGGGGCTGACCCTTGCCATGAGTGGCTGTGCATGGAATATCGATACCGCCCGGCGTCTGGCAACCGTTGCCAATTTCGGTGCTGCCACGGGTGTGGAAGTAAGAAAGCGCCCCAGGAATCCACTGGAACGGACGATGAGCACGTGGTCCACCTGGACGGGCTACGGTGGATTGCAACCGACCGACCGAACCAGAATATTTCTGCGCCGATTTGCTCTGGAAGATGACTACACCCGTCATACCGCCGAGTTTCTGGGTGAGTTGCGACGAAGCTGTGAACTTCAGCCGGACTTTCAGCGGTTGCAAGTACTGGCGGAACTGGCGTACATCGAAGGCCACCGGGAACGGCTGGCGGGTAATGAAAAACCGGCCGGCGAGTTTCTGGCGACCGCAGTGATGGCAAGTTATCAATACTTGTTCGATCCGCGACTTGACGATCAGCGAAACGCCTACGATCCCTTGTTCCGGCAAGTATGTGACACATACAACGCATCGCTTGAAGGGATGCTGCGTATCATGAAGTCACAGGACACCCTTCGGGCAGGCGGGATTTTTTCAGCGACGGCGCTCGACGGACAGGTCTTGCAAATCGCAATTTCCGTCAAGGGTCGCTGGCGCGATCATAACTTTGAACGGTTCGAGTTCGTTTCGGATTTCGACACGACAGGATTGCAAAACGTCTATCACACTTACGGGCTGGGCGTTCCGTTGATTGGAGTGCGAGAATCGAAAGTGCAGCCGGTCAGCTACGAAGAGCGCTACTATCCGAAGGGACTTTCGGTTCCCCTGACCGCCTTTATTCAGACGTCGATTCAATCCGGCATTCAAAGTGGGCCTCAAACCCAAAAGTGCCTGATTCAACTGGTCGATCCGCTGGAGCAAACGGATATCCAGATCGGCGATCGATTCGCGCCTCTGGAAAGCGATATCTCGACGCCGGTTGCTTATTATCTAAACGATCCCTTGTTGGGGACCAGTGCGTTTGCAACGGTTGCACTGCTCGATTCGGAGCTGGCCGGCAAGTTCCGTGGCATGTATTTGCTCGAGCCGTTTGATCCGAACAAGATCCCGGTGGTTCTCGTGCATGGCTTGTGGTCCAGTCCAACAACCTGGACCGAAATGTACAACGACTTGCGCGCCGACAAATCCATTCGCGATAATTACCAGTTCTGGTTTTACATGTATCCCAGCGGGCAACCGTTCTGGTTTAGTGCCCGGCAAATGCGCGAGGACCTGCGCGAGTTGCGCGACCACCTCGACGCCAAGGGTGAATTCCCGATGGGAAATCAAATGGTGTTGGTAGGGCACAGCATGGGCGGACTGGTATCGCGGTTGCAGACTCTGGACAGCGAGGACCGGTTTTGGCAATTGTTAAGTGACAAGCCGGTTGAAGAGTTAAAATGTGACGTTGAGTCAAGGCATTGCCTCAAGGACACATTGTATTTTAATGCCAATCCTTCGATTGCCCGCGTTATTACGATTGGTACACCGCATCATGGAAGTGATGTCGCGAATTCGGTAACTCGCTGGGTTAGTCACCGGCTGTTTCGCATGCCGGCCAGTCTGACGAACGAGTACGCCGAAATCGTCAAGCAAAACAAGGACTATTTTAAAGAGTCGAACTTGCTGGAGATCTCGACCAGCGTCGATTCATTATCGCCCGAATCGCATTTCTTTGAAGCCATGCAATCAGCAAGAAGCAGTCCACGAGTGACGTATCACAACATTATCGGGGTCAAGGAGCCGTCATCGCTGGATTTTGGCAAAAAGAATCCACCCTCCGACGGGGTGGTATTGGTCGACAGCGCGCGAACTCCCGACGCATCATCGGAGATCGAAGTTTCCTCGGAACACTCCGTCATTCACCAAAATGCCGTAACCATTCTGGAAGTTCGACGAATCCTCACAGAGCACCTTGCCAACGTGAAACAGCCGGTTCCAGAATCGGGGCATGCGACAATGCCGCGCAATCCGTAATGCGATCCGTAATGCGATCCGATGGGTGTAGCGATCCTTGAATGGAAATTCGTCCCAATCGGAATCAGGACTGCCGCGTAATCGTTGATCGGGCGATTGTCGTGCCTGTCAAATCCAGTTCGGCACGGCGAATCCCGATTTCGCCCGGAGCCTCGATTCCAATGCGCACGGTGTTGCCGCGAACACGGAGTATCGTGATGATGATATTGCCATTGATGACGATCTGTTGATTTTGCTTTCTCGATAGTACGAGCATGAGAAGTTCACTCCATTGATAAGGTCGGTATCCGCCGTTACTGGATAAATGAGGTCCCGACTTGAGGAAATCTTGCAAACAAGGCAAATGATTTCAAAAATAATACGCCGCCTACCCCCCGAAAGTTTCCGGAAACCGACCGGCAGCCACAATTGTGGATGATTGAATACAAAAACGACGTCACATCGACGATCCGTGCTAGCACATTTCTCGACGCTGGATAAAACCCTGATTCCCGGTCTCTAAAAGTAAAAGGAGCATTGATCTCAATGGCGGCAGAAATTTTTTCGCTGGATGAACTTGATGCGGAACCGGGTGCGAGGTTGTTTAGTGCCGGAACAGAACAACTTGGATTCGCATACAAACACTTTCGAAATGGCCTCAGCCGTGGCGTCGAACAAGTCACACTGCGCTGTGGTGGAATGATTGTTGCGATTTTGCCAACTCGCGGTATGGGGATTCGACAGGCCGAATGTATGGGTGTTCGTTTTGGCTGGGACTCACCCGTTGCCGGACCCGTTCATCCGATGTGGGTTCCACTTGCCGATCCGGGTGGCCTTGGTTGGCTCGAAGGTTTTGACGAAATGATGGTAAGGTGCGGGCTAACAAGCAACGGTGCGCCGGAGTTCGATTCCCGGGGACATTTGTTGTTTCCGTTACACGGTCGAATCGCCAACTTGCCGGCATCCGATGTTGTTATTGAGCTGGATCATGATTCGGGAGTTATTCAGATTTCGGGGACTGTCGTTGAAAGTCGTTTTCATTTTTCCAAATTGAGGTTGGAGACAACGATCCGTCTGGATCGCAGGCAAACACGCATTGAAATCACCGATCGAGTCGTCAATGCCTCGGAACGGCCAGCCGAAATTCAGATGTTGTATCACAACAATTTCGGGACACCGATTCTTGGCAAAGGGGCACGATTTCTTGCTCCCCTGAAACGGTTGGCTCCGCGCGACAAGGTTGCCGGCGGGTGTTTGAAGAACTGGAATAAATTTTCCGGACCGGATTCGTCCTGCCGGGAAGAAGTCTACTTTTTGGAACTTGCTGCCGATGAGAACCAGCGGTCGCGAGCCATGCTGGTTGACGCCGATCAGCGTCGCGGCGTGAGTGTTGACTACGACACAACCACGCTACCATGCTTTACGTTGTGGAAAAACGCCGTAGGCATGGCTGACGGATACGTCTCCGGACTGGAACCAGGAACGAACTTTCCCAACACCAAAAGCTTTGAGTCCCAAAAAGGGCGGGTCGTCGCCTTGCGAGGAGGGGAGAGGGTGGATTTTTCAGTCAACATCGAAATGCACTTGAGCAACAATGCCGTCGGCAGTGCATTGCGACAGATAAATGATCGATCACCTGCCCGCCCGGAAATCCTTGACCAGCCGAATCCCGATTGGTCGCCTGCACCATAACGGAAAAACCTGTGATCGGATCAACTCGTCCATCATGCCCTTGATCGTATCGTGATCCCGATATGCGGACTCACCATTGCCGGCTGAGTCGGAACGATTTCGACACGACCGTCATAATCGTCTCGATCGATAAGACTGCATCTCAAATCGCCAGGGTTCGCTTGAATATTCTGAATAGCGGGCAATTTTCAGCCTAGGTTTCCCTGGTGCCAGTCGCGTGGACGTTTTGTGTTTGCCACTGTCCCGCCCATGGAAAAACTCTACTGAAACGTAATTATCCAATGTCGTCTTCGTCAATGGCCAGTCCCGCGACCCAAGTCAGTCCCGCTACCCAAAACTCCAACCGGGAATTAACGAAGTCCTGGCTTTGTTGGGAAATACTCTGCAATATTTTGCTGGCAACGTTTTTTTTGAGGTTTGCCTGGCTAAACGGCAGTGACCTGATGCAGGCATTTCGATTAAGTTCCCTGTTGATCCTTCTGAAAGTATCCGCGGATACCGTCTTTCATTTATTTCGCCGCCCCGCGCGGGAAATTTCGACAACCGTTTACGACTGGATCATCGGAATTGGGGGTGCCTACACCGCTTTCTTTTTTCTTTCGACACCGGGTGTCGACAATTTGTTTTGGCAGATTGTCCAGTTGACGGGCATGGCATTACAAGTCGCCGGAATGTTGTCACTCAATCGAAGCATTGGCTTTGTCGCGGCGAACCGTGGCATCAAGACAAGGGGTATGTACAAGTTCGTACGGCATCCGCTGTACTTTGCTTATGTCTTGTCGTACTTCGGATTCGTCATGAACCAGCCTACATCCTGGAATATCTCGGTGTACGTGATCATGGTAACCTTGCTGTTCATGCGAGCGATTGCCGAAGAACGCGTCCTGATGCGCAGCCTGGAATATCAGGACTACAGTCAGCGTGTTCGATATCGCCTGATCCCGTACGTACTTTAATTCTGGATTGCTCCACAACGTGAGGGGCATTTCTGCGACTCAAGTGCCATACTGCGTCGGACTGCGCACCGATGCCGGGTCTTTGCAACAAAAGCAGGCATTGGTTGCCAGGCATTGGCGTTGGCGAACACGGTCCCGGTTTCTAGAATTCGTGCGTGCCGTTTCTTGACGTCATCAAGGCAACGCACGGCAATAATATGTCGAGCATCCGATTTTCAGTTGCCCGACTCACGATCAATGCTTGCATTCGTGATGCCCGGTCTTTTTCGTCGCGAGTGAATTTGAATGTCAAACACCCTGAATCCTCCTTCTCGTCACGGGCACAATTTCAAACGGGTCGCGATCCTGTTTGCCGGGGGTCCCGCTCCGGCTGCCAATGCCGTGATATCGGCGGCAGCAGCCTCATTTCTAAAAGCGGGTGTCGAAGTCGTTGGCATCAAAAACGGGTACCTGAATCTCGTTGATTTTGACGGGAGCGCGCCGCTGATCGCCGATCAACATTACATCGACATCTCGCACAAATTCCTGACACGCTCCCGCAACAAACAAGGGGTTTTGATTGGCACGTCGCGGAGTAATCCAGGCAAGGACGTTGGAAGCCTGGCCGATGTACAAGACCCGTTGAAATCGCGGCAGCTCGGTAATACGTACCAGGCACTTCGTTCGATTGGTGTCGATGCGCTGATTTCGATTGGCGGTGACGATACGCTCAAGACCGCCAACAAAATGCTTTTGTATCAAAACAGTTTGCCAGACGGCGCGGCGCGAATTCCAGTCGTTCACTTGCCCAAGACGATCGACAACGACTACCACGGAATCGATTTTACATTCGGCTATTTTACGGCAGTTGAGTTTCTCGGAGCCGAAATTCGCAATCTGATCCACGATGCCGAGGCCTGCAATGCCTATTTCCTGGTCGAAACCATGGGCCGCAGTGCCGGATGGCTGGCCTATGGTGCTGCGATCGCAGGAGAAGCGAGCCTGGTGATCAGTGTCGAAGACATCATCGGCGACTACCGCACCAGCGAAACGTGCATCGATGACGCCGGCAATGAAGTCACGCGCGAAGTGATGAACATCGATCGCGTCGTAAGGCGAATCGTCAAGTCCATGCTGGCCCGGGAGGCAGAAGGCAAACAATTCGGCGTTATCGTGCTCGCCGAAGGGCTGTCGGAATTTCTGCCTAATCGCTTTATCGAAAATGTTACCCGCGATGATCACGGGCACATTTCAATCTCGGAGGTTAACCTGTGTGATGTTTTCACCAACGCTGTCACCAGTGCCTACCAGGCGCAGACCGGTCGCAAACGTCGCGTCAAGGGTTTGCAGTTGGGTTATGAATCACGCTGTGCTGCTCCTCATGCATTTGATGTGATGCTTGGTAGCCAGTTAGGTGTGGGAGCGTATCGAGCGCTAGTCGAGAAGGGTTTGAGTGGAGTGATGGTGACCGTCTCCGGGCAGCTTGATTTGCACTACGAACCATTCGAAAACCTGATCGATCCGGAATCGCTTGTTACGCGAGTTCGTTTCATCACGCCTGGAAGCGATTTTCACAAACTGGCACGCTTTCTGGAAACGCATGTCAACGACTAGCAACAGCTTGAAGTTAGTTTTGAAAGTGATTTTTCGCCCAGTAATCGCCGATGGCCGACTGACAAGTCCTTGCAGACTATCTCCGGCGATTTACGGAATCGGCCGCAGGGAAATTGGGCTGAAAGCAATGCTCAAAGCCGATTGAATTCCCGTTTCGAACCATCTACGATAACGGAGCCCTGTCGGACCGGGGTTTATCGGGCGCCACTGAAATTTTTCCCTGCAACTTACTGCCGACCATGACCTCGACCGCCACCTGCATGCGAACGATCAAGAAACTTCGAAGCGAGCCCGGATTGTGGTTATGCGATGATGTCGCCGTTCCGGATTACGGTCCCAACGATGTCTTGATCGAAATCACCCATGCTGGAATCTGCGGAACGGATCGTCACATTTACGAATGGGACAAGTGGAGCCAGGGCAGGATTCCGATCGGGATAACGACGGGACATGAATTCGTAGGCCGAATCGTTGCCATGGGCGCTGAGTGCGACAAGTGCCGGATTGGCGACCGGGTCAGCGGCGAAGGCCATCTGTTTTGCGGCAACTGCCGACCGTGTCGAACAGGTAACGCCCACATCTGCGAAGAAGTGCAGATCATCGGCATCGATCGCGACGGATGTTTTGCTCGATTCATGTCGTTTCCAGAAAAAAATGTTTGGCCCGTTCACCCTGACATTCCCGATCGGGTCGCTGCCGTTTTTGACCCGCTCGGAAACGCCGTCCACACCGTGATGACGGCGGGTGTGAGCGGTAAAAACGTTTTGATAACGGGTGTTGGGATTATCGGTTTGATGGCTGTCTCGGTAGCCCGGGCCGCCGGGGCCAGCAAGATCTTTGCCACCGATGTCGATACCCATCGTCTTGAAGTCGCCTTGCAGATCGGGGCCGACGAAGTTTTTGACGCGCGGGGGAACTGGGTTCCCGAAGTCGAGAAGTTGACCGACGGACTGGGAGCCGACGTACTGCTGGAGATGAGCGGTCACGCCACGGCGATCCGACAGGGCTTTGCCGCGCTGGCTGGCGGAGGAGTTGCTGCCATGCTCGGCATTCCCGGCAAGGAGATCGAGTTCGATCTGACGAACGATGTAATCTTCAAAGGGGCCACCGTTCACGGTATCAACGGCCGTCGTATCTTCGAAACGTGGTTCCAAATGCAAACCCTGTTGCTGGGCGGACGATTACAACTGGACCCCATCATCACGCACGTGTTGCCGATGCACCAGTTCGAAAAGGGAATCAAGATGATGCAGTCCGGCGAAGCGATCAAGGTTGTTCTGGAGATTGGCAAGGATTAGTGCTGGCGAGAGTGAGGAAGCGAGAGGCTAAAGGCTAGAGTCCAGGGCGCCGAGTCGAGAGGTCAAAGGCCAGAGTTCAGATTCGGGTGCCACTGCTGGCTTGCCCAGCAGTGCGGATTTCCGAAATCCAGATTTGAGATTTGAGAGCCAAGGCCATAAGCACCAGTGCATTTGGCTATCGTTGCAAATCGTTTCATGAAACATTCAAATGGCGTGTTTCCATTATTGCCCCACGCGACGGAAAGCCGTTTCATGCCCAACTCGACATTTGTGACGCGCTCTCGCGAAACGATCGAAACGTTGACCCGGTCCGGTCAACGCAAGCCGTTTTACAGTGTTACTTCTCCGATGCGACCGGTCGTCACGATTGAAGGGAAGGGGGAGGTGCTGGTGCTGTGCAGCAACAACTACCTCGGTCTGGCCGATCATCCGAAAGTAATCGAGGCCGGGATTCAGGGACTTCGCGATTACGGTGCCGGGACTGCGTCGGTCCGTTTTATTTGCGGCACGCTCAAGTGCCATCGGGAACTGGAAGCAAAGATCGCCGGATTTCTCGGAACGGAATCGGCACTGAGTTATGTCAGTTGCTGGAATGCCAATGAGGCGGCATTCCCGACTTTGATCGCGCCTGAAGATGTTATCCTTTCCGATGAACTGAATCACGCCAGCATCATCGATGGGATGCGTTTGATGCACAAAGGGGTGACCAAAAAAGTTTATCGGCACTCGGACATGCTGCAACTCGAGTCGCTGCTCAAGGAATCGCAATCCCATCCAGTTCGCTGGGTTGTCACTGACGGTGTCTTCAGCATGGAAGGAGATGTGGCCCGTATGCCCGAACTTGTCGATTTGTGCCGGCGATACGAAGCGATGTTAATCGTCGACGACTCGCACGGCGTCGGCGTGCTGGGAAAAACGGGTCGGGGAACGCATGAACACTTCGGAATCGACGGTTCAGCAATCGATGTATTCACGGGTACGTTGGGGAAAGCACTCGGGGGCGCCGCCGGCGGTTACGTGGCAGCGTCGCGAGATGCGGTTGCGATTCTCGAACAACGGGCCCGACCCGGTTTATTTTCCAACGCACTACCGGCGACCGTAGCCTGCAGCGCCGGCGCGGCACTCGATGTTTTGAAAAACGATCCAGGAATCGTGTCGCGGTTGCACGCCAACGTCAAGCGGGTGCGGGACGGACTGGCCGAACGAGGTTTCAACTGCACACCGTCGCCGACAGCCATCATCCCAATCATGATTGGTGACGAGGCCGAAGCGATTCGCAAGTCGGCACGCTTGTTCGAGTTGGGAGTGCTGGTCATCGGATTCGGCTTCCCGGTCGTTCCGCGCGGCGAAGCCCGTTTGCGAGTCCAGGTCAGCGCCGCGCTTACGGATGCCCACATTGATCAAGCGCTCGATGCGTTTGCCAAACTTTAACATCGATCAAATGCCATCGGTTCAAGCGGCGCGACTTCGACTGCGTGCGGTAGGCAACGAGTTCCGTGCGGATTTTCCCAGGATCCTGTGGTAAACGTCAATCACCTGATCCGTTAGTTTCTCGGGTGAGAATTTGTCCAGAACCATTTGCCGGCCTCGTTGACCCATGGCTTTTCGGGTTTCTGGCTCGCCGGCAAGCTGTTCGATCGCATCGCTCAAGGCCGACACGTTTTTTCGTGGAACCAGCAACCCGTTTTCACCGTGAATCACAATCTCGGGCAAACCGCCAGTGCGCGTGGCAACGACCGGCGTGCCCGATGCCAGCGATTCAAGGGCAACCAGCCCCAGCGGTTCGCGAACGGATGGGACGACACACAAATCAATCGCGTTCATGTAGTCTTCAACATGGTTCCGTCGACCCAGCCAGCGGACACGCCCGAACCAGCCGTTTTGCAAGTGCTGGCGGCGAAGTCGCTTGATATAACGGTCGTCCCGATCGAATTCGCCAACAATGATGACTTTCAGATTGGCGATGCGCCGAAATAGTTCCGGCAAACCATCAAACAAAAACTTTTGTCCCTTGCGCTGGCCAACTTGCCCGACAACGCCCACCAAAAAATCGTTCGGTGCTGCTCCGACATTGCGTCGAATTTCGGCGACCCGTTCCGGATTAAAAGCTTGAAAACGCTGCAGGTTCGTACAGCAAAAGATCTTTTCGCTGCGATTGGCCCGAACCCGGTTAATGCGGCGTTGGTAATCCAGCGTGGCTTGCGAGTTGGCGATCACGTAATCATTTAGCATCCAGTGCAATTGAAACGTGCAGCTATGTGCCGTGGCAATCACCGGAACGCCGCTGGTCATTCGAAGCAGCACACCCATGAAATGCGCCCGGCTCATGTGTGTATGGATCAAGTCGAATTCCTGCTCACGAATCCACTGGCTGACCCGTTTCAGCTCGCGCGGTGTGCGCGACATCTCGGACTGGAAGTACCCGGCACCTGAAATCGGTTGTTCCCCCAGCCAGCTTTCGCTGCGATGCATGATGGTAACGTCGTAGCCTCGCGAGAGCAGTTGTTGAGAAAGAAACCTGGCGTAAGTCACTGCGCCGTTAAGTTCCCTTCCCGAAACAATTTGAAGTACTTTCATGATCGGGATTCGGTTTTGGTCAGGTTTTCAATGATGGGGAGCTTGCGTGCGGAATACGCAGGAAACTTTCCCACATTCAACGTTTTTTCGAAACAGCAGTTGGCAGGAAGCCCAAACGCCTGCTTGTTGTTACACTGGCCCGCTACCCGAACGAAACCGTTTTCCGGAATGAAACACGAACTTGCCAATGAACCCTGAAATGGATTTGCAACCCATGCATTTAAATCAGGCGTCGAAGTTGGCAATGCTGGCAGTTGTTTGCCTGTTTGCCCAGGGATTGTTTTGGTACTTTTCGTCGCCAGGTCCGCAACTGGCTGGCGAAACCGGGCTGTTTTTGGCCGGAGTCCGATGCTTGCTGGCGCTGGTGACGTTGATGGCTTTGCCACTGGCATGGTCATTGGCAACTTGCCGTTCGTTCGAGGCGCCGTTTCTGGGAATGGGAGACCGCTCGTTTGGCGTTCGGGGTGTGATTTTGTTAACGCCTGCATTTGTCATCGGGACACTGATGGGATCCAGCGACGAGCAAATCATCGCTTACTATCCGATGCCTGGCGATCAGATCGGAAGTGACTTGATGCAGATGCTGGTCTGGTTCACTTTCTACCTGTTTTACTATGTCGCGTTTGAGTTTTTTTATCGCGGCGTCATGCTGCACGGATTCCAGTCGTTCGGGATGATTGCCGCGATCGCCTTGCAGACTGCCTGCTGCCTGGTCGTTCATTTAGGCAAGCCGACAATTGAGGTCTGGGGATCCATTCCGGCGTCAATCGTTTTGGGCTGGCTCGCCTGGCGAACGCGAAGCATTTGGTACGGCGTGGCGATCCATTATCTGGTTGGAATCGCCAACGATCTCGGTGCATTGTGGCAGGGAAACGATTTGGGCTGGCCCTGATGCGAGTCTAACGAATCCGCCATTCAATTTGGCAATCAATAACAGAGCAGTGGAAACAGCGTCCCAACGGTCGCGAGCAAACTTGCAACAGGATCAGCGGTTGTTAAGATAGACTGCATGACTACGGGTTAACCGAAGCGCATCGTGACAAAAATTGAGTACCAGTGACACGACATGACGACTGAATTTACCGATGCTGAACTGGAGGCGTTTCTCGATGAGTCGCTTGATCCTGCCCGGGCCGCCGAGATCGAGGTTGCCGTTCGCTCTAACAAGGACTTGATTCGCCGCATGTCGCGGATCAACGGTCGTCGCGATGCGGGAATGCACACGATTGGAGAAATCTGGCGTCGCCACCAGATCGGCGTGCCATCCAGTGAAGTCCTGGGAAAATACTTGCTGGGGATACTGGAAGCCGAGCACACGGATTACGTCAAGTTCCGGCTGGAAACGCTCAAGTGCCCGTTCACGATCGCCGCGCTGGCCGATCTGAAACAGCAGCAAGCGCATTCGAAAACGGAAATCGAAACTCGCCGCCGCAAATTCTACAACTCCGGTGCCGGCCTCATCCGCCGCGAGGACGATTAAAAAGGTGTCAGGAACCGTTTTTCTGTTCCATTAACGGTTCCTGACACCTTTTGTTTCATCTGCTCGCAAAGAACCACTTCCAGGATTGTTTGCTTCGTATTCCTGCGAAGTTTGCTATATACCAACCGGAAATGGTTCAGTAGCTTCGACTTCGCGATTTTAACGTATAACGGCCACATTTCATGGCTGGCACCATTTGAAGCTACGAATGGCCCCGAATGGCCTCAGGGGGCAAGGATCATTTTGGTGATGGTTCGGTTCGGGTATCTACGTTCTTGATCGTGCCACAGTGGCCATTGCACCCGATGAGAAAACGATGCAGGTTTCGATCAGCGACGGTCTGGGACGAAACGTCATGAACGCCACCATGTCCGGACCAGCCGCTACGACTCCTTATCTGTTGCTTGATTGGGATGACGGTGAAAAGCCATGGTCACAAGGTGCCAGCCATAGGGTCAAAAGTTGCCCGCCATGAATGGCGCGCTCCGGACATGATTGGCGCGCTTTCCAGGCCCGGCGGGCCGACAGAATATCAGCCGGTGGTGTAAACCACCGGAATTCGTCACATAAAAAAAACCAAGCCCCGGATGGGGCGACACAAATGGTTGAACCACGTTCGAATCAAAATCATCACCAAACCTGCGTCGGCCCTGCCGGGCCTTTTGACATTCACTCTCACAAATACCGGGCCCTTACGAGCCCGGCTGAGGCTATGCCGACCCTCCGGGTCTGTCGTTGGCATCAATGGTTCAACAGGGACGTTTCTGAATGCTTATTAGTACCACACGTTTGGGGTTTTGATCGGAATCGAATACATCCATTACCACGCATTTGAGATTCAAAGCGTGCTGGCTGGGCGGCCAGCCGTTTCAGTTCTTTATCGAGCCACAATTTTCAATGGTCATGGTTTTTTCCGGTCAGCGGATCGTTTCCCAACAAGAAACATCGCCGCACAGTCCGATTCATGACATGGACGATGGCAATTTCATCGGGAGCAAAGATTTCGATGTGAGACAAACGGGCCATGAATACCTCCCACACCACCAACCAGCTCCAAAGAAAGTCAAGGAACCTTACTTCACCCGCAAAATCCTGCCAGATCGCCAGATGTTGTCAACAATATGCTGTGTCCCCAAGTATCCTTCCAGGCCCGGCGGGCCGACAGAATATCAGCCGGTGGTGTAAACCACCGGAATTCGTCACATAAAAAAAACCAAGCCCCGGATGGGGCGACACAAATGATTGCACCACGTTCGAATCAAAATCATCACCAAACCTGTGTCGACCCTGCCGGGCCTTTTGACATTCACTCTCACAAATACCGGGCCCTTACGAGCCCGGCTGAGGCTATGCCGACCCTCCGGGTCTGTACGTTGGCATCAATGGTTCAACAGGGACGTTTCTGAATGCTTATTAGTACCACAAGTATTGGGTTTTGATCGGAATCGAATACATCCATTACCACGCATTTGAGATTCAAAGCGTGCTGGCTGGGCGGCCAGCCGTTTCAGTTCTTTATCGAGCCACAATTTTTGATGGTCATGGTTTTTTCCGGTCAGTGGATCATTTCCCAACAAGAAACATCGCCGCACAGTCCGATTCATGAAATGGACGATGGCAATTTCATCGGGAGCAAAGATTTCGATGCGAGACAAACGGGCCATGAATACCTCCCACACCACCAACCGGCTCCAAAGACAGTCAAGGAACCTCACGTTACCCGTGAAATCCTGCCAAATCGCCAGATGTTGTCAATAATATGCTGTGTCCCCAAGTGTCCCCAAGTGTCCTAACATTTTTTCCGATTCAAATGTCCCAAAAAACTCGATAACAATACTCCGTCACATTTTGTTTAGACAACTCGGGTATAACCTTGGAGGGTTACAGCCGGACGATGATTTGTTGCTTCTTGATGATAAGATCGACTGGATGATAATCATCGACGAGATTGAACGGGAATTTGGGTGCCGAATTCCCCGATCCGAGGTGCATGATGCTACCGCCACGTTCAATTTGTTCGTTGACGTGATTAGGATGACGAATTCCCAGAAAACGATTGCTAAATAACAACCGGACGAACCGAACCCGCCCCACACATGCGATTCATGCATCGGCCAACCTTTCTGCTTGCACCGGTCCCAATGGCCTCGCTAAACTGGCATTGTCCAGTCGCTCCCCGCATACGATCCGCATACTGCGAATCAGCGGAGCGTCTCAGTTCAACGCACAAACTATCCCTCCTAAGAGTCTTGATAGTTTGTTATTCCTTATTCCCGTGAACAATTGTGAAATCTGGCGATAATAAACATACACTCCGTCCAACAAGCGGTCAGCTCAATTGGATGGAAAATCGCACGTTCCTCCGGAACGCAGCCATTTCCGCTGCGTGCCACGGTGGCTTGCTGTTCATCTGTTTCGGCACTGCATTTGGCGAAGGGATGCGCGATGAAACCAGTCTGACGTATGTAAATGCCTTGCGCGCAACGACTGCCCTTTCGTTTCCGATATTGTTATTGACCTTTCAATGGACGCAGGATTTGGGACCATTGACGACGCTTGCCTTTTTGCTCAACAGCGGACTTTGGGGAATTGGAATTGCAGCACTGGTGCATGCAATAAATCGCCGAGAGCGACGTCGCATCAACCGCCAGACGAGGTTGTAGGATTCGACTGACCACCGCCACTCGCGGAGGCAAGGGGTAAACCGGGGAAGTAAACCGGGGAAGTAAACCGAACCGGTAAACCGCACGGTTAACCGGGTGCCATTCATGGCTGGCACCAATGGCACTGATGTTTGAACTTTGGTTGATGACGCTGTAAATTAAATCGAGACACCATGAATTGTTGCAATTTATCACGCTGAAATTTGGCTGGCACAAATTGATCGATTGATCCTGCTGATGCCTATTGATGACCGCACATATCCGATGAATCTGACGATCGCTTGTTGCTGTTCAGTTTAATCGATTGGAAACGACCCACCAATTATTGGGCAATGAATCGTCAACCCACCACTCCATATCTGCTGCAACGTGTATGGAAGTTTCCAAGCCTCCCCATGTGTCCGGTCCAATCTCATCAGGTGCCAAAAGTTTTCCGCTACAGTAAACGTAACCATAAGAGCCCATGTGTCCCATTTCCTTGGTGATTAGAGTCACGACCAGTCGGCCATCAGCCATTCGTTTGGCAGCAATCGTGTGCCTAATTCCAGAAGTTCCATCGTACGGTTCGATAGTATCGGTGGCCCAGTCGGAAGCACAAGTCAGGAAAATGTCTTCGGATTCCGCGATGTCCATTTTGGAAATATGATCAACGACAGCAGCATATGCGTCACGGTTGCCTTCGAAGTCTTTGGTGGATGGGTAGCCCGTGAACAGTGCTCCGCAGATGTAAAGCACTAGCAACGCGACGAAAGCCAGGGCAATGCCGACAAGTAACAGCGAGCGAGTTGGTCGATGCATGAGTTTGCAATAGTTGGATGTCGTTTGAGCGCAGCATCTTCCGGAGACAATCCCCCGCAGTCGCTGAAATTTGGCTGGCACAAATTGAACTTATTTGCGGCTGGTGCAATTGGACCTTTATTTATTCTACACCGACTTGGTTTCGTAGAAACGGCATTTGTCAGACCCGGACTTCAGGCCGGGTCGGCGACCACCAAAACTATTCGTGAGTCGCCGAGCGACGACATGTGTTATCAGAGTACACCTGTTGCCGCGTCGCGACTTGCGGGGCCGACTGTTTTTGGCTTTTGACAATTTGCTCCAAACCAATTCATTGCCAAGAATGACTGGTCCGTTTTGCCCATTGTTTCGCCCCTATTGGCTGATCATCCGCGATCATCCGCCTGATCTGCGGTCACAATTTCCTCCGGGCAGGAAACGAAAAGCTGACCGCAGATTAACGCGAATTTCCGCCGATCGAAATGTTGTCAAAAATATGCCGTGTCCCCAAGTGTCTTTTTGATTGCCCTTTCCTGGACGTATGCTTTTGAAATTGACAGGCAATCACTACAATCTAAACAGAACTTCCATTTGGTCAGGACTTAAATAGGCATTGTTCTTTTCCCGATAAAGGGCCTGAATTGGTCCAAACTCCGATACGTCTCCCAAAACGGCCGGCATCGCGATTTCAGCAAGCGATCGTCGTTTGCGAGCGAGTACCTCTTCCAAACTAGTCTGAATTGCCATTTGACGGACTTGCCGCCGTCTCATGTTTTCTTTGTTCGAAAGTTTTGAACAAGATTCCGGAAAGTGTTCTTCAATCATGTCAATTCCAGTCTTGTATTGGCAATAAACAGACAACAACGCTGCCGGTCTGATATGCGTTTGGCCCCAGACTGAGTATTCGACTGGCATTCCTGACGGTGAATCAACAATCGCAATATCCAAATCGAAGGTTTCGAAATCGAGGAAAACGTCCAGGCCTGTTCCGAACGAATCATTGCCAAAGAAAATGCTTACTTCACCACCAAACGGAGCTGATCCAAAGGACTCTCTGATATCGAATTGATGGAAGTTGAATTCGGTTGCCAGAAACGAAAATGTTGCGGAAACAAGTTTTTCAAATTGATTCGATAATTTGCTTCGATCGTCACTCATCCTAAAATCCTGGAATCCACTTTAAAACCGATACGCCTATCCAGTTTTTATACACGCTCCTCAACTCCATGTTATAAAAGTCGCTGCTCGTGCGAATCGACCCTTGGCCAATGTCAATTACCGTGGCATTTTTCTCGATCACCCAATGACGAAGCCACGACCTATTTGCCTCCAAAGGATTTGATAGCCCACCAAAATTACTTGGGTTCCAGGTTTTTACGTTCAATCCGGCGGAACGCAAAATCTCTGCTGCACCGTTCACCCGATCCATGCTTCGTCCAATAACAACAACAAACTGCCTCTTTTTGGCCAACCGCAAAATGTCATCGGGTAAACAACCATTATTATGCACCAGCAGCCTGTCGTTGCCGACGAAGTAGGTGTGTTCGCTGTTGACTTCGAGATTGTAGACTCTTTCTGGAGCGCCGGGGCGAGGGAGTATTGACGCGATCTGTTTTGTTTCGCCATGCAAGGTGACGACTTGCTCGCCAACGGCCATCTCGCCGATCGGTACGAATGCTTGTCGACTGACACTCCAGAATGGGTGGGTTGCTGTTACGCCGATTGGCGTGCCGGAGGCTACAGGCTGAAGGCTTGAAAAAGAATCTGGTTCGGGTGGAGCGTCGCCGAAAGTGACATCCAGAATCTTGTGTGTTGCAGGATGGGCGAGAGTCGAAATCACGACCTGGCCTTCGCTCGAATCGATCTTCGGGCACGGGCCTATGTGCAGAACACGAGCAAGGCCTTTGGCACCCAACTCCGGCATGTCGAGGTACACAAGTCCGCCCCGGAAAACGCCAGGGACGCGAATCCATTCTTCCGGACGGATCAAATCGATCTCAAGCAAACCTCCATCAGCCTTGGTCATCTCCAGCTTTATCAACCGCCAAGTCGCCTGATCCGGTTCGATGAACCCCGCCCGATCCATTTCGGATAACACAGGATTCAAGGCTGCCACCCTCATCCCGACTCGGATTTGTTCGATGGGCAACCCGGCTCTGGGACCTGCGGGTTCGTTGTTCGAGACAGACCGAATATTGCTGTCAATCGATAGTTCTGCTGATGGACTACTTCCTTGCCAGAAGCACCACGCCGAAACGATCGATAGCGAAACCGCCGCGAATAGTTTGTTGGTTTTGGTCATCTCGATACCCAGTTCAGGGATGTTTTACTTTACAAAATAGAATCGAAGTATTTGAATGTGCGAGTTGCCCTATTAAAAAACTACGAAGCACCAGCACAGAAACGCAAATTCGGAATTGCCAATCGGGCTGACCTGGAAATCCGATATCGGGAGCGTTGTCGTTCTCGACGCCTGGAGGCTGACGCGTTGGCTTGTTCCGTTGCCTTTTCCCTGACGGGAGCGATGATCACCCAGGCGATTGCGGCAAAAGTCACTGTTCCCAGTGTTTTCCAGCGGATTTGAGGCGTCATCAAGACGAATGCTGTTTCAGCCGACTCGCTCTGCGCCATCGGTCTCGCCGCGAAAACTATTTCTTGATTGTTATGAACTGCGACGATTGTGCCTGCAACAAAACACGTTTCACCAGCACAGGTGTTGCTGGCTCGGCGTCCGACGGCGGCGACTTCGGCGGCGTTGTCACCGGATCGTGCGGCGCTGATCGACTTGCTTGTTCCGCTGGCGGCATCCATCACGTTATCAACTTTGTTGGCACTGGACAATGCCTTAGTGAACCGGCCGCTTGTGGCCAGCAACCCGCCGGCAACATCGGCGAATCCTGCTAAGGCCACATTTCATGGCTGGCACCTTTTGAAGCTCCAAATGTTGATGCACTTGGGGGACATGCAACAACGGTCTACGACGTCGCACGGCAGCCTACTGCTTCGATCAATCAATTGGGCTACTCGACTACACAAAATTACGACGTAGCAGGTCAGCGGATTTCTACGCTAAACGCCGTTGGTGCCTTCTCAAC
Source organism: Pirellulaceae bacterium (assembly GCA_031414755.1). Classification (GTDB taxonomy): domain Bacteria; phylum Planctomycetota; class Planctomycetia; order Pirellulales; family Pirellulaceae; genus CAJQPP01. Next base: position 4,873 of record JANNWJ010000048.1, on the reverse strand, counting down.
AATTGTGTTTGATGCCGAAGGTAAAGTAATTGCGAATATCGATCCGTTGGGCAATGCAACCACCACTGTTTTCGACTCTGCTGGTCAGGCAGTTGCACGTATAAATGCCCTTTCATTTCGTGTTACGACGGTATACGACGCGGCCGGTCGACAAATCGCCTCTGTCAATCCCTTGGGTAATCGATCCAGCAGGGTTTACGATGCCAACAGTCGCGTTATTGCTACAGTAAGTCCCCATGGCAATCGAAACACCTCGATTTATGACGTTGCCGGACAGCCAATCGCTTCAGAGAATCCGTTAGGGAATAGAACAACCACTTCTTTTGATGCTGCAGGTCGATCGACAGAACAAAAGGACGCGCTTGGACGCATATCAACCATTATTTATGACGTTGCCGGAAGGAATATTGCAGCGGTTAACGCGCTGGGCTTCCGCACAACACTTGGCTATGACAGCGCTAGTCGACAAATAACGCAAATCAACGCCTTGGGAAACATCTCGACGACCGTTTACGACGCAGCGGGACTGGTAGCGATACGACAAAATCCTCGCGGATTTAAGTATTCGTACGTATACGACGAATTAGGCCGTCAGAAAGAAAGAGTCAACCCAATCGGTTCAGTGAAGACGAGTATTTACGATACCGCCGCGCAATTGATGGCCAATATTGATCCTCGTGGTTTTCGTTGGACCATAACGTATGACGCCGCAGGACGCCGTATCAATTCGATCAATCCACTTGGAAGTATCGTTACCCAGATCTACAACGTCGGCAGCCAAACAATTGCTGAGGAAAATGCGCTCGGTTACCGCACGACCAAAGTTTATGACGCCGTTGGCCAAACGACTGGACTAATCAATGCTCGCGGTTACCGATATACATTCACATTTGATGCAGCAGGGCAACAAATAGAAATGAAGGATCCGCTGGGTCGTATGACGACATCGGTCTACAATACTTCAGGACAAAAGTCTCTGCGCATCGACGGTCGAGGGAACTCGACGACGTATTCCTATGACGTTGCCGGACGAACTGCCGGTTGGTTGTACCCCAATGCATCGAGAGTGACATTTGCGTATGACGCAGTTTCCAATCGAACATTAGTGCAGGATTCAACAGGGGCTTACACCTACGCGTACACCGATCTTAATCAAGTTAAATTCGTTTCGAGTCCTTTCGATGGCACGTTCACCTATTCCTATGATGCTGTCGACAGCCGGGCCTTCATAGTCGATGGCAGTGGCCGCCGGACGACTTACACGTTTGACGCAAACTTGCGATTAACGAAACAAGTTGAGACGCCTGGATTGGCAACAACGTTTTTGTATGATGCTGCCGGAAGGAGAACGAAAAAAGAGTTGGCCAACGGATCATTTGTTTCAATTTCATACGATCCAGCGAATAACATAACCGAAATTGCCAATTTGAAATCCGATAATTCTGTGATCTCTGATTACCAATACAGTTACGATGGTGCTGGTCGACGAACTAGCGTGTTGGAAGATACGGGCGACATGGTTACGTGGTTATTTGATTCGTCAAGTCAGCTAATCAATGAAAATCGCTCAGGTGCAAATGCCTACAACACGACATTCACCTATGATCCAGTTGGAAACCGGCTTTCGCGAACACAAGGGATCAGTGTCGACACGTACGTCTACGATTCGGCAGACCAACTGTCCAGTGTTAATGGGGTAAAAAACGTTTACACGTTTGACCAAAACGGCAACCAGCACATTCTTGATTCCGATGGAGAAATAACAACTTGGACATGGGATTACGAAAACCAGAATACGCTCGTAGAACTCACAAACGGAAATCGCGTAACGATTTCTTATGACGCCGACAACAGACGAGTACGAAAAGCAACTTAGATTCCAGGAGTGAATAGATGCCAGTCACAAATTTCATATGGGATCGCGTCAGCGACAACGTCAGGATGGAAGTCGACGGAACCGGAGCAATAACGGCCGAATATGCAAATGAACCGGGGAAATTCGGCGAGCTCATATCGCAGCGACGCGGTTCGACAAATAGCTTCTATCACTTCGATGTCCACGATTCGACACGTCAGCTAACCAATGATGCAGAAACTGTAATCGATAGCTACGGGTATTCGGCCTTTGGTGAGTCGGTGTCTAGTTCCGGAGCAACACCTAATCCGTTTCGGTTTTACGGCGGGTTTGGGTATTATTCGAATGAAGAAACGGGGGAAGTATACGTCCGAAGGAGAACGTACAGCCCCAGTGACGGACGTTGGCTATCAACCGACCCGTTCGATTTCATCGACGGATCGAATTTGTATAAGGCCTATTTTGTGCCGCTTGGTAGCGACCCATCTGGTACGTTCTCTTTTTGTCAGACGGTCGTTCAGGATCCAATTCCTACCGATGTGTGTGGCGGAGCGGAAGCGAAAATGCGATGGAGCATTGAACTCGACCTAAACACAGAAGATCCCCGTTTTAAGTTTTCCGTCCATGGTTGGGTTATTCAAAAGGCAGAAGCGAAATACGAATATACCGATTGCACAGGCGAACCGGAAGGTCCTGACGATCACTGCTTTTATGAAGGATGGCAAGTCCGGGACGGAGATGTGTACGTGGGCGATTCCAAGACCAAAATTTATGGCGTTGATGTTTTCAACATTAAAGATAGAGGCCAAAATACTACAGGAAGGATAACATTTAGCGGATCCGTAACGTTTCTTGAGGGTTACGAACTCACCTACCCACCTTGGGGGCGGGCTGGCCAAGGAAATCATCCACGTGTGGTCGACAATCTACCTTGGCTGTGGTGCGACGACGGTCCGCCAGGCCAATTTGAGAATTCAATTACGATGGATCGGACACTAGTATCCGAATGGACCTGTTGTAAATGTTTCCAAAGGGACACGGACGTTAGCAAATCAACCGGGTGGCGCAACACGTGAATTAATTTTCCCCGGGGGTGACGCAGTTGCGTCAAGTGGCTTTCATAATGAATTGAAAAAATGGAAAAAGCAAAATGCGAAACACAGTATTACTCCTCATTTTGGCGTCGTTAACGGTGTTCCCGGAAACTATTGCAATGAATTTGAAAGCGCAAGATTCAAGATTGGAATTTTTTGAGAAGATAAAGACAATCGAAAAAGGAATGCCTATCGCGCAGATAAAAGTTGTTCTTGGCGAACCCGATGATATTTGGACGCGGGAAGATCCAGGTATGATTACTGATCCGAATGTGGCCATTGTTTGGTGTTTCGGCAGCGAAAACCACTTGGCTTTTCCAACCCTGGGTCGCGTGGATTTTGACAGCGCTGGAGTTGTTTATCAAGTGTGTGGTGACGGTGATAATCCGATAGGTAGCGAAGAAATAATTGAAAGTGAGGTTCGAAGATTTCTAAATCTGATTCACTCAACGCCAGGTGTTGCTGGTGCAAAGTGGGATCCCGCCGTGTTCATAGACGTTGTAAATGCACTACATCCAATTGGTAAGGAAAGTTGCCTTGCGTTAATGAGGGAATATTTACGTGTATCGCCTCTAGGTCTTGAGGTGCACGAGCAGATTTCAATGTTGCTTCGAGTGTTGCATGAAGTACCGGAAGAAGATGGTTTTTTTCCTGACCCAATGCTGGGGAGTCTATATCCTGATGAGCTGAGCGATCACAGTCTTCTGCCTCGTTTTCCAGTTCATCTCATTCAGGATATTCCAGTCTTGTTGGTCAATGGTTATGACTACATGGGCGACACACCGTTTACGGCGGACGCTCTCGATTGGTACGAGTCCAATGGTGTCTGGCGGTCGAGACCGCTCGAGCCAGCCAAGGTTAGTGAAATGACCATGGAGAATCTAATGAACGAAACGAACAAGATTTTGGAGTTATTTTTGGATGAACGAAAATCAAAATTGACCGCAGACATGATTCGTAAACAATTGTCACATCTTGTTGAACATTGAAGTGTTGAGTTTGTACATTTGATCTGCTTCCTTTTGTCTACCCATGGTAGAATAATTTGGGGCCGTAATTTCCCGGCAAGTTGTGGCCATAAATTTATCTTGGCTGCTGGAATGTCCTAAGAAGTCGAAATTTGTTCCCCCCACTAATCCCCCCACTAATGAGCGAAATCAACACTCGGTGGCATCATTGGCAAAGGTTGGTTAAAGAAAAATACTCGGGAAAACAGGCTTTTTTGAAGAGTGGTAAATGCATAATTCATGTATCATGAGTCTTCGGAACCGAGGGTTTGGGGTTCGAATCCCTTCGGGTGTATTTTTTTAGCCAATAAAAACCGATGTCAAACCACGCCTCGGTTTTTTCGTAGACTGATCGCATTCCCAAGTCCCCCCACTAATCCCCCCACTAATGAAGATTTCTTGCATCTGCTTCGTTTCCAACTCAACCGCGAGTTCAATTTTGCCAATCAATACAATTCGAATAGATTGGTTGCGCTATCTCCATTGCTCGGAAGCTGGGATACTTGATGATTTACCTGCGACTCAAGAGGCATTCAGTTGGGCAAGCCATTTATCAACGAAATTGAAAAGTTGAGCGACACGTATCAGTGGGCGGTTCAGGAACCAATTGATGCACTTAAGATGTTTGTTCAATACGCAGCGCCTAATAACTTAGTGACAGTTGGGTCAGGCGGTTCATTGACGTCTGCGATATTCGCAAGCTGCGATAGCCCAGTACTGGTGGACTCCGGCGGAATAATGAAAATCCGTTTAGGAGGACATTATGTCAAGCAAAGTAAAACCCAAGCGTCGCACATTTACTGAAGAGTTCAAGCGGGAGGCGGTCAATCTTGTTGTCGTTGAAGGCTACTCGATTCTGGCTGCCGCCACGGCGGTGAACGTGAATGAGAACAGCCTTCGATACTGGTACAAAAAGT
>JANNWJ010000047.1:0-109258 GCA_031414755.1 Pirellulaceae bacterium | reverse complement strand
GGGGGGGGGCCAATTCGTCCGGCAAGAGCTTTACGATATCGCGGCCAACGACGAGACATCCGACGAATTACTGGCTTTGGACGAAGCATTATCGAAGCTCGAAACGATTGATCCGCGCAAGGCACACCTGGTCAAAATGCGGTATTTTGCCGGTTTGACGATCGCCCAGGCCGCCGATGCACTTGGCATCGCAACCTCCACGGCCGATGCCGATTGGGCTTATGCCAAGAGCTGGCTCAAGCTGGAAATCGCCAGGAACCGTTAGTATCGTTCGGTCAGGATGGTCGCAACCACGACTATTTCAGAATTTCGCAAACTCGAATCGGGGAATTCCAGATTAGATTCCGCATTGATTGATAGTTTAAGATAATCAAATCTCGAATCCCTGATGATTGGGTGTCCGATGAACCAAATTCCGTCAAACGAAGAGCGAATTTTCCAAACCGCCCGTTCCATCGCGGACGTGGCGGCTCGCGAAGCATACATCCGCGCCGAATGCGGCGCCGATGCTGTTTTACTGGATCGAATCGTCGCTTTGCTCAAAATTGATGCTGAGCCAACAAGTTATCTCGAATCGCCACCTGTTGAATTGGCGGAAACATCAAATCAGTCTCGGTTGATGGAAAAGCCAGGCGATGAAATTGGCCCCTACAAGTTGCTGCAACAGATTGGCGAAGGAGGCTTTGGCGTCGTCTACATGGCCGAACAGACTCGGCCGATTCGCCGCAAAGTCGCCTTGAAAATTATCAAACCGGGGATGGACACACGCGAAGTCATCGCCCGATTTGAAGCCGAGCGCCAGGCCCTCGCCTTGATGGATCATCCCAACATCGCCAAAGTCCTCGACGGCGGAGAAACCAGAACCGGCCGCCCTTACTTCGTGATGGAACTTGTCAAAGGAATCCCGCTCACTCGATTCTGCGATGAGAATCGGCTCGACACTCGCCAGCGATTGGGGCTGTTTGCTTCGGTCTGCAAAGCGATCCAGCACGCGCATCACAAAGGAGTCATTCACCGCGACATCAAACCATCGAATGTCATGATCACGTTGCATGACAGCCTGCCTGTTCCGAAAGTCATCGACTTCGGCGTATCCAAAGCCATCACGCAACAGCTCACCGAGAAGACCCTCTTTACGGCCTATGGGCAGATGATCGGCACGCCGCAATACATGAGTCCCGAACAAGCGGAAATGAGCGGACTCGACATCGACACCCGCAGCGACATTTATTCGCTCGGAGTCTTGCTTTACGAACTGCTGACCGGTTCGACTCCGCTCGATGTGAAATCACTGCGCGGTAAGGCCTTTGCCGAGATGCAACGCTTGATTCGCGAAGCCGAACCGCAAAAGCCTTCGCTTCGCCTGAGTACGCAGGGTGATGCTACCGTTTCCATCGCGGCATCGCGAAATAGCGATCCGCAAAAACTGAGCGCTTTGCTCCGTGGCGAATTGGATTGGATCGTATTGAAAGCCCTCGACAAGGACCGCAATCGCCGCTACGAAACGGCCAACGATTTTGCCCACGACGTCGAACGATATCTGCGAAACGAATCAGTGCAGGCTTGCCCGCCGACCTTTGCCTATCGAGTGAGAAAAACCGTGCACCGAAATCGTACTGCGATGCTTGTCGGGGGCACGTTGCTATTGACGCTGATCGGCGGTTTGGCCACCAGCCTCTGGCAATACAGCGACGCGGTTTCGCAGCGAAAGCATGCCGATACGGCAAAACAAGAAGCGATCGACTCCGAAAAAAAATCGCTCGATCGTCTTGCACAAGTCCAACGCGCCGAGAAAATCAAGGATGAAGCTCTGGCTGCTCAATCGACCGCGCTGATCCGCTCCGACGCATTGCGGCTCACCGCAGAATCCTCGGCCATTCTCCCCACCAACCCCGGCCTGGCCTTGTTGCTTGCCGTCGAAGGGGCAAAGCGCCTCCCCGACCTCGCCCCCGCCAACAACGCGCTCATCGCCGCGATGTTGAGTTGCCGTGAAGTCCGGACTTTTTTGCATGACGGAGTTGGAACGGAGGTCCGAGCCGTTGAAGTCAGTCCCGATGGTTCGCGCGTTTTGGGAATTGAACATACGCGCATTTTGGTGTGGGATACGAACTCAGGTGAGCTGATCGCGAAAATTGATCCGCAGGGTCGACTGCAAAATATCCGGGCGAAATTCAGTCCCGATGGTCTCCACTTCGCGACATATTCGTACGGATACTCTACCGATACAGACAAGAATGGAGTGAAACGCGGTTTTACGGATCGCGTCGTCCGAATCTGGGATTCAAGCACTGGACTCGAAACACTCGTGCTTCGCGGCCATACCGATCGGGTCTCCGATGTTTGTTACAGCGAAGATGGCATGAAGTTATTAACAGCTTCTTGGGACGGAACCGCGCGGCTATGGAACACGATTACAGGAGAGGAACTTAAGTCATTCAACTATGGTCCATCGGTAAACTCGGTTGTTTTCAGTCCGAACGAAGATCGTCTACTTGCAATTGCCGAACAACAAGCAATCTCAAGTAATTCGGCTTGGGATGACGAAAACGATCATAAGCCAACCATTATCGATCCGCCGTTCAGTGTTTCTCCCTTTCCAGAGGTGTCAATCAGCGTTGGTTCATCGAGCGGCGGATTTGGCATACCCTGGAACGACATTCCAATCGGAAAGTGCTGGGATCTCACGTCCGGCGAGGAAGTTTCGGCGTTCAAGTATGGACAAAATGGCGACCCAGTTGCTTCTGCGTATCTCTCCGATGGGAAACACGCCCTCATCAAGTTTTCAAACGTCATCACGATTTGGGAGGTAGAGACCGGACAACTTGCATTCGATTTAGAAACGCGACACTTTAAGCTTGGAATTTGGCCCGTTGGCGACAACTTTAAGGCTGAGAGCGAAATGCACGCGGAATTCGAAAAACATCGGAAGGCATACGCGGAAATCATGTATGAAAAAGCTTGCGATACAAGCGGTCACGTACAGGCAAAAAAAAGTCTTGACGGCAATATGATTAGGGTTCTTTGCGGGTTTGATCCCGAAGACCGATCGATTTCTTTTGACAATCTGAAGAACTATTCTCCACCCGACAAGACTGCCCAACGCGCGTTGCCAACGCGGTTGCCAACTACCGGTTGGACGTTTGACCTAAAGGGCCACACTTCCACAGTGACGGATGTCAAAGTCAGCGGGGATGGCCGATGGGTTTTTTCGGCCGGCGATAACTCGGTTCGAATGTGGGAGGTTCGGCGACAATTGCCTTACTTGGATTTAAAAGAACCAGACGACGAGTCAGTTGTTGTCAGGAAAACGAACACAGTGGCGTTTAATCCCAACGGCAAACAAGTTGCCACTGGATCGAAAGACAAGTCGACTCGATTGTGGGACGCCACTACAGGCAACCAGGCAGGTACTCTCAAACCCAAAATCGAATGGCCCGAATTCAACCCAGGGTCGAAAAAGTCAACCATCGTCGATTTCCTCAGCAATCTGGGCGATTTTTTTGACGAGCCATTCGACAAGCACAACAACTTGTTCGAACGGCAACCGGATCCAAAACCCATCGACTCGATGTTCGGAGAAGTTCGTCTGGTTCGATTCAGCCCGGATGGCAAACGCCTCGTCGCATTGTCAGACGACTTGCATGCGATCTTACGATTAGTCGATCTGCCTGACTCACCTACAAAACCGTTGCCGTTTACGCCGGCCAGAGTTTGGGACACGTCGACGTTTGAGCTACTTTGCGCATTTCCAGGAAATGAGTTTGATTTTTCCACAAGCGACTCAAAGGAATCCCGACTTGAATTTTCATCCGGATTTGCCAACGTGGCGTTTACTCCCGACAGCAAGTATCTCGTTACCAGCGATGGGGAGAGCAATTTTTCCGGGGTTTACGATCCCAATGGCACCGGCTCTCAATCATACAGCAGCGGCATGAGGTTTGAAAAAAACGGAAAGATCCTCGGCCCTTTCTTCGGCGTAAAATCATGGGAAGCGAACAACGGACAACTCGTCAAGTCCGTCGCCTCCGATATTGCAGGCCAATTGTGCTACATCTCGGACGATGGGCTTCGAGGCATAATCCCTATGCAGAGCGGCCGAATCGTCGTCGACCCCATTGTGGGAAGTACGATTTGTAAGCTCAAGGAAGATTCAAGTGGTAGCTCGTATGGAGCACAATTTAGCGAGGATCTCAAGTGGTTACTGACCATGGAATATCCAGCGTCGCGTTTATGGGACTTGGAAACCGGGAATATGATTTGTCAAATCGAATCAAAACTCTCGCCCCCTTTGGAACGCCACGCTCGGTCGGACAACGATACGAACGCAAAACCACAATCCAATGCCATCTATCCGCTCTTGGCAAAGTTTGGCGCAAACTCAACGCGACTTATCACGATTTATTCAGACAATTCGGCCCACCTAAGGGAAATTCCGAGTGGAGCACTTATTGCCGCGCTCGTTGGTCATACAAAAAACATCACCTGCGTCGATTTTAGTCCTGATGGCAAATGGGTCGTTACCGGAAGCAGCGACGGTACGGCAAGGGTTTGGAGTGCCAATAACGGTCGCGAATATGTTGCGTTTCCTCACGGCGAAATCACCGCTGTCGCGTTTGCTCCAGATAGCCAACGTGTCGTCACCGCATCCGCCGACGGGACTTCCCGCATCTGGCCACTGGATTTGTTGGAATTGGCGAAATCAAAGGCTCCTCGACAGATGACGGCAGCAGAACGTGTCCGGTTTGAAATCGAGCCCAATGACCTCGAGTACAGTCCGGTAAACGACCCGTAAAACGCTACGATTGAAATCCACGCGAATTGCCGAAAACTTGATGTGAAAGAAATCCGTTCATTGCGTTTTCCAATATGAATCCAGGGCCATCCTGTTGGGAAAAAAATCAAGGTACCGTTTTCCCTTTCGATTTGGTTGTGTGCATCCTGTCGCAGCGACCGGGCGGAATCGCACGCACACGTTTCATGGGCAAGTTCCCGTAAATGGAATTCGGTTCCCTTTTTGCTAAAGTAGCCCATTAATGATCAACGCAGAACTTCTACAAACGGCCGATCGTATCAGCAACGAGCTTTTTGCGCTCCTGAAAAAACACAACAGGCAGATTGTGCTGGCTGAAAGTTGCACAGGGGGGTTGATCAGCGCGATTCTTACGCAATATCCTGGCATTTCAAATTGGTTGTGCGGTTCGGCGGTTGTCTATCAGGACAAAACAAAACAGGAATGGCTTCATGTTGACCCGTCGTTGATTCAGAAATTCACAAGCGTGAGCCGACAAGTGACTGAAAAAATGGCAATTGCGGCGCTTGAGAATACTTGTGGCGCCGAGTTTGCATTGGCTACCACCGGGCATTTGGAGCCCGTTGCGACTGAAGGAGGACCCCAGGCTTTTGTTGCAATCGCAATTCGGCATGAGCAAGAGTTGAGATGTATCGCATCGGTCCATCATCTTTTGCTGGCGGGTTCCCGAATTGACCGGCAATGGGAGGCAGCCTGTCACGCCCTGGCGGATGCCGTTGCCGCTTTGCAATTGCCCGACTGCCGCTTAAAATAGATTCACCGAAATCACAACACATTAATCAGGAGACAATCGTGTTTCGATATTCCATCATTCTGGCAGTATGTTTTGTGAGCGCAGCGCCGTTGGCAGTTGCCTGGCAACAGGAATCCCGTCAACAAGAAACGAAACCGCTCGCTGGTGGCCAGGATTCCGATGCCATTTCCCGGCGCGACTTCATGAGAACAAAATTGCTGTATACCCAAAATATCCTGGGTGGTCTGGTAACGGGGGATCTGAAAGAGGCGACGAAAGCCGTTCATGAAGTCCAGCAGATTACCGAGGCGGAACAATGGGTTCGCATCGACAGTGACGAATACCGAACATTGACAGAAGAATTTACAACCGCCGCCAATCGTTTACTTGAGGCGACCGAATCCGGCAACGTCGATGCCGCCACACTCCGATTTCAGGTTTTGACGACCAGTTGCATCGACTGCCATAAACACATTCGCTCGGTATCGTATGACCTGTAGAAAACAAGTTGCTCCGGTGGTCGTGACGAAAACTGACGGTGACTATTCCGTTTGTTTGTTGTGCACGAAACGTAACGTGCCTGCCTGCATGTCCATTTACAACCAATTTTGACCTACTCGGCACGGGCAATTGCTGGATGCTAAAATGCGAGTTGAAAATACTCCGTTTTACTTTAGATGGATCTGCGTGGTGCCAAACAATTCGTTTCCTTCCGTTAACGCGACTATTTTCGCATTCGTTTGTCTGGTTGTTTTGCCGTTGGCCGTTTCCGTCGGACAGGAAACAAAACCCCTTGAACCGGTGATCGCCGACGCCAGTGACGAGGGGCGACAGGCGATTTCGCTGTTCAAGTACCCGGACAACCTGCGGTGTCAGTTGTTTGCAGCCGAGCCGATGTTGGCCAATCCGGTTGCCTTCCACGTTGATTTTTTGGGACGCGTTTTTGTCTGTGAAAGTTTCCGGCAGGAGCAGGGTGTCGAAGACAATCGCAACCACGCGGAATGGCTGGACGAAGACCTGGCGGCACGAACCGTCGCCGATCGTGTCAAGTACATTCAAAGACATTGGTCGGAGACGATCGATCACTACCAAAACCAGGATGACCGAATCCGGTTGCTTCTCGACAACGATTCGGATGGAGTCGCCGATTCGTCGACCGTTTTTGCCGATCATTTCAACGAAATCGCCATGGGAACAGGAGCGGGCGTTCTTTCCTATCGCGATCATGTTTACTTTACATGCATTCCCGATCTTTGGGTGATGCGCGACGACGACAAGGACGGGAAATCGGATTCTCGCGCGTCACTTCATACCGGGTTCGGCGTCCGGTTTGCCTTTCGCGGTCACGACATGCACGGCCTGATTGTCGGACCAGACGGCCGGCTGTATTTCAGCATTGGGGACCGTGGCTACAACGTTTCGCCAGACATCGTTGACCCGGCCAGTGGTGCGGTTTTTCGATGCGAAATGGATGGAAGTAAGCTGGAAGTCGTCGCGACCGGATTGCGCAATCCGCAAGAACTTGCTTTTGACGAGTTCGGGAATTTGTTTACCGGCGACAACAATTCCGACAGCGGCGACAAGGCCCGTTGGGTCTTCGTCGTTCCTGGCGGCGACTCGGGCTGGAGAATGTACTATCAGTATCTGGAAGACCGCGGGCCATTTAATCGCGAACGCATTTGGCATCCTTACGATGCGGACACGCCGGCCTACATCATTCCGCCGATCACCAACCTGGCCGACGGACCGTCCGGATTGGCCTATTACCCTGGTACCGGTTTTGGCGATTCGTTCAACGGCAGATTCTTTTTGTGCGACTTTCGCGGCGATGCGGCGAGCAGCGGCGTTCGAAGTTTTCGTAACAAACCCGTCGGCGCTTTTTGGGAAGTCGTTGATATGGAGGAGACATTTTGGAAAACGCTGGCGACCGATGTGCAGTTTGGATCGGACGGCCGTTTGTATGTTTCCGATTGGGTCTTTGGCTGGGTGGGCGAAAACAAGGGTCGAATTTACACTTACGAAGATCCCGAGATATCCGGCAGCGCGCTTGTTCGCGAAACACAACGGCTCCTTGCTGGTGGAATACACGAGGCAGGTGTCGATGAGCTTGTTGAGTTACTGGGACATGTTGACCAGCGAGTTCGGCAAGAAAGTCAATTCGAATTGGTCGATCGAAAACAACTTCAACGACTGAAAGAAGTGGCTGCGTCTGTCGAAACGGCGCAACTTTCTCGTATTCATGCGATTTGGGGAATCGAGCAATGTGTTCGGAACGGGCAAAGCGACGGAAACGATATCGGAGAACTTTCCAGGGGGTTGTTATTCGACGAAGATGCTGAAATTCGTGCGCAAGGTGCGAAATTGTGCGGAGACCTCCGGTTGATGGATGCAGCATCGGACCTTTCCGGTTTACTCGCAGACCCCGAATTGCGAGTCCGGTACCATGCGGCAATGGCTCTGGCGCAGGTCGGCAATCGGGAACAATTCGTCCCATTGTTTGCGATGTTGGCTGAGAATAATGACGCCGATCCCATCGTACGTCACGGGGCAATCATGATGATGGCGGGAGTCGCCCGTCGCGACGTCGATGCGCAGGGACAACTTTCAAAACTGTCGGCCGATCCCCGTTTTTCAGTTCGGATCGCGGCTTGCGTGGCTCTTCGCAAACTCGCTTCACCGCAGATCGCTGCTTTTTTGTATGACGATGACACTCGCGTGGTCGTAGAAGCGGCAAGAGCAATCTATGACGTTCCGATCGAGGCTGCGATATCGGAACTGGCAGCCTTGATTGAGTCGGCTTCGTTTCCGGACGAGCTTGTTCGGCGTGTTATCAATGCCAACTTGCGGATTAGGGATCAAGGGGCTTTGGCGCTTGGGGCGTTCGCCGCAAATGAAGACGCTCCAGTCGAACGTCGCATCGAAGCCCTCAACATTCTGGCGACATGGAACACGCCGCAGCACCGCGATCGGGTCCTCGGTGATTGGCGACCCGTTATTGTCGGGCGGCCCAACGCGTTAGCAACTGGAGCATTGAGTTTAAACATGGAATCCTTGATCCATGGAACAGATGAGATCGTCGATGAATTTATCGTTGTCGCTGGCAAACTGCGACTCGAGAAAGCGGCTCCGTTTTTGCAATCGGTCGTGATGGAGGATATTCGCAGCGACCGATCGCGAGCCGCTGCATTTACCAGTCTGAACGAAATTTTCGGTGATAATCTCGGATCAACGGTCGAGCGATTGATGGCTGATTGGCAAAAACTACCGGTCGAGTTGTCCGCAGGCGTTTTGGACTGGATCTCTAAACGGGATGCGAACATAGCCCTGGGCTTGATTGAAAAGGCATTTGAAACGAGCGAACTGAACGCCGACCGGAAGCGGCAACGGGCATTCCTCAAGACGCTGGGGGGGATGAGTGACGCCGGTTCGGCCGCGCTCCTTTCTCGCCTTTTGGACCAGGCGACGGCCGATCAATTCGTGCCTGAGAACCGGCTGGATCTGGTGATTGCGGCTGGCAAGCGAACCGATGAATCCGTCGCTTCTGCCCTTCATCATTACAACGCCCGTTTCGAGCAAATGGAGGATCCATTGGCGCGATATATCGATACACTTGCGGGTGGTGACGAAGTCCCCGGCCGGCAGATTTTCTTTGGAAAAACCGAGATTTCATGTGTTCGATGTCACAAAATCGGTGACGTCGGAGGTGAAGTTGGTCCCGACATCTCTGGTGTCGGGCGCGACAAGGATCGGCGTTATATTCTGGAAGCGATACTTGATCCAAACAAGTCGATTTCAGAAGGGTTTGCCCAAACGATTGTCCTTACCGATGACGGCGTATTGCATACCGGGCTGGTTGTCGAGCAGACCGACACCGCGATGACAATGCTGGACGCCGACGGCAACCGGACGACGATCGAACTCAACGCCGTGGAAGAGCAAAAGCAGGGCCAGTCGTCCATGCCAACGGACTTGATCAAACATCTGTCGCCGCTGGAACTGCGGGACCTGATTGAATTCCTTTGGCAACAGAAATCGGAGCCGCCGAAAGATTCAGATTAGGGTTCAAATTATTTTTGGAATTCAAGCCATCAAGGTATTTACAGCCCAGGGTCAATCGCTACACTCAACCGCTATGAAACCCCAAAACATCGTTGCTGACAAGAAAATCAAACGCTTTGCGTTATAGCCTGGCAACGGTCATTGTGATTCATCAATACCCTGCCAGACGGCAGGTTTTTTTTTATGCCTTAATTGAACCGGGTCTGGAATTCGGCCGTGTCCAATTTGATAATTCGAATCAGGGCCGTAGATCAACAGGGACGATCGATGACCAATCCAATTGTTGTTAAGCAACTGAAAAGCCTGAAGAAACGATCACGTGTCCCGTGGGCCGGCCCGTTTTGCAGTGCATTGGAATGCAATACCAACCGAACAAGCCTGTGGGAATCGCCCTCGGGCTTTTTTTTTGACCGATAACTTTTTAGTTTTTTGCGGTTTGTTTTTTTGGGGGAAGGAATCATGTCGACTGTCAAGACGCCCATTTGCCCGGAGTGCGATGCGGAAATTCCAGTTAGTGTTAGCATGGTGATTGGCGAAGTACTCTCATGTTCCGAGTGCGGTTGCGAACTCGAAATCGTTTCACTGGACCCACTGCGGCTCGACCTGGCACCGGAAATCGAAGAGGACTGGGGCGAGTAGTTTGTCTTTTCGAGGGAATTACAAAGTTGTTCAGGAAAACGGATTGAAAAATGGATGGATTGACTTGCGAAACACTGCGATGGACACGCCCTTCGCAATTGGCCCGTTATGGAATCATTGACTCGACGTTGCGGGAAGGAGAGCAGTTTGCAAATGCATTCTTCTCAACAGACGACAAGCTGGAAATTGCCCGCATGCTCGATGCATTTGGCGTTGAATACATTGAGCTGACTTCGCCCTGTGCTTCGCCACAAAGTCTGGAAGACTGCCAGGCAATAGCCAAACTGGAGCTGCGCACAAAAGTGCTTACGCACGTACGTTGCAACATGGATGATGCGCGGATGGCTGTCGACACAGGAGTGGACGGCGTGGATGTTGTGATTGGCACGTCCAGTTTTTTGCGCGAGTTCGGACACGGAAAATCAGTCGACTCGATTATCGATTTGGCCCGCGACGTTATTTCCTGGTTGTGCAAGCAAGGGGTGGAAGTCCGCTTTAGCACCGAGGATTCGTTACGCAGCAACCTCAACGACTTGATTCGCGTTTACCAGGCCATTGACGCATTGGGTGTCGACCGGGTTGGTATTGCTGATACGGTAGGAATTGGCTCCCCGGAGCAGATCCGGTTTTTGGTCGAGACGGTTTCCAGGCATGTCCGGGCTGACATTGAGTTTCACGGACACAATGACACTGGCTGCGCTGTGGCCAACTCGTATGCTGCGTTGTGCGGCGGCGCTCGTTATATCGATACCACCATTTTGGGAATCGGCGAACGCAACGGCATCACACCCCTGGGTGGATTGATTGCCCGACTTTACACGCTTGACAAGAGCCTCGTGGAAAAATACCAGTTGGGGATGTTGCACGAGATGGATCATTTCGTGGCAAGGCTGGTGGGAATTGATGTTCCGTTCAATAACTATATCACCGGCTTTACGGCATTTACCCACAAGGCCGGCATCCACGCCAAGGCTGTGCTCAACAACCCGTCAACCTATGAAGCACTGGATCCCGCAGATTTTGGTTTGACCCGCTACATCAATGTTTCAAGTCGATTGACCGGCTGGAATGCCATCAAGGACCGGGCCCGACAGTTGTCCATTGACCTGGATGACGATCAGATCAAGGAAATTACCAGGCGTATCAAGCAGCTTGGAGACTTGCGTCCTCTTACACTTGAAAATGTCGATGCAATGTTGCATTCGCATCTCGTAACTGGTGATGCGTCATTGCAACCCACGGAATTCGAATCATCCGAAACCACGATAGGGGGCAACTTATGATCGCACGACCACAGCCTCAAACACTTTCCGAACAGATCTTTTCGGAAAAAGCGGGCAAGCCGGTAATGGCTGGCGATTTGGTTGTCATTCATCCCGATGTCGCGATGGGTCACGATTCGTTGACGCCTGGGATTATCAAGATCATGCGTGAACAACTGGGGATCAACAATGTGTTCGATCCGAATCAGGTTGTTCTGGTCATGGACCATGTTGCGCCCGCTTCGACCGTTGGGACCGCTAACGCCCAATCCCAGATTCGCAAATTCGCCCGGGAGCAGGGGATTCGCTTGTTCGATGTAGGTCGAGGCATTTGTCATCAGGTCCTGGTGGAAGAAAAAATTGCCCGACCCGGACGGGTGATCATCGGATCCGACTCGCATTCCACAAGTTACGGTGCCGTTTCAGCATTTGGAACGGGGATGGGTTCCACGGACATTGCGCTTTGTTGGGGGACTGGTCAGGCATGGTTTCGCGTTCCAGAGACGATTCGCGTTGCCGCGACCGGACGATTCGAACGGGGAACCGATGCCAAGGATCTGGCACTGTGGCTCTGCCGAAAAATGACGATCGCCGGTGCAACCTATGAAGCCATCGAATATCACGGTTTAGATTGGCTCCCCCTGAACGAAAAACAAACGATTTCCAGTATGGCGATCGAATTGGGCGCCAAGGCCGGAATTTTTCCAGTCTGTTCGGAAACCTGCAACGGTTCGTCCTTGCCGGATTGGCTGCAAGTCGACAGCAACGCGACGTATGTAAGAACTGTCGCCGTCAATCTCAGCCAACTCCAGCCGCAAATTGCAATTCCGCACTCCGTTGACAAGGTCGTCGACATCTCCGAAGTCGAGGGAGAATCGATCGATGTGGTATTTTTGGGAACGTGTACCAATGGCCGGGCCGAAGATATTCAGCGGGCGGCCGAAGTTGTACAAGGCAAGCAATTGAGAATCCGCATGATCATTACTCCTGCCTCGAGCAGGGAGTTGCAGCGCTCGATCGAAAACGGTTCCCTGCAAATTTTGCTGGCTGCAGGAGCGACGATTACGACACCCGGTTGCGGGCCTTGTATGGGTCGGCACCAGGGGACATTGGCCGAAGGAGAACGATGCCTTTCGACCGGAAACCGGAATTTCAAGGGGCGGATGGGATCACCGGACTCCGGGATTTTTCTTGCTTCTCCCGCTGTGGCCGCGGCAACGGCTGTAACGGGTGTGATCACCAATCCCAAAAGCCTTGCTTGCGAAACGGAACTGGTCCATGCCTAGAATCTGGAAGTTCGGACGCGATGTCGACACAGACCAAATCGTCCCCGGTCGCTATGCACCCTACATGCGACCGGATGTTGACGTGGGAACTGCCGCGTTTATCGAAGCACATCCGGAGTTTAACGAACATGCGTTGCCGGGTGACGTCATTGTTGCCGATGCGAATTTCGGCTGCGGTTCGTCTCGCGAGTATGCGCCGCAAGCACTGTACAATCGCGGAATTGGTGCAATCATTGCCCGCAGTTTTGCCCGGATCTTTTACCGGAACGCCATCAACCTCGGTCTGCCAGTGTTCGTTTCAAACGAACTTTGTTATCAAGTTGAGGATGGAGAGAAAATAACGCTTTGCGTTCGCACCGCTTCCATAATGGCGGGCAATGAGACATTTCAGCTTCAGCAGTTGCCACCGTTTGCTGTACAAATTATCGAAGCGGGCGGTATCGCGGCCGCCGTTCGAGCCACGGGAAAATTTCCGGAAGGAATCGCTTGAGATGACCCGGCATAAGCTTTGCGTCATACCAGGCGATGGGATTGGACCCGAAGTAACCTCTGCGGCCGTTCGAGTACTGCAAGCCGCCACCAGCGACGTCGAGATTTGCAACGCCGAAGCTGGCTGGCAAGTCTTTTGCGAACTGGGAAACTCCGTTCCGGATGAATCACTGGCGATGCTTCGCGAATGTCGAGCCGGACTGTTTGGTGCGGTGTCATCTCCCTCGCGCAAGGTAGACGGATATCGCAGTGCGATCATAACTCTGCGCAAGGAACTGAATCTGTTTGCTAATCTGCGTCCGATCAAGGGTGTTTGGGCGGATTCCGGTAACCCTGACATTGACATATTGATCGTTCGCGAAAACTCGGAGGGACTGTATAGCGGAATCGAAAGGTCCGATGGAGAACGTGCCGTTGCCGAGAAAGTTGTAACGCGCAGCGCCTCGGTTCGACTCGCTCATCTGGCGATTAAGGTGGCAAATGCCAACAACATTGAGCGGGCAACGATTGTTCACAAGGCAAACATTCTTCCGATTACCGATGGCTTGTTTCGCGATTCGGTTCGTGAAGTGCTGGAGTCCAGTTCCTCGCTTGCGATCGACGAATCGCTTGTCGACATCGCAGCGTACCGACTGGTTGCCCAACCAGAAACCTTTCGTATGTTGATTACGATGAACTTGTATGGCGACATCCTTTCCGATCTGGCCGCACATTGGTGTGGAGGAATGGGGCGAGCACCCAGTCTGAATCTCGGCGATGAATTTGCGCTTGCCGAACCGGTTCATGGATCAGCACCCGATATCGCAGGGCAGGGGGTTGCCGACCCATCCGCTACGATCCTGAGTTTGTCCTTGTTGTGCCGATATCAGTGGCACGAACCAGAACTTGCCGACCGTCTGGAACAGGCGACCATTCTGGCAATTCGCCAGCGGGACAGCGGACGGGCACTCACAACCGTGGAAATTACCGATCTAGTAATTGAGCAATTGCATTTGCAACCGTCGTGAATGTAACAAGTTCCCTGTATTCCCTGGTGCAACTTTTGTTCGACTGTATCCGTTCGGCGAACGGCAGCAACTTGCTCGTTGAAGCGGACCGTTAACCGCCCGAATGGGAATTTGCGTTTGCGGCTTGCAGTTTCGTGCGAATCCATTGTTGGCAACAATGCACGAAATACCCGCCCAACGACAGATTTCGCCCTCGAACAAGTGCCACACCTCGTTGTCCGACAACGTACGAACTCTCCGAACCGCAAGGCATCTTGCATTCGGCATCGAATCGAGGAGTGATCAAACGATAATGACCCGAGGCGTCTTTCGATGAATTCGGATCACTCACAGGTCGAACCGGCAGTTCTCCTCCCAGGGCGGCCGTCAGCGCCAACTCAGTTGGAACGTCGCTTGCTTGCGGGTCAATGGAATAAATCGTAGTCAACACCACTGGCGAATTGGCAAACAGGATTTTCACCTGTCGCCCCAAATTTTCGCGAACGGATTCGGCTTGTTGCTGGTCGATCGACAATAGCACCTTTTTGTCGCGGGGATCGGCACAGTTCATCAAGGGATCGCCGCGTTTGACAAAGCTCCCTTGCGTGTTGTCAATTCCCCGGGCAAAAACAACTCCGTCAAGTGGCGCGAGAATCTCCATTTCGTTGAGCTGCGATTGTTTTTCGTTGATTTGCATGGTCAAGGAATCAATTTTCGCCTGTTCGGACTGCTGCAAGGCGATTTCATTTCGTTGTCGGTGAATTCGGATTTGAACTTCGGCCGCTTGCAACGATCGTTGCAAGTCCACAAGCCCTTGTTGCAAGTCTGGATTGACCAGCCGCATCAACAATTGACCTTCGGCTACTTGCTGACCGTCGCGCACAAATACATCCTGGACAAATCCATCGGCTGCCGCACGCAGTATCCGCTCGTCACGAAACTGGACAATGGCCGGCACGCTGGTAATCGCCGGTGCCTGAATCCAGACGAAGCAGGCGAACGTCAACAATACACTGGCCGTTGAGGCAATCAAAAAACGACGCCAGTTGACTGGAGTCTGTCGCGCCGTCATTTGAATTCGTTGCATGGAATACCAGATGGGCATCGCGACCCAAAAGATCGCTCCGGCGGCGGCAAACAATAATCCCAATCCGCCGAACATCGTACTCGCTGCCAATAAAAGGCTGGCGCAAAGCAGGATTCTCCAAACGAACGAACAGACTCCGTAGATTCCAACCAGACGCATTTCACCGGCAGGGCAAACATTGTTATCAAACGGGAAACCGAAGACCCAGTGGCGAAACCGGTTTCCAATCCACGACTGACCCTTGCTGTACAGGTTCACAATACCGGTCACATCGGACAGAATGTAATAACCGTCAAAACGGATCAGCGGATTGGCGTTAAATAAAACCGTTGAAATTCCGGCCATGACAATCACGTTGTAGGCGATATCCCGGATTGTGGTGTCGAGTGAACTGCTCCAGACGAATACGGCAATGAAAGCGAGGAACAACTCAACGTACATTCCAGCGGCCGCCACAACCATTCGTCGCCACGAACTGGTCATGCGCCATGACGACGTCACATCGACAAAGGCCAAGGGGGCGAGCAACAGGAACATGACGCCGCATCGTGGGACTTCGCCTCCAAATCGTTTACAGGCAATTCCGTGCCCGGCTTCGTGTACAAATTTGAGAACTATCCAGATCAGCAGCAACCACAGCCAGCGGTCTGGAGCCAGAAAACCCACGGCCGAATTGGAAAACCCGGCGTAGTTATCGAGGACCATCGAAATTGCGATGCCGCCACTGGCCAACCAGACCAACAAGATCTGCCACGAGAAAATCCAGCCCAGCATCGGCGTGATCCTCTTTAGCAATTTGTCCGGATTAAACAGATCAAGACGGAAGCTGACGGGATTGAGCAATCCAAGCAGTTTTTGTGTTTTTCGTCCTTTGGCTGCGCTGAACAGGCGATCGATTCCGTTGCAAACAGCGTTCGTATTCAGCAAATTCATCTGCACGAGCCAGTTGCACACTTGACGGGCGGTGGGCTCGTCGAACGAAACATTTCCATTTTGCCGTTGAAGCAATTCGATCGCTTCCGCTACCGTTCGCTTGCCATTGAGAAGTTTGATGAAATGGTATTCCCGGCCTCCGACCTGAAAAAAACGGCCGCGTACCGGGTCTTCGATGATGCCGATGATACGGCGATTCTGTTTTCGCAGGCTGAGTCGCAATTCGGTGCGCAGCGCGGGGCAGGCAGCAAGCATCTGTTGATCGGGCGAAGCGCCTGGAATTCCGGCTACGGAAACCGCTGGTTCGTTGACTTTGCTCACCAGACGATCCAGCGACGAGCGCTGTCCCATGTGTGATGAAACAGGTTCCAGCCAAGCGGATATCGGTTGCCGCGAATTCGGGCTCGTCCCTTGAGTCCGGGGCGAAGTTGTCCGTCAGTGTTTTCAATTTCAATTTCGCCAACAAAGACACTTTTTGATTCAAGCGATTCCGCGCGAGGGTGAATGCGTTGCAACGTTCCCTCAAACGTCTGAAACGGAAACGCATCGAACTCGAACTGAACAGGCATGCCGACCGAGACCATGCGGATTTCCCGTTCGGGGATGTGAATTTCCACCAACATTTTTTCCAGTGGCCCGACTTCAAACAGTGTTTGGCCCAACTCCATGGGTACGCCCTCGGCTTTTTCCAGGTCGCCGCTGATCACAACTCCATCGAGCGGGCTGCGAATATCTGTGTTTTCCAGTCGAGCCTTGAGGATATTTGTTTTGGAATCGAGCCGGCTCATTTCGCTGTTGGCGATCTGCGATTCGGCAACGTTGCCTTTTGCCAGGGCCGAGTCCCGATGCTTGCGTTGACTATCCATTTCGGCGGATATCGATGACAGTTCCATTCGAAGTTGACGGGCGTCCATGCAGGCAAGCACCTGGCCAGCAGTCACCACGTCGCCACCGTTAACAAGCGTCTTTTCCAAAAGTCCTTCATAGGGTGCGGCAACAAAGCGCCGGCTGACAAGCTGCAATTGGCATTCGCAAGGGACGTTGTACTTGAACGGTACGATCATCATCATGGCGACAACGCCCATAGCAATCGCCGTAATTCGCACCCATCGTTGTCGCAGCCATCGCCGTGAATTCTCGATCGCGAGCCGTTTGACAGTGCGATGATTTCGCATGACGACATCAAAGTGGCCACCAACAATGGTGTTGATGTTTTCGAGGTGTTTTAGAAAAGCTCCCGTCAGCACACTGGCGTCTTCAAAACCTGCAACGGCCCATGCATTGACTTGCCCTCTGGCATCCTTGAGGGGCATTAAGACCACTGCCTGGGTCCCAAATGTCTCGTTCCAGTCATCCAGTTCGCATGACGGAAGTAGTTGACCGTCTCCCGTAGCTGGCGACGCGTCTTTTTTCCAGACGATCAGGGATTCCGGAAGTTGACTCACGATGGATTCGATGAGCAGTGCCGAACGCGACTGGCTGTCCAAGTGCTCCACATCGGATACGGCTGTCAGCTTCATCGTTTGGCCGTGGCCTTTGATAAGCAAGGCCGCTTGCGTTGAGCGTGTCACCCCCTTGATCTCATTGACCAGGGTGATCGCGGTTTCCAGTTCGCTGGTGGTTCGGTTCAGGGATGCCGTCATGCCAAGCATTCCACCGAGCAGTGCCAGTTGTTCCTTGTGAATTGCCAGGTACGAGCGCGTTTGCCATGACGACAAGGCTGCGGCTGACAGCGAAGTCATCCAGTCGATCGGGATGCCGCTGCGACTGGCCGAAGGGGCCAGAACAACAATTGCATCGGAGATTCGATCATTGGCAATGACCGGCGCGATAATCATTACCGTCGATGGAATTTCTCGAATGTCCGCGCAGACAAGATTAGCGCCAGCGGCCTGGCCGTGCCACTTTTCAAGAGCCGAATGCATAGCTGCGGAAACGATATCGAGTATCGGGCCCAGTTCCTCCACCAGGGGAACAGGGGCCTGCCAATGTCCTTGCGCGCTGTACGAAACCAGCCAGACTCCCTGGGCACCGGAGCGGACGAGAAAACCGGCGATCCCCTGGATCAACTCCGGTCCCGTTTGGGCCCGCACAATCAACGCGGACAGGAACTTGCTGGCCTGCTGCGATGCCGGCATCGGCTGTTCCTCGCACGGATCTGCCATCGAACTGTGTACGAAGTCATTTGGCCATTGTTGGCCGGACTGAATTCCTGTGATGGCGCGCATGGGGTGACCTGACACTCAACAATATGAAATGCGTTACATGGCAGAGGGCTGCCGGACTAAAATTCCAGAAAACACTGTTCGCCGCTGCGCAGCTTGCCTTCGGAATTATCAATCAGTACCTTGATCTGAACCGTGCCGCTTTCCGCGTCTGTCTGAACACCGACAACATCAAGTGTTCCGGAAATTTTTGAATCGTCTTGCAAGGTAATCGTCAGTTTTTCGTGGCTTTTCAAAGTTGCGAGATCCGCACTGGCAACATTGAACACCGCCAGCAATTTGCTGATGTCAACAAGCGTGACCAGTTCCGGGCGCAGTGGCGAAACGTACTCGCCCTGACGTCGGTGAACGGTCGCAATGATGCCCTCGAATGGTGCGCGAATCAAGCGCCGTTCCAACATCAATTCCGCGCGACGCAATTCAATCTCGCGACTGACAGATTCTTCCTGGGACGCCATAAACCGTGACAAGGCGATTGTGTACTCCATTTCAGCGCGAATCATTTCGCTTGCCGTAGCGTTTCCGTTGGAAGTAAGTTCCGCGATTCGGTCATTAATCAGTTTTCGTTTTTCAAGGCTCTGACGAGCCGCTTCCATCGCACTGTTCGACGATGCCAGGTGGGCGGCTGCTTCGACTTGAAGTCGTTGAACACGATCATCGAGACGTGCCAGAACCTGGTCCTGCGAAACGCGTTCTCCTTCGCTCACGAGCAGTTCGGCAATCGAGCCGGATTCATCACTGGCGAGTTCAATTTCACGTAGCGGTTGGGTAAATCCATTGATCTGGGCGTGCACGCATCGGGGCGCGACACAAACCACAACGACACAAACAACAATCGCAGACAGTAATCGAAACACAAGCGTTTGCATCGTGTTACACCTGAAACAAGAGACTGGGCAAATGGCCCGACTTGACGCCGGGGTAAATAAACAACGGAATGTGTTGGCCAGTGGAAATCAAGCCGAATCAAAGGGAGGCTTCATTCAACTGAGCCAAAACGGTGTCCATGTTTGGCAAAAGGATCTGGCAAATACGGACTTGCGAAATCTAGCTTGCAGTTAATGATGTCCAGAATCCGGGTGGACCTCTTTGGCAGCCTGAGCCCGCGATCAGGTCAGTGGCGCAAGAAATACCGGTCACGCCGGCTTGAACAGTAATGCCGATTAACCGGATCGAATCCGTTATGCCTGATTGGGAAGGGGGGTCGGCAGTTGTGGCATTTTCTTGTTACGGGCTGCAACCAGGCCAGGCAGTGGCACCTAACGATTGTCGGCATCTACGGGTTGCTGATAGTAGACGAGCAAGGTGCCCATGGATCGTTTCAGATTGATCTCGGCGATTTTGAATTCCATCATTGCTTGCGACCAGGTCAACTCGGCGTTGGCAAGTCGTTGTTGGGCGTCCAGCAACTGATCGAGCAAGGTGGTGGGTGTTTGACCTTCGGCAAGATCGCCTTCGATCAGGGCAAACGACTCCCAGCGTGCTTCGTTTTGAAGCAAGTCCGCCCGGGCAGCATCAACGGCAACGCTCGCCGCCATTGTCGTTTGATAGGCCGAGTCAACCCTGCGCCACGATGTCTGGGCGTCGGCAATTACCAGATGAATCGCCAGGTCGATTTCGTGACGAACTTGTTCAACGACAAGTTGTTGGCGAGACAGGCGGGCACGCGCGGCGCGACGACCGTAAGGCATATTGAACTCAAAACCGGCAGCGAATCCGGGGGTGGAGTTTTGAAACTGATCGCCCCATGCACCGGGAATGTCTGAATCACCGCGAAGTGCCGCCACATAGGAATTGAAGATCATGTTCAATTCCGGACGCATGTCGTTGAGGCCGATGTCGTACTGGATCGCCGCAACCCTGGCCCGTTGCAAGGATTGTTTGACTTCACTTCGCTGCTGCATGGCTTCCGTAATGACGCTCTCCAGTTGAATCTGGTTAGGCATCAAGACAGGTCCTTCGGTGGGGACCAGCTCGGGCGCGTCGGCATGAAACGCATCCTGGCTGCCAAGAATGCGGCGAATCACGGTCTCGGCGTTCAAGACATCCCGCTGGGCAACCGCTAATTCCGTTTCCCGGGCGCTAACTGCGGCCCGTGCCCTGGCAATCTGGCTCGGTAATGAATCGAGCGAGCTTCGCCCTTCCAGCTTCATCAATATAACTTGCCCGCGTTCGACGTTTTGCCGTTTTTGCAACAGGACAGCGCGACTGTTAAACAAATTCCAGTAAGCTTCTACCAGGGTCGTCAGTTCCAGTTCAAGTTCACCGGACAATTTGTCCCACGCAATCTGTGTGCCAACTTCGGCGATCATGATCTGGCTGCGGTTGTAGCACTGTCCACGTCCACGCATTAACGGCTGCGAAAAATTAAGCAAGAGAGTTGCCGTTCCCTGGTCCTGGGGATCGAAAAACCGGCTGTTGCTGTTTTGAAAGCCCAGTCTTTGTCTGAGTTCAATATTTCCACCGGAATACAGCTTACGACGAATTCCCCCGTCGGAATACCAGATGTGGTCTTCGAGGAAAGGCAATCCGCCGGTGGTCAGTAAATTGCCGACCGGGTCGACACGGTCATCAAATTGCGTTTTCAGAAACATATCCACATCGAATCGTGCATTGGCGACGTTGATTTCCGTTTCCTGAATCAGTGGATTTTGGCTGATTGCCATGATCGCGGGCGCGTTTAACAACGCTTGCTGAATCAATGTCTCGGGGTCAACAGGCAATTGTTCTCGCCCGTCCAATGGTTGCTTTACAAGATCGATCCACCAGGGTGCCGGTACGACCGGTTCCGATGGTATTTGGGGGGATGAAGCAAAGGAAAATCTAACGGGCTTTGCCGCCGATTCCCGCGTTCCCCTATTGGGTGACTGCTGAACAACATCAATCAACCAGGGTGGTTGTGGTACGTTGACCCCGGCTTGGTCGAGGCCGGGTTCAGCCAGGGCTACAGGCGCAAGTGCGGCTGATATTACCGATTGCGGAATTTGTATCGGGTGGCCGAACGGTTCATTAGCGGCATTCATTGCAATTCGCAAAGCGTTGACGGAATCCGCTGTTTGCTGTCCAGGTAAATCTGCGGAAGATCCCACGAGGAAAACAACGAGAATGAATTTCGCTGCTATACGCATAACCGTCCTGTAACACGATAAGAAAATTCAATATCGACCCTGCCCGTGGATTGGGTTCTTCTGTTAATTCGATCTGTAACACCTTGTCGGATTATCACGAGAGCCCAGGAACTGCGCCGGATCAAAAAAACTACCGGGCAATCGGCATAAATGTCATACTTTGCACATTCTGCAAGCATGATTGCTGGCGTGGATTCACGGAATTTGCCAACTGCGTTTTTGGCCTGTTTCCCAACCTAGGCTTGGAGAGTCCGTTCGAGCTTGAACTATAAACGCAAGCTGTGGCCGCCATGAAATCTCACTTGGCCAATCTGGTGCGGCTCAACTGAATCCTCGTCAAAAATGGCTGATCCATGATCAGGACAACCTGCCGACTGTCAGTCACAATCGCCCTGATCACTGCTTGCGTGATCTGGACAGCCATCGGTCTGCGCCTGGTACCCGATTCCCGGCAGCCGGTTATCGAGCAACGTGTCAGTCTGTGTGAGTCGCTGTCAATCTATACAGCCTGGTTTGCACGAACCAATCAAAGAGCCGGTCTTGAAACGCTTGTCAATGAATTCGGAAGACGCAATGCCAACATTGCCTCGATCGGTATCTACCGTAACAACAAGCAGATCGCAGACTACCGGAATCATGCCAGTCACTGGATTGGCAACACGGAAAAGTCAACGACCGACAGCATGCAAGTTAATATTCAGGTCGAAGACGAGCCATGGGGGATTGTGCAGATCCAGTTCCTGAGCGTGTCCTCCACTGCGGGACTGGAAAGCCTGTTGCTTATCGCGTTTTGCGGAGCGACCGTGTGTTTACTTACCTGGGCATTTCTGTCCCGGTCGTTCAAGTACCTGAATCCTGGCAATATCGTCCCCTCGCGCGTTCGCAACGCATTGGATGCCATGGCTGAAGGACTGTTGCTGCTTGATACCGAAAACCAGATTGTTCTGGCCAATTCGGCGTTTTCCGTACATGCCGGAACTTCGGTCGAATCCTTGTTGGGAACCAATCCATCCAAACTCGATTGGCGCTGCGAAAATGGTTCGCCCGTACAAGCCGGCGAACTTCCGTGGGAAAAGTGCCTTCAGCAACGATTGGTTCAGCGAGGTTCCATGCTGCGAATACGTATCAAGGACGAACGTGAATCACGATTCATTGTCAACGCGACTCCGATTATTGAAGAGAAGGGTGATTGCCGTGGCATATTGGCCAGTTTCGATGACGTAACGGATCTGGAGGAGGAACGGGAAGAAATGGGCCGGATGCTGAATATCCTGAAAAACTCCCGGGATGAGATACGGCAGCAAAACGAACAATTGTACTTTCTGGCGTCGCGCGACCCGATGACAGGCTGCCTCAATCGACGAGCCTTTCACGAGGTCCTGAAAAAGTCCTGGCTGCCCAACGGAACGGAACGCCTGGGATTGATGATGCTTGACATTGACAATTTCAAGTCGATCAATGACCACAACGGCCACGCTGCTGGTGACGAAGTCATCATGGGGGTGGCGAAGGCAATTGTCACGACGTTACCGGAATCAAGCTCGGTTTGCCGATACGGTGGCGAGGAATTTTGCGTGGCCATGCCGGGCATGCGCTACGAAGATGCAATGGAGATTGCCGAAAAACTGCGAGAACACGTTGAATCCGGGCTATTCGGCGATGTGGCATGTACGATTAGCATCGGAGTATCCGAACGAAAGTTTCTGGCAATGGACGCCCAGCATCTGATCGATCAAGCCGACCAATGTTTATATGTTGCCAAACGGAGCGGCCGCAACCTGGTCGTTGGGTGGCCGAATTCGCAACCCGGGATTCACGAAACATTGGAACATGCCGAACCAGGTGATTCGGAATTTATACAGGTCAAGGATGAACCGAGGGTCGTTGTTGCGGCATTGTTCACGGCTTTGCACTTCCGCGACCGAAACACGGCCATCCACTCAGCCCGTGTTGCCTCCCTGGCAATCGAATTGGGCTCCCGATCATTAAATCAGCAAACGCTGAAGTCTCTGGAAACCGCAGCACTCTTGCATGACATCGGCAAAATCGGAATTCCCGACAACATTCTGCATCGACCGGATCGACTTACCGACCATGAAATGGCCTTGATGCGACGCAAGGGGAATATTGCGGTTTCCATTTCACGGTCGGCGCTGATCTCGTCCGACGTCAGTACGATTATCGCCAATCACACACAAAGTTATCGAAATGGCATTGGCTGGGAAGAGCTGCAAGAGTCAAGCTCCAATCTGTTTATCGCCTGCAACATTCTGCATATTTGCGATGCATTCGACTCGATGATCAATAATCAGGAATACCGTAACGCAAAGGGGCTCAAGGAAACTATCGATGCCCTGAGGCAGCATTCGCCCGAACAATTTGCACCGGAACTGGTTGAGTCGCTGGTTGATTGCATAATGAAAAATCCGACTTGCATGTTGCCCCTTGCAGTACCGGGCGCGATCCTCTCCGAGGTCATGCCCAATGACAGTGTTAACCTGGTTACGGCCGCACAGATCGGGGAACTGGCTCCGTTGCGCACGATGATGCGACGCCTCAAGCGCGAAGCACTGAGCGAGAGTCCTGAAGTACTGAAGACGATTGAACGGCTTGAGGAAAACCTCAAACGCAACGACGACGAATTCCAGAAACTGTATGAGACCACCCAGGAAATTCTGGAGCTATGCCGTCAAAACTCCATAAAGTCTGATGCGCAAGGTGTTATCGACTGGCTCTACCAGGAATAAAGCACGTTTCGATTTGTGATCGCCAGTTTCTTCCAGTTTGGTCCATCCGTCCCAACCTGGTACATCCGTCCCAATCGAAAAATTCGGTTCGTGCATCTTGCAACAATTCTATTACAACCTCACGACAATCTCCCAACCATTGGGGAAAAACCTAGGCTTTTCATGGTTATTACCCTGTTTGCGCCTCCATTTGCGCTGCACCATCAAAACTTGCGATTTTGAGTATGAAAACACCTGGGAAATCAATTCAAAAAACTCTTCGAAAACTTTTTGACTGGCATAACCGGGAATCAGGTACTGCCAATATCAACAGCTTGCGTTGCGACTCCGGTTCCGTTGAACGAACAGGCAAGATGCCAATCAACCTGGTGGCACTCGAAGACCGTGTCCTGTTCGATGCTGCGCCTCTGGGAAACGAGATCCTCGATCCAGCTTTTGATTCTGCTGCCGGTGACTCCTGGACCGATGAAACGTCGGGTGCCGGCGACGTCTGGGCGATTCTGGATACCGTGCCGGCTGAGTTTCCGGGACACGGGTGCGAAACCACACTGGAATGCATTGAACAGTTGATCAATGAAGAACTTAATCAATTCAACCAGGATTGGGACGGTACGAAGCGCGTCGAGTTGCTGGTAGTTGATGTGTCCGTCGCCAACTGGCAGAGTTTTGTTGACGACCTTTCACAGAGTGTTACAGGTCATATTGAAGTTCTGCTGCTGGATGCGCAGCGCAATGGAATCGAAGCGGTCAGTACGGCATTGAAACGACTGGGAAGTGTTGACGCAATTCATATTGTCTCACACGGTACACCGGGCGAATTTCATCTCGGAGCAACGAAGGTTTCGGTGGCATCACTCGATGAAGTGGGTGACCAAATCGAATCCTGGAGTGCTTTCCTGAGCGACGATGCTGACTTGTTGTTGTATGGATGCGATGTTGCGAACGCCGACGGTCAGGAACTTGCCGAAACACTGGCCTTGCTGACAGGCGCCGATGTCGCTGCCAGTATCGATGTCACAGGACACGCCTCGCTGAACGGCAACTGGAATCTGGAATTCACGACAGGCACTATCGACGCCTCGCTGGTGTTTTCCGCGGCATTTCAAAACAACTGGGTTTCGACGTTACCTGTTGGCGGGAATACCGATGTCACGAGCGGAACAAGTATCAACGTCACAGACCGCGATAATCGCGGCAGCGGTCACGCCGTTGCTGTAGATGCCGATGGCAACTACATGATTGTCTGGTCTCGCGATAACGGAGGATTTTATGGTTGGGATACTTATGGCCAGAAATTCGATCACGAGGGAAACTCGACGGGAGCATTTCTGGTTCAGGAAAGTATTTTTACCCGCTTCGGCGACCAGCGCCACGCATCGGTCGCTGTGGATGCCCTTGGCAACTACGTAGTGACCTGGTCGGATACGAATGTCAACGACGTTGAAGCTCGTTTCTTTTATGCCGACGGATCGAGCGGAAGTGAATTCGACATTACCACGAACGGCTACAATTCGTCAGTCGCTCGCAACGACGCCGGTGCGACTGCCTATGTTTGGCAGCGAAATGATGAAATCTACGTAAGTCTGTTCCGGGCCGACCGATCCATTGCCATGCAGTTTGTCGATATCAGTAATTCGGGGAGTGGACATGGAGATGCCGACGTAGCTATTGACAGTGCCGGAAACATTGTTGCCGTTTGGGAAAACAACAATGGCATCCAACTTCGTCGATTTGACCAGAATGGCAACTCGATCGGTTCGCAGATGACCGTTTTAAATAATGGTGGCGCTTCGATGCATTTCGATCCGTCGGTCGGATTGGCAGAAGACGGCTCGACTATTGTCGTAGCCACCTCAAACAACAACGGAAATGTTAACGTTACAGGTGTCAAGGTTTCTCCAGACGGAGCCCTGACTCCCTTTTCAATCAGTCAAACGACGGCCGGCGTGCAACAAGATGCATCGCTGTCGATCAACACCGATGGAAGTTTTGTTGTATCGTGGCACGGTCAGGGAAATGTTTCCGGAAACACTGACTTGAATGGCGTTTTTTACCGCACGTTCGATGCCAGCCTGATTGGCGGGACGGAAACACGCGCTAATGTTTATACCAGCGGGTCTCAGGAATTCTCGTCGGTTGCGTCAATTGACAACAACAATCTCGTTGTCGTATGGTCGGGTGCCACCAGTCAACAGGCAAACGGAATTGCGCTCAAACAGTTGGGCCTGGTCAACCATGCTCCCGATGCGTTGGCGTCGGCAATATTGGCTACAGAAACTGTCAACTATGTTTTCAATACAAGTGATTTTGGCTATTCGGATGAAGATGGCGACCCGCTTGCCAGCGTCAGGATTACTCAACCCGTCAGTGGCGGGAGGCTAATTTTCAACGGTCTGGACGTCGTCCGGAATCAGGTGATCACCGCTTCGGATATCGCTGGCGGAAAGCTCGTTTTCGATTCCGGCTCGCTGGCGATCGGCAGCAACGTCGCTTCGTTTGCGTTTCTCGTCTACGATTCAAACCGCTTTTCTGCCGAACCGGCATCGATGTCGATCAGCGTAACGCCAGCCAACCGGCTGTGGATTTCGACAGTTGGTGACAAATTGCCTGGTCCCCTGGCCGCCGGCCTTTCCGCGTGGTCGAAAGGTGACACGTTGCAATTTGGCGGCACCAGTCTGAACCTGGGCAGCAACACGGCTGGCGGGTTATTAAAACAGTTTCGACTGGACGTGTTTGCGCCCGGTGCCAACCTGGATGCGATACATCTTGTACATGAAACCGTCACACTTGGCGGTCTCGTGTCTACAAGCCTGCAAGCAGGAGATATTGTTTTCTCGGCGGATCGCAATATCCTTCTCCCTGGATTAGCGCAAACCGTCGAAGCAGGCGATATCGTCGTTTTCAGACCCTTGAGTACGGACTACTTGACGGGAACATTTTTGATGCTGGTTGACCGGAGCGCTGTGCTTGCCGCAAACGGATTCAATTTGAGCGACGTGGTCGCGCTAACCATTGCCGAAAAGGAGACACAACTGGGCGATGTTGTAATTCAAAAAGGTGAAATTCTGCTGACGCTGGACACACCTTACGGGAAAAACGACATATTCGTTTTGCGGGTCAGCGAAACTGGAGAACTTACATCGCGAGCCTCAATTCAGTTGTTGGTGGATGGTGACGACCTGGGCATAACAGGAATTGACGGCCTGGAACTCGTTGAGCGAACCGTAGAAGTCGGTGGATATTCAGTGACTGGTGGTCACTTGTTGATTTCGCTCAAGAACAACGGAGACATTGTCGGCAGTGACCTGAAATCTTATGAAGCCGGCGATGTCATTGATCTGGCTTTGACAAGCACTAATGCCGGACACGGCACGAGCCTTGCCACGTCATCCATGTTTTTCGACGCAAGTGATGTTGGAATGTCGGGTAGCAGCGGGAATGTCGATGCGCTCACGCTTGCCGTTTTGAAAACGCCTGTCAACACTGGTCCGGTAGCAACAAATCCGACTTTCAGTATTTATGAAAACACGCCTGCTGGTACCGTCATTGGGAATTTTGGTGGCGATGACCCTGACGCCGGTGATGTCGTGAAATATGCGATTACCGGAGGAACGGGTCAATCCGCATTTTCCGTCGACCCCGACACCGGAGATATCCTTGTTGCCGATGCATTGCAACTCGATTACGAAACTACCTCCTCGTTTACTTTGACATTTACGATTACAGATTCCCAGGGCTTGTCGTCATCGGGTACGTCCATCATCAGCCTTGTCAATGAGACCGAGTATTCCATTCAGGGCACCATTCGTCATGACGTTGATGGCGACGGAGAATTTGCTGATGATTCCCGGGCGTTTTCCGGAGTCAGCGTTGTGCTGTACATGGACTCAAACGGAAATAACTTGTTTGATTTACCGGATTTTTCGGTGCGAACCGCGACAACAAATGCTGCAGGTATGTATCGATTCGCGGACTTGAACAACGCAACGTATTTTGTTGTTGTTGATTCCAGTACGATCGGCAGTTCCTTGACGTTGAATGCCGGATTCAGGACTGTCGATGTTTGGGCCGAACAAACCTGGGGGGCTGCCGGTAGTCTCTTCAATGCGGGTGCCGGAGATTCATTCACGCTGACAAATGGCGTCTTGTTTGGAGGACGTACCGCCACGGGTTCCGATTCAGTCGCCAGTTTGACAACCATGGAACATGTGACGCGAGTTGCCGTCAATGGTCAGCATCGAAACGGAATTGACTCGGTATTCAGTTTTAATGTCGTGACACACGAAAACGATATCAGCGGCCCATCGGTTCCCGGACGAACGATTCAAGGCTCGTTTCGGCAGTTCCTGATCAATGCCAATGCACTGGCGGGTCCAAATAAAATGCACTTTGTGCCGGTTACCGCACCCAATCAGGGAGCCAATGGGACCTGGCAAATCACCGTCAATCATTTGTTGCCGGCGATTCTGGACGCCTTCACCGTTGTTAACGGGGAAGCCTGGTCGTCCGTTAACGGAAACGTAGCCGCTGCCGACAATGGAGATGTCGTTGGATTTCGAAATGTCCATACCGGAACAAACGGCTATTCCCTTCAAGCGATCGATCGACCCGACCTGGGAATTGTCACAAAAAGCGGTTCGCTGGATTACGGTCTGCGCGTGCAGGGCGACAATGTGAGTATCGAAGGGCTGCGCGTTGCCGGATTCGGGAAAGACAACACATCCTCAACTGCCAACATCGCGAGCTCGAATGCCAATAATCTCGTCATCACTGCCAGCGAAATCGACAGCGCTCGCGGAAGCGGCCTGAATATTCAAGGCGGTACCAATGGAAACATTTCCGGCAACTCGTTCCACAACAACAATCATTTCGGAATCGCGTTGAATGGAAACAGTATTCCGGCCACCAACTGGTTGATTGACGAAAACTTCATTTACAACAACGGTGTTCGAAATCCGTACAGTGACGGAATTGATGTCCAATTCAACACGTCGGGAACGCGTATCGAAAAGAACTGGATTTCCGGAAACACGGGGTCGGGCATTGACACGTATCGTGCAACCGGGGGACTTTCCATTCTGGATAACACGATTGTCAGCAATGGTTTTGGCGGCAGGGAAACTGCAAATATCCGGTTGTTCGGCGACAATAGTCTCGTTGCCAACAACTTTATTACCAATGCCATGGGCAACGGGATTACGGTTCTGGGATCGAACTTCTCGACCGCTCAGGTGGCGACCGGAAACGAGCTGACACAAAACATATTCGGTGGCAACGGCGGATTGTCTATCGACTTGACAGCGGCATCATTGTCCCTTGCCGTCCTGAACAACGGTGACGGAATTTCCAACTTTAGCATGGGGGGTGCCGCAGCAGGCAACAACGGCATCCAACAGCCGAAAATCACATCCACACTGCTCGGCACCGGTCTCAGCACCGTGAACGGTATTGCCGGCGCGGGGCACCGAGTCGAATTTTACCGAGCGGTGGCAGATGCTGATGGTTCCGAAAACCTGGTCTCCGGCAGCTTCGGCGAAGGGGTTGAGTATCTCGGAAGTACTGTCGCCGATGCCAGTGGAGAGTTTGTCTTTACAACCAGCATGCTTTCCGGCAACGATGAAATTTCAGCAATCGCGATTGATGCGACCGGCAACACATCTGAGTTTTCGCAAAACGTCGCGGTTAATGTTGCCCCGGTTGGTGGACCAGTGACGTTGAACATGCAACAGGGAGATACGATTGCCTTGCCGCCTGGTCTCTTCACGTATTTTGACTTCGACAATGACCCCCTCGCCGGAATCTTCGTCGATTCCCTGCCGTCTTCAGGTTATCTGACACTGAACGGCGTGGCAGTTACAGCCGGTGAATGGATCAACATCAATGAACTGTCAACCGCGATGTTCCAGTACACAGCAGCGGTTGGGGCTGCCGGCACACCGTTAACGGCATTTCAATTCCGTTTGTTTGACGGAACGGTCGCATCCGGCCAGTTAACAGTATCGATAAACATAGCGAACCAGAAACCCGTTTTCATAACTGGTTCCAGCATATCAATTGATGAAAACTCAAGCACCTTCAGCATTGCAGCCAGTGATCCCGATGGTGACTCGGTAACGTACTCGATCCATTCCGGGCAGGACAAGGCCCTTTTCTCGATCAATGCTGCAAGCGGGCTGGTCTCATTTCTTGGTGCGCCTGATTTTGAAACCCCCGATGACTTTAATCGCAATAACGAATACCTGTTCAGCGCAACTGCAACCGACTCGACGGGAGGCTCGACGACCCGCAGTTTCACCGTCCGTGTCGTCGATGTGAACGAGCCAATTGACTCGGTGACATGGACAAAAAACGTCGTTAACGAAATGGCAGTCAACGGAACGACGATCTGCTCATTCGTCGTGGACGACCCGGATGCAGGTGATCAATGGACTTACGAATTACTTGATGACGCCAGCGGACGTTTTTCGATCGACAGGAATACCGGCCAGCTAATGGTGCTGGATGGATCGCAACTGGACTTTGAACAAGCGGCGTCTCATTCGATCGTTGTCAGGGTTACTGACCTGGGGCTGCATTCGATAGTTGTAACCATGAATGTTCTGGTTGCTGATGTTAATGAAATCCCGCATGCTTTTGACAAGACATATTCCGTCGTTGAGGGGAGCGTGCTCACGATCAATTCGTCGGAATTCGCCGATGCTACCGATCCAGATGGCGATCGACTTGCCGTTTCGATTATCGCCTCTCCAGCCCACGGCAGTTTAACTCGCCTGGCAAACGGCTCGTTCATCTACCAACACGATGGAAGCGAATTTTCGTCCGACGTTTTTACCTATCAGGTCTCGGATGGTCGCGGCGGATTTGATACGGCCATCGTTTCGTTGACGGTCAGTCCTGTCAACGATGCACCGGTTGCCCGCAATGACTTTATTATTGCAACAGGTTCGACTCCCATTACGATCAACGCGGCCACCCTGTTACAAAACGACTCTGACAGTGACTCAAGCGGACTCGTTATTCAATTGGTCGGCAACACGGTTGGTGGCACCATTCACAACAATGGCAATGGTACGTTTGTTTTCGTTCCAGCGTCGAATTCACCAGTCACCGGAATATTCCGGTATCAAGTCAGCGATGGTCAAACCACCAGCAATACGGCTACCGTTCGGATTGAACTTCCACCAGCACCGGTCGTTGTGATCACGCCCCTGGATCCCAAAGTCGAACCGGTCAACGAGGCCTCGACCGGCCTTCCTGGTGGAGGCCCGTTTTCCGGAAACCCGGGCAATAATGGCACTTCGAGTGGCCAGCCCAGGGCGGGCAATGAATCAGGCTTGCCGGCCGATGTTGCCGGTTATGCCGCTGATACCAAAAACAACAGCAATATCGATGACGATTCGAACAACACAGGAGGACAGTCGGGCGGCGATGGAAAAAACGCAATCTATGGTTACTCGTATGAAAAGTCAGACATCGCAGTGTCATCGCTTTTGGTACAGCAGGGAAAACAGGGATCGTTATTGTCATCCATTACTGGAGAGATGGAATTCAGTCTGATCGCCATGAGCGGGGATCTGAATCAAATCGACCAGGACTTGATGCATAACGTGCAAATTGCCAATGGAACGGCGACCACGGTCGCTGGCATAACGGGTGTATTTACGGTCGGTTACGTTTTCTGGATGGCACGCAGCGGGATGTTGCTGGCCAGCCTGGTTTCGGCCATGCCGGCCTGGAAATCGTTCGATCCACTCCCGATTTTGCAATATGCGGCTTGCGAAGACGACGAAGAAGACGCTGAAACCCTGCAGTCACTTATCAATCAGGAATAATCCAAAATAGGTGCCTGATGGTCAAATTAATTCCAACAGCCATGTTCAAAAACCTGATATCAACCCGTTTTCGATTAACGATGGGAGTGGTTTCCATCTTTATGACAATGATGTTCGCAGCGGCGACCATCCGATTGATCCCTGATGCGCTGACTGAACAAGCGCGTGGTCGGGCCCAGTTGTCCGAGTCGATGGCGATTGCGGTTTCGCATTTTGTACAGCGCAACGATATTCGGGGTATCAAGTCCCTGTTGATAGCAACGAACCAGCGCAACCCGGACCTATTGTCCCTTGGGCTGCGCGACTCGCGGAACGGCAAGCTTATTTTTGATACGGGACAGCACGAGCGGTTTTGGGCCGCTGGTGACAAGATGAACCATAACGGCCAGGTAACCGTTCCAATACGCCGATTCGATCGACCGTACGCGAATGTGGAAATTGCCTTTCGTCCGACAGGTTCCGCTGCCTGGTTTGGATTTTTCGACCATCCCTGGGTGCGGCTGTTTGCCTTTATTGGGTCGGGCAGTTTCATCGCAATTGCGTTTTATCTTTCGCTGATGCTGCAACAACTTGATCCAAAAAAATCCGTTCCGAACCGGGTTCGGGACGCATTGGACAATTTGACCGAGGGCCTGCTGTTGCTGAACCATCGCGGTCGAATTGTATTGGCGAACAACGCGTTTCACGCCATGGTCAACATGCCAATCGAAAAGTTTTTGGGTAAGGCTCCCGAGAAATTCACATGGCTGGACGAAAAAGGAAATGCAGTTTCCTCGTACCCATGGAATCAGGCGCTTGAAGGAAGCCTCACGATCGTAAACCACATATTGCGATTACACCTCGATAACAGTACCCCGCAGACATTCAAGGTCAACTGCACACCTGTCGGCAACGGTGACAAACCGGATGGCGTCATGGTGTGCTTTGAAAACATCACCTTTCTCGATCAGGCCAAGGAAGAAATTCAGCAGTCACGCGACGCCGCTGATGCTGCCAACCGTGCCAAAAGCGAATTTCTCGCCAATATGAGCCACGAAATCCGCACGCCCATGAATGCCATTCTTGGCTTCACGGACCTGTTGCAACGCGGAATTGCTGAATCGCCTGACGAACAACATGAGTACCTTCGAACGATCCAGACCAGCGGTTCGCACCTGCTCGAATTGATCAACGATATCCTTGATCTTTCGAAAATCGAGGCGGGCAAAATGGAAATGGAAATCACCGACTGTTCGCCGTTTTCCGTTTTGTCCGATGTTGTGAACATCCTTGGCGTTCGTGCCGAAGAAAAAAATGTTTCGCTAACGATCGAAGTACGGGACCATTTGCCCGAAACGATACAGACCGATCCAGTACGGTTCCGCCAGGTTGTCACCAATCTTGTCGGCAATGCCATCAAGTTCACGGAATCGGGTGGCGTCAAGATCACAGCCTGCGTTGTCGACAGCGGCGACGACAATGGCATGCTTCATGTCGATATCATCGATACGGGAATTGGAATGACCGACGGCCAGTTGTCGCGGATATTTGATCCGTTTACACAAGCCGACTCCAGCGTGACGCGGCGTTTTGGCGGTACGGGACTCGGGTTGTCGATCAGCCAGCGCATTGTGCGATCACTGGGTGGCGACCTGACGGCACGAAGTATCGCCGGACAAGGCTCCGTGTTTTCCTTTGCTATGAAAACCGGTTCACTTAAAAGTGTTCCGATGATTTCGCGTGAACAACATATTAGTACTTCGCGCAAGCAGGCAGTGGCAACACGTGGACAATACCAGTTGCCCGCCTTTAAAATCCTTGTTGTCGACGATGGTGAAGCGAATCGTCGATTGATCATGTTGTTTCTTGGTCGAGCAGGGTGCCTGGTTGACCAGGCAGAAAACGGCCAGATCGCCGTTGATCTCGCTGCGCAAAAAACCTATGACCTGATTTTGATGGACATGCAAATGCCTGTGCTTGACGGTTACCAGGCGACTCGAATACTACGTGAAACCGGATTTGTTGGCCCAATCGTTGCCCTGACCGCAAACGCCATGCAAGGTGACGAACAAAAATGTGTTGAAGCCGGTTGTTCAGGCTTCCTTACCAAACCGGTCGATATGGACAAGCTCGTCGAAACGGTGGCTCAAGCACTTTCGTTCGAACCGAAGTCCGTCGAAGTCGCAACGACGCCGATTGTTGTCCAACAGACAGAGTCGACCACAAATCATTTTTCTTCCGATCCCGATCAGACGCCAAGGGGCGAGCACGCCAGAGAATTTGCACGAACAGAACTGCCGGGACAATCCAGACCGCAACGGCAACAAAACGCGCCCGATTCGCCTAACGCTGCAACCTCAAGCGGATTCGCCGGCGTACTTTGCGAAGGAATCATGGCAATCAATACCGCTATCTCACGGCGGGATTTTCCGGCGATGGTTGATGCCGGTAACGAGCTTATTGATGCTTCGAATGCCTTTGGCCAAACGGGAATCGCCAGTTCACTTGAAGCACTGGTTGCCGCGGCCGGCGATGCCAACGTATCAGCTTTCAAAATGGCCGTTGTTGAACTCAGAAATGCTGTTCGCCACTCATCGCAATCCGCTCGGAATTCGCGAGCTGACACGGTTGTTCAACCGGATAACGCACCTCGAGTTCCTTTGAAAATCCGTTCAACATTGCCACTCGATGAACCGGAATTCCGGGAAGTTGTGGTCGAATTCGTTCCGACCTTGCACAAACGGATCGACGAGATCAGGCAGGGGTTGAATCGCGGTGACTTCGAGGAAGTCGCCAGGTTAGCGCATTGGCTGAAGGGCTCGGGAGGATCTCTCGGTTTTGCCGAATTCAATCAACCGTCAATCGAACTGGAAAACGCAGCCAGGGCTGAAGACCGTATGGCGGCCAGAAAATACCTGGAACAAATCAGGGCTCTTTGCAACGCCAT
This sequence comes from Pirellulaceae bacterium, assembly GCA_031414755.1. Taxonomy (GTDB): domain Bacteria; phylum Planctomycetota; class Planctomycetia; order Pirellulales; family Pirellulaceae; genus CAJQPP01. The sequence continues at coordinate 74,116 of JANNWJ010000047.1, read as the reverse complement.
CGATATTCCTGCAATGCCAATCATGACATCAACATTTTGAATATCCGAAGTGATACCTCGTTCATTCGGCACAACAAAACCACTCCTGAGTTTCTGAACTGCAATGCAAATTCAACCCAATACCAATGTGGCAATTCCCATTGCGGCACCTGTTCCGTCGGGAAATTCGGAATTTCGACCTCAACGACTTGACGAATCGATCAAGGCAATCAAGTCGTCCCGGATCATGATTATCGATGATGAACCGTTGCTGGTCCGGGTCGTTCGCCGATTTTTGCAGGCCGAGGGCTATCACGAATTCATCACGGTGACCGATTCGAGGGAAGCCCTTGTTCAGATCAATGTACACAACCCGGACGTCGTGTTGCTTGATATTCTGATGCCTCATGTCACGGGGCTGGACATTATGCGCGCTCGTCAAAACATGGCGACGGCCCAATACACGCCATTTATTGTGCTAAGCGCTTCCAGCGATTCCCAAACCAAACGGACAGCCCTGGAGCTGGGTGCGTCCGAGTTTTTGAGCAAGCCGGTAGATCCAAGCGACTTGACGTTGCGTGTACAGAATGCCCTGTTGGTCAAGGCGCACCAGAATCATCTCGCCAATTATGCAAAAGAGCTTTCGAATCAGGTCCAGTTGCGAACGTCGGAACTGGAACGGTCCCGAGAACAGATCATTCATTGCCTTGCAAAAGCGGCTGAGTTTCGGGACAACGATACAGGCAAACATGTTGTGAGGGTTGGAAAATTCTCAGCCGTCATAGCCGATCAACTTGGATTTGATACGCCGTTCTGCCGCCGCATCGAACTGGCAGCCCAATTGCACGACGTTGGCAAAATTGGAGTTCCTGATTCCATTCTGCTTTGCCCGGGAAAGCTCGATGAAAAAGCGTTCCGGATCATGCAACAGCACTGCGACCTCGGGTGTTCAATTATTGAACCGCTTGCCCGCCACGAACTGGAACTCCTCAAGCGGCGTTCGCCTGATGGACGACTTTCCCGTGCCGAACAACAGTCGTCACTGCTGATCATGGCGGCCAATATCGCCAAAACGCATCACGAGAACTGGGATGGCACAGGCTATCCCAATGGACTGCTTGAAAATCGCATTCCGATCGAAGGTCGCATCACGGCCGTGGCCGATGTTTACGACGCCCTGTCCAGTGAACGTCCTTACAAGCATGCCTATAGCCGGGAACGCTCGATTGAAATCATTAATTCGGAAATCGGGCGCCGGCTCGACCCGACCGTTGTCGAGGCGTTTCACAAACGAATCGACGACATCGAACTTATTCGAAACAGTTTTTCCGACTAGTTTGCAAATTCGGCGTTAATCACAACGGCTGACGGCCATTGATTGCGTCGGCCAGAATTTCCTTATTTGTGTGCTCGAGCACGCTGCCGGTTGTGATGCCGCGGGCCAGTCGCGTCAGCCGCACGCCGAATTCCTGTAATCGATTGGAAATCAAAAGCGCCGTCCCGTCCCCTTCCACCGTTGGGTTGGTGGCCATGATAATTTCCTGAAACTTGCCATCGCGTACCCGGTCGACAAGTGCATCGATCGTCAACTGATCCGGGCCAATGTTATCGAGGGGCGAAACGCGACCAAGGAGGACATGATAAAGTCCGCGATAGGTCGCCGATTGTTCCAGTGCCATGAGATCTCGTGGCTGTTCGACAACGCAAAGCAACGATTGTTCGCGCCTCGCGTCACTGCATACCCCGCATAGTTCGCTTTCGGCAAGATTAAAGCACTTTTTGCAGTAGCGGACGTTTTCTCGCACATTGCGGATCGAATCGGCAAGGGCCAACGCTTCGGACTGATGGACTCGCAGCAAATGCCAGGCAAGTCGTTCAGCAGACTTTCGACCGATCCCTGGCAAGCGGGCAAGGTTTTCCACCAGTTCCGCGACCGATTCCGTTAATTCCGCCACGGGCAAGTCTCCGCCTAGTTTGCCGGGTTGTTTTCGTCGTCGCCCGTCGACGTGTATTGCTGAATGAGGTCATCCATGCCGGGCAAGGAAAATCCGCCAGTCAATTCCTTCATCGCATCGACATGCATTTGTTTCGCGCGTGCCGAGGCCTGATTAAAGGCCGCCGGGAGCAAGTCCTGGATCATGTCGATTTCATTGTTGGTAACCAGTGACTGTTCGATCGTGACGCGAACGACCTGACCCAATCCGTTAACTTCAACTTTCACCATTCCGCCGCCCGATTCTCCGCTGGCTCGTTTTTGCTTGAGCTCTTCCGATACCTGTCCAAATTTGCTGGAAATGTCCCCGGCGTTTCGCATCAGAGACGCCAAATTCCCCAATGCTCCAAGTCCCTTAAACACGATATCGTCTCCTGGTCGAAAAAAGTTCTGGTTTCAGAGTTAATGGCCGTGGTTTTACTAAACAAAGGGATGCGTCGTTGTTCGTTATGAAACGACCATCGACTTGTTTTCAAATTGTGGTCGACAACTATCCTTGTCCGGAAGGAGAATGGACACTGGTGATTTCGCCATCAAACAAGTCAATTGCCGAACGGACAAAGTCATCTTGTTCCATTTGCCGTATGCGCTGGCGAGCACTTATCATAACCGGCGGCGGGACCAAAGAAGTAGCGGTCTTTTCCATCAAGGCAAATTCCAGCCGCAACGCCTTGCCAGCAACACGTGCCAGGGCCTGTTCCATACGTTGGCGAGGCTCGGTTCGCCCGCAAATGTCCAGATCGTAGGAGCTGCGAAGAGTCACGATTAGCTTGTCGCCCGCCAACTCAATGGAATCAACGTTTCCCGCCGCCTCGGATGTCAGATCATTGAATTCCGAAAGCAGTTCGTGCCATGACGCAGCAAGATTCGATTCGTTCCAGCAGGACGTTTTCTTTGGCGGTTTGACCAGAGATGGCGAACTGGTCAACTGGCGCGCCAGAATCGGCTTTGGCAGTTCACTCTTGCCATCATTGCTTACCGCTTTTTTTTTTGTTTCAGTCGAAGTTGTTGGTGCTGGCGATGGGTTGCTATTGGCCGCGATGGAAACGGAGCCACCCGCCTGCAACTGTTCAATCAATTGCGGAATCAAATCAAGATTCGGCAAGTGGCAACAGCGAACAACGGCTGTTTCCAGCAGAATCCTGGGGTAAGTGTTGTGGCGAAGTTTAATCAGCGTTTGATCCAGCACTTGCAGAATTGCCAGAATACTTTCCACGCCGAGCTTTTTTGTGAGTTCCCGCAACCGCTCGATGTCATCGATCATCGTGTGCAACAACAAATCGCTCGAGCAACCGACGTGAAGCGCCATCGCATCGCGGAACAGGCCAAGCAGTTGTTCGGTGAACTGCCCTGCATCGATGCCGCCTTCGACGGCCCGGTCGATTGCCGCAAGGCAAGCAGGCGAGTCCGATTCGACAATATGCGTTGCCAATTCAAAGACGAGGGTGTTATCGGCCGTTCCCAACAAGCTATGCACTTCGTTTACGGTGATTTTGCCGGTTGAAAAGGAAAGTAGTTGTTCCAGTAGTGACTGGCTATCGCGCATCGACCCACCGGCACGACGGGCCAACAATTCCAGCGCCGCGTCATCCGCCTCAATTTTTTCGGTTTCGACAATGAGCCGCAGTCGATCGCGAATCGAAGCGGTCTTGATTGGTGGAAAGTCAAATCGTTGACAACGCGAAAGAACGGTGATCGGTATCTTTTCGGGGTCGGTCGTGCAAAAGATAAACTTGACGTGCGACGGTGGCTCTTCCAGAGTCTTCAGCAGCGCGTTGAATGCAGGGGAAGTCAGCATATGAACTTCATCGATGATATAGATCTTGTAGCGAGCGCGGCTGGGCCGGATATTCGCGTTGGCACGCAGTTGCCGGATTTCGTCGATGCCCCGATTACTTGCTCCGTCAATTTCCAGCACGTCAATATCGTCACCGGTGGAAACGCTAATGCAAATGTCGCATGTGCCGCATGGCTCGATCGACGGGCCCGCCGAACAATTCAGGCACTTGGCAAAAATCCGGGCCGAAGAAGTCTTTCCGACCCCGCGGGCCCCGGTAAATAAATAAGCGTGCCCGACCCGGTTCTGGTCGATGGCGTTTCCGAGGGCCGTTGCGACTTGCGATTGACCAACGAGATCGGCAAAGCTTTTCGGGCGATAGCGGCGGGCAACGACTTGATAGTTTTCGTTGTTAGCCATCGATCGCGGGTCACTCAAGTGGAATCAATTAAGGGAGAGGTCTTTTTCCCGGCGGCATTCATTAAGAAAAATGTGGGCAGAATACCGTTACCTAAAAGCTGATTGACTGCCCGCCAGTGGACCCCGCACAAAAGTACCCCGCTTATGGCTGCTCCATATTTCAGGCCTGACCAGGTTCACGGATCCTCCTCACGGGGTCCGCTGCCGGACAGATATCGCTCGCTGCATTTTTACGCAAACCGGACCGATTCGTCAAATGGGTAGAAAGTCACCGGGAAATGACCATTTGACAGTTGAAAAACCAGTGTCCGACAATTCCAGCGGTTTAAAGAAAGACAACCGAACCTACGTGTTCCCATCGGCCATTGATATTTGTTGTAGTCGTTGGCTTCCGGCTCGACTTCGATCGCCGGCCACAAGTCTCGAAAACCCTTGAAACTGGCCGAGCTGGCGAGTGGCGTTCGTTCCGTGGCGTTTGTTCCGATAACTGAAATAACCGGAGGTGATCTGTGACTCGAGCATTCTTCTCAGTCGTTTTGATTTCGGCAATTGCCTTGGCTGTTGACACGCGACCGGTTTACGATGGTCAGGACAACATAGTTTCCGGAGTGTGGTGTACCGGTCGACTGGTCGGAGGTATAAGGTGTCCGGGACCTGGAGATTGCGATACGAATCCGGTGTACGACTCGAATTCGGACTATCCGAGAACAAATACACCGATTGCCGATTTTAATTGTTCAACGATTCCAGAAGGTACTGGCTATTGCGGCAATTTTACAAGCAAGAAAAACCAATGGTCGTCCTGCCAACAGGTATACCATTGGTAGGTAAATTGTGCAGGCAAAGTTGTTTGCAGTAGCAAAACAACCTGAATGGCTGATGTTTTTTCTATTTGTGAAATCAAGAGGAATCTGCCGAAAGCCGGATAAATGCCGACTTGCCGTTTCGAAAACCACGGTAATACGTGTATTGACCTCAGGTTCCAATAATTGAGCATTCGTTTGTACCCAATGGGGATGGTTTCATGTCAGCAGTTGGCTTGGGTTGCTGGAATCTTTGCCTCGACAGGGTGCGGTTGATGGATCGCCCACGTTTATTTTTCATTGCCAGTGGCTTGATCACGGCTTTGGTCCATGGCAGCAGCACTAAGGGACAGGATAACTCTTGGGAAAAAACACACCCGGAAATCTATACGGCATTAAGGATCTTGGAGGATGGATTCGCCGGGAAAACGGTTGAAATTGAAAAGTCATTTGTCAATGGCTACGGAGATACTGTTGTTGCGAGCACCACGCAAATTAGTTTGAGCAGCGACAGGAGTTTTTTGCGAGAAGTGTTTTGGGGCCGAGACTACGGACCTGACGAGACGGGTGAATTCGTTAACGGGAACGGCACGGTGACCCATCGTAACGAACGGTGCTGCTATCAGGGTCAGGAAATCCGGATCCGACAAAATCTTGGAAATGGAGAAGGACCGTTAAACGTCGCAGGTAAAATCGAGTTGCCGGATACTCACCGGTTTTCGATTTTGTTTCCGGAGCATCTCGGAGGGTATTGCGGTGACGACCGGATTCTGTTTACCAAAATCCTTTCCATGCCGGCTGCCCGGTTTACAGTTGCCGGTACCAAATTTGGTGGTGAACAGGCAAAAACGTTTACAGTTGATGTGCCTGGCATGGGAATTTACGAGTTTGTTGTGGCCGGTGACGTTCCTCTTGTGCGCGGATTGAATGTTCGAAAGGTTCGGGTTGGTGAGATCATCGACAAGGATTGGACCGGGGGCTGGGCTGTTGAACGGGCTGGTGACGGTCGAGAGACAAATGTCCTTGTAATTGACTACACATACGAAGATGGTCGGTGGATCCCGGCAACGGAATCGTTCACTGTAACGACAATTCGGTCGGGAAAAAAAGAAAAAGGGGGAAATCTCGTAAAAGTAGCGGTGACGAAAATTAGAGACTTTTCGATCAAAGATTCCAGCCGCGCCTGGTTCAAAGAAATTCCTTTAAAAAATGGAATGTCGGTCACGGTGGAAGGAAAAGAGGGGTTGGCGTATTCGTATGTGGACGGGAGGATCGTCAGGGGAATCGACCACGAGTCGATTGCGGAAATCGACGGAGTCCGCTTTCGCAAACCGACCGGGTCCCGCTGGAAATAGTACGGGTTCGGTGCTGTAGGCGTTCTTGTACTCGTTGTTGTGCTGGTATTCGCCAAACGATCAAACAGAGGCTGATAGATGTCGTCCATTTTCATTCGCCGAAACAGGTCTGCCCGTTCGCGTATGAAATGGTTGATTGTTGCCTCGTCTTTCTCCGTTCTGGTTTTTTCATTCTCTGTAACCGGAATGAGGCTATTGGCGCAAGACCAGGAATCCGAGCCGTACTTTGGCGCTGAGTGCGGCACCTATTCACTTGCTGCTACGGCCCGTGCCGCGGGAATCGAACTCGACAAACTGGCAATTGTCAACGGAGATTATGTTCGTCAACGATCTGGCAGTAGCGCGGCAGACCTGGTTCGGGCCGCAAACGAATACGGCTTTTCAGCAACGGTAATGCGCGCGATCGGCGAAAGCTACTTGCGACGAAGTGCCTATCCGGTCGTGTTGAACCTGAATTATGAAGCGTCGAGCGCCAGTCCCGGTCACTCGGTAGCTTTTCTCGGTGACGATCAGGGACAGGCCGTGATATTTGATGTCGCCAAAAAAAAGAGAGTCAGTTCGATTCCTTATGGGGAATTGTTGACAGAAATGTCGGGAGAAGGAATTCTCGTCGCCCCGGCCGAGTTGGGCCTGTGTGAACGGGCAATCGGTCGCCTGAGAGGGCTCGTTCATCTCTGGCCATTGGTCTTGTTGTTTTTAATGCCTTTATTATTCAAGAGAGTACGGCTTGGCGGAGCGTTTTGTCAGATTGTCGTCCTTCTCGGATTCACGATCGTTTGGGCTGGTTCCCTCTATCCTACATTTCCATCAAGTTTCCTGAAAAATCGGGGAGCCGTTGCCTGGATTCAGTCAAAATATTTTGCTGGAGATTGAATGCGGATGTTTTGGCGAACTTGGGGGTTTGGTTTCACCGACGAGTGTTTCGATTGTTTTTTGCCTGTTGTTGTTATCCATCTGGTCATTGGTAAGCGTGTTCCGTGCGGGAAAACAGCCAAGTGAAAATCGATCCAGGACTGTAAGTTTTTTGGAGCAGTCGACTTAGATGCGCGATAAATTTACAGATTCAACGCGGTTGCTTCGGGGATGGGCAATGATTTTTCCAATTCAAATCAGTTAGTTATTGGCGAGGTGGATCAATGTCGAATTCAAAACGCGGATTCACTTTGGTGGAATTGCTGGTGGTCATGGCGATAATCGGAATTCTAGCGGGAATGACCTTGCCAGCTATTCAGGACACAAGGGAATTGGCGCGAAGGCTGTCATGCAAAAACAATATGCGGCAAATCGTAATGGCCGCTCATTCATACGACGCATCGCATCGTCGGCTTCCGGCAGGGACGCTTGGATTTGATACGGTGATTGTGGTTCCGGCTGGTTCCGGCACGAACGAAAGCCTATGGATTGATGAAGCCAGCCCGTATTTTTGGAAAAACGCCCAGCACACATCGTCGTTGTTGCTTGTTTCCAGCTTTCTCGAACAAAACGTCCTTTACAAATCGGTGCCACGGGAAAGTGTATCTCATGGTGTTTTGTATTCCGATCATCGGGCAACAAACCCGACAGCGCCATTGTGGATCGGCGACAACACGGGACTGCAGGAGGCCCTGTACACCAACGTTCCAATCTTTCTTTGTCCATCTGACTCTCTTGATCAACCGGAACCGGACCAGGTAGCCGTTGTGACTTCCCAGCCGGCGTTCGTCGAAGACGACCAGCGGGACGCGATGTACATTACATCGTATGAAGACACTTTGCACCCGCCAGCGGCGACGAATTACGTTGCCTGCGCCGGAGCGCATGCCGGAGGCCGTCAGCCGCTGCCTGAATTGGAGCCCTACCGAGGGTACGGCAGTTGTCGTGAGCGAATGACGATTTCGTCTGTCACAGACGGCTCCAGCAATACAATTTTGTATGGGGAGAGCATCGGAGATATCTACGCTGGCGAACGAAGGCGCTATCCTTGTTGGGTTTTTGGAGGACTCGCCCGAGGACGGGGAAATCTCCCATGGAAACAGAACAAAAATGACTTCGAGCCGGAATATCTTCTTTTGGGTGACTCGCAGTATTCCGCAATGGCGGGCTTTGGTTCAAGGCACCCGGCAACGGTGAATTTCGCCATGGGTGATGGTTCTTTGCGCGGTGTCGACAGACTGGTTGACATTGAAACGTTCTACGCATTGACCGGCGGGTTTGACGGCGACGTGATCAAAGACGAGTAGCAACCCGACCTCCTCACACGATTTGCCGGAATTGTGGTGGCATTGCCTTGTTCATTGCGCTCGTATTGCATCGAGCCGATCCGACGGTCACCCGATTTAAATCTGCCACGTGTGGGTTTAACATAAGGATTCACAAAACTATTTGAATTCTGCCCTTTCGATTTCAAATGCCGTTTCAAGACCAAACCGTGATCGATTATTCGACGTGCCATCAAATGGTGGGGGATCTGTTTCGCTGGCCTGATTCGAAAGACGAGTGGGAACAGTTTTGCCTCACGCCGGATCAAATCGCATTCTTTCATGAACAGGGTTATCTGCCCCGGATCCGGATTCTGAACGACGAACAAATCGAGGGACTGCGCGGCGAGTTGGCCGAGCTGATGACCCCCGATCATCCGGGGCGCGATCTTTGGTACGAGTACCATTCCAACGAGTCGGGCGATCCGAACAATGTTTTGTTTCACGCTTTGGGCGCGTGGCGATTGCGGCCTGGGATACATGACATCTTGTGGTCCCCCGCTTTTGTCATGGCAGCGTCGCAGCTCCTGGGGGGCTCGGTTCGTTTCTGGCACGATCAATTATTTTGCAAGCCGGCCAAACATGGCGGAGTCGTTTCCTGGCACCAGGATTATTCTTACTGGACCCGAACCCAACCGATGAATCACCTGAGTTGCTGGATCGGGCTTGACCAGAGCACGATTGACAATGGTTGTGTGAAGTACGTGCCTGGAAGTCACCAGTGGGAATTGCTTCCGATCACAGGCCTGGCGGGAAACATGGAAGCGATTCGAGCAGTCCTCAACGACAGCCAGTGGGACCAACTGATGCACCCGGTGGCCTGTGAAATGGAAGCGGGAGAGGCTGTGTTCCACCATCCGCTGACCGTGCATGGTTCGCAAGCCAATCGAACCCCCACGCCGCGCCGCGCGATCGTGCTAAATGTCTTTGGCGATGGAACTCGCTCGGACTCCGATGACGAACTGTTAAAGGGAGTCCCGCCGATTCAACGCGGCGAGAGGATGCAAGGTCAATTCTTCCCGTTGTTGTTCGACGCAACGTGAGAAACGGCAAAACCTTTTTCGTTATTGGTAATGCAAGTCAACAAAAAACGATCGTTGACAATTCAATCAACGACGCACGCCATAAGGAGTTATTCCGTTTTTTGCGGAAACTCCTGGTAACAAGGCGATAACCGACCAGCCGGTGGCAGTGGCGGAAATAAACTGATCGACTCCGTGCGGAAATCCACTTTCAAAATACTCCTGAAATGGTTTGCTGTGACTGACCACGTGCCACGAGCCGTCTTCTTTCTGGGTCTCGATCAGGAAATGTACCCCGCGTTGATAGACCGGATCGTCGATGGTCAGCGTGCCGGACTGATTCAAAGCGGCCAATACGGTTGCCGTCGCGTAAGCATCGCTTGCCAAATCGGCAGATTGGGCCCACCCGCCGTCTTCACACTGTTGGGCAATTAATTCTCTGCCCTTTTCGCGAATCAGATCCTGATCAGCATCGGTGTACCTCAGCGATTGCAACCGAAAAACCTGATCCTCGGTGTCGCGGGTTGCAGCGGATAACAGCCATTGCTTGACCAGGTTTTTCCGGTCGATGATTCGCGATTGTTGTTCGGGAGTTCCGAAGTGATCCAGGCTTGCCAGTGCGACATAAGTCGCGGAAAAGTCACTCGCTTCCGAAGGGGGCCGATTGCTGGAGCTTGACCAGTGATCCTGGCTGGACTGGTATTTCAACAGGTATTCGACAACCGCTGCGGTTACATCATCGGCCGGCCAATCCCCGGCTTTCAACGTCAAAATAGCATAGCCAGCGGTATCGACCTGGCCCCCTTGCCCTTTCCCTTCCTGGTAATCGGCAAGTCCTTCGCTCAAATATTCATGCGTATGGCTCAATTGGTGTTGAAGATTTACCTGATCAACCTGAAATTCCAGTTTGCTCGCTTGAACAAGTGCGAGGACGGGCAACGCCTGGCCGTGGCAAGTAAAACAGGTTCGACTCTCAGCAGTTTTGGCCGAGGTCCGTTCCAACAATGTCACGGACCGGCGAATCGCTGAATCGATTTGCTGCGACGTAACCTCATCGGTCGTTTCTTGAGCAAAAACCGGGGACGGAAAGGCTAGCCAGACCCCAATCGCAAGTACAACGGATGGAATCAATTTGATTTGACTTGTTTTTGTCATTGATCGTTTTCTCCGAAAACACCCAGACACAAATCTACATTGGGAGACATGATCCAATGTAACTCCTGGTAACGGAATGAGGCCATGATTGCGGTACTTTTTGCATGTTAGTCGTGGGAATAAGCCTTCCACCGGTACCTGTACCGGCTGAAAACCGAGTCGAATGACAGATTGCCTCGGAAAAGCAATGCTCCGGATGACAGCCGCCGGAGCATATGTAGAAAATAACTTGATGCAAAGGTAAGCTGTTGAGGTACCGGCAATACAACGGCCACTTTGACGGTGTCCCAGGTTGCCATGCAACAAAAACGATTAGGAGTCAGCCATGTCGAAACAGACAATGCAACTTCATCGGCGGCGGTTTTTAGGGTCCGCACTTTCCGCTGCGGGCGCCGCAGTATTGGCGCCGACGATTATCCCCAGCTCGGCACTGGGCCGGGACGGTGCCGTTGCACCAAGCGAGCGAGTGGTTGTGGGGGGAATCGGCATCGGAAACCGGGGCACATACGACCTCGGCTGCTTCCTCGAGCAAAAGGACGTTCAGTTTGTATCGGTGTGCGACATCAAGGAAACGCGGCGCGTTGCTGTCAAAAAATTGGTTGACGAAAAGTACGGCAATCAAAACTGCGACATGGTACGCGATTTTCGCGAGCTGCTTGATCGCAACGATATTGATGCCGTGCTCATCGCCACGGGACCAAATTGGCATGCGACGGCCGCGATGACTGCTGCCAAAGCGGGCAAGGACATGTACTGTGAAAAGCCGGTCACCAAAAACATTTCACAAAGCCTGATCCTGGCGGAAACAATGCGCCGAACGGGCCGCGTGTTTCAGGCCGGCACGCAGCGTCGGAATCTGCCACATTTCGCATTTGCCTGTGCGCTGGCTCGCACGGGGAAGCTTGGCAAATTGAAAAAAGTATTTGCGCACCCGGCGGGAATGCAGGCGCTGATGAGTGGCTGGTTGCCCGCCGAGCCTGTCCCGAACAAGGAAGTCATTGACTGGGATATGTACCTTGGGCCGGCTGCCTGGCGACCGTATAACGAAAAGTTGCTGGACGGATTTAATTTCGAAAAGGGGGGTGGCTTCGTCGGTGCTTTCAATGGGGGCGGCGTTTTGGAATGGGGTTCGCATTGTGTCGACCTCTGCCAATGGGCCGTTGGAGATTGTCCCCCTCCCATCGAATACAACGCGCCGAACAACGGGCAATTAATGGCGCGATATGAAAATGGAGTGGAATTGATCTTGCGCGAAAACGACTGGATACCTCTGGGTTCGTGCCCTGTTCGCTTCGAAGGCGAAACGGGGTGGGTTGAAGCGGGAGATAGCGGCAAACTTGTTTTGAGTTCACCGGAATTACTTGCCGGACGAACGGTTGACGAGATCGGTGGATACCCGGCCACGTTCCACGTCCGCGATTTCCTGGATTGCGTCAAATCACGCGGCCTGACGAAGGGGAATGCAGATGCCGCATGCAATGCGCATATCGCTTGCCATGCAGCAAACATCGCGTTGTACCTGAACCGGCAAGTGAAATACGACCTTGCGAAACACGAATTCATCAATGACGAGCAAGCCAATCGACTGCGATCCGAAGCTTTGCGTGAACCCTGGAGGCTTTAAAATTGAGTCAGTCCTGCTTCGGCGGGTTAGGTTATGTGCCACTGCTAACTTGTTTAGCAGTGCTTCGGGATGGGTGCCACTGCTAACTTGTTTAGCAGTGCCGAGTCAGAACAACACTGCTGGACAAGCCAGCAGTGGCACACTTTAAAACAGAAGTACTTCGAATTTACTCACGACAACACAAGCGGGACCGAAATCATGTTTACGACTCGTCAACGGATACTCACTTTTGTTTTGATAGTTGTCGTCACAGTTCGTGAAGGTGATTGTCAAACTGTTACCACGCCAAGCGAAAGAGCGCTGATCGAGGTCTTGCGCTCGGACGCCCCGGCTGCGGACAAGGCGCTTGCCTGCAAACACCTGGCGATATTCGGATCGAGCGAAGCGGTTCCGGAGTTGGCTCGATTGTTGACTGACGAAAAGCTCGCGTCATGGTCTCGTATTGCATTGGAAGCTATTCCCGGCGCGGCTGCCGACGAGGCATTGCGAGAGGCGACCGATTCGCTAAAGGGGAATCTGCTGGTCGGCGTGATCAATTCCATCGGTGTCCGACGTGACGCGGGGTCTGTAGATTCGTTGATCGGCCGCTTGCAGGACGCTGACGCTGAAGTTTCCTCCGCCGCAGCGGTTGCCTTGGGACACATTGGCAATGTCGCCGCTTCCCAGGCACTTCGGCAAGCCCTGATCGGCAAATCGGTAAACAATCGTTCGGCAGTGGCCGAAGGTTGCGTACTTTGCGCGGAACGATTTTTGTCCGACGGAAACGCGGCTGAAGCAATGGCGATCTACGACGAAGTGCAAAAATCGGATGTGCCCCGGCAGCGAATGTTGGAGGCGACCAGAGGCGCGATTCTCGCCCGAGGGCAGGATGGAATTCCGTTGTTGCTCGAAGTATTTCAATCACCCGACAAGCAGCTATTTCAAATCGCACTTGGTACCGCCCGTGAATTTCCTGGAAACAAGTTGGATCAGGCCCTTGCAGCGGAAGTCGCACGCCTGGCGCCGGACCGGGCAGCACTTTTGATTCAAGCGATGGCCGATCGAAAAGAGACCGTCCAATTGCCAGCGTTGCTGAACGCGGCAGCAAAGGGCCCAACCCAGGTTCGCATGGCGGCGATAGTTGCCGTCGGTCGCGTTGGAGACGCAACGTGCGTCCCTTACTTGCTCGACATTGGAATTGAGTCGGACGCTGAATTGGCAGTGCTTGCCAGGACAGCACTGGCCGAATTGCCTGATGATCAGGTCAACAAGGATATTTTGGTTCGGCTGGCCAAAGCCGAAGGAAAGGGGCACGTACTTTTGCTTGAATTGGCAGGAATGCGGCGAATCGAGGCAATCGACGAGCTTGTGAAGGCACTCAACCATTCGGATAAATCCGTTCGCAACGCAGCTCTTACATCGCTGGGATCCACCGTTCCTGCAAATAAACTTTCCCTGCTGGTTTCTCAGGTCGTTTCGCCCAAATATGCTGAAGACATTCCCTTGGCAGTGCAGGCGCTGAAAGCCGCATCGATTCGCATGCCGGATCGCGACGCATGTGCGATGGAACTGGCGGCTGCCGTGGAGAATTCGCCGTTGGCCACAAAAATTGCCTTGCTCGAAATCTTGGGCGTTGTTGGCGGAGTGAATGCGCTTAATACCATAGGCACGTCCGCCAAAGGCTCTGATCCCGAGCTGCAAGATGTCAGTAGCCGTTTGCTGGGTGAATGGATGACGATCGACGCGGCACCCGTTCTACTGGATCTGGCAAAATCCGGACCTGCCAACAAGTACCAGGTCCGTGCCCTGCGCGGTTATATCCGTATCGCGCGGCAATTCACTATGCCCGAACAGCAGCGAGTCGAGATGTGCCAAATAGCATTCGAGACAGCGCGTCAGCCAGCAGAGCAGAAGCTGGTTTTAGAAGTGCTCAAGCGATACCCTTGTCCTGAGACGCTGCAGCTCGCCGTGAACGCGCGAAAAATTCCCGAAATAAAAGACGAAGCGACTCAAGCGACACTTGAAATCGCCCAAAGCCTGGGCAGCACTGCTGAAGAATTGCAGGAGCTTTTGTCCAAAGACGGACTGATCAAAGTTGAAATGGAAATCATCAAAGCGGAATACGGGGCGGGATCAACACAAAAAGACGTGACCGAGATATTGCAAAAGCAGGCAAGCGATTATCAACTGATTTTACTGCCCTCGTCCAGCTACAACGCTTCTTTCGGCGGTGACGCGGTCCCTGGAACAGCGAAAACCTTGGTAATCCAGTACCGGATCAATGGCAAGGTCGGTGAAGCAACTTTCGCCGAGAACGCCCTCCTGTTTCTTCCGATGCCGAAGTAAGCGATCCGCACGCTGGAATCCGGGATTCAACGTTTTTACAAAGGAGCGAAAGGAAGGAGCGAAGGGTGCAAGAAGGAGCGAAAGGTGCCAGCCATATTCCGCGCTATTCTCGATTAACGATTCTTTTAAAGATCCAGTGGATTTGGGATTTGAGTTACCACTTGGAAAACCATACGCGATTTCTAGCGAGAGTTTCACATGGACTGAGGGTCACAAAAGGTGCACCCACATTTCGGCCAACATTTCGGCCAACATTTCGGCCACCCCACCCACAATTCGGCCACCATAGCCGGTGGCACCTTCACTTGTCATTCGAACGGCAGTTTCTCACACAGAGCCACAAAGGCACCGAGAGAATGTGAATTCAAATCTTTGTGTCTTTGTGGCTCTGCGTGTTAACGACCGCGACCATAAACCTGTCGGTATTGATCTCACTTGCGGTCATTGTGGTTTACAAAAAGGCTATTTTTGGTTTAGCTGTGAAGCAACCTCTGATGAATCGCCTCCCTTTGCCGACATATTGGCACGATTATTGGCATAATTCGCTGTTCAATACATAATGAATGACTTGCCATGATTTGAAAGTCCGAGTGCCTGACGAAATCGTTTTGTCGCTTTTCCCTGTTTGGAACCAACCCTGGTTTTTTGTTGATGCCTGACCGTCAATCACACACGAGGTATGTCAGTGGTCGGCAAGCGGCGGTTGCGGCAATTGTCCGTGAAGGAAAACTGCTGGTTATCAAGCGAGCATTGACGGTAAGGGCCCCGGGGAAACTCTGTTTTCCTGGCGGGCATATTGAAACAGGTGAACACGCTGCCGAAGCGATCGTCCGCGAATTGCGGGAGGAACTTGGCGTTCGGGCCGTCGCCATCGCTCCATTGTGGGTGAGTACTGCGCCATCAGGTTGTCAATTGCACTGGATCGAATGCAAGATTGTTGAATCGGAGTTAATGCTCAAGCCCAATCCCTCTGAAGTTCATTCCGTGCAGTGGATGACGATCGAGCAGCTTGCCGAGCACCCGGAAGTTCTAACCAGCAACTTTTCGTTTCTTGAATGCGTCAAGTCAGGCAAGATTCGATTTCGCGGCGAACAGCCCATGGTGCAAACCTGTTGAATTGCCACGCTATTGGTTGTCGTCTTCAACCGGCGGCAGAGGGCGTGTTTTTCGGATGGTTGGAGCCACCAGCGTTTCCTTGACGGATTCGACGCCTGGCAGTGGCGTGTGACGTTCCGGTACCGTCACGAATTTAGTTGACGTCGGAGCGCTGGATCGAAAGGGCGTGGCAGGGTTGGGGCTTGAGAATGTGCGATTGAAAAGCTCGGGGTCATAGGGGTCCGTTGACAGTTCCGTTTTGCCTGAATTCGAGAGCAAATCGACTGGCTCGGGCGGTTCCACCCCATTTGCCAGACTGGCAACGACCGAATTAACGGGTGTCTGCAATGAAGCCGGGGCAATCGATGTCGAAGCATCCGCAACCATCTCGTCGGCAATGACTATCGATGTGACCCAATTCCTGATTTCATTCCATTCGGGCGAATCCCTTAAAAACGCTGGTTCCGCTTGTCCCCCATGTGCGGTTGTCATGTAGGTCAATAACTGGCTATTGTCCGGGGTCTGGCGATCGACTTGCTTGAGTATGGCAAGCAGGTTGCGTTGCGTGCTGGTTGATTCGAGGCCCGTGGACCGGTCATCGCGCCAAAGTCGCATCCCGATTGTCGGATTGCCATGGCATTGTGCTGCGGCGCACCCGTTTATAATTCGAATGTGCACCTGGGAGGTAAAGTCGCGTCGGGCATTTTTGGAAATCGAATCGAGTGCGGTTTGCAATTGTTCACGCACGAGGAAATGTTCGGAATGAACGATTTTCCGGGGTGGTTCCGATTCGCTGCCCTGGTTGTCAGCCGATACCTGGTTTGAGACTGCCGGTGTGGCGGGATTCCTGACGATTTCCAGGCGTCGCTGCAGTTCCCGCAGTTCCGACCGGGAAAAATCCGTTGACGATAGCCATTCGATTTCGCGCTGCGCTCCACTCAAGGCCCCGAAACGAAGACACCAGTTGGCCATGTCTCGATGGGACTCCGGATTGTCATCGACGATCCGGTTGGCAAGTCGATCAGCCGCATAGTCGATTGAGTCGGTGATAAAGTCGACTTCGCTTCTTGTCAACTTTACGGCGATACCATTTTGGGATCGCACGGTGACCCAATCATTCGTTCTTTCGACGACGCCCGAAAACACGCTGCCCGTCCTCAATACAACATGTTGCGTGCGAAAATCGGCATATTGATTGGTTTGCCCGCTGGCTGTTCCGGGAAACAACGAAGCAATCATTACCACATAGACCAATAAGCCTGCTGGCCAACCCGATTTTTGATTAGTTCGGAATCCAGGTACCACGATCGAGTTCCAGGTATTGTTTTGAGAGGACTTTGTCACTGGCTGATAGCAAAAATCCTGATTGCCTGTCAATACAGGTTGGGCGACCTCGACGGATACATTGTGTAAATGCCGCAGTTTCCGGGTTTCACGAAATTCCTGCGGGCGATTCTCCCTGTTCGATCCCTTGTTTTCGTTACATTTACCCCAGCGAACAAACTGACCGACAGATTCGCTGAACCGACTAATCGAGTCGATCGTTTCCGTCGTTCTTTCGAGTACGAAAACACCAATTGGATTGACTGTCGGGACTGGAACAGAAAAAGGGGATTGTTGGCCGATTTAACAACTGAACAAGTCATGACGACACATTCATTTCCGATAAATGCTTTCAGGCTAATAATTGCTGGTTCTGTTCCAGGTGTCACGATAACCGGGGCCTGGGCAAGCAGCCGGTTCGTCGTTTTACGGGAGAAGCAGTCTAATGAAAATTGAATGGATTCCTGGTGCGGCGATGATCGCATTGGTGATGTGTGGCTCGATGTTCGCTCAGGATTGCGGATGCAATGGCCATGGAAATGCCGGTTATGTTGGCACAGGACGCGCCCCACATGCCTGGACTTACGATCAAGCCGTCGACCTGTGGGGCGGGTATTGCAGCGAGCAACCTGCTTGCCATAGCGGCTGCGGGTTGTTAAACGGTTGTAATACTGGTTGTGCATCGAGATGGCCGGCGGCATGTTCGGATTGCAACAGTTGCGGCAATGGCTGCGGATTAAACTTTGGCTCGTGCGGCGGAATTTTCGGCGGCGGTTGCGGAAACAAATGTGGCGGGTCGGTCCTTTCCCGGTTTGCACCGAACAGCGACTGCGGATGCAACGCCAGCGATGATGGCTGCTCCGGACATAGGCACGGCCTGGACTTGTTCGGCGGACTTCGTTCCCGTGTTGGTTGCGGACATCACGGACTGTTTCCATGCGCAGGAGCCTGTGGTGGTGGCTGCGACTCTGGCAGCACATCCGGTTGCGGATGCAACTAGGCGTTGCACGAGTTGGCTGAAACAAGGCTTTGAATTGACTCCGCCGGTTGAACCTTGCGGAAGTTGCCTGGCAGCGAAACGACGAATCAACTCACCGATAGGCCTTGTTGGATTTCAACAGGGCTTTTTTTTCGTTAACTGATTCTCAGCGATTTTCGACTGATTTCTCGAAATGACCCAATAAAACTTGACAAAGGACCCTTTTTGCTGCGATGCTACAAGTGCAGGGCATATATCGAGGAGACACTTCGTATGATCGTTTGCAAGTTTCAACGACGGTCGGCTTGGCCCGGCATTCTCGTTTTGGCCACCGCAATTTTTGCATCAGGGCCACCGTTCTTCGTCTCAGGACAAGAACCTGATGGAGCAGAATCCATTGAACGTTTTCGGCAGCACCTGACAAGCGGCGAATTTACCCTGGCTCGTGAAATGGCTATGTCCGCATCGACGCCCTTGTCGGGCGACAAAATGCTCGGCGAGTTGGCAATCGCCCAGCGTAATGCCGGAGTTGGACAAGATTCCTTCGAGAATGCCGCTGGTATTTCCAACGATGATCTGCGACTCGATACGTTTTCGAAAATCAGCAACTTTCGTAGTCCTGGCAGTTCGCAATCCGGGTTTGGCCGTGGCTCGGGAAATGACTTTGGATCGGCTGGAAACGCAGGAGGAAACGGCACCGGAATTCAGCCAGGCGGAATCACACAAGCCGACTTTAACGAATTGATTGAACTGATCGAAGAAACAATCGATCCCGACGGCTGGGAAGCCAACGGCGGGACTGGGCGAATGCGGGCCTTTCCATCGGGAGTTTTCGTGGACCCGAAAGGGGTGCTACGTCAAATCGAAGTCGACAACAGTGGTCGCCTTGAACAACTCCTCGTAGCCTCCGATGTGATCGAAGATCTTTCGCTGGTCCAACAGACGGAATTTCGGGCAATTTCGCTGACCCGGCTGGAGCGAGCGCTTCAAATGCTTTCTGCTCGCGGCGAGCGCCCCACTCCCGAGATGAAATGCCTCGGTGGCATTTACCGGCTGACTCACGTAATGATTTATCCTGAAACTCGTGACGTCGTTATTGGAGGGCCAGCGGGTCCGTGGCATTATGACCATCAAGGCCGGGCAGTTAATGACGAAACAACGTTGCCAGTTCTGAATCTTGACGATCTCGTCGTCTGTTTACGTAACGCCCAGAAGGCCAATGGCCAGTTCTGGTGCTCGATTGATCCGAAACCGGAAAATCTGGCGGCTGCCCAAAAGGTCGTCGAGCAAGGTAACTTGCGCGGTCCCGCGCTACGCAAACGGCTGCAGGAAACCCTGGGCCAGCAACTGGTGACGGTCAACGGAATTGAACCGACGACACACGCCGGGCAGATAATTGTCGAAGCGGATTACCATATGAAACTGATCGGAATGGGAGTGGTTGGAACCGTCGAAGGAGTTCCTGACTACTTCGAGCGAATGGTTCTGGATGAAGGTGGAAATGTGGCTGAAAGCGATTCCCTGGTACGATGGTGGTTTTCCATGAACTACCAGGCTGTAACAACCAATCAGGACCGGACCGTTTTCGAAATCTCCGGGCAAGGTGTCAAATTGCTTGGCGAAAGTGAATTCTGGAATGATCAGGGCGAGCGCGAGCACACCGGAAAGTCATCCTCGATGGCCGCCGGTTTCGCCCAGGATTTTACACGACATTTTGAAACGATCGCCAAAAAGTACCCGGTTTACGGCGAAATGCGGAATCTCTTCGATTGTTCGGTGGCTGCAAACCTGATTGTTCAGGAGGGACTCAACCGGCAAATCGACTGGCAACTCAATCATTTTGGAGAGGCAAGTCATTCGAATCGGATGGCCTACCAACCGGCGATATACAAGACACCTTTGTCGGTCGATTCGATTGCCGGACAACGGACAATCAGGGTGCCGGACTCCAACAAGATCAAGGAGATTACAAACGTCAGTGGTGGTGTCGAATTCGATGCGAAATCACTGGTCAGTCGCAACAACATTGTTGTGGACAACGAAGGAACCCTTTCGGGGCAACACAACGCATCCATACCGGATTCGTCGGCAACGGCCATCGAGTGGAACTGGGACGTTATCCCCAAGCGCACTCGCTAATTCCGCGCTCACGTTTTATTGGCTAAAAAGAATCTGAACACTGTCAGGGCCTTGCTTTTCGCAAGGCTTTTTTTTTATGGCATTGGGTTTCAACTTCGCGTCTCAAGCCAATCCAACCGGGGATTATCGACATGTGCAACCTGGCAGAATTTAAACCTGGTTGACGTTTTGCAACATCAAAACAGGCTGTTTTCCCGACGGAGCTGTTTGACATCGCCGACACTCCGGTCGATCTGACGAAATGGATTGAATCGACAGAAAGTTGTTTGCCTGTTCTGGATTCCTGACCTATGTATCAATAGGGAGTATCCGTAATCCCGTAATTTCCGCGGTGATTGAAGCGCTGGAAATCGTGTTACCCAGGTTATTGAACCCTTAAATGTTCAACGGAGTCTTGAAAAAGTGAAACGGTTCCAACGATTTAGATCGGCGCATCGGATTGGCAACCGGCGAAATGGTGGTGCCGCAGCCGAAGCGGCAATTACCTTGCCGTTATTTATCGTGATCATTGCCGCGACAATCGAACTGAGTACAGCGATCTATCTTAAGGAGTCGCTGACCATCGCCGCTTACGAAGGATCCCGACTCGCGGTGACTCGCAAAGCTGATAACGACGACGTTGTCGCACGAATCGAGGACATTCTTGAGGGTCGAGGCATCAACTTCAACGGCGAGCAAATCAGTAACAACGTAACCATTACTCCGGCTGCCGATGAAGCGGATATTCTTGAACCCATCACGATTACGATCACCGCACCCGTCTCGGGA
Organism: Pirellulaceae bacterium; assembly: GCA_031414755.1. GTDB lineage: Bacteria > Planctomycetota > Planctomycetia > Pirellulales > Pirellulaceae > CAJQPP01. Next base: position 53,122 of record JANNWJ010000047.1, on the reverse strand, counting down.
AACTGTATCGCTCCGTTTCGGTGGATGCAATTTGTTACACCGGCAAAACTTTCGGCAACGGTGGTGATGAGGAAAGAATACCGGCTCGAAACAGAGTAGAGGCAGTACCGCAGACTTGCACCCCAGCGACCGAATCAGGAATATCCCATGACGACAAACCGATATACAAAACGACGATCCGGCAGAAAGGGTGTCACGGCTGTGGAATTTGCCATGGTTGCGCCCATTGTGTTTGGCATCATCTGGATCTCGATCGAATTTCTTCGAATCACCATGATCCAGAATCTCGCCGATGTCGCGACGTATGAAGCAGCCCGCAGCGCGATCGTGCCAGGTTCCAAAGTGGCTGAAGCAACAAGTGAGGCCCAAAAATACTTGCGCTATATGGGGACGCGAAGTGCAACTGTAACGGTTCAACCTTACAAGGGTGAAGTCGCACAAACCGAAATCGATGACTACACGAGTCGCGTTGAAGTCGATGTTTCAATCCCAATTGCAAGCAACGCCTTGATCTTGTCGCGGTTTTTTGGACACACAACAATCAAGTCATCGCATACTTCGCTGTCATTTGAAAGTTATTCAGGATTCTATGACGGCTCGTAGTTGAACCAGCATTCCTGTCAATTTTAATAAACCACACCAGGACGTCAAAGGAATATTTATGGTAATCAAGTCAACGAATCGTTCGTTACGCCGGGGAGTCATCGCCCCGTTAATGGCTTTCCTTATCCCGGTTGTATTGTTGCTTTGTGGTGTCTGCGTCAACTTTGCCTATATGCAGTTGTGTCGCACGGAGTTGCGAGTAGCAACTGATAGTGCGGCGCGAGCCGCCGGTCGGGCATTTAGCGAGTTTCAAAATATTGACGTGGCAATCGATTACGCGGTCACGACCGGACGTTTGAACTATGTCGGACAAAACCGTCTCGAAATCGATCCTGCCGAGGCGGAAGGGGAAGTCCTTCTGGGAATGTCAAAACGTCTCAACAACGGATACGGTCGATACGATTTCGTCGAGAAAGACCGATCAAGCGTGCGTAATCGGACTCAAAAGGCCAATTCCATTCGAATCATGGGCAAACGCAACGCTGAATCGATTGGTGGCTCGATCCGTATGTTGTTCGCCGGTTTTGGTCCATTCGACGAGTTCACACCCATCGTCGTATCGCAATCCACCCAAGTTGACCGGGACATTGCACTTGTCCTGGACAAAAGCGGTTCAATGCTCGAATACAAGGACTTTATCAATCTTACCTCGGAGACCGAACGGCTCAGAAGCCAGGGGCGGATTTCCAGCACACAAAAAACCAATGCACTTACATCATCTATTTGGGCGCGATCGTATCCTTATCGGGAACTTTACTACAACTCAACGACCATGCGGAACGAGTATCGGGACAAATGGTTCGCTTTTTTTCACACAGACAATTCGTATAACGAAGAACTGTATGAATACGCCTATGATTATGAAGTGCGAAAGGGAACGGGTTCGAGTCCTGCCTACAATACCAATGTGCGAGCTCCGAGGCATTCGCGCTGGGACCAGGTGGAAGGAGCGGTTTCTGTGTTCCTCGACGTGCTTGACGATACCGATCAGGAAGAACGTGTTTCAACGATTACTTTCAACAGCTCAGCCAATCTCCTCAATTCAATCACTGGTACTTATTCCGGCATACGGACTTCCGTCAACGGAATAGCGCCGAAGAATGGTACAAACATCGCCGAAGGGATGGAGATGGGTGCCGAATCCATTTTGAATTCCAGCAGGTACCCCAACGCCCGATTCTATGCGGCCAAGACCATAATCGTCATGTCGGATGGAGACCAGACGAATGGGGCGAGAACACCAAGCGCCCAGGCGGAATTGATTGTAAATGCGAATAACGTTGTGATTCATACGATCACTTTTAGTACAAGCGTCTCAAGTGCCGGGCAGGCAGAAATGCAGGAAGTCGCCCGAATCGGTGGCGGCAAATACTATCACGCGAACACGGGCGAAGAGCTGGAAGACATCTTCCGCGAGATCGCCAACAACTTGCCTACGATCTTGACTGAATAATCGATTTGCCAGGCCGCGATGCCGGATCTCCCATGCAACGGGAGATTCGGTGTTTCTTCGGTTACGGGGTAGCGGCAATTGGGGTGGCGGCAATTACCCAAGTGGCAATTCAGCCAGACCGGCAACTGCGGAACTGAGTTGCTCTTCCAGTTGGGTAAGTCCATCACGTTCACGCTGTATGATTTCAGGCGGAGCATTGGCAACAAACTTGTCATTGGACAATTTCGACTTCTTTGCCTGAATCGAACTCTGCATTCGGTCGATTTCCTTTTCGCGCCGTTTCCGCTCCACCGCAACATCGATCAACCCCTCCAGATTGACGAGGATTTCAAGAGAATCGACGGTCAGCGGCGCAGGCATTCCTGGCGGTGTTACATCGGGTCCCATGGCGGTGCATTCGGCATTTGCCAAAAACGGAAAGTACCGCAGCAACGGTTGCAAGGCCGATGCGTCATCGGCGTTCGTTCGAATGACGAATTCGATTTCCTTTTTGGGCGGGATGTTTTGTTGGCTGCGAATGTCGCGGACTGCCGTTAACGCACGCTGAAAAAGCGAAAACTGCCGCTCGATTTTTGGGTCGTGGAATTCCTGTTTGATTTGCGGCCAGTTGGCCTCGATCAAGCAACCTGTTGGCATTTCCGGATTGGGAAAACCACGCTGTGGCGCAAAATCAGCCAGCCGTTGCCAGATTTCTTCCGTGATAAACGGCATGACCGGATGAAGCAATCGCATTAACTGATCGAGAGTATGAGCCAGCATTCGCTGCGCCTGGGAACGGCGGTTGGGGTCGCCAAGGCGTTCCTTGAGCAACTCGATGTAGTTGCTGCAGAAATCCTGCCAGGCAAAATCGTAAAGTTCACGGGTTGCATCGGCGAATCGAAAATTGTCGAGCATCCCGGTGACTTGATCGGTGACGTTTTCCAATCGCCCCAGAATCCAGTGGTCTTCAATCGGCAATTGATTGACGTCGATCGGACCTGATGCGTAGTCCGACAAGTTCATCATGGCAAACCGGAACGCATTCCAGAGTTTGTTTGTGAAATTTCGGGCTGTCTCGAAGCGATCGCTCAACACCAGTCCGCGAGGCAAGGCGGTGTCATGGGCGGATTCGGCCCACTGTGTGGCAAACGGCTTGTTGCACTTTGAACACTCGATCCGGGGAAGTTCCCGGTTCTTGCGAGTCAGTTCAATACTGGTTTCGCAATGTGGGCATTCGATCTGCACGGGCATGCGCACATCTTGCGTCTCGGTACAGAGGTGTGCCATCCCAAACCGCAGTGCATCCGCGCCAAATTTTTCGATCACATCGAGCGGGTCAATTCCGTTCCCCCTGGATTTGGACATCGTTTCCCCTTCACCGTCAAGAATCTTGGGGTGAATGTAGACCTGGGAAAATGGAACTTTTCCAAGATTGTTAAGTCCCATCAAAACCATGCGGGCAACCCACAATGTAATAATGTCGCGGCTGGTGATCAAAACACTCGTTGGATAGAAGTACGCCAGTTCCTTGGTGTGTGCAGGCCAGCCCAGCGTGGAATGGGGCCAAAGTGCCGAACTGAACCAGGTATCGAGTACATCATCGACGCGCGAGAAACCGGTTCGCTCCAGAATTTTTTCCAACGGGTCGTTTTCTTTCTGGATGCAGACGTGAACGGTTGCAAGCGGCATGCTCATTCGCTTGCGTTTGCGCTCATCGGTTTCTTCGCACATCTCAACTTGCCATGCGGCGGACGTACCATTAATGTTTAGTCCATCCTCCAGCTCCCGGCGGACTTCGTCCAGTTCGCCATCGGATTCGACCGCGCGTGACCAAACGGGAATCTGGTGCCCCCACCAAAGCTGCCGGGACACTGGCCAATCCCGTTTTTCGCTCAGCCAGTCAACGTAGCTGTTGGTGTATCGCTGCGGCAGGATGCGAACGCGATTATCAGTGACGGCATCGATGGCTGACTGGGCCAGTTCGTTCATGCGGACAAACCACTGGTCGGCCAGTAACGGCTCGATCGGAGTCTTGCTCCGATCCGACAAGGGCAATTCGATTTGCCGTTGCTCAACTTTTTCGATCAGTGATTTTGCGTCGAGATCTTCAACAACCTTTTTGCGGGCAGCCTTAATGGCCAGGCCTTCGTAAACGCCCGCTTCGGCGTTCAATTTTCCGTCGGGGTGCAGGATATTGATCAACGGCAACCCGGCACGCCGTCCAACTTCGTGATCGTTCGGATCGTGGGCCGGCGTGATTTTGACGCACCCGCTGCCAAGTTCCGGCCTCGCCCACGTATCGATAATCAATGGAATAGGGCGACTTGCCAGTGGCAGCATCACCTGTCGCCCATCCACCGCCATTTTCGCGAGTTGTTCAAGTGGCGCAAGCATCGAAGCTCGACGCTCAATTATATTTTCCAGCGACGTCTCGATGGCAGCCCGTTCACTGGCGCTGGCGATGCGTAGCCGATCGCGCAATTCCGACTCCATTTTGGCAAAGGCGCCTTTGGGATCCGGATGAACGGCAACCGCTGTATCGCCAAGCATGGTTTCCGGTCGGGTTGTCGCGACGACGACGAATTCCGGTTCGCCTTGTTTTGGGTCGATAATCGGATAGCGTAGGTGCCAAAAACTGCCTTGAACAGATTCATTGTAAACCTCGTCATCGCTGACAGCGGTTTGTAAAAACGTATCCCAGTTGACAAGCCGCTTGCCTCGATAAATACGATCGTTGCGAAACAAGTCAAAGAAGGTATGCCGAACGGCAGTCCCGCACATTTCGTCGAGCGTGAAGCGGATTCGCTCCCAATCACAACTGCAACCCATTTGTTTCAATTGCGACACAATGCGGGTTTCGTACTGCTCTTTCCATTGCCATATCCGTTCGACGAGTTTTTCGCGTCCCAGATCGTGGCGTGTCAGGTTCTCTTCGGTTTTTAGCCGCGACTCGACACGCGCCTGAGTTGCGATGCCGGCGTGGTCGGTACCAGGCATCCACAACGTTTCAAATCCCTGCATACGCCGCATCCGCACCAGAATGTCCTGCAACGTATTATTCAGTGCGTGCCCCAGATGCAAGGCACCCGTGACGTTTGGCGGAGGGATGACAATCGTGAACGGTTTTTTGTCCGGGTTGGGCGAAGCATGAAAAAAACCGCCTTGTTCCCACATTTTGAACAATCGCGGTTGAGCTGTCGCAAAATCGAATCGGGACGGGATTTCCTCAATCATGGTAAATGCGTAATTTCGACGCTAAGCGAGGTGGAATGGGGATAGGAAAGGATTTCGTGGACAGACATGTATTGGCGCAGGGTCATTCCTCTGATGATGGCAGAATTTGGGCCAAAAAAAAAGAGTCTTCTGTGAACGCCTGGGTTCACGGAAGACTCGTTCGATTGCTGTGCGCTCGTTGGGAACCAATATCAGGGACGGCTATCGCGATCCGACAAGATTACCTTCTTTTTGCTTTCGGCGATCTTCAACAATGGCAAGCTGAATATTGGTTGGGACTCTGCGGTATCCGGCCAGTTCCATGGTGAACGTTCCCTGACCCTGCGTCATGCTTCGCAAGTCCGTGGCGTAGCCGAAAGTTTCGCTAAGTGGTACTTCGCAAATCACGATCGAAACGTTATCGAGATTGACATCCGTCGACTCGATAATTCCACGGCGCGACGTCACATCGCCAACGATATTGCCCTGGAAATTTTCCGGGCATTCGATTTCGACTTTCATGACAGGCTCCAGCAGAACGGGGCTCGTTTTCGGCATGTATTCGCGGAAGCAACCGCGGGCAGCCGTCTGGAACGCCATTTCGGAACTATCAACGTCGTGATACGAACCATCCTTGAGGTTGATAAACAATGCGGTGACCGGGTATTCGGCAACTGTGCCCTTGTCAACTGAGGAGCGAAAGCCCTTGTCGACGGCAGGAATAAATTGCTTGGGGATTCGTCCGCCAACGACACCATCCTTGAATCGGTATTCCGTTTCAGGGAATTCTTCGCTTGGAACTAATGGGCCAATGGTTCCAACAATGTGGGCAAACTGACCGGAACCACCCGATTGTTTCTTGTGTTTGTAGTTGAATTCAACTTCCCGGGTTGGTGTCTCACGATAACTGACTTTGGGTGCACCGACCTCGATCTCGATTTTGTATTCACGGCGAATTCGTTCACTGTAAATGTCGAGGTGCAGTTCACCCATGCCGGCCATGATGACTTCGCCCGTTTCTTCATCGGTGAAGACATGAAACGTCGGATCTTCCTTGCGGAACCGCTGCAGGGCCTTGCCCAGCTTTTCGGAGCTGCCGCGATCTTTAGGAGTTACTGCAACCTTGATCACGGGTTCGGGAATAAACATGCTCTCCAACGTGCACATTTTCGCGTGGGCGGCATAAGTGTCACCGCTGGCGCAGTCGATTCCCATAATGGCAACAATATCACCAGCTTGCGCCGAATCGATTTCTTCCCGTTTGTCGGCGTGCATCCGCAAGATCCGGCTATATCGTTCCTGACGTCCGGTGCGCTGATTGACGTAGGTCTCACCTTTGTTGATGGTTCCCTGATAAACACGCATGTACGTTAACTGGCCGTACGGATCTTCCACAATCTTGAATGCCATTCCGACAAACGGTTTTTTGACGTCCGGTTCCAGAGGAACGGCTTGTTCGGGGTTATCCCATACCTTGGCCTTGATTTCACGATCAAGGGGGGACGGCAGATAGCGACATACGGCGTCAAGCAAGGGCTGAACGCCCCGGTTGCGAAATGCAGTACCGATGAAGACTGGAGTACATCCTTGTTCGCGAACGGCTGCTGTCAGCACCTTGTGAATCAGGGATTCTGGAACTTCTTCTTCCGACAGAAGCAGTTCCATCAATTCGTCGCTGTACATTGCCAGCCCTTCAAGCATCACCTGCCGCCACGTTTTGGAGCGCTCCAGGTGTTCTGCCGGGATTTCTTCTTCTCGAACTTTCTCACCGTGCGTGCCGTCAAAATAAAGGGCCTTCATGGTAACGAGGTCGATAATGGCGTCAAAATGTTCGCCCTCGCCGATCGGCAATTGCATCAACACCGCATCAGCGGCAAGCTTGCTCCGCATTTGTTCGCAAACCCGATGCGGGTCGGCACCGGTCCGGTCCATCTTGTTAATAAAGGCCAAACGGGGAACATGGTAACGTTTCATTTGACGGTCGACAGTTAGCGACTGTGCCTGGACGCCACCGACGGCGCACAGGACGAGAACGGCACCGTCCAGTACTCGCAGCGATCGTTCGACTTCCACAGTAAAGTCAACGTGTCCGGGAGTATCGATCAGGTTGATTGAATAGTCGTCCCATTTGACGCTTGTCGCAGCGCTGGTAATCGTGATACCGCGCTCTTTCTCGAGTTCCATGTGGTCCATAGTCGCGCCATCGCCACCGCCACGAACTTCTTCGATTTTGTGAATGCGCCCGGTGTAAAAAAGAATGCGCTCGCTCAACGTCGTCTTGCCGGAGTCGATATGCGCCGAAATTCCGATATTTCGCAACTTGTCAAGATTCATTACCACACCAATCACTCATGCTTCAAAAGCAGAACTGAGCCGCCGACGAATGCGTTGGGTCGACCCGTGCAAACAGTCGTAACCGTGAACCGAAAACCTGGAGTGCAGCGTCCACGCCGATTTTTATTTGGCGCGACCATTGGGTCCACAACAACGGCAAGGTACTAATGTTATTTAATTCGGCGTTAGGGGAAAGACCAAATTCCCTAATTAAGCCGCTTTCATGAAGGATTACATGACAGAAATACCCTTTGCACAAGCAAAATATGTTGACCTTTTCAAGCCTTGGCGAACCGGGCACCGTTTGTTTCCCTTCTGTGCAGGTCGCCGTGGCGACACGGCCTTTCGACGCTAAGGGAAAGTTATCAACCTTGCAGGCAGATTGAGAAGACCAGAAAGTCGTTGTGGAGCCTGATTGTCTCCTGCAACTCGTTAATCAATCTGGCCTGGGCCCGATCATCAATTCAATCAAAAAAGGGGCTGACATGGTCGAAGGGCTGGCTACGTCGCCTCGCCCCCTTTCCAAACGGTTTCATCAGAATTTTCGATTTCCGATACGACAATCCTGTTTCCCGAAATTTCCACTATGCGAATCTGGCGTCCGGCCGGCACATAGGACCCATCGCTTACAACATCAACGGAAATACCATTGATGCGAGCTCGTCCCGCTGGCCGGAGCAGCGATTCGGCGACTCCCCAGTCGCCAACCGAAACATTGGGGTGGGTTTGCGGCAGTGGTTTTCCTGATTTCTTGTCAACTAAACTTTCGGGCACATCCACCGGTGGCTTGAGTGCCATGGCTCCCAGAACAGGGATCGATCCAAACCGCCGCGACAGAAATGTTGCCCCAATCACAAATACGCAAACGGCACTCAATACAAGCAACAAGGTTTGTGCGAGCTGCTCCCACTGACCCGAGTTTGCCGGAACAACGAATTCCTGGCTTGCCATGACGAAACTTGTCAATAACAACACCAGACCAAAAAATCCGGCGATGCCAAAACCAGGCAATACAAAAAGCTCCATCGCCAGAAATACGATCCCGGCCAGAAACAGAATCACTTCCAGCCAGCCGGCGGTGCCGTCAAAAAACCGGCTCCAGAAAAACAATATCGCACACAACCCGGAAATCAAACCGCCCACTCCAATCCCTGGAGCACTGAATTCGATATACAACGCGATCAATCCGGCAACGACCAATAAAAAAGTCATTATCGGATGCGTTAGCCACGCTACCACGTGATCGGTAAAGTTGTATGCGTAGACGGTCGGCGTAATTCGCGTATTGAATTGATCGAGTAACGATTGTCTGTCCTCGGCCACGAAATCAGCCAGTCCCAGTTCGACCGCAGTCGGTCCATTGACGGTCAGAATGCGCCCCTTGCCCGATTCGGCCACCAATGCCCATTCGTTCAAATCAAGCCCGGCGTCGCGAGCTGCCGCCAGCGGATCTTCCTCGTCATCCGCCACTTGCACAACCTGGTATTCGGTCACCGCATTCGCATCGTCCGACGATTTTCGCCGGAAGACCGTGGCATTCTCATCGACCATCGCTTCGGCAAGTGCTGGAGGTTTGCCTTTGGCGATCGCCAGGTCCCTCGCCTGTCGTACCAGAACTGATTTCGCCTTGGCCGGCACGTAGCGGTACGCCTCCAGCATCGGATCGTAGTGAATTGGTCCGGCGTCACCAAAACGGGCTTGAGAACCAAGTATTATTTCGTCGCAACCAAGCGACATAAGTGCGGCACCACTAATCGCCTCTCGAGGAATGTAGGCAACCGTGTAGGCCCAACTAACATCACGCAACGTTTCGGCAATCAGCAGACTTTCGATTACCAGCCCTCCCGGGCTATCAATTTGAACGACTACAAGATCGGCACCGGCCGATTTTGCGCGTGCCAGTCGATTGCGAAAAAAGTTCGTGTTGTACCCGTCGATCACACCATTAAATTCAATCACAACGGGCCTTTGGTATTCGGCTTTGCGTTGCTGCCGGCGATTCATAACTTCGTCGTGTTGCGCCAGCAACGGCAACGGAAATGCCATAACCGCCAGGCAAAAAAACGCCCTTGCTATCAGCAATGGCTGGTGGATTCCTGAATGCACTGGCACAGAAGCATACTCCCGCCTGGAAGGGGTTGGTCCGCGATAAGTCCAGCAAACACAAGCTGGCGATCAACGGCATTAACGAAAATTTGAAAAAGTCAGCCACATGTTTCGATGGCGCGCCAATTGCTGTTCGACTCCATGGGGGAGCCAGTCTGGATTTTCATCCATTTTTTTTGGCGAATGCACTTGCGCGTCAGGAAAACAGAAATCGACCGGATTCACCATTATTCAAGGGGATTCCGGGTCTGGCAACCTTTCGATGAGTATACCCGGCGGACTTGGCCAAAGGTTTTTAGTCTTTGCATAAGTTGCCGAATTTTGTAAATCCTGCAATTGTCCAAACCAATTCATCAAACAAGCGGAAACCGGAATCCTGGCCAACACGGATGTTGCAACCACGATTTCGCCTCCATTTGCCAATTGTTTGGCGTGCCCAGTCATCCAGGGAGGGATGCCATGCCCGTTTTCAAGATTCTGTTCACCCTTGCGTTCTCACTCGTTTGCAGCCTTGCCAGCGCCACGGAGTTGCGAGTTCTGTTCTTTACCCAGAACGGTTGCCCTCCATGCCGCCAAACGGAGCCAAATATCGATCGGCTTGCCCAGACCGGTATTGCTGTCTCAAAATATCACCTCGAAATAGATGGCCAGTACGCCGAGCAGTGTGGTGTAACCCAAACTCCTACCGTGATGGTAGTTGAAGACAATCGTGTTCTGGCCCGATATTCCGGCGCCATGAGCTTTGATGATTTGCAGAAAATGGTCGCACCGTTTCGCCCCTTGAGCGGAGCACAAACTCCTGCCGCTCTCATAGTGCAGCAGCTAACGACCATTCAAGCGAAAACTCAATCGAATCCGCAGGTTGAGTTGGCATCGGCACAAAAACAAAGTTCGGAGTCGAACAACGTTGCCTCAATACCTGACAGTGAACGATTAGCTCCTGAAGAACTCGCCATGCAAGCGACAGTTCGATTGCGTGTCGAGGATTCCGAAGGAACCGGATACGCAACGGGCACAGTTATTCACCGCGTCGAAAACGAAGCACTTGTGTTGACATGTGGTCACGTATTTCGGGATTCGGATGGTAAGGGAAGGATCCTGGTCGACATGGGTTTTAATACCGGTGAGCCGGTCAGCGTGATTGGTAGCTTGATTTCGTTTGATGCCGGGTCTCACGACATTGCCCTTGTTGCAATCCCCTGCCCTTTGCCCATTGAACCAGTTCCCGTCGCACCCGAAGTACTTGTTTTGCAAACGGGGGACCAGGTATTCAGTGTTGGATGCGATCAAGGTGCGCCTCCATCGATTCAACCAACCGCGCTGAAAGCGGTTACCCGGTACTCCGGCGTCGCCAAATACGACATCGTAGGACGACCGATCGATGGACGAAGTGGCGGTGGCCTGTTCACGCATGGTGGTCAGCTTGTCGGAGTTTGCAATGCAGCCGCTGTTGAGATCGATGAAGGAATCTATACAGGACTCGAATCGGTTTACTGGCAGTTCGCATCCGCCAATCTGACCCACTTGTTCCGCCCTCAGACCACTTTGGAGACTCCGGCAGCCGATGTTCAGTGGGCCAATAACACCCAATCTGAGCCGCAGAAAATAATTCCTGCGTCCATGGAATTGTTGCCAGGCACAACAGAAGTCGGAATTCAACACGCCATCTTCCGCGGTGATACTCCGCCTGCTCGCAATGCGGGATTTACCAGTTCCGTCCTGCCAGCAGCTGATTCGTCGGCTTCGAATGCTCCCATAGAACTAATCGTGGTTATTCGATCGGGCGATCCGACAAAAAACGAAACGTTCACGGTTCAAAACCCGGATCCCGCCATGGTCAATGAATTAGTGCGAGCGAGCAAAGCATCCAGCGAACAACAAGCGGTTAATCGTCTGGCCAGTTTGCCAAGCCTTCAACCAGCGACAAGTGAATCGACCAGCATTCGCACACAATCGCCTCGTTAGGAACCGGGCATTTTCGTTCGAATCGGCGAAATATCGGGTGCCGCTGAACTCGGAGCGGGCTACGACTCAATGCCGCTTTTGTCGCGGAAACGAGCCTGCCGTGCTGTCTTTTTGCTGAAAACCCGCTTTTTTCGCTAATTTCGGTCTCCTTTGACACGCGGGAATACGTGACTTTTTTTGTAACGAAGTCGGAACTTCGGATGCCGCAAGGCGTTTAATTACGGAACGTCGAATCAATAATGTTGGACGTTTAATATTACCTTTCCATGGATGGGTACGGGAAATTTTGCCCCCGAAAAAGCCTGTCTGTTGCAGATGTTCCGTGAATCAAGGTTTGATGAAATTCGAAGTTTTTTTGCATAAGTTGATTTTGATAAAAGTGGAGAATCCCGTGAGCAAGTCATTTTCGTTGATGGCAATTTTAGTTGCCGTTTGTACTTTGTTGGTTACGGACGTCGCCCTGGCACAGCCCGGCGGTGGAGGTGGCCGAGGAGGCCAGCGTGGTTTTGGCGGATTTGGTGGCGGCGACAATATGTTGGGCCTGCTCTCCAGCGAGCAAGTTCAAAGCGAACTTGAATTGGTCGACGATCAAATCGAAGAACTGGATGCAATCCGGAATTCATCCATGCAGGCCATGCGCGATGTGTTTCAGGGAATGCGCGATGTATCACCCGAAGAACGTCAAACAATGATGGCCGAGATGCAGGAAAAAGTTGCCGAAAAAATGAAGTCCTTCGAAGCCGAAGCGAATGCAGTTTTACTTCCTCATCAAAAAGATCGACTCAAGCAAATTTCTTTCCAGGCGTCAGGACGTAACCGCGGTGCCGGCGGTTCGTTCAGCAATGAGGCCTTGCTGGATGAATTGGGCATATCTGATGAGCAACGCAAGGAACTCGAAGCAGCAACCGAAAAGGCCCGTGAGGAACTGCAGGAAAAGTACAAGGAACTGGTTCGCACAGCAGAAGAAGGTATCCTCGACGTTCTGACCAAAGAACAACGCACCAAATACAAGGAATTGATTGGCGAACCATTTGATACCCAAAACATGGGTGGAGGATTCGGAGGTCGAGGTGGCCAGGGTGGTCGTGGAGGCCAACAAGGGGGACGCGGGGGCGACGGTGGACGCGGTGGTGAAGGCGATCGATCCGATTTTTAGTTTGAAAACACTACAACGCATTTTCACGATACGTGAATAACCGTAACTGATTTCACCGCCCCAAACGGCCTGTCACTTTCAACTTACCCGAGGCACTTCCAGCGAGTGCTTCGGGTTTTTGCTGCGCAGTCAGTTACGTAAACGATTCGATGGTTTACTCGAACGATCAGCGCATGCTGTAACGATATCTCTTTACCACTGGTTCTCCTGAAAGCACTCCTGTTCCATAGCGTCATTCGTGGCTGGTGCCATTCGTGGCTGGTGCCATTCGTTCTTCCCGTTTCAAAGCCTTGGCAAAGTACATCTGTGATATCTTTTCGCGTTCAAGCAATGTAAGTTGAAAGGGCATCGTTGAGACTCCGTTCAAATAACCTTTGTCATAAAAAGCTATTCGAACCCCTCAACGATGTCTCTTCCTGGATCACTCCAACGCTAAACTGCTATCTGTGGCGTTGGACTTGAACATCCGCCGTCGATTGAACATTCCGGAATCAGGCCATTCCTTGCCAGCGGCGCAGGCCCCATTCCGTCATGAGTAGCGAAAGGGCAATTCCGAAAATCCAGGCGTTGTGCCACCAGGGTTTTACTTTTCGGTCCATCAACGGGACCTTTTGCGCCGGGAGCCGGCGGGCCAGCGAATCGAGTTCATCCAGTTCGATCAGTTCGCCCCCCGTTTGATCGGCGATCCGCTGCAAGTAACCGCGATTCGGTTTCAATCGTGCAAACTCCATCGCGTCCGAATCGGAAACCCAGCCGTTCGATCGTTCGCCAATCACAGTCCCGTCAGGCTGGGTGGCGACGACGTGCATTCGATATACGCCCGATTGGCGGGACTGGTAATCGAGTTGCCATGTGCCGTGACGATCGTCAGCGGGTCGAACAGGTATTTCCACTTGTTCACCATTGGGGCGAGTGATTGTTGCGACGACGTGGGCATCATTGGCAGGCAAGTACTCCTTGTCCACAACGTCGATCATGATCGATTTGCCTGGCCCGTTCTCGCTTGACGACTCGACGCGAACATCGACGCGACGAGGAACGTCGGCGACCAGCCAGCGAACGGTCTGCCGCCAGGATTTGAGCAAGTCTTCTCCTTTGTCACCTCCCAGATGCCATCGCCAAAAATCGCCGATCAATAACGCGGCACTTCGACCTCGACCATACCGCTGCGCTACGAGTGCGGGCCATGTCGTTCCGTCTATCGAAACAACCTGTGCCAGGACACTTGCACCTGGCTTGATCGATTTCACCTGGTTCAGGGTCGCGAAACCGGGCATCGTATCCAGTCGCTGATGTTCCTCGGGTTCGGTCGATTCGACGCGGACCCAGGGTTGCAGCCAGCCTTCGCGCGTCAGTTCAAGCCGAAAACCGGTGTCAGGGGAAATTGTTGGTGTATTATCGAGGTAGACAGGCAGCAACTGGCCGACCGGAGTACGATCGTAGTCCCCTTGCGCAAACGATTCCTGACCACCGAGCATCAACAGACCACCCCCACGTTGACTGACGAACTGTTCGATTAGCGCCAATTGTTCCTGGGTGAAAAAGGCTGCTTCGACATCGTCAAGCACGATCGCCTGATATTCAAAAAGTTGTTCAGCGGTTTTGGGGAAACCATCGCGAAGTTCTTCCGCGTCGCGAGTTCCCATGCGAACGAGCACTGGTTCGTTGTATTGCTGGGCTTCTTCGTCCCGATCATTGCCGAATCCCTTGAAAAGCGGATTGGTTCGTTCATCGTGACGACTTCGAAAAGTGAACTTGGGCTCTTCGCGAGCGATGCGGATCAAGCCCACCAGGTCGACTTCGTCATCCTTTTGCACTGCTCGGCGCAGAAACTTGAACTCCCAGTTCGGCCGGCCTGAAACATACAGAATCCGATACGGCCCTTGCGCCCGGTCAACAATTACACTTCGCTGGTTGTTGGCTACGGTCGCTTCGTTGCTGCTGGTCGTCACTTCACCATTGCCGATATCATTGGCCGTTTCGCGATCAATAACGCGCACGCGAAAATCACTGACACCAGGTTCATCGGGATTGAACTGGAAGCGGACCGAATGGGCCTGGTTAGGCTCAGTACCTGTAAACGATTGTTCTTCGATGAGCGAGCCATCGGATTTCAGCAACTGGAGCGCCAGCGGTTTTCCCTTGAACCCGCTGGTTTCGATTTCAGCAACGATTGTAACAGGCGCGTCTTCGAAGTTTGTCTGGCTGACCGAAACCCGCGCGATGCCGGTGTCTTCCGCGGTGTTTTCATTTCCGACAATGACCGGATAAACGGGTGGCAATTCGGCAAGATTCAATTCGACAGGCCCGGTATCGTTGCCATCGGTTATCAGGATGATTCCTGCCGAGGGGCGATTGCGAAATCGTTTGCCAATTTCATTAAGCGATTCCGAGATAGACGAAACGGTCCCTTCCGCATTAAAGTCCGCGAACTCGGTCGCTTCGACCGACTGGTCAAACGTGAACTGCCGCAAGTCGAATGCTTCGTCCAGTTCTTCCCGCCAGACTTTGTTATCGACGAGCGCGGTTCGCATCTGTTCGTCGCGCGATTGGCTTTCGCCCCGGTCGCGAATCTGCAGACTACGACTGGA
The DNA here is from genome assembly GCA_031414755.1 of Pirellulaceae bacterium. Classification (GTDB taxonomy): domain Bacteria; phylum Planctomycetota; class Planctomycetia; order Pirellulales; family Pirellulaceae; genus CAJQPP01. The sequence goes on along the minus strand of JANNWJ010000047.1, from coordinate 37,722 downwards.
ATCAGCGAGCAAAATCATCAGATTCGCTCCGGTGCGGGGAACTTCAAAAACCCGCATCGGTTCCAGTAAACAGAGTCCCAGCAAGCCGATCGCCAGCCCCTTGCAAGTAGCACAAACCAGCCGCCATTTGACGGGACCGGCTGAACTCGCGTACGACCAGAGCAACACCAGCAGGCAAATACCTGTCAGCGCCGCGATCAGCACGAGCCATTCTTTGGCATTCAGGAAATCGGGAATCATCGCTGGCCGCGACCTAACTGCTCGTAGTACTGGCGAACGGCGTCTTCGAATTCGGGAGGAACGGGGTCGCGATCGATGGGAACGAGCGACTGTTGTTCGGATTGTCGCAACAGCTCTTCATGGACGCGATCCTGCAATTCAAACAAGGGGCGGAGAACTTTCATTTCAACAAGGTTCCAGTTGGGCGGCTGCGAGTGACGGCGCGCTTCGCCGCGAATAGTCCGCGCTTCTTCGCGGATACGGGTCGCTTCGGCACGCAAATCCGGATCGGCCACCATCTCCTCGACGTCACGAAGTCGATCGATCCAGTCGGTGTAGTCGTCGCCCGAGAGTGGCTGGAGCCAATCCTCATTATTGTCGTAGTTCAGTTGCGGGTTGGCACCGTAGCGACCGCGTGAGTCTTGCTGATTTCGCTCGTTGAGCGACGGAGGCTCGCCCGATGGCCGGCCCGTGTCGGGTTGATTTCGATCGCCGGTTGGTTGGCCGCTTTCCTCAGAACTGTTTTGCGACTGGGCCGGATTTTGTTCATCGCCGTTCGGGTTCGCGGAACCGGCATCGGTCTCCGTCGATTCCGGTTCAGTACCACCGGCACGGCGTGCTTCGGTTTCCAACTCACTTGACAGGCGTTGCAATTCGGCATTGGCTCGCCGGAGAGCTTCCGCTTCCTCCCCAAGCACCGCTTCGGCAGCCTGATCAACTCCCTCGCGCAACTGTTGAATCCCTTCGACTGCATCGTCGTTCAGTTCCCGCGCCTCATCGACCAGTCCGCGCTGCAATGACTGCGACGACCAGTCCAGTGCATCGGCCGGAGGAGATTGTTGCGATTGACGCCACGAGTCATAAAGTCGATCGGCCATGATCGGTTCGATTTCTTCGGATTCGACAACAAGCTCCTGCATATCCCGCTGGAGGTTTCGCACACGCTGGCCTTGTTGTTTCATGCGTTGCGGAAGTTCGTCTCGGCTTGTGTCTTCCGAAAGTGATCGTTGCGATTCGTTGTTGCGATCATCATTCAATTGTTTGGAGATCTCTTCCTGCACCGAGTCGATGTCGCGTACTTCATTTCGAAGTTCCTGAATCCGATCGTCGAACTGGCCGGAAGCCCGATTCTGAAATTCATCGCGAAGGTCACGAAGTTGTCGCTGTGCCCGGGTCCCTTCGGCGTTGGCGTTAGGAACGTCGGATTGTTCCAGCGACTCGTTGGCTTGCTGGATATCTTCACGAGCCTGTTGTAGTTGCCTGGCTTCTTCACTCATCCGCTGTTGATTGTCAGGATTCTCCATCCTTTGTTGCAGTTCCTCTGCGTCGCGCAGGACTTTTTCCTGTTCTTCCTGCAGTCGTTTCAGACGATCGGCAAGTTCTTTCTTTTCCTCTTCGGTTTCGGCTTTTTCCAGGGCCGACTGCAATTCGCGAAGTTGTTCGTTCAAATCGTTTTGGCGTCTTGCCAGCTCGCGCAACCGGTTCAGAACCTGCCGGTTCTCGCGTTGCTGTTCGGTTTCCGTTTCGGCACGGGCCTGTTGTTCATTTTGGTAACGGTTCTCCTCGTTTTTGAGTTGCAGGTTTTGCAATTGCCTTTGGGAACGCGAATTCTGTCCACCGCCTCCGCCGGATTGCTGCTGCGACATGGCGACTTCGTTTTCCCGGTCGCGAAGTTTAAGCAGTTTGGCATAAGCCGCCTGCTCGGCCGAAAACGCCTTTCGGAGCGGATCGATCGATTGCTCCATGATCGACTTTTCCAATTCGCCAAGCGCGACGGTCATGGGGAGGGCGGCGTCGTTGCCCAGGCTTTGAATCAGCTCATCCTGCTCTACCTTCAAGAGTGTTTGCAATTGATCCAGGACAACTTGTTGGGACTCGGCAATTGTTTTCACGTCGTCCGCAAAGGCCGGTTCGCTCGCGTCACCTTCGCGTCGCAGCATGTTCCAGGTTGCGATCATGACCTGTTTTTGCAACTGAAGCACCTCGACGGCCTGCTGCCCGCCGGCCTGATCGCCACCCTGCCCCTGGCCTTGCCCGCCGTTCTCGCCGCCTGCCGGTGGTTCACCCTGTCGAAAGACTTCTTCAAACGGTCGGACTTCCACAAAATTCAAATCGCTTTCCGTTCGTCGAAGGACGCCGTCCGGTCCGATATCTTCTGCCCAGAAATAAAAAGTCAACAAATCGTCGGCAACAACATTCATTTTCTCAAGGTCCAGCAGGAACTCAACGATTTGGGTTTCGCCCGCTGCTGCTGCGCCGCTCAACGGAACGTCAAGCATCGTGTTGTCGGCCTGGCTGTATGAAATACCGGTGCGTTCAAGACCCGAATCGTCCTGGATTTTTGCGGCGATTTGAATTTCCTCCAGAGCCGATGCTTCCATGTCACCGTGGGGGGACTGCTGTTCAAAAACGGGACATTGATTTTCGACCACGTTAATTGAAAAAACTGGTTTGTCGCGATTCGACCGGTCCCGATCATCAATCAACTCCAGTTCGTATTGGGCGTTCTGCACCAGATTCATGTCGCACGTCATCCGCCGCGGATTCAGTTTGTCACCGGACACCACGACTTGCTGTCCGTCGCGGCCGACAAGTCGAGCGAGGGTCACAGGCTTGTTCAGAAAGAACTCAATTTGCAACTGGCTGTTTTGCATGGCCGTTACGCGGCGAAAGTCCTTGAGCACTTGCGGTTCGGCTTTCGAAGACTCGGGCGGTGTCACAAGTGCGTCGGCCCGTTCAAGAGCCGGATAATCAAACACATCGACTTTGAAAGTACTTGTCTCATTCCCGTCGTAGCGCACGAGATATTCGATCGGTTCATTGATAGCCGGCAATCGAACACCAAACATCGGATCGTCAAGGCTTCGTGGCATTTCGACGATTGTGCTGTTTCCGGATTGGTCGCTAAACTGGAGTTCCACGCGACCCGGTGCGCTAATCGAGGGAAAACGAGCAAGAACCAACAAGCTCGTCCCTCGTTCGATTTCGACATCGCCTGGTTCAACTGACAAGGTGGTTCGGTCGTCAGCAACGGCCATCGCATCACCGCCAGAACCAACCAGGCTGCTTGCCCAATTCGCCATCGGCGAAAAATACTGGCCAGCGATCGATGCAAAAAGTACAACGAAACTGAGCCCGCTTATGACCGCAGCCAACAGGAGCTGCCATTGCGGCACAATTCGCTGCCACCGATGTTGATAACCGTGATAAACCGCTCGACGGACAACTTCGGATTGCAAGTAACCAAGGGGCCGGTTGATCTGGGTCGGTTGTTGTTCGATGGCTGTCACCAAAGCCGAATCAAGTTCCGGAAAGTTTGATTCAACCTGCCGGGCCGTTCGGGAAAAGTCCCCTTCATCGCGCATCGCAAACCATAATCCGGCGAGCGTTGCCACAAGCGTTATGGCCAACAAGACTGCTAGTCCCATCGGCAACTGCAAACCCTGATTGAGTTTCAACCACCAAAGCGCAATCGCGGCCATGGCAGCCAACGTCCAAATCGTTGTCAGCATCAACAGGGCCCGTCGCATTTGTAAACGGCGCCTGACCGAAGACAGGCGATGGTAAAGGCTGGTATCGATCATATCGCGGTTGCCTCACGGGGAGTCGCAATTCGGGTTCTTAATCCCGCCAGTAATGTTTCGATCAATAGTATTCCGAGTACGGCAAGAATCAGCCACTTCCAGATTCGTTGCCGCCCCTCAAGTTGCACTTCGCCGAGTTTTTTCAGCTCACGCGCTTCCTTGACCCGATCGACACGTTGGCCGGTCAACACGCCCAACGCCTCCAGTTGCTCGACGGGCATCGGCGCGGTGTTGCTTTCGTCCGCGCGAATGTTGACAGCAATCGGTATCGAAATCGAGTCGGATTTGAGTGTGTATCGGCCCGGAACCTCGAAGCGGAATGATTGCGCTGATTCGGAGTCGGGAGATTCAAATTCGGTTGTTGTCGCGTTTGGAAATATCAGTTGCCATGATTGATCTGCGTTTTTTGGCAGAGTCAATCGCTGACCGACTTCGTACCACTGTGTCAACTCGCCCGCCGATTGGGTCTGTTTTAACAGGCTCCACATCAACGGCAGGAAACGTGATGACAAGGCAAGTTGGCTTACGCCTGGGCGCCAACTGCTGGCCACCCCTGTGACCGTTCCCTTTTCAATTCGCCGCTCCCAGATCGCTACTGCTTCGTTGTCGAATCGGGCGACAATCGTGCAGTGTGCGTCGTCGTGCAATATGACTGGCACGGATTTCCAAAAACGTATCCCGGAAAAATCGTTGTAGCGCGAACCGGCCAGCGGTGCGAAAAGGGGATGCGAAAAGTCAATTCGGGAAAGCATCAAATACTCGTCCCGCGTGCCTGTTGCTGAAGTCGCCGGCGTTAGGGGCGAATCGTTAACGCCAAGTAATCCGGCAAGATTTTCAAGCATGCCCGGATCGTCCAGTGCGACAAGTATCGAACCACCGCGGCGCACCAATTGATCAAGTGCACTGGCTTCATCGCCAGTTACCGCCCGGTTGACCACGACGAGTTGCGGATCGTTCCCCGTAACGAATTTGTAATCGACAGCCGATTGCTGTGTTTTGATTTCGACGGTTCGAGTTGGTGTTTCCGGAAAAATTCGTTTCAGGAAATACAAACCACCCTGAGAATCATCGGCTGCCTCGTTTCCAAGCCAGTCGATACGCACCGTTTGCTGATCGATCCGCGTCACAAAAAATGAATTATCGAAGCTCGCTTGATCGCCCCTCACGACTATTGACTCGGGTTGTGTGTCGTCGGGAATGGGAAGCGGAATGACTTGCGATTCGCCCGCCGCGACGTAATGAACCGATGTGGCAGCTTTTTCCGATAACCCGCCGTTAACAGACCAGCCCACCTGAAATTCGTCAGAAATCGAATCGGCGTTATTGGTAATCCGGACGCGCGGCCCTGCTTTGGAAGCTGTGTTCAATTCCTGATTGGAGAGCAATCGTACCGATGCGTTCGTGACATTTTGAGTTGTAACTTGTGCGACTTCGACCCGAACATTTTCTGGCCACGATTCACTGCCAAGCTCGCCCAGGTCGCTGCCGGACTGCACGTCGCTAATAAGCACAATTCGATGCGACATTTCACTTGCGGATGCACCGTCAGCTTCAGCAAGGATCTTTGCCAGCGAAGTCAACGATGAACCCAATTGGGAATCGAGATAACCTGGCTCGAGCGAATCAAGTTGGCTTTCCAGCAGGGCTTTGCGCGATGCCCAGTCTGTTGTTTCACTCGTGTCGAGGGAGACAAGCGAATAAAGCTGGTCGCTGTAGTGATAAAGTCCGATTCGATCATCAGGCGTACTTTCGGTGATCACTTGCCTGGCTCGTTGGACTGCCTGACGCCAGAGATCATCGCGTTGCATACTGGCGCTGCTGTCGATCAGTAGCGCAATTTGTTGGCCGGGCAAGTTGTTTTCAAACAGGCCGCCTGCCGAACGAAAAAACGGTCGCATAAACGCGATCGCCAGCAACGCGACCACCAATCCCCTCAAGAGAAGCAATAGCCAGTTGTCGATCCGGCTGCGACGGGTAATCCGTGGCGGCGATTGCCGCAAAAACATTAACGAGCCGAATCGGGTGCGGCCGCGCGGTGCCGGTCGAATCAAATGAAACAGGACGGGCAGGATGATCGACAAACCACCCAAAGCAAACAGCCACGAAAGGAAACTCATGAACCGCCTCCCGTGCTTCCTCGCGACCACAACGAGTGACGGCGCTGGCGGCGCGACGTAAACCGTTTCCGTCGCTGAACGAAATCAACCAGCGCAATCGATAGCGGCTGATCGGTTGTAATCGTCACGAGTTGTGTACCCTGGCCGCGACAGATTTGTTGCAATTGTTCGGCGTGTTCCGAAAATCTGGTGCGGTAGTCTCTGGAAATGGTTTGAGGATCAACGAACAATTCGCGTCCGGATTCAAAATCCTCAAAAATACTGGCGTCCGTAAAATCGAAATTCAATTCAGCGGGATCAAGGACCCGAACAATCATCACATCGTGACCTTGAGAGCGGAGATAACCGAGCTTCTTTCCAAGCTCGTCAATCGGGGCGAGCATGTCGGATGCCAGAACGACCAGCCCGCGACCACGAGTCAGGCGTGCGACTTGTTCAAGTGATGGACCTATTTCCGTTCGTTTGCCCGATGTCGCCCGTTCCAGTCCGATCATCAGCCTTCGCAAGTGCCCTGGCCGATACCTTGGCGGGATGTACTCCCCTACCGTTTCGTCAAACGTCAACAATCCGGCGGCGTCATGTTGCATCGAAAGGAAACAGGCGAACGTCGCCAACAGGGTCCGCGCGTAGTCCGCTTTTGTATAAGCGAGCGAACCGTAATCCATCGATCGGCTCAAGTCGGCGACCAGATAGCTGCGCAAGTTCGTTTCATCCTCGAATCGCTTGACGTAATAACGATCCTGACGTGCGTACAAACGCCAATCCAGATATCGGGTGTCATCCCCCGGCGAATACTGGCGATAATCTGAAAACTCGACAGAGAATCCATGCCATGGACTGCGGTGAATGCCGGCCATGAATCCTTCGACGACCGCTCGAGCCCGCAATTCCAGATTCTTGAGCTTCATCAACGTTGCTGGATCGATGGCGGCACGGGAAGACTGGGGACTGGCGGTCGAGAGTTGCTCCCCGCGTCCCAGCAAGTCGTTCCATATTCGTTTGATTCCAGCCATGCGTTTCCAGTGGTTGTCTGACGAGCGAGAAAAAAATCCTAGCGAGCGACGTGGGCCAACAGCTTGTCGATAATCTGTTCGACCGACACCTCCTCGGCTTCCGCCCGATAACTCAACAGTATGCGATGTCGCAAGACCGGATGAGCCAGTGCCAGAATGTCTTCCCGATTGACATGTGGTCGACCCGACAGGACCGCCCGGGCTTTGGCGCCCAATACCAGATACTGTGCAGCACGGGTACCGGCTCCCCAGTTGACCCAGTCATTGACGAATGCGGGCGAGCCCTCCCGCTGCGGGCGGCTGGCACTGGCAAGTCGAACTGCGAATCGCACTAGCTCTTCGGCCACCGGAACTCGCCGAATGACATGATGAAAGTTCAATACATCGGCGGCGGAATAGATTCGATCGATCGAACCTGACATATTTGTGGTCGTCCGCTGCACAACGGCGACTTCGTCGTTCTCGGGCAAGTAATCGATTCGAACGTTGAACATGAATCGGTCGAGTTGCGCTTCGGGGAGTGGATACGTTCCTTCCATTTCGACCGGGTTTTGCGTGGCCAGTACAAAAAACGGTTGATCAAGGGGATAGCGAACACCGGCTGCCGTTACCTGGTGTTCCTGCATCGCTTCCAGCAATGCCGCTTGTGTCTTAGGTGGTGTTCGATTGATTTCATCAGCAAGAATCACGTTGGCAAATACCGGACCCTTGACGAATTGCATTCGACGCCGACCGTCGCTCGACTCTTCCAGAATTTCCGTTCCCGTGATGTCGGCAGGCATCAAGTCCGGTGTGAACTGAATCCGGTTGAACTTCAAATCAAATACCTGGGAGATCGAACGAACCAGTAAGGTCTTTGCCAGACCCGGTGCCCCGGTAATAAGGCAATGCCCACCAGCAAATAAACTGATCAACAGTTGCTCAATGACTTCGTCCTGACCGACGATGACCTTGACCAGTTGTTCGCGGATCTTGTCGCGTGACTGGCGCAGTTCGATAACCGTTTGTTCTTCAAGTTGAAAGTCACTGGTAGTAGCTGGCATTGAGATTCCGATTGACGAAGTGAAAAAATAATCTGAAATGTAATTCGTTGAATGGCACCACGTGACGGGCGTTGACGTTTCGCTAATGGGTCATGGCGTACATCACGATGTTGATACCCAGCGGATAAGCGTACTTTTCGGAGTATTGTTCAAAATACTCTGTCATTTCCCCTTCTCGCTCCCAGCCGTCGCCGAGGTCCGTGTTGTGACAGATCATCATCATGATCCGCCCTTCATCGTCGAGGATGGCGCGAAAGTGCGCTTCGGTTGCGTCGATTCTGTCCGAGTTGTATCCCATTCGAAAATGACCAATGCTCGGGATCATCGGCTTTTCATGGAGTTGATACACGATATTGAATATATCGTGTTCGATCGGCAGGTCGACAATTTCGCGGTCGGGAAAGACCCTTTTCATTTCGTCAGCAAAAACCCGCCACTCCTGCTCGCCCCAAAAATCATCGATCATGACGAAGCCGCCGCGACGCGTGTACTCGCGCAGATTTTCAACTTCCTGATGATTCAAATCCATTTGGCCGGGCTCGATCAAATAGAGAAACGGATAATTAAATATCTCGGGACCATCGAGGTCGACAATGGCGGGAACCGGATTGACTTCCAGCGAAGTCAGTTCCTTGAGCCGGTAACTCAAATTCATATCGCTGTCGGGAAAGTCTACGGACCATTGCGGCTGTCCCCACACATCGCGGAAAGACGTATAGCGAACGCGCGCAAACGTAAAAACGTCGTGGCGAAATTCCCGATTCTCGGGCCACATCGGCTCGAGGTGCGTATCAATGCGACGCATCCGGTAATTCCCGTAACCCCCCTCGTAGTTTCTACGAGTCCAATCTTGCTGGCTGGCACCGCAAACGACTGCCGCAAAAGCAGACAACAAACCGTACGGAATTAATCTTCGCCCCACCATGCAGTTTCCTTTTTCGTAACACTTTCAAAACGGGATCGAATACGGATTAACGAGGTACGAAATGCAGGGAGTTTGTTTTACCGGCGCTTGTTTTACCGGCGCTTGTTTTACCGGCATCGTAGTTGGCAGCTTCATTATCAGGTGTTTGCGTCAATTGACGCAATAATTGATGGGCAGCCTGAAACCTCGGGGCATGTTCCAGACATTTTAGCAGTTGCCGGCGCGCCAGGTTTCTGTCGCCTGTTTTGTACAAGGCCACTGCGTATCGGTAGAAAATACCGGCCGGATCGGCCGGGTCCATTTCTGTCAACGTCCGCAACGGATCGATAGCCTCCGAATAATTCCCGGCAGATTCCGCAGCAAGTGCCATTCGCTCATGCGCGATTGTGCCCATCGGGTCAACCGCTCGCAGTTGCCGGGCAATCACGGTAACTTGCGACCATTCCTGGTGTTCAACGAGCAAATCCAGCAATCTCCTGAAACCTGCAACATCTGTCGCCGAAAGCGCAGCACTTTTTTGCAGCATTGCCAATTCGGTATCGGGATCTTCCTTGCCACGTGCAACGGCAGCAAGCATCTGCCATGCATTGTCGACGGCGCGATGGGCGGGATACAGTTCCGTCAACCGCTGCAGTAACGGCTGCGCTGCATTCCAGTCTTTTTCTCGCAGGTGCAAGGCAGCTTGTCCGCGCAATCCGAACCAGTTATCCGGATGGACCATGTTCCATTGCTTGCACGATTCAATCGTCAGGAGATCCTCAGGGGCGGGTTTGGTCCAGTCCATTCCGCTTGCCAGCTGGTTGGCCAGGTTCAGGACGTAATCAGAAAACTCCTTGTCCAGTACGGCGATACCGCCAGTTCTGCGGCCAAGTACTTCATTGATCGGCATCCCGGTTGCGAGGTCCTCCAGAACCTGATGCAATGTCGTCAGGCCGTGTTTCTCAATTAAAAAACGGACGACCAGCGACGATTCAAAATAGGCGAACTGCAAATGTTCGGCGCTTGGAGGGCTGAGAAACGCCGCGCTCAACTGGCTGACCGGAGTCAATTCGCCGCCCAGAATCATGTCTCGGTAACGGGGAGTCATGACCTGCCCCCAGGTCACATTGGCTTCCAGTTCCTCGTAAACCGAAATCCCTTCGCTCAACCAGCGTGGCATCTTGTTTTGCGTTTTTTGCAAAGTCACGACATGACAAAACTCGTGCCACAAAACCGATTCCCAGTTCGTGTCGCCGGTTGCGCGGGACGACGGGCTGTTCATGGTAATGACATGGCCAAAACAAACACCGAGAAATCCTTGTCCCCCGGGCAACCCGAATGTGCGAATGGCAAAATCCTTTTGGTGCGGGAATATTTCGACAAAGACTGGCTCGGCGACCTTCATCTGGTATTTTTCGGCCAACAGTTTTTTGGCATCGCTTAATATTTCAAGAACGCGATCGCCAAAGATTTTTGCTTCATGCGGGTCCATGCGAACGATAAATCCATCCTGGTCGAGAACCGTATAGCCAGCCATCTCGTTTCCCAGCGTTACCAGGTTGTATGCAACTGCGTTGTAACCATCGTCTCGATAGACTTCGCCCGCCATCCGCCAGCCTTCCTCATCATTGCCAAGTCGCAGCAGGTCATTTGCCAATTGCAGTTTGGCAGGGAAATAGACTGGATCGTAAGTCAAAGCGCGGCGTTGATGTCGGGCCCCTTCGGCGAATCGATACTTTTGTGATAGCTTTTTGCCGATCAAATAATCCACTCGCGGGTTACCCGCCCATTTTCCAAAGGCCTTTTTCCGACAATCCAGTTCCTGCTGTGGCGAATTACCAAGATTGGCAAGTACCGCCCGATATGACCAGGCATCGGAATTGTGCGGGTTGACGGCCAGCGCTCGCTCAATCAAAACCCTAGTTTCTTCGTACAGCTCGGAGTTGATCCGATCCTCGATCAGGTACAGAAGCGCCGGCACGTGCTCCGGATCAATCGCCAACGCACGCTTCAACGATTCGTTCGCAGCATCAGGATCGGAAGGGCGAAAGGAATTTGCCAGCCCCATGTGTCCTTCCGGATTTTCCGGTTGCAACTCAATCGCCTTGCGATAGTTGTCAGCCGCCATGGCGTAATCGTTATTGGCAATTGCCAGATCGGCAACGGCCAGCCACCCCCGCGCATCCTGCGGAGCGAGCAAGGTCGCTGGCGTCAACTGATCATCCAGTATCTTTTTGGCGTCTTCTCGCCGGAACATCATGTATCGCGATTGCACTACCCGATTGGCTGCATCCCGATAACGCCAATTGCGGTACAGGACATTTTCTTCCAGTTCAATCAACAGCTCCGTTGCCCGAAGTGTGTCGCCAGTCAACAGGCAAACTTCATGTCCGAGCCAACTCAATCGGATGCTGCTACGGTCAGCAATCAACCCGAAATCCAACGTCCTTGCCGCGTCTTCATAGAGTCCTGTTGCCAGTTGCGACTGGATTAGCAATTCGTAAAAATCTTCCGGGTTCCCGCCCGAATCAAGTTCTTCTTCACATTTCAATATGCAATCAGAAAACTTGCCAGACCAGTACAGTCGGCTCGCATCTTCGATTTCGTCCGCCATCGCCGGGACCGGTCCTGCGGCAGTACTGGACCAAAACAAAATGACGCAGGTCAAATACGGTATGGATGATTTACACAAGGCAACGAATTTTGTGTTTTGTGAATCGGCAAAGGGAGCAGGCGCACAACGCCCTGGCGAGTTACCGTCACTTTCTCGAATAAATCTGGCAAGTCTAATCGGAATGGTTCCTGTCCGTGTAATTGAGTTATTTGCTTTATTATTTGCTTTATCAAGCGCTGGACCGTTATTGTCGATCCAAATCAGTCCCTTGTTCGCGAACGAAACCGATGCTGGCGGGCCATCTCGAAGCAATCGCGGATTCTTGATTCGAGTTCGGCCACCATCTGATCGTCGTTCAGATGTTCGTATTCGGACGGTGTCAACGGCTTTCCCACGACCAGCCAAATCCGTCGAAACTTCGGAATCATCGTGCCGCGCTGCCACGCTTCAAAGGCGCCGTCCATTCCGACGGGCACGAGGGGCACACCCGTCCGACGCGCCAGCGAAACAAATCCAGGCATCAGGGCGCACATCTCGCCGTTTGAAGTTCGCTGTCCTTCCGGAAAAATGAGTACCTGTTCACCCCGTTTCAACCTTCGAATCGTTTCCTTGATTCCGCCAAGCCCCATTCCTGACCGATCGATTGGAATCGCGTCGAGGTGTTCAATAACCCATTTCAGCGGTTGTTTATGAAACAAGGGTTTTTTGGCCAGGTAGTTCATCCGCCGATTTGACAACAACCCGACCAGTGGGGGATCAAGATTGCTTTGATGATTGGAACAAACCAGTACTCCACCGCTATCGGGAAAATTTTCGCGACCAAAACTACGTACGCCAAAACAAATCATAGCCACCAGACGCAGCAACTGACGCAGAACGGCGTAGCTGGTCCTTTGTGCAAACGGGCGAACGAATTGTTGGGCATGTTGATTCATCAGGATGCGATCAGGAATTCGACAAAGTCAATTCTACTCCCATGGCCTTCATCAACATTTGCATGTCTTCCCAGGTCTTTGCCTTGGCTTCGGGAGTGCGTAAAAGATATGCGGGATGATACGTTACGATAACCTTGCTGCCACGCCAATCAAAGAATCGCCCACGCATCCGACCAAGGGACTCACCTGTATTTAACAAGGCTTTTGCCGCCACCGTGCCCAGAGCACAAATGAACTCCGGTTGAAGGATTTCCAGTTGCTGTTCAAAATATTCGCGGCAATTGCTGACTTCCTTATCCAGCGGATTTCGATTACCCGGGGGACGACATTTAACGGTATTCAGGATATAGAGCTCCTCGCGCCGCATCTCGCAGGCGGAAATTATCCGGTTGAGCAACTCGCCGGCCCGACCCACAAATGGCTCGCCCAACCGGTCTTCGTCGGCTCCTGGGCCTTCACCCAAAAAACACAAACGGGGACTGGGGGAACCGGTTCCAAAAACGGTCTGAGTCCGGCAACTGGACAACTCCGGGCAGCGGGTACATTCCGTCACGGCCTGTCGCAACTCGTTCAGGCGCGAAATGCGTTGCCTCACATCAAGCGCCGGCCCGTAGGCGCCGTTTGATGCTGAAACCCCTTCATTTAATTGAGCCTTTTTTTGGCTCGCTTCCTTGACGTTCATGGTCGCGTTGTCGGGCAAGGTTGCGTGATCGTCCCCTGCATGCGTGAACGGGCCGGAATCAATCACTTCATCCGTTAAGGCCACGTCAATCGAAAGCCGCGCGAGACGCCGCCCGGATTTCGCAGGTAGATCGCGAACGCCGAATTTTCCCAACGATTCCAGATACTGGCGGGTCAGCTTGTTTAAGTCGATTGTGTTACTCATCGTTTGCATTATCCGCAGTTTCAGCCAAATGTCGATTCAAGTTTGACTTTTCCGGTGTTTGTGGAACAATCGTCGCCAAATCATCCCCAGTTGAGTTTCCCGAATCATGTCAATTTCACAAGTAGCCATTGTCGGTCGCCCTAACGTAGGCAAGTCCAGTGTTTTCAACTGGCTGGCTGGTCAACGTCTGGCCATTGTTGACCATGTTGCTGGCGTGACGCGCGACCGGATGACGCGACTGATACAGCATGGGGAATACTATTTTGAAATTGTCGATACGGGGGGCATTGGTATCAATGATATCGATGACTTGACTACAGAAATCGAAGAGCAGATCAATTTTGCAATCGCCCGTGCCCAGGTTCTTTTGTTTGTCGTCGATTCGCGCGAGGGGATCACGGGGCAGGACGAGCTGATCGCGCAGCGGTTGCGAACGGTGGACCGGCCCGTTGTGCTGGTAGCCAACAAGACCGATCATGAAAAATTCGATATCCAGGCGAGCGAATTCTATCGCCTGGGCCTCGGTGAACCGGTCCTGGTAAGTGCCCAGAATATGCGACACAAGGATTGGTTGCTGGATGCGGTTTGCCGTTCGCTGGGCGACTTGACCGACATGCCCTTGCCCGACATGCGCGAACCGGAAATGAAAATTGCCATTGTTGGGCAACGCAATGTCGGCAAGAGCACGTTTATCAACACATTGCTGGACGAGCCGCGGATGATCGTTAGTGAAGTCGCCGGAACGACACGCGACAGCGTCGACGTTCGCTTCGAAATCGATGGCAAACCCTTCATCGCCATCGACACACCTGGCCTGCGTCGACACAAGAGCGTTAAGACCGACATCGACTTCTACAGCACGCACCGGGCCCAGCGATCGATCCGTTATGCCGATTTGGTGTTGATGTTTTTCGATGCGGGTCGTCGCATCAGCAAAGTCGATCGGCAGTTGTGCGGATATGTCGAGGCCCAGTTCAAGCCCTGTATTTTTGTCGTTAACAAATGGGACTTGATGGCCGAACATATGCCGACCGAGCAATGGGGCGATTATTTACGCGATAATTTTACATCGCAATGGCACGTGCCCATCGCCTTTATTACCGGCAAGGACGGCCGGAACGTACGCAAGATGCTGAACCACGCCCAGATGTTGTACAAGCAATCTCGGGAACGTGTGTCGACCGGCGAGTTGAACCGGATCGTTCGTGCTGCCCTCGAACACCAACCACCTCCGCTCACCAAAACAAAATGGCGACCGAAAATCTTTTACGCAACCCAGATCGGTATCGAACCACCGACAATCATTCTTAAATGCAACGAGCCCGAAGCCTTCGATAATTCCTACCGGCGGTATTTGTTGAGCTTTCTGCGCGATACGTTGAGTTTTGGCGAAGTCCCGATTCGGTTGATTCTCGAAAAACGGGGTGCCACCGATGCACGAAACGAGGTCGACAGCGACCGAAAATCCAGCGAAGTCTGATTGTTCAACCCGGTTTGATTATGCAGTCAAAGGCTGCCAGTGAGGACACGTCTTGTTCCCTACCGGGAAAAAATAGTTGCCAAAGTCAATTGAAACGTACTACACTGAAAACTGCCGAGTGGGGTGTCAGTGCTGACTGTCAACCGATTTTCTCATTCAGGAATCCCTGTCCACTTTATCGAGTACAACTCATGCTACGACAAATACGGTTGTTCCTTGTTCCCGTTGCATTGATTTGCCAGTCTGTTTCCGCAGACATCGTTATCAATGGGTATACCCACAGCAGCAACGACCGATTCACGAATTCCGGATCGTTTATTGCAAGCGGATTTGACCTGAGCGGCATTGGGCAAACGGATGGCGGGACAAGTGGTACGCAAGGCCGGTGGGCCACTGCGATCAGCCGAAATGTAGTCATCTCTGCCAACCATTTTCGTCCACCGATCAACGGGTCAATATTTTTCTATGGCGGCAATGACCCAGGTGCAACGCCCGTGACACGACATGTCGTTTCCGGCATGCGTATCGGATCGACCGATTTGTACATCGGTTTGTTAAACACACCCCTCCCTTCCACAATTGGGTATTACAACTTTGCTTCCGAGGGAATTTCCGGAACACCTCCCGATTCGGGCGGCAATATCTTTATTGAAAATGCCGGCTCCTGGCAGAACAACAGCGCGTGGCTATTTGGGAAATCCCCGTTTAATCATGACACGGATCCCAACGACAATCGAACGAGTTACAACGACCAGGCGGTCGGGCGCAACCGAATCACGGGCTACTCCGAAAATGTTCCGTTTGGCAGCAATCTTGATAACGACTCGTTGATCATGTGGCACGATGCCCCAGGCAGTTCGGATTTCGTCCCGTTCGAAGCCCAATACCGTTCTGGCGACTCAGGGGGTGCATTGTTTGTTGAGGTCAATGGCCGATTGGTCGTAGTCGGTATTAACTCGTTCTTGTTGCAAAACGACGTCGGAACGAACATTGCCAACGGGGCGACATATGTTGGCAATCAGGCGGCATTGATTCAGGCATTTATCAACGCCAATGCAGTTCCGGAACCGGGTTCGGCGACCACGCTGTGCCTTGCGGCATTGGTACTGGTTCGCTACCGCAGATCGAGGGTTTCGGCGGGTTCAACCGAAATCTCGACGGCTTGACCGTTATTCCTGTTCGATGGGCTGAACGAACTGGATATTTGGACGCTTGGGAAGACGCAATCGACTGAGTCGGCCACGAGTCTCAAAACGTTCGGCGACATCCGCCGACGTCGGCAGTTCGTCAGGAGCCCGGCCTTTACCAAAGCGAAAGTCGATAACATCCTGTAAAATAAAATCGTCGGGCCATCCGTCTTTGCCCGCGGCTTCACGAACCACCATATAGTCGTTGATGACATCGATCATTTCGTTCATCAACGGGCCCTCGCGGAGGCCGGGGTATTCAAGCATGATCTGCGCCCAATCCGAAAATGAGTTCTCAAACTTCTGAATCGCGCCGGGGTACAGCGTTTGAGTGCCGGCAATTGGTTCGCGAACCATAAATTCATCGAGAAGTGATTGGCGTCTAAGTTCAACCGCATCAAAGATGAATTGCCGGGCTTCGATTCCTTTGTCGGTCGATTCGACAAGCGTATGGTCGCGCCAGTGATCGTAATTCATGGTGCTTCGCAGGCTGTCACCCAGCGACAACTTGAATCGTTCAACATTGATTTTGCCCACTATTTCTTCTGCTGCCCTTTTGTCGTTGGTGGTAACCGACGTGGTCGCGATCAATTCGTCGAGGTTGTCCGCCCCGTACAGTACGGAGTCGAGTTGACGCATCTTTTCAAGTTCTTCGTCGTCCAGCGAATCGACCGGGCGATCCAGCAGGGCAACATACTCCTTGGGGAATGCCGCAACCTTCACCGACAGCATTTGCGTTCGTGCTCCCGGAGCAAGCTTGTCCAGTTCGTGACGTAAATTTTGAACGGTTTGCAGCGAAGTTGTCAGGCCCTCGAGTGAAACCGCCGGTCGGGAAGGGTCGCGATCCCAGCGGATCGGTCGATTTCCGTAGGCCAGCCATTCTTCGTATGCCCGTCGCCAGTTTGCTTGCTGAAATTCATCGGCACGAAATTCGTCGCGCAGCGACAGTCCCATGTTGCGAAGTTGCGAAGGTTTCTTTTGGTAAAACAGCATGTCCTTGCTGAATTTCTGGACCCGTTCACCATCGACATTGTTTTCCACCATGTTCAATGAGCGATCGTACCACAAATAGGCCAACAGCCAGTGATCCGGACCGTAGGGAGTATTGATCTGGTCGACGTCGACGAATTGGCTCATCTGGTCGTGGAACAAGTCATCATTACGAAATAACGTCCGGTACTGAAAGCGCTCGTCAGCCGTTCCGAATTTTTGACCACAAATCATCCCCAGGTTGTCAATGATCCGGTGGTCCCGGCGGTTGTAAGGAATTCCTTGCGTCAGGAATTCAATGCCCTTCTTGATCCAGTGGTATCGTTGTTCGTAATCGTCGAACTCGACGGCCACGTTGTACGAGAGGTTGTGGGCCTGGAATTCCCATACCTTAATAAAGTTCGGCTGAATCTTGACCAGTGAATTCAATGTCGAGGCAAATACGTCCCACTCCTTTTCTTCCTTGGCCTTGATCGCTTTCATCCACAACAGATTCACGGCAATTCCGCGCAGACCCAGCGACGCGAGCTTCATCGTTTCGCTTCCTGGATCGATTTCGGAAAGTTTGGCGGGTGACAGGTCGTTGGCATCGCGCATTTGCGACAACAAACCGCCCGGGTCCTTGATCTCATTGGCCGAGTTTCGTGTGGCTGGTCGACTGACCAGCGAAAGCGGAATGAGCAAACCGCCGATACAAGCAATGTATATAACTTTTCGAGTAAAGCTGCTGGACTGGTTCATCCGGCCAACTCCCGTGTTTTCAGGCAAAAGTAACCCATGAGTGTCAATCCCGTACAGAACGCAAATGAAATCAGAAAGGCAACTGCCAATCGGTCATTGTCGACAAAGTAACCGTAGGTAAGGAAATCGGAAAAGTCCAGGCGAGAAAAGTCCGGAACGATACGTGTCACGGCACCCACCATTGAAATAAACAACTTGTCAATCTGTTCCATGGCATCCACGCTCAGGGAACGTGACAAGGCCTCTTCCTGGTTCTTTTGCGTGACTAAACGGTAAAAGGACTCGACGGGACCACCGCCGCTGACTTCCGGCACCGTCAGTTTCTTGATGCTCTCCGAAAAGAACCCGAAGATGATTGCGCATACTGTGCCAAGCATCGTCACCGGTGAACTTAGGAACGTGCTTAACGAGACTCCCAGGCAAATCACGATCATCATCTGCATCCAGATGCCAATATATCCCCGGGCAAAATTCAACCAGTACGGACGGTCCGTTAAGCGGAAATACACGGAGGCCCGGGCCATGCCCAGGTACTGCGACTGGTCCATGCAGCGTACGGTTAATTTCAATCGACCATTAGGTGCGAAATCATCGAACAAATCGTAAATTCCGCTTTCAATCAACTCCCCTTCCGGCCCGTAGATTTGGCCCGGAATCTTGCGCGGAATTCCCTTGACCTGAATAATATCCTCTTCCGTTTCGAATTCCATGACCTCGGAACGAAATCGACGCGGCAATGCAGTTTCGTTCTCGCCCGTAAACGATTCAATCTGCAACCCGGCACGAATTCGCGTGTTAATGTCACCTTTGTGCGACCGATAAACTCCCAGTTTCAACTCCAGCGGGAGAACATCCGTGCTTGAAAAATCATCGGCGGAAAAGTTGTTAAACAAATACTCCGCCCTCGACAATGTGATCCCGCCATCGATGAAACCGAGGTACGTCCACTCGTCGCCAGTACTCATGCCTTCACGTTTGGGCTCGCCTTGCCGGTCAAAAAATACCAGCATCTCGGCGTATTTGGGCTTGCGCGCCCGAAAAAAGCCCTTGGCATCCGAAAAATCGTAGACAGCAGCCTCTCCCTTGCCAGTGACAGCGACATTGTGCGAATGGCCAGAGGCGTGCATCACCTGCAACCGTTGATACACGATTTTGTCGCCTCGCGTTTCCTGACTCAAAATCGATTCCGTATCGGCAGGAGGCGGGTCATCAATACCCCGCACATCTTCCACAACTTCGACGTAATGGCGGTGACCGGAATCAAACAAGGTTGTCGTTCCGCTAATCGCATTGTCAGACGCCCTGTGACCGGTTGCCAATCGATCCACTGGCTGGAATTCCACCTGACCTCCATCATTCACTGCGATCTGATGCGTGTGCGACAGCCCTCTCCAGACAAACAGCAGGCTAATGATTCCCATCACGGCCAGAAGCCCAGTACCTAATATGGCAAACCCGACGATTCGCCCGAGGACAATTTCGCTGATACGGACCGGTTTGGTCGAAACCGTGTAAATGGTTTTGTTACGGATGTCGTCCGGCAAGCTAAACGCGCTGATCAACATCACCAGCATGAGAATTAGCAACTGGGTCCCCCACATCACAAAGTTGATGTAGACGCGGTCAGGATGCTCGCCACCGCCAATGAACCAGCCGCCGAACAACAGCGACAAGGCAAAAATCAGGAAGGCAACCAGAATTACGCGTCGACGAATCGCTTCCTTGATTGCCAGCCCTGCAATGGCAAAAATTCGACGATAGGAAATATGAATCCAGTCAGGAATCGCACCGGCAACGACTTTCGCTACCGTGTAAAACGCTTCGGCCGGCCCGTGCCGAAACGATGCCACCAGGAAGCCGAAAAACAGCCCGAAAAGCGATGAGGCCAGTATCAGCAACAGAAGGATTAAAAAGGCACCTGTCCGGGTTGAATCACCAAACAGCCAGCGCATCAGATCCGGAAAGTCCTTAACGACCACTTTCGGTACCCCCCTCACCGGCCGCAGCTGCGGCGCGACGACCTGGTCGCTCTTCGCTTTCGCGAACGATGTTCAGGAACAGTTCTTCCAGTGTTGTACGCGGATTTTCAATCGACAGGACTTCGCCACCATGCCGGGCGATTACTTCGGCAATTTCCTTGTGTGCCGAGTCCGGCAACTTCCTGGCCCGCACCGAAGTCTCGCCACTGACTTGCAATAAGTCATTGACGGCACCCAGTTCTTTCAGGTCACCCTGATACAGAATCGCGATCCGGTCGCAAACGTCTTGCACATCGGCCAGCAAGTGGCTGCACATGATGACCGTCTTGTTCTGGGCCTTGAGCTCCAGAATCATGTCTTTCATTTCACGTGTGCCCAGGGGATCAAGTCCCGACGTCGGTTCGTCAAGCAGCACGAGGTCCGGGTCATTGATCAAGGCCTGGGCCAATCCGATACGCCGAACCATCCCCTTGGAATATTCCTTGAGTTGTCGACGTCGCGCCCAGTGCAGGCCGACTTTTCTGATCAGTTCGTCTGAGCGCTGCCGACGCACATCGGCCGGCATGTCGAATAGCCGACCATAAAAGTCCATTGTCTCTTCGGCGGTCAGGAACTTGTAAAGGTACGATTCCTCCGGCAAGTAACCGATCCGTTCATTCTTGGTTGTCTCCGTTGCATCCTTGCCGAATACGAGCGCTCGACCGCTGGTAGGAAACAGCAGACCAAGCAAGAGTTTGATCGTGGTCGATTTGCCCGAACCATTGGGACCGAGCAAACCGAAAATCTCGCCCTTGCGAACTTCCAGATCAAGCGCCTTGAGCGCCCGCACCTTTTGCCGTCCCCAAAAATCCCGGTATATTTTGGACAGGTTTTGCGTTTCGACAATGACGTCCGGATTGTAGTCAGGGTTGGTTTGAATCAGCTTGTCTGACGGGATTTTTTGGGTTGACTTTTCAGTCATCGAGCGACTCCAACGTCTGCCATTCAAACTGTTTTCAGATTGAAAGGTTGCGGTAAGTAAATAAACAATAAAAAGGAAACACGTCGGGATCCGCAGGTACTCTGGTGAAACTTGAATCGGAACGAATGCCGCCACTGGACAGAACATTCATTCAGGTTGTTTTTCTGTTCCAATAAGTCCTACGGTTTGGCAAAAAGTCCGGTTCGACGAATGGATTCGCCCTGGGTGTCAAGGAAAACGTTCCACTCATCGGGAAAGGACCACGAATTTCGAACCGGGGATTCGAACATCGCAGTTTTATATCCAGGCGAGGCTGAACCGATTTTGACAATTCTCGCCGCTAACACTATAAGAACCGGCAATGTTCCTTTCAACCTGACACACAATGCCAACTTGTCTAAATCCTGCCCCGGATGCACTATGGGGTGATAGTCAGTGCTGGCCGACGCCGTGGTATTGACCGCCGACGCGATTCTATTCTCCAATCCTCCTAACTGCCCACTCAAACTGTCCATTTCGTGAGCCGGAATTGAATCCAACAACGATTTTCCAATCGAATGCGAGCTCGATAATCCTGCAATTCGAACTGGATCGGTTGTTTGAGCGAATCAACTATGAACGGACGACCATCCCGCTAAATGGGGAGGAATTCAAGCTGGATTTCATGCGAAGTCTGCTGGACAAACTCGGCAACCCGCAAAACCGATACCGCATTGTTCATGTCGCTGGCACAAAGGGCAAAGGAACCGTTTGCCAGATGATTGCCGCCGGCGTTTGTGAATCCGGCCGCAAAACCGGTCGCTACAGCTCGCCGCACATTGAGCGGATTAACGAACGAATCGAATTCAACGGACAGCTTATCTCAGACGACGAACTGGCCGGTCTCTTGTTGGAAGTCCGTCAGGTCGCCGAACAGTTGACCAGCCGGACCGGCAAGACACACAGCTTTTTCGAAATCGTAACAGCAGCCGCGCTACTGCATTTTGCCAAATGCAAGGCTGAGTTTGTTGTATTGGAAGTCGGACTTGGCGGGCGACTTGATTCGACCAATGTTTGCCAACCGGAACTTTGCGTCATTACCAACATCTCCCTCGATCATACCCGGCAGTTGGGAGACACTGTCGACAAAATCGCTTTCGAAAAAGCCGGAATTATCAAACCGGGCGTGCCCGTCATCAGCGGCGCAACAGATCCAGTAGCAGCCAAAGTCATTCGTCAGGCGTGCGCCGAACGGGGTAGCCCGCTGGCTGAATTGGATCGTGATTTTGAATGTCGTATTGAACAGGTCGATCCAAAACAGTTCCAGCTCACAATGCAAACTTCCGGGGCGCTTTCGCTGTTTTGTCGAAATCAGGCAAACCGTTACAAGTACGATTCGATCATCGTCAAAGGGGTTGGGCGGCATGTTGCAACCAATGCCGCTATTGCCACAGCCGCCTTGCAAACATTGAGAACAAGTGAACCGCGAATCAATGAGTCGGCAATTCGCCGGGGGCTCGGCAAGTCCGGCTTGCCGGGTCGTTGTGAAATCCTTTTCCAATCGCCCTTGATCATTGTCGATATGGCACACAATGTAGCGTCGACGGGGGCACTTGTGGAAACGCTCCGGCTACTTGCTGCATCACGAACGGTCGGGATAAGGCGTTTGATCTTTGCCGTCAGTCACGAAAAGGACGTTGCCGGAATCCTTCGACAGCTATTGCCGGAGTTCGACGAAGTTTACATAACGCGTTACGTCCTCAACCCTCGCGCCCACAATCCCGCCGACATCGAGAAAGTCGTGCGGCAGTGCCTGGCCGAATTGAAACTGGAAAACCCCCCCTCTTTCACAATCGCTGAAAACCCCACCACCGCCTGGCAAACCGTCTCGTCCGCCGCTCAATCCAACGACCTCATCGCCGTTGCCGGTTCCGCGTTCTTAATCACCGAGATCAAACCGCTGGTCAAGGCCTTGCCGACGAGTGAATGCCTGTCAAAACAGGGCCTTTTTGACCGTGAATGCCCATGAGACGGGATTCGGAATTGAATCCATGGGAAAGAAAGGGTAGGATCGTTCGACTCAGGCCAACTGTCAACCTCCAGCAAACAAATCATACCGGAACAAATCTATGGGCGGAATCAGCGAACGACACAAGGAAATCAAACGCCGTCGCAAACGAAAACAGCAAGTTGCCAACGTGACACGCCGTGCTGCCAAGGCATCATCGTCCGAAAAAGAAACACTGGCGGGCAAGCTGCGAAAAATGACTCCGGGCGCCACAGTAATTATCGAGCGTTTGGGACTGAAATAGTTTCGGGTCCGGGGAGCCATTTGCCGGAACGGCCCTTCGGCGGCTGAAACACAAATGACGACCGACCTCTTGCCCAAACCTAGTCCCAGTCGGCATCGGGCGGAGCAGGCATCATGCCTTCTCCCTTTTTGAAAAACTTGCTCAAGTCAATGCCGGCGTCTCGCTGCTCGTCTTCCAGCAGTTTCATTCGCGTCTCCAATTGATCCATTCGTTTGGCGATGCGAGGAAGCAAGTTGACCTGCGGATCGGCTTTCGGCCGTTCCGGAACCGCCGGATATTTCAGTTGGCGTTGCAAGGCGCGGAACAAGTACAGCGGATCGCGCCGTCGATTGGCCAGCGCGATTCGTCCCTCTTTCTCACCGAACAAAATTGCTTCGGGTTGCTCAACACTTCCGCCGGCAGATTTTGCGTAGCATTCACTGTGAACGTAAACCAGGTCGGCGATATCGACAAAGCCCAGTTTCTTGCGCGCGTCCAGTAACCATTTGCTCCACGCCTGATCATAAAACGGATCGCCCGACATCGCTGTCAGCCCTTTGTCGTAACTCAATCGATGCCGGCAAAGGACTTCCAGTTGAAAGAAAAACAAGGCAACCGGCGAAGCGCCCTCGGATCGGTGTCGGGCTTCGTGTTCCAGAATCGCAAGTGACGTCAACATATCCAGTCGGCCGCGATCATCTTCTGTGGCATCCATAAGCCACGCCTGAAATGGTGCGAAATAATGGCTTAGCTTTTGCATTGCGATCGCCATGCTGCCGCTGTGATTCAGCTCGGCCAGCATATAGTCGATCGCCATCGGCAGTTTCGCCGTCGATAAGATCTCCTGGCGAATCGACACAAGCAACAACTGAATCGGTTCGCTGGATGACAAGCGGGCCTTGAGTCCTTCGAACAAATACGCTTGCTCGATGTACTCTTCAGCGGGCAAGCGGATCGCCGTAGTCTTCGTCGTTTGTTTCATAAACCGATTCTATTTCGATAAATCACTTGCCCAGATGGCGATGAAAAAAATTGATGACCGGATCAAGTGCCTCCACCCGTGAAAACAATCCGAAGTGTCCGTCGTCATACGTTACCATTTCCGACTCGATCCCGAGCCCCTGTATCTTTTGGTGAAGCGATTTCGAAGACTCACCCGGTACCATTGCGTCATGTATTCCGTGAAAAAAGTAGAATGGGGGATCGTCGACAGTCAAATAAGTTGCCGGTGTGGCCTGTTTCCATATTTCCGGAGCAGTAATTCGCGGAGCCCCCAGCCAGTAATCGAGAGCGTGTGAATCTTCCTCAACAAAATCCAGGTCGCACGGCGCACCGCCAGCCGCCACGGCTTTCAATCGTGTGCTGATCGCTTTTTCAGCTTCGGCTACTTCGCCCTCCAGTCCATCGCTGGCGTCCGATGTTCCAAGCATTGCCACCAAATGTCCCCCTGCCGAATAGCCCAGTCCGCCGATTCGGTCCGGATCGATCTTGTATTCGCCGGCGTGATTTCTCATCCAGCGAACTGCTGCCTTGCCGTCATGGATCTGGGCAGGAAAAGGATACTCGGGCGCATGACGGTAATTGATGGCAACGACGACGAAACCGGATTCGGCAAGTTTCCAGGCATGACGAATCCAGTGAAGTTTGGAACCGATTCGCCAGGCCCCGCCGTGAATCGCAAGGATCGTCGGGTATGGCCCATCCCCTTCCGGAACGTAAACGTCGAGTGTTAATCGATAGTTCTCACCGCTGGCATATTCGATCCCGCCGTGTTTCTTGAATTCCAGCAGCGGCGGCGGCAACGTGTCGTCGCTGTCGGCAAGATTCTGATGATCATGTGCGGCGGGAGGCGTGACATGTGCCGATTCCCTGCAACCCGTGGCTGAAATCACGACAACGGCAAAAAAGGCAATCAAAAGCCCCTGTGCCTGCTGCCACCGACACAATCTGAAACATGGAAACACCGGTTTTTTTGTGATCATGCTGGAGTCGACTCGTTTGTCACTGACGGCGGAGATATTAACAATATATAATGTTGTCGTTCCCGCAGGTTGTGATTTTTTGTTCCACTGGCGCGGCCCGATCCATCCGTCTTTCTGGCGGACCCCGCTTTTATACCGGAGTTTGATACTGTGTCCCATCGATTTTCGTCCATTCCCGATGCCGTTGACGCCATTGGACGGGGTGAAGTCATTATTGTTCTTGATGATGAAAATCGTGAAAACGAAGGGGACTTTATTTGTGCCGCAGAACTGGCGACGCCGGAAAAAATCAACTTGATCCTCGGCGGACGGGGCGATTTTTGTATGCCGATCTTGCCGGAAACTGCGCACCGACTCCAGGTGGAACCCCTCGTTCAAAAAAACACCAGTAACCTTTCAACCGCTTTTCTGACACCCCTCGATCATAAATCAGCCAAAACCGGTATCACCGCCCAGGAGCGAGCCGTCTGCGTTCGCGCCATCGCCGATGCCAGCAGCAAACCGGATGACTTTCAACGTCCTGGTCACGTGCACATGTTGTTGGCCAAGGAAGGTGGCGTCCTTCGTCGCGCCGGACACACCGAAGCCGCCGTGGATCTGGCTCGTATGGCAGGACTTGCACCGGCCGGAGTCCTTTGCGAAATCCTCGATGACAGTGGCGATCGTGCCAATCGCGACCAACTGTTTGAGATCGCCCGCAAAAACAAGTTGCACATCATTACGATCGAAGAATTGATCAAGTACCGGCGGATGAGCGAAAAACTGGTAACGCTGACGGCGACGGCAAAGTTGCCGACGCATTACGGGACCTTTGCAATCAACGCTTATTCGGTCAAGTACGAAACGCAAGAGCCGATCGCGCTCGTGATGGGTGACCCGGCATCGCAACCGCAAGCCCCGCTCGTGAGAATGCATTCAAGTTGTCTTACCGGCGACTTGATCGGCAGCCTTCGTTGCGATTGTGGCGACCAATTGAGCCTGGCACTTGAAATGATCGCCCGCGAAAAATACGGTGTGCTGGTGTACTTGCCCCAGGAAGGGCGCGGAATCGGACTGTCAGAAAAAATCCGCGCTTACGCCTTGCAGGATCAAGGAATGGATACGGTCGAAGCCAATCACGCCCTCGGATACCAGGCCGACATGCGCGACTACGGAGTTGGCATTCAAATTCTCAAAGACCTTGGCCTGACGAAAATCCGCTTGCTGACGAACAACCCCAAGAAAACCGAAGCCTTTAATCTGCGGGGCTTCAATCTGGAAGTCGTCGATCAGGTTCCAATCCTCCCTCCAATCAACGACTACAATCGGCACTACCTCGCGACCAAACGAGACAAAATGGGCCATCGGATTCCAAAAGAATAATTCGCCGGGCTAAAGGGCGCTCCGCCAATGTTTACAAACTCGTTACCCACGGTCCGTTTTCGATTCGCTAAAATCAGTGACTGCCAAATGTCTATTTCACTGGAGAATCCAAACCATGTTGAATCGAATCGGAATTCCGGCCCTCTTACTCGTATCGATGCTGGCGGCATCCTGGAACCCGCTTGTTGCCGACGACAATGGGCGAGTGACCCATGTGACCCTGTATCGAAATCAAGCCCTGGTTACCCGCACGCTGCAAGTTGCTGGCGGTGTCGCTATGAGCGAGTTTGTCGTTGGCGATCTGCCCGAACAAATCGTTGCCGACAGCTTGTTCGCCGAAGGAACGGACGAAGTTGAAGTCCGCGCGGTTCAGTACCGAACACGCGCCGTCGGCGAATCACCCCGCGAAGAAGTTCGCGCAAAACAAACGGAAATCCTCGCGGCCAGTGATCTAATGGCCCTGAACCAAAAGAACCAGGAAATTACACAACGGCAAATCAGCTACCTCGATTCACTCGAAGGCTTCGTCGCTCCGACCGCGACCACCGAACTGTCCCAGGGTGTCCTTGACGCCGAAGCCCTGGAACGGATTACAAAGTTTTCGTTTGAACAACGCGAAGCCATTTCCAAACGACAAGTCGAACTGGCTCGCGAAGCACGTGACCTTGCCGAACAACTGGAACTGTTGAACCGACAGCTTGGCGAAATGACCAACGGTGCCACTAAAACTGTTCGCGAAGCAGTCTTGTACGTCAGCACCACCTCCGACACGCCACAGACAATTCGTTTGAACTATCTCGTCAACGGTTGCGGCTGGTCGCCAACTTATACGATTCGAGCCGGAAACGATCATCCAAATGCCCGAATCGACTACAACGGACTCATTTACCAAATGAGCGGTGAAGATTGGGGTGATATTGCAATCACATTGTCGACCGCGTCGCCCGCCCTGAGCGCCGCCGGGCCGGGACTGGCTCCACTTCGAGTTACACTGCAAAGCGTTGATCAGTCGGCAGTGCAACAGGCGAACGCTCAAAGCGAACTTTTTGACAAGAGTCAGATCGAACAGATTGTGTCAAAACAAAAACAAGCGGTGCTCGACAACCGCAATGCGATCGAATACCAGGCCCAAAGTGATTCCAACTGGTCGATCAACGACGCCGCCAACGAATTCGCTTGTGTGATGCTGTTTGGAAACTCGGACGCCGCCTCGGATTTGCAAGCGCAGATCGGGGAACTCTCCGACGAACCAAGCCTTAGTTATCGCCTGGCGACGACCGTGACGTTGCCCAGTCGGAACAGCAAGCAAATGATTCGAATTGTTTCCACGGAATTGCCAGGCGATTTCTATTTCGTTGCCACTCCTGTGCTTACCAGTTTCGTTTTTCGCGAAGCCCAACTGGTCAATAACAGCAGCGAAGACCTGCTTGGCGGACCGATCATGGTCTATCTCGATGACAAGTTTGTGGGACGTGGCGAGATTCCGACCGTGGCGCGAGGCCAGTCGTTCGTCGTTGGCTTTGGTGCCGATCCCCAGTTGCGAACCCGCCGTGAATTGGTCGACAAGACCGAAGGGATCAACGGCGGTAATCGCGAGTTGAAATTCGATTACCGAATGGTTGTCGATAATTTCAAGGAGACCGAAGCGACCGTGCGTATTCTTGATCGTATGCCGAACCCGTTGGACAGGGCAAAAATCCGAATCACCAACAACAAGTTTTCTGATGAACTATCGGATGATCCTTTCTATCAGCGCAACGAACGGCCGGAAGGTATCTTGCGCTGGGACATTCGTGTTGCGGCAAAGTCAAGTGGCAACGAAGCGCGGACAATCAACTATGGCTTTACCGTCGAGTACGATCGCAACTACATCGTTTCACTTCCTGACCAGTTGAATCAGCAAAAGCAGGATTTCGAACGATTGCAGCGCGGACGAACCGTGCGATAAGCTTGCCTTGAATTATCCGTTACTTAAATCGAATCGCTTGTTTAGCGATGAGTAAAAACAGAAGCCGGTGGCCATGAGTCACCAGCTTTTTTGTTGGGAAATTCCATGACAATTGCCCAACTTCCCGAACCCTGGAAACGCTTGTCAGTCCAGTTTCCAGTCATAGTTTCCAGTCATAGAATGAGACTGACAATCGGGGCGTGGCTCAGCCTGGTAGAGCGCTGCGTTCGGGACGCAGAGGTCGCAAGTTCAAATCTTGTCGCCCCGATTCATTAAAACCCCATAAAACGTTGGCTTTTCCGGGGATTTTTCTTTGTTTGTCTGCGACGGGCCAGGGCGGCGAAACGATTGGAATAGTCTCTGGTTTGCCCACGTTTCCTGCTCTTGGGGCAAGCGTTGGGGCAAGCGTTGGATCGGTGCCTGTCGCCTTCATGTCTGCGACGGCTTCGGAACCCTCGGCAGGCTTATCAATGTTGATCTCCCCTGGAATCCATCACGTTTGGAACAACGCCTCGGCCGCATCAAGCGGTTCGGCCAGGTCCGGCGCACAGTGGACATGCTGAATCTTGTGTATCACGAGTCCCAGGACGAGAAGGTTTACGCGGTCCTATCTCGCCGCATGATAGTCCGCTTTGACATCTTCGGCGGCCTCCCCGACACGATCGAGGATGACTGGATCGAGACCGAAGAAAAAATGGACGAGATGATGGACGAGTACATCTACCTTCGCAAAAAAGCCCGCGATGTCTTTGAGTTGCGTTACAAGGAGACCATCGATCCCGATGCAAACAGATGGGAACACTTCTCGCGAGTATTGGCACGGCGCGACGTTACCGAGCGGCTTTCCGAGCCGTGGTGATTAACTCAGGATTTGATAATCAAAGAAATTTTGGGAACCGGAATGAAGCGTGCGGGAAAGGGATAGTTCGTTGCTGAAGCGCTGTTCGCCGATTGTCCTAGCTTTTTCACAGAGTGAAAAGCCACGTGGCCGTTCACTCCGTGAACGAGCGGATTGTACTCCAGGTTTTCGTCAGGAAATAAACGCAAAACTCGAACTAATGTTTCGAATTGGTGCGGTTGCGTTTGACGATTTGGAAAAGCTCACGAGCTCAAGTGGAATTCGTTCGTTTATCAATACTTTTTGCCTCTTTTTCGGAACGAAACAATTCGATGCTGCCCGAACATTCGCGGCGGATCCCACGCGGTCATGATGGCGTGGGACTCCATGCCGGGGCCGAAGTTCGACTTCACGACGACCGGCTTGCCATCGGCCTCCTCCATCTCGGTCGGCACGAACCAGGACGACACGCCCGGCCCTGAGGCGATGGCCTGCCAGACTTCCTCCGGAGTGCCGGGAACCTCGACTTCGACCTGGACGGAACGGCGCCCGGAGGCTTCTTTTTTTACGCTCATGATGTTTCCCTGGGATCGGTTTTCTGTGGGAGAGGGTGCGCCACGACCACCGGGCGGTGCGCGCGGCCGCCGGGGGCGGATTCATTGTGATATTTTGAAACGAGTTTCTTGATGGTGTCGGTGAATTCGTTACTGAAAGCCGCCCGGTCCGTCGCCGACCGAAAGCGAACCTCGGTATCCACCGCCAGGGTCCCCTCAGTCCCATCATTCCTGTAGATTGAATCCACCGATGAACGCGAATGGCCACATCGCCGAGCACGACGAGAATTTAGCGATGCCCGCGAAGTAGAAAAAAACATCACGAAGCGGTCCAATAAAATGCCTGAAGTTCATTCGCTCATGTTTCGATTCATCCATGCCGCCGATCCCCATCTGGACAGCCCACTCCAGGGACTCGAATCGCATGACGGCGCGCCAGTGGACGTGCTGCGAGGCGCGACCCGGCGAGCATTCGAGAATCTGGTACAGCTTGCGATCGACGAGCAGATCGAATTCGTGGTCATTGCCGGCGACCTCTACGATGGCGATTGGAAAGATTACAGCACCGGTTTGTTCTTTCGCAGTCAGATGGTCCGGCTTAATGCCAGTGGCATTCCGGTCTACCTGATTGCCGGGAATCATGATGCGGCTTCGGTGATCTCGAAGAAACTCAGTCTGCCCGACAACGTGCATCTGTTTTCCACGCGCACGGCAGAGTCGTTTGAAGTGCCCGGACTGCCAGCGGTGATTCATGGCCGAGGATTTCCCAATCGTGCCGTTCCGGAAAACCTGGCCCAGGACTATCCGACAGCCATTTCAGGCAAGTTCAACATGGGCTTGCTGCACACCAGCCTGACAGGGCTCCTTGGCCACGATACGTACGCGCCGTGCTCTGAGCAGGATCTCCGTAAAAAAGGCTATGGCTATTGGGCACTGGGCCACATTCATCAGCCCGAAGTGATCAGTGACGACCCGTGGATCGTTTTCGCGGGAAACTGCCAGGGGCGACATATCCGCGAGACAGGACCGCGCGGCTGCCGACTAGTCACTGTAAACGATTCGCTCGAAGTGGAAAGCGTCGACTGGCGCACGCTCGATGTGGTGCGCTGGCAGGATGTGCGGGTGAGCCTTGACGGGCTAGAGAAGGAAACGGAATCGCTGCAGCGTATTCGCAAGGCTCTTGCCGATGCCGTCGAGCAGGCCGAGGGCCGTTTGTTAGCCGCCAGGATCACCTTGACTGGAGCAAGCCCGCTGCACGGAAGCCTGCACCGGGATGCCCAGCGCTGGCGGGCCGAGATTCTGGGGATCGCGCAGGACTTCGGCGAAGCTGCCGTCTGGATCGAGCAGGTCAAGGTGGCGACGTCACCCGTGTATGACCTTTGCGAATTGGCGGAGCGAGATGCTCTGACAAAGATTGTGCTGGAAACGCTGGAGAAAGCGACAAACGACTTGAGTGATTTGCCGGATGACATCGCCGAGATGCTCGATCTTCTGCCTCCAGACGTGCGGGCCGAGGTGAAAGGGGAATGGGGCACAGGCGAGCGTGAAGCGCTGATGGCAGATGTACGTGCCATCATCCTGGAGTCGCTCAAAACGAAAGGAGGAACCACCCCATGAGATTTCAACGACTACATATTCCGGCGTTTGGCCCATTTACGAATCTGGAACTTTCGTTTCCATCGGCGGAGAACGATCTGCATGTGATGTATGGTGAGAACGAAGCGGGCAAGAGTTCCCTGCTGCGGGCGATTCGCGATCTGTTGTTCGGTATTCACGGCCAGTCCCCCGATAATTTTCTGCACGACTACAAGGATCTTCGCCTCGTGGGCGAAATTGAAAATCGGGCGGGTGAACGACTGGTATTCCAGCGCCGCAAGGGTAACAAGAATACGCTCCTCGATCAGAATGAAAAAACACTGCTGGACGGGGCGCTCCGGCCGTTTCTGGGGAGCGTTGATCTGGCCTATTTTTCAGCGATGTTTGGCCTCGGAGGGAGCGAACTCCGCGAGGGTGCCGCGCAACTCCTGGCGGGAGAGGGCGAGATTGGTAACGCACTGTTTTCCGCCAGCCTGGGAGGGACGCCCATTCAACGAGTCCTGGATGCTTTGGTTGAAGAATCGGAGCGACTCTTCAAGGGCCGGGGGACCGCTAACGTGTCGATCAGGCCGGCAGCCAACCGGCATAAGGAACTTCTGAAGCAAAGCCGCGATGCCACCGTCAGCGCCGAAACATGGGATCAGTTGGAAAGGGATTTGGCGCAACAGGCTGCAGCCAAAAAGTGCCTGGACAACGAGATCGACCAAATATCGCGTGAGCTCGCCTGGGTGGACCGGTGCGAAGACGCATTACCCAGCGTCGGGCGTTTGAACGATGAAATGAGATTGCTCAGTGAGCTTCCCGCACTGCCGGAAGTCGCCAGTGATTTTGTGGAGCGGGCGAGATCCGCCCGTACGGCCGTCAGTGCGTCCAGCGACAAAGTCCAGACTCTCACGGAACGGATTGCACAACTCGACAGCCAACTGGCGATCTGTGCGACGTCCCCAAAGGTCATGGCAGATGCGGGGGCACTGGATTTGCTGCACCAGGAACTGGGTGCCTATCGCGAGCAGAAAAAAGCCCTGACAAAGCTGCAAACAGAACTGGCCGGCATCGATCCAATGTTACGGGCTGGGATGAAAACATTTCAAGTTCATGGCGCAGTTGAGTCACTGGAATCGTTGCGGTTGAGCAGTGCGGTGCAGTTGAGTTGTGAAGAGGCTGCGATCGCCCTGCGGGAAGCGCTGAGCAAACAGTCCGAAAACAGGGCTGAAGCAGAAGGGTTGAAAACAGAAATTGCGAATGATGAAACCGAATTGACGTTGCTTCCGGAATCAGATCTGATCCCACTCCGTGAAGCTCTGGCGGATGCTGCGGAGGCTACCGAAGCGAACAAGACCCTGGCGGGGAGTCAATCAACGGTCGATAAGCTGATCCGGCTCGTTGCGACCGAAAAGGCCTTGGTGCCAGGTGTTCCCGAGGACCTTGATGCCGCCTCACGTCTCTCTGTTTCCGCATCTGCCACAATTCGTAAGTTCCGCGAACGCTTTGACAACCTTGAACGCGATATCAAAGTGGCCAATAACCTGATCCGTGACGAAAAGGAGACCATCAATACTTTGGAGAACGAATTGCGTCGTCTTGAGCGTCGGGGTGAATTGCCTTCGGAGGATTCCCTCAAGCAAGCAAGGGAACATCGGGATCGTGGCTGGCAACTGATACTCGCGGATTGGAAGGGCAACGGAGCAAAGGAAGAGCTGGATCCCGCTTTGCCCCTGCTAGAGGCATTCCCTCGTGCAATCATCAAGGCTGACAACATCGCCGATCAATTGCGACTGGATGCGGACTCAGTTGCACAAGCCGAAGAAAAACGTCTTCAAGTCCAAAATAGCCAGGGGAAAGTGACCGAGGCGAACGACAAACTCGGCTCACTCCAACGCGAGATTAAAGAATGTCAGATCTCCTGGGATTCTCAATGGGCTCCGATCGGTGTCCTTGCTCGTTCGCCCGATGAGATGGAGGAATGGCGTGAGAACTGGCTGCAGTTACGGGAGACAATCAGCAAGCTTAGGGAAGCTGAAACCGAAGCTAAATCCAGGAACGCACAAGTTCAGCGCGCCCGTGAAACTCTGTCGGCTGCTCTAATGGACTCCAGCGAAAAACCGTTTTCGGTACTGTTCGAGGCCGCCAGAATTCGAGTCCAGAAAGGGGAAGAAGAAACAGGTGAGCGAAACGCCATTGCAAGGCGGATTGAAAAAGTAAAGAAAAACATGGCGGGCCTTGATCGGAAATTTGCCGGTTTTCTCCCAGCAGTCGAAACGGCGAAAGCAAACTGGAAGTTGCGGTGTCGGTCGGCGGGCTTGTCGGAGGAGACGTCTCCCGAATCCGGCTTGAGGTTGTTGCAAGAACGGAAAGAACTCCTCGCGAAGTTTGACAGTTGGAGCAAACTGGCAAGTGAAGCGGCGGCCACGGCAGACAATATTCAGCGGTATGAACAGAATGTTTCCGAACGAGCGGACTCGCTGGGAATTGCAGCGGACATAACGGAATCGCAGGAGGCCGGGCTGTGGAAAGCCCTGTCTCAAGCTCGGAAAGCTCAGGCAGAGCACGATCAACTGACATTTCAGATCACAGACGCCAGGACTGAACTGTCAACCGTACGGCAGACGGAAATGCATGCGTTGCAAGCGCTTGATGAGCTGATGCGATTGTCCAAACTAGAGGCCTCGGAAGAACTGGAGCCGCTGCTCGCAAACCTGGAGAAACGCACGGCCGTACAAAATCGGATCGAAAGCTACCGGGAAACACTCAGCGGACTTGCGCGTGGCCAGGGCCTGGATGAATTCATCACCCGTGTTCAAGCTGAGAATGGGGATGATTTGCCCCAGCGCAAGACCTTGCTGGAGACCAGCAACGCAACGAAAAAGGTAGACCTTCAGGGAGTTCAGGTCGCTCTGGACAGGCTGAACGGTCAAAAGAAGGAACTTGAAAAGGCTGGAGACGCGGCTGCAGACTTTCGGCAGCAGGCGGAATCTATGGCCGCGACCTTGAAGCAGGATGCTTCGCGGTTTATTCGATTGCGACTGGCTGCCTATTTCCTGCGAAATCAAATCGAACGGTTTCGAGAGGAAAATCAAGGGCCATTGCTGGAAAAATCTGGGCAAGTGTTCAAGCAGATGACGCGAAATGCCTTTGACGGTCTTTCGGCGGAGTTCAATGACGCGGACATCCCGGTCATGGTTGGCCGCCGGGCGAACGGGGCGATTGTTCCTGTGGAAGGGATGAGTGACGGATCCCGAGATCAGCTCTATCTCGCCCTTCGGCTTGCTGCGATGGATCGATATCTGGAGGAGCACGAGCCAATGCCGCTCATCCTGGATGACCTTTTGATGACATTCGATAATGAGCGAACGAAGGCGATCCTTCCGCAGCTCGCCAACCTCGCCAGGAGGACTCAGGTCTTCCTGTTCACGCACCACGAACATCTTGTTGAACTTTGCCGTGAGACGGTGGGCGATGGTAAGTTTAAGCTCCACCGACTCGGGACATCCAACAGCTTCATGTAGCTTGGGAGCTGGGCTTTGTGGATTGGGAGAATATTCTCGACGGCTTTTGCTTCCACAAGCAGAAGCAGCGGAGGTCGATGATTTCCTTTTCCGTCTCTGCTCTCTCTGCTTCCTCCTGTTAAATTCCGGTATTCATTTATTTACTTGCTTTCAGCTGCGATGATCCTTTTCCAATCGTCATTCACACCCACTCGCGAACAGCATCATGTCTCAACGCTTTAAATCCCAGGCTTTGAGTTTCTTCGCGGCCGTGCCGAATGGGCCGAGCTGGTAAGCAGCGTCCGCCACGAATTGTATCCCATCGGCGAGTTCGTCGCCTCGCCTCTCATTCATCGCCGTCGTTGATTGCCTCGACTCGCCCCGCCCGCACGGCTTCGACGAGAGCCGCGTGGTCCCGTTCGGTTTGGTCACCGTAGGCTTCGGCGAAGTCGGCCAGCGCGGTGGCAAAGGCGTCGGACTTGCCGATGTAACCGGCGATCCTGGCGATGTCGCCGGTGCGACCAGCCGCTTCAAATCCCACTCCCACGGTCCGATGGTGGCCTCGTCAAAGTCGTTGATGTCGATCACGACATCGCGCTGCGGAGTGTCATACAACCCAAAGTTGTTGATGTGCGCGTCACCGTCGATTAAGACCTGCGGCCCACTGATCGGCGTCTGAGCCAAGTCTCCGGCCATGACAGCGCACGCACCTCGCAAGAACGCAAACGGCGACTCCGCCATGCGTCCCATGCGCAGCGGGATCAGGCTCTCCTCGTGCCCGGCATTATTGGCCAGCACGGTCGCAACCGGGTCTGCCCGATCCATCGCCGGAGTCCATGCGGCATGTGACTCGCGCGGCGTCTGCTCCCGCAACGCCTTGCCCTGCTCGTACCGAGTCTCCGACGAATCCAACGTCCGCACCGGATCAAACGGAGCCGTCGTCTGCCAAAACTCGCGCAGACCTTCCAGACCGCCAGATGCTGCGGTTGTTTCTGTTGGTTGATCAGCGAGCTTGGTCGCAAGCGCGGTAGCTGCCGATGATTTCTTCGCCATGATGGTGCCTGAAGTGAATTTAAATGGGGCCGACGCAACTCGCTTCGACATCAGACAAGCTGAATGATCTGGTTGAGCCGTTCACAGACCTGCACAAACAAAGCGCGGGACAATGCGCCGAGAGGGTGTTTTTTGGCTTTGCGCAAGCGCCAGTCGAAAGACTTGGGTTGATGGCAAAGCACATAGCTGGTTTGTCCGGTCTTGCGTCCTGACGCCTTGCCCATGGCTACTGCAAAAGGATTGTCCGAGTTGTATTCCGCTGTGGTCATGGGCAAGCCGATGACCAGCGATGTCGTCTCGTTGAAGACCCTCGGCGAAAGCACCAGAAAGGGGTGGATATCGCGCATTTCGCGCCCTATCTGCGGATTGCAATCGATCCAGATAATGTCCTGCCGATCTGGCACCCAAGGCTTGCGTTTGCCCGCTGCCGCTGGTTTGGGGACTACCATCGTTCTCCGCCCAGTGTTTGTGTCGTGGCCATCTGTTCGCCGCCGTGGCGCTTTGGATCAAAGGCAGCCAAGCGTTGTTCCAGGGTAAGCCGCGAAATATCAACCGGTCTGATAACGACCTGATCGCCTTCAACCGATACGCGCACCCGTTGGTCGACATGCAGATTCGCTTCTCGTACCACCGCAGCCGGCAAGCGAACCCCCAGATTGTTACCCCACTTTTTGATATCCAAAACTGCTTCGATCATGGCATCACTCCTTGCGTAAATGTATAAACATTAGTCTAGACATGTGGATGGCGTCGGTCAATTCCAGTATTCCGGCAAAGGCTGGGCGGGGCCGAGGATCATTTACTTGCCACCCTCGCCCTCGTCAGGGCCATCAACCCCTTGGGAAGGTCCAAGACCAGCGGGCCGTTCTTCTCCAGATCGGCGAGCGCGGCGATATACGGGGTGTCGAAGTTGGGCGTCATGATGCCGAGCTTCTCTTCGAAGCTCAGATAGGAAACGAGCTGGCCGTTGCGAACTTTGAAGACTTTGCCATGCGTCGTTTGCCACTCGTGAAGACCGACGATCGGAAGGCCCCAGACATACGCATGGCAGGCGCGCTGGTAGTTGTTCTCCTATCGATTGTGGGGTGGGGGACGGAAAAGGTTCCTGCCTTTCCGCGTTCCGTTCTTGCGGTCGCTGGCAACGTGCCTCAGCGCTTCAAATCCCAGGCTTTGAGTTTCTTCGCGGCCGTGCCGAATGGGCCGAGTTGGTAAACAGCCGCGCCGGCGGGTGAGAAGGTGAACGACTCGAACGGTTCGGCGAGCATCTTGTCGAGGTACTCTTTCGGCGCGACGCCGGTGCTGACGTGCGGGTTGAAGTTCTCGCCGGACATCTTCTGCACGAAGGTCGAGACGTATTCGATGATGGCCGCGTCGATGGCGGGATCGTCGTGCGGGGCGGTGAATGCGCCGATGGGGCCGCGTTCCACCATGAACGGCTTCGCGGCGGCAATGATGTCGGCTTGCAGCTTGAGGATGGCCGGCGTCGGCTTCGCACAGATGCCGGCGACGCCCGTCGCGCCGGCGGCGGCGTAGCAGTATTTGAACGCCTCCAGCTTCATCGCGTTGACGTTGGCGGCGGCGAGCACCTTTTCTTCGGCGGCGTAGAGCTGCTCCAAGTCGGCGGTGCGGACGAAACACTGCAACATCGTGATGTGCGGAGTGTGCGTTGCATCCAGAGCGAATCCTTTCGGGAAGACTTTGAGCAGGCGGGTGTTGTTGGCGGCGGCGTGCTTGAGCATCGTTGCGTCCGGTTGCAACAGGATATCGATGGCGGTGATCTCGGACTGCGCGGCGCGGAAGACGGTCTTCCAGTCGTCCTTCATACTGACGACGGTCCAGCCTTTCGCGGCGGCTTCGTCGAGGCCCTTGTCGAGTTTGGCGAGATGATCCGTTCGGTCGTAGGCGAACTCGCGCCCGGCGTCATCGTGGTGAACGTAGAGACAAAAACGTGTGCCGCTGCCCGCGCCGGTGTATTGGAGCA
>JANNWJ010000046.1:0-10205 GCA_031414755.1 Pirellulaceae bacterium | reverse complement strand
CGAACGCACCGAACAAAAACAATTCAAACGCGACCAACGCCGGGCAAGGAAGGCCCGCCAAAAGAAACTCGACTCTCGCAGAAAGTAGTCGACGACCAGCGTCAAGATGGATCAGGACAATGGTACTGGTGGGCGCTTACGTCCCTATAACCAGGTGGAGAAGGAATAGTCATGTAATCGTCAGGTTTGGCAGGATGATGATCGTAGTCGCTAGAACGATATCGAACGGTTATTTTCCAGGGACAGTTGTACCCAGCTGAAATTTTAATCAAACTCATGTTGATGTCCTGATTTCGTGAATTTTCAGGAACTGTGAACCGAAAATATTCTTTTGGAATATTGAAATTGGTATCGACTGAAAGCGCAACATCAAAGGTGAATTCCGAGTCGATAGCAGCAACCTCCGAAAGCGGGGCACATATACCGTAATATTCCACTGGGTAGGAGTTGGGGTTGTCTTGAACGTTTAATGTACAGCAACACGAATAAGAGCCGCAGGACTTAAGTTCTTCCCACTGAGCCCCATCCCATTTCAAACTGCATTCATTACAGGTCAGAGGTGTATCGATTAGATAACAACAGGGATCACGCTGGGGACAGCATTGTGGTTGCTGCCAACACGGGTTACACAAGCGCCTGCGGAAAATCTGGGCGTCGGAAATTGCAATATCAACACAAAACACACATGTCAGGAAACCAAGAATACCGAATGTAATATGTGGGTTTCTCATAATCAGATCCTTTATCAGAAGTGGAACAGGCCACGGTGCATAATAACCAGCCGATTCCGGGTTTCAAGCACCGCTAGTCAATTCTCGAAAAACCACTTCCAATCCCGCCAGATTTCAGACGAGTAATCCACGATTCGGCAAAAACGTTGTCGTTTCAAGGCATTGCATCCTGCCGTTCTGGAGGTCTTGGCACTTTGGCAACGCTGGAATAGGGCTACTCGGGAAGCGATTTTCCTTTTGTTTCCCGGGCGAAGGGCAATGCAACCAGTCCGATGACAAATACCAGACACATCGTGACACCAGCCCAGCGAATTCCGTCGTCAAATCCGTTGTCTTTCGTAAATACGTATTTGGTCATCGCGCCCAGCGCAAGGGGCCCGGCCGCCGCCAGAATGCGGCCGACGTTGTAGCAAAAACTGATTCCTGTGGAACGCAAATGGGTTGGGAAAATCTCGGGGAGATAAATTGCGTAACCGCCAAAAAGGGAAAGTTGACAGAAACCCATTATCGGGATCATCCAAAAAATCTCGTTGAACTCGTCCAATTGTGCAAATACGAGCGCCGTGCTGCCCATTGCTGCGAGAAAGCAAATTGCAAATGTAAATTTGCGCCCGATCCAGTTGCTGACATAGCCAAACAAATACATCCCAAGGAATCCGCCGGCGTTTTGTAAAAGCGAAGTAAATCCTTTCCAGCGCGCAATCGTCCCCGAAATGGTTTTTTCATCGACACCCGCTAGTTGAGGCGAGTTTTCAAAGTGGGATTTAATGACTCCGCCTACCAGTTCGTAGCTGAAAAAACCAATTCCCCAAAGTCCTATGATTCCCGCAACACAAAGTGCCAAACCCACAAAAGCATTGTGTCGCCAAACTGGATTGGAAAACAAAGCGCGATAGGAACCAAATTCGCGTCCCTTGTGGGCATCAGGATTCAGCAAGACTGCAGCACGGGCTTTGACCCAGGCTTCGGGCTCCTTGAGACGGCTACGGATGATCAACGCCAGCAATGCCGGCATCGCTCCAACGAGAAACATCAGCCGCCAGGGAGTGAGCGGAAATCCAAAAATCTCAAGTCCTTCAAAGCCTCCACTCATTTCGATGGTGCCAAACGCAATGCTAACTACCGCAGCGATGGAGTTGCCGATCGTTGAGCTGGCTTGAAGCAGTCCCAACGCGTACGGCCGGGCAAGCGCTGGCATCACTTCTGCCACGAGCGCTACGCCAACAGCAAACTCGCCACCGACACCCAAACCGGTCAAAAATCTGTAAAGTGCAAAGTCATAAACGGTGGTCGAAAACGAACTCAATCCGGTAAATATCGAGTAGATCACGATCGTCCACACCATGACCCGGGCCCGTCCGATCCGGTCCCCAAGTGCCCCAAATACCAGTCCGCCAAACGCCCAACCGATCAGAAAGATGCTGGTGCAAATCATGCCGGCGAAATTGGCGTCATCGCTGGACGGATTCGGAAGGGAAACGGTGGTCAGCAACTCCTTCATTGCTGGCGCCCGCGCCAATGCAAACAACTGCTGGTCCATCGTGTCAAACAGCCAACCCAGGGCCGCGACCAAAAGTACAAACCAGTGGTACCGGTTGAGCATCTGATACCAGGGCTGTTTCTTACCGGATGAAATCATTTGATTCCCTGACGCGCACCTGGAATTAGATTGATGACCATTTCAGTTTGATTCCTTACGTGTCGGAATCGGGTTCGAATTGCGGTTCCGGAAGCCAAAAGGTGAGAATAAAGTTCATCAGATAAAGGACGAAAGCGACTCCGGCAGCGGTGTAAGCAACTTTTGTTGCCGGGTTCCCTTCGAAAGGAAGCCAAAGCGCGAGCCAATGCGTTACGGCGGCGAAGCAAGTACCCAGCATTCTGCCACCGATATTCGCTGCGAAACTTTCGCCCGTACCCCGCAAATGCAATGGGTAAGCACCGGGCAAATAGTTTCCCCAGAAACTGAACTGTGCCACAGTCAAAAGTCCGGCGAAAAACATTCCAATTTCCAGATTGGTCAGGCTTGTCGTGCCAGCATAGGCGAATACCAACGGCATCACGACGAGTCCCGGTACCAGGAAGATCCGGAGTAATTGTCGACGGCTGACGATGATTACGACAAGAAAAGCTAAAATGAAACGGCCGATCAATCCGCCGATCTCCTGGGTCTTGGTCGCTTGCGTCGCTTTGCCCATTTCGATCGGACCGGCAATCTTTCGGACTTCGGCACGCAAGGCACCCTGAATTTCTGTTTCGGATTTTCCAGCGGCAGTCAACTCGGCTATTTTGGCCTGTCTGGCCGATTCAGGAAATTTTTCTTCGGTGACTTTGGCAATTTCGGCTTGAACGTCGGGCAGTCCTGGCACGATTTGCGGCATTTGCTGGATGGCTCCGAAAGCCGCGCCAAAACTGCACATAAACATCAACGTCGTGACGATCGTCGTTCGCCGCAACTCGGGCGAAAACAGTGCGGTGATTGATGGACGCTT
This sequence comes from Pirellulaceae bacterium, assembly GCA_031414755.1. Lineage (GTDB taxonomy): Bacteria > Planctomycetota > Planctomycetia > Pirellulales > Pirellulaceae > CAJQPP01. The sequence continues at coordinate 6,985 of JANNWJ010000046.1, read as the reverse complement.
GAGCTCGCCGGATTGGCGTTTTTTTTGCCAAACAGGGGACTCTGGCAAAAACGGACGAATCAGTATCAATGGAATTGCCGGAAGCAAACCGGACATAAGCGTGTAACGCCAGTCGGCGTTGGGGTTTTTGATTTCGCCGAGAAACGATAGAAATTCCGGTAACCGGATCTCAGGTAACTTAACGGCAGGTACGGTCAAGCCAAACAACAATGGAGCCGCTTGGCCCGCCGACCAGGCGGTGGCAAGTCCGGCAGCAATCGCCACCATGATCCCGCCGAATGAGGAAAATGCCTGGGTAAAACCAAGGACTTTCTCTCGTTGTGCTTTTACCGGAAAAAGTTCCGCCAGCCATGCGACGGCAGCGACAAATTCAACACAAACTCCAACAAACACAAAACAGCGGCAAATCAACAGCATGGTCAGGCTGGTCGAAAACCCCGCAACGAACGCCGATACGGCATAGAGCATGATACTCCATGTCAAGACACGTCGCCGACCCAAACGGTCTGTCAGGTATCCGCCCAGCAATCCGAATATTCCGCCAGCCAGAGCCGGAACATAAAACAGCAGGCTGATCCATTTGGTGAATTCCGGCGTGCCGGGTCGAAGGTTACCCAGTTCCAGCAAGGCGTTTCGCGCAATGAGTGGCAACATCAACAGTTCGTATATGTCGAATGCAAAACCGATTGCAGCCATCACGCAAATCAGCCATTGAACGCCCGTTAATCCACGCTGTTCTTTTTCCAGATTCATCACGTTCCTGCTTTTGGTTTAAATAGCCCAGGGCATTTCCAATGATCAATATAAAGGATGTTGCAGTTTAGCGGGATTTAGGAACGAAGCGCTTCAGACATTCGTTGATTTCATTGTAAGCAGCCTCGGCGTTTGCCCAGCCATGGGAGAGTATTTCTGCCCCTTCGAGCTGTTTATAAGTCAGGAAGAAATGTTCCATTTCCTTCAGAAAGTGCGATGGAACATCTTCAATATTCTGGTATTCCGCGAACAAGGGGTCTGACTGGGGTACACCCAGAACCTTGCAGTCCTCTTTACCCCGGTCTTGCATTCGAAACAACCCCAGGACCCGCGTTTCGATGAGACATCCGGGGAAAGTCGCTTCATTCACCATAACGACGGCGTCCAGTGCATCACCGTCCCCGGCCAAAGTGCGCGGGATAAATCCGTAGTCACCCGGGTAGTGACTTGACGAATACAAATAGCGGTCGAGCTTCATAAGCCCCGTCTCTTTGTCTACTTCAAACTTCGACCGCCGACCTTTTGGAATTTCCACAATCATGTTGACAATCGATGGCAGTCGCTTGCCTGGCGACACGTTAAAGTAATCCAATCCGCCGAGCATCGTGTCCCTGTCCTGGTAAAAAAGTCTTGATGTTCTGAAACAACTGCAATTTCTTCCACCAAACGACACCGGGGATGCACGACTCACTCGGGAGTTCGTTGCCCGTTCCAATGATCGATGATAGCCTGCGTTATATGCGACTTGCTGCGATTCCGACAAGTGCCCAGGATAGTACGTATACAACCACGCAAACGAGGCGACTTGCCGCTCCGGAACCTATTCATTTTCGGCCTGGATTCGGACTTCTCCATCCTCTCCGACTTTGATCGTGATCAGGTTGGAATGGCAACAGATGGGACAGTCCTCAACATATCGTTGATGGCTGCCTTCGGAAAGATCGACAGGCACAACAATTTCCTCGCCGCAACTGTCACATAGATAAATTGCTTCGTTTTGCATGCTGAATCACCTACCGACCAGGCGACGTTCTGTGGAGCGGTTGCGATGTTCACAAAAGGCTGTGAATTCGTTCGGACTGGTGGCCTATGCCGCACGACGAAACGATTTTTCAGAACCGACAATTTCAATCAGATGAGTGACAGCCAATTTAAGTTCCTGTCGTGTCAATTCAGGAAATATCGGAAGACTCAGCACTTCCGCAGCAGCGCGCTCTGTTTCAGGCAATGAATCGGGATCACAGGCAATATGCGAAAAGCATTTTTGCTGGTGCATCGGCACCGGGTAGTAGACTTCGCTGCCAACACCTCGTGCAGAAAGTGCCGCCCGAACTGCATCGCGTCGACCTCCCGAAATGCGGACCGTGAACTGGTTCCAGACATGTTCGCAGCGCGAATCGGAAAAAGGAGTCACAATCGACTCAGCCAGACCGGCTGCCCGCAGTTCTTGTTCGTAAGTACGTGCGTTTCGTTCACGAGCCGCAGCATACAGCCGGAGACTTGGCAGTTTTGTGCAAAGTACAGCCGCTTGCATGGCATCGAGTCGACTGTTGATACCAATTGCCTGGTGGTAATAGCGGGGTTGCATGCCGTGATTGGCCAGCAAACGAACCCGGTCGGCCAGGACAGGATCGTTGCAAGTCACCAGACCCGCGTCGCCAAAGCCGCCAAGATTTTTTGTTGGATAGAAACTGATGCAACCCAATGAACCCATCCCCCCGGCCATTTCTCCATTGAAGCTCGCGCCGATTGCCTGAGCGGCGTCTTCGATTACATGTAGTCCAAATTCAACGGCGATCGATCGAATCGCATCCATGTCGCAACATTGTCCGAACAGGTGTACCGGCATAATGGCTCGGGTACGTGATGTAATCAAACCGCGAAGCAAGCGGGCGTTCATGTTAAACGTTGCTGGCTCGATATCAATAAAAACCGGTGTGCCACCAAGTCGGGTGATGGCGCTAACACTGGCAAAGAATGTAAAACTGGGAACGATGATTTCATCACCCGGTTGTAAATCGATGGCCATCAGGGCCAGCAGCAATGCATCACTTCCCGAGGCACAGCCAATCGCGAATTTCGCCTGGCAAAGTTCGGCAAGTGACGATTCCAGTTCCTTGCAGTGCGGACCGCCAATGAACTGGCCGCTTCGACAGATCTGTTCCAGCTTTTCCATGATGGTCGCCAGATGCGGTTCGTTGCCGCGATTGACATCCATTAATGGAACGGGGCAGCCTGGGTTTGAATTAGCCGACGCTTGATTCGAGGTGCCTGACACCGCTTGCCTCCTTGCAAACTTCAATAACGGACGGGTGATCCGCTTTCGAAACCTCCGAACATTCCCTTGTCCGGATTCGCCTTCCGTGGCGAAGGGCAGAAAATAGGCACCCTTGAACAAAGCGTCAATATCGCCTTGACTGGCCAACGAACGAGACATGCACTGAGCGATGAAAATTATCAAGAAATGATCTACAATCATCAGGTCGCCGTGCCGTGGGGGAATGAACATCGGACAGGGATGCCTTCGACGAGCCGATTCCTTTGCTAGCATTCAACCGTCACCCGGACAAAATGTCGCCCACTGAAAACGTAACGATAGAAACAATCGCCAAATGGCTCGTCGCCAGTCGCTGGAGTTTGTTGATCGTGGCGATTTGCCTGGCGGCAGGGGCCTGGTTGTTGAAAGGCCGTGCCGAATTCGACAATTCGATCGAAGGAATGTTTGCATTCGACGACGTTCGACTGGCCGATTACCAGCGGCTCAAACAGATTTTTGGCGGCGTGGAAATCGTCATGGTCGTTTACGACGATCCCGAACTGTTCGCCGAGGATGGAGTGGGTCTAAAACGCCTGACGGAACGGTCCAAACAACTGAGCAATGTCAAGGATGTCATTGGCGTATTGAGCCTGGCAGAAATCAATGAAGCCCTCAAGAAAATCTATGCCCTCGGCAACTTGATCACGGGGCAGGCGGACGATCACCCGGTACTCAATCCCAACGATACGCTTGCAGTTCAGTTTTTGGATACATTTAAAAATTACACGCACGGCGAGGATCGGCGAACCGTGGCGATCGTCTGTCTGCTGGCCCAGCGGGAAGCCGCCGCCCGCCCGCGCTTTCAGGTAATCGACGAGTTGCGGGAAATATCGCGGGATTGGTCGGCATCCCAGGTGACCGGCGAGCCAGTGCTGGTCGAGGACGGTTTTCGATTCCTTCGTCGCGATGCAAAGCTGCTGGATCGCCGATGTCTCGGCTTAATGGCGCTGGTAATTCTCGTTTGCTTTCGAAGCTTGCGCTGGTTCCTGATTCCAGTGGCAATCATCCAGTTATCGATGTGGATGACGTTGGCTTTATTGGGAATCATGGGTTGGCGATTGACCATGGTCAGTTCCATGTTGTCGGCGATTTTGGCTGTAATCTCCGTAGCAACGGTAGTTCATATCATTGTGCGTTACCGTGAGTCGCGAGTCGTCAAGGGAAACGATCGTGAAACAGCGTTAATCCACACGCTGGCTTCCATGATGCTGCCGGTTACCTGGACTTGTTTGACGACTGCCGCTGGATTTCTGGCGTTAACGATTGCCAAAGTAGAACCGATCGCCGATTTTGGCTGGATGATGGTCTTTGGCTGTATTTTTGTCTGGCTCAATGTTTTTTTGCTGATTCCAGCTCTGGCACTTGCCGGCGATTGGGATACCGATCCACAAGCGACGTGGGGTGAAGGGTGGTTGGAAAGAATCCTTGGAATTAGCTCGGAATTCATTATCCGACATCCGGTTAAGGTTGGTGTTGTCGTCTTGACAGGGTTGGCTGTTTTGGGTTTTGGTATGACTCGATTAAAAGTCGAAACGGACTTTACCAGAAACTTTCGACAGGATTCGCAGATCGTTCGTGCTTATTCATTTGTTGAACAGCGATTGGGGGGGGCTGGGGTTCTCGATATCGTGATCCGCGCGCCCGAAAAATTGAACAGCGATTTTCTGGAGCGGATCGACCGTTTGCAGGATTCCCTGCGCGGCTTGACGTTGCCATCCGACTCAGGCGTGCCGGCGCTTACGCATGTCGTCAGTTTTGCAGATGCTGACCGAATCGTGCGAAGCAAACCGGTGCTTGCCATGCTGACTCCGGAAATCCGGTTCCGGGCAATGGCCGAAGTTATGCCGGGATTCGCAGCACAGATGCGAACCATGAATCCCGATCGTTTCGGCCAGCATTATTTTCGGATCATGTTGCGCACGCGCCAGCAAAAATCGGCAGAGGTGCAAATGGAGTTAATTGACGGAATCCGTTCAACCGTTCAAAGGGCCTTTCCGGAACAGGGCAATGAAAAAACACCCGAATCAATGACCACCGGTTTTTTTGTGCTGCTGTCCAGTCTTGTTGAAAGCGTGCTTGCCGACCAGAACCGCACTTTTGTTGCCGCTTGTATTTTTATCGGCATCGTGATCCTTGTTGCATACCGGTCCTTACTTCTGGTGATCATTGCCTTGCTTCCCAACATCCTGCCAATCATTGGTTTACTGGGTCTGTTGGGTTGGCTGGGGATCCGTATGAACATGGGGGCAGCAATGATTGCGGCGGTTTCCATGGGCCTTAGTATCGATGGGACCATTCATTATTTGACTTTGTATCGCCTCAACAAATCGCATGGCATGTCGACTCCCGAATCGATCAGACGAGTCCAGTTTCGTACCGGTCGCGCTGTCACGTATTCAACGATCGCGCTTGTGCTTGGATTTGGCAGCCTCTGTTTCAGCGAGTTTATCCCTACCGTGTTCTTTGGAGGGTTGGTCGGACTTTCGATGCTGGGCGGGTTGCTGGCGAATTTGATTGTGTTGCCAGTGCTGCTGACGCTTTTTGACCGGGATCGTCAGGCAAATAAACGCCGAAAACACGATCGTACCTACCGTACCCAAAAACCCAGGAAGTCGACCAGGCGAGAAACCGGCTCATGATCACGATTGACGAAGCGCGACGTCGAATTCTTGAATCGACCAATTCATTACCAGTTACCGAATCGAAACTCGCTCAGGCGGTCGGCTTGATCCTGGCACGAGAGATTGCAAGCGACGTGAACTCGCCCCCCTTTGACAAATCGATGATGGATGGTGTGGCAATTCGTTTTGAGGACTTTCAAAACAGGCAGCGCGAATTCCGATTGATTGGCGAAATGCGGGCCGGTACCGATACGTTGCTGCATGTTGGCGAGTCCGAATGCACTTCCATTATGACTGGTGCGCCCATTCCGCATGGTGCCGATACCGTCGTGATGATCGAAGAAACCGAAACGCACGATGTCGCAACTGGAAAACGGGTCGCGATCAAAACAGACAAAGTACGACCTGGACAAAACATATTGCGGCAAGGGTTTACGATGCAGCGCGGACAACCGATCCTGTCGGCCGGACACACCATTCGTCCGCATGACATCGGGGTTCTTGCCGAAGGTGGCGCCGCAACTTGTTTCGTCGTCCCTCGGCCGGAATTGACGGTTATCGCGACCGGCGACGAACTGGTTCCAATGGAACAGGTGCCTGGTGCCAGCCAGATTCGCAATTCGAATAGTCCGATGCTGGCTGCGATGGCCGCTCGATATTGCAGTTCGGTTAATGATGCCGGAATTGTTCTCGACAACCTCGATCGATTGCGATCGGCGATCAAAATGGGACTGGAATCCAATGTGCTCGTTTTAAGTGGCGGCGTTTCGGCCGGAATCGCTGATCTGGTTCCACAGGTTCTGCGCGAAGCTGGAGTGAAGCAGGTGTTTCACAAGGTCGCGATCAAACCAGGCAAGCCGGTTTGGTTTGGAGTGCTTGAGCGAAATAAAGGCCAAGACACACTCGTATTTGGTTTGCCCGGAAATCCGGTCAGCAGCTTGTGTTGTTTTCATATCTTTGTGCGACCGGCGTTGCTGAAGATGGCAGGAAGCGTTGCCGAAGAAATAACTCTTTCCGCAAAATTGCATATGGCACACCATCAGCAGCCTGGGCGAACGGTGTTTTGGCCTGCGGTTTTTCATGATAACGGCGACGGGCGATCGGTAATGCTACTCGCATGGAAAGGTTCCGCTGATCTGTTGACGTTGTCACAGGCCAATTGTTTTGCGATTTTCCCCGGCGATCGGGACTCCTTCGAAGCGGGTGAATCGCTGCAAATATTCCCTCTCGATTGATTGATTTTCCTGGAGCGCGGGCGTCCTCGCCCGCTCACTCGCAATAAGCGGGCGAGGAC
>JANNWJ010000045.1:0-76546 GCA_031414755.1 Pirellulaceae bacterium | reverse complement strand
GAAGGGGATCATCCATCGCGACTTAAAACCATCCAACATCCTGATCTGTCTTTACGATGGCAAACCGGTTCCTAAAGTGATCGACTTTGGGTTGGCCAAAGCGATGCACCAGTCGCTGACCGAGCATTCGCTGCACACGGCCCATGGCGTGATGGTCGGCACGCCGCTGTACATGTCTCCCGAACAGGCCGAGCACAACAACCTCGACGTGGATACCCGGACAGACGTCTATTCGCTGGGTGTGATCCTGTACGAACTGCTAACCGGCAGCACACCGCTGGAGAAACTGCAACTGAAGGAAGCGGCGTTCAACGAGGTTCTGCGACTGATCAAGGAAGTCGACCCGCCCAGGCCCAGTACCCGCTTGAGCAGCAGTCTGAGTCTCCCCAGCATCGCGGCCCAGCGGAGCATCGATCCGAATCAGCTGAAACGATCTCTCATCGGCGATCTGGACTGGATCGTGATGAAGGCGCTCGACAAGGAACGGAGTCGCCGTTACGAAACGGCCAACGGTTTAGCCCGTGATGTGGAACGATTCCTCAACGACGAAGCGGTGGAGGCCTGTCCTCCGAGCGCGGCGTACCGATTGAAGAAGCTGTTGCGACGGAATAAGGGGGCGGTTGCGGCGGCGGGGGCAATCGCGGTAACACTGCTGCTCGCCACCGGCGTATCGGTGTGGTTCGGATTGAGCGAAGCGAGGCAGCGTGCCGAGAAAGAAACACAGCGGAACGAGGCCGTGAAGCAGGCGGGCATTGCAGAGACGAACGCTGCCGAAGCCAAAAAACAACAAGCCTTTGCCGATGCCAACGCCTCTGCCGAAGCCAAAGCCCGCAAACGCGCTGAGACCATCAGCGCCTTCGTGACCACGGCCCTCAAGGCCAGCGATGCTCAAAACTCCAGCATTGCCGGGCTGGGGGGAGCGGCGGGAGCGAGTGCGGCGACGGCGGGGCAGGACATGACGATCCTGGCAGCGATGGACAACGCGATTGCCGATATCAACTCGGGCCGTTTCAAGGAAGATCCGGAGACCGAGGCGGGTCTGAAGGACACGATCGCGACGATCCTCAGAAACAACGGCCGCGTAGGGGAGGCCGAGCCGCTCGCTGCTCAAGCGCTTAAGACGCGGCAAAGGTTGCATTCCGGCGACCACCCGGATGTGGCGACAAGCCTGAACAACCTCGCCCGCGTACGCCTGGCGCTCGGTCGGGCGGCGGAGGCCGAGTCCGTGGCAATGCAGGCGCTGGAAATGCGTCAGCGCCTCTTCAAGGGCGACCACGCGGACGTGGCCAAGGCTCTGAGCAACCTTGCGATGGTGCGGGCGGCATTGGGCCGCGATGCGGAGGCCGAACAACTATATGCGCAAGCCCTTGAAATGCAGCAACGCATGGTCAAGGGCGACGATCCGCATGTGGCGGACAGCCTTGGCAACCTCGCCCGCGTACGCCTGGCGCTCGGACGGGCGGCGGAGGCCGAGCCGTTGTTCGTACAGGCGCTCGAGATGGACCAGCGCCTTTTCAAGGGTGACCACCCAGACGTGGCGGCTTGCCTGATCAACCTCGCTAGCGTACGCCAAACGCTCGGCCGCGCGGCGGAAGCCGAGCCGATGTTTGTACAGGCGCTGGAAATGTATCAGCAGCACTTTAAGGTGGACCACCCGTACATAGCGACGAGCCTGGGCAACCTCGCCGGCGTACGCCAGGAACTGGGGCGCGCCCTGGAGGCCGAACAGCTGTTCGGCGAAGCATTAGAGATGAACCAACGTCTCTTCGACGGCGATCACGCTGATGTCGCCCGGGGATTCAATAACCTTGCGCTCGTGCGCGAGGCACTGGGCCGCGCGGCGGAAGCCGAGCCGTTGTATCGGCAAGCATTGGAGATGTATCAACGCATCTACACGGGCGATCATCCGGACGTGGCCCGGGGACTGAACAACCTGGCGTCGGTGCACGTGGCACTGGGCCGCCCCGCGGAGGCCGAGCCGCTGTTTCTTCAGGCATTGGAGATGTATCAACACCTCTTTAGCGGCGATCATCCGGACGTGGCCCGGGGACTGAACAACCTCGCTTTCGTGCGCCAGGCACTGGGCCGCGGGGCGGAGGCCGAGCCGCCGTTTCTTCAGGCATTGGAGATGAACCAACGCATCTTCAAGGGCGATCACCCGCAAGTGGCGATGTGCCTGAATAACCTCGCGGGTGTGCGTGAATCGCTGGGCCGCCTGGAGGGGGCCGAACTGCTTCATGTGCAGTCCCTGGAAATGAACCGTCGCCTCTTCAAGGGCGACCACCCCGCCATTGCGGCCAGCCTGATTAACCTGGCGTCCGTTCGCCAATCGCTGGACCGTGCGATGGAGGCCGAGCCGCTTTACGAGCAGGCCCTTGCGATGTTTCAGCGACTATTCAAGGGCGATCACCCGAATGTGGCGACCAGCCTGAATAATCTCGCGTCTGTTCGTGAATCGCTGGGTCGCCACACAGAGGCCGAGCCGCTGTACATACAGGCACTTGAAATGCGCCAGCGCATCTTCAAGGCCGACCACCCGGACGTAGCGAACGCGCTGATGAACCTCGCGAACTTGCGGCAGGCCATGGACCGCAACGCGGAGGCCGAACCGCTTTATTTGCAAGCGTTGGAAATGCGTCAGCGCCTCCTTAGCGGTGACCATCCCCCCGTGGCGGCAAGCATGGCCAGCCTGGCAGTCTCGCGGCTGTTGCTGGGGCGCAACGCCGAAGCCGAGGAGCTCTTTAATCAGGCTCTTGAAATGAACCAGAGGCTTCATAAACGCGACCACGCGGATGTGGCATCGAACCTGAGCAACCTTGCCCGCGCACAACTGGCCTTGGGCAAGGCCGCCGAAGCGCGACAGGGCTTCGACGAAGCGGTGGCGATGCTGCACCGACTCGCGCCCGAGGGTTCACCGCTGCTCGCTCGAGTGCTGTGGCGCTCCGCGACAGCCCGACTTGACAACAGCGATGCCGCAGCTGCAATGCCCGAGCTCGAAGAGGCCGTGACGATGGCGGAGAAACTCCTCCCCCCCGAGCACGCGCAACTCAAGGAGTACCACGAAACGTTGGCCAAGTGCAAAACCGCGATTACGGAGCAGGCCAAATTGCCCATTGACGAAGACAAGTAATGGCGAACGCAATTGACGTTTGCATGTTAATTGCGCAGGCTTTATCCAACCATAATATTTTTGCGAAAAATGAACCAGGCGGCGGCGAAGAGGTAAATGCCGGCCCACAAATAGCCGAGCGCCAGTTTCTCTTTCATGTAATAAATGGCAAATGGAACGAAAACCGTTAGCGTGATGATCTCCTGCAGCACCTTGAGCTGACCGAGCGTCATGACTTCATGTCCGATGCGGTTGGCAGGTACCTGAAGCAGGTATTCGAACAAGGCGATTCCCCAACTGGCCAATGCGGCGACAATCCATGGCCTGGTTGACAGGTCTTTCAGGTGCGCGTACCAGGCAAATGTCATAAATACGTTGCTGAAGCACAGCAAAACAATCGTGATCGCAATTGGACGCATTTCGTAATCCTGACTTTTGCCGACGACCTAAATAAAACCGCGTTCATTGTAGGAAACTACCGTCAACTTTTGGGCCCGAGGAAGCAGCGCGGCGGGCATCCGATTTTGACCCGGGAAAAACGCTAGCGGGATGAATTGTTTTCTCACTCAGCCGAGATTTGTTGGGGAAAACCCAAATGGGGCCACTTGAGATTCCTTATTTTCCCTTGTGTTTTCGGCGTTCTTCGAGATTGCCCGAATCACTTTTTGATTTTGCTCGCTCTTTTTCGGCAATTGCAAAAATCGCTATTGTCGCCTCGTTGTGACGGGGTTAATTGTACGCCCGCAATTGAAAACCGAACAGAATGGATTGACTGGATAGCACTTGCTGCTGGGTCGTCCGTTTAAAATAACCACCAACAACAAGGTCAGGAAACACCTGATTAACAAACCATGCAAAGCTCTGTCGCTGGTGTTGTGATTGCGGGATCCTTCACCACCCTCCCTCCTGGGTTCGAGCATTTTACTTGTCAAAACAATGGTTTCTGGGTCAACCGTTTTGACAAGCGCTCACGACTGAGCTTATGACTGACACCGGGGCGTCTTTGGCGCCTCGGTGTCGGGGAACACGAAACGCTGGCGACTGGTAAGAAAGTACCGGTCGCCAGCGTTTTTTATTTTTCATCCTGATGTACGAAATACATCAATGCGTTGATCGGACGATTACCGTTTCTCCCGGATCAAACCGATGGACCGCATCGATTGCCCCTTGCACATCCAGAATCCATAAACGGGGCGCCCGTCGCCACTGAGCACTTGTCCAATACCTGCGGCCGGCGTTCCGTACCATGCGGATTCGTAGGACTGCCCATTGTCAAACCCCTTTTCGATGATTTTTGAAAACACGAATTTGATTCCCTCCACATGGGTCTGCGCATTCACGTGAATTCCGGACAGGGCATAACCGGGCTTGGCCTCGACCTGGCACGGTTGTTTCGTTTTGTCAAAGACAGGAACGATACTTGTGAAGGCGAATGTGCTGCCCGATTTGGTGACAACAAAGTCAACTCCGACAACAGGATCCTTTTCGGCGTTTGCCAAATACCGCCTTGAACCGACGTCTTCTCCAGCAGAAACGGTAAGATAGTGCGGGGCAAAACTCATAGTCGCTCGTCTATGGATTCGTTCAATCATCTCATTTTCGATGTACCGCATGTAATTGATAATTAAACTCTCGTGGTTTTTCTCATCCGCACCAAGCGCTAATTGGGGAGCGACCCGGCCATCGACAGGAGTCGGTCCGATTGGGCTCGGTGTCATTGCACTGCCATCCAGCGCAAACGGATCCAGTGCGTCGGAGAATTCGTTCCTGTGATCCTGCTTTGCCGACGGGTCAATCATGATTGAACCGATCATTTTGTAACTGATTTCGCCGGGAACAAGAGTGGGTTCACCTTCACAATGAGCGATGACAATCGTTTCACCAACAACCACGATCACTCCATGCTGACCCTGTCCGTTAAATTCGCGGGCAGTAAATGAATCGATGTCGCTACTCCTTGCCCGAGAGACGTCACCAAGTGCTTTTTCTACGGAGTCAAGTTTTTCGGTGTCCGACTTGCCTGGTTCGGGATATTCAAAGGTACTGATTCGGAATGTTTGCTGTTGATCGTGGGTTTCAACAACTTTGGCCGTCACGCTTTTGCCTCCAATTTGAAGTTGTCGTGCCCGGCGATCCGGTTCGCCCGGCAGCGTCGCACTAATTCCACCGATCGATAATGGCATTCGAGTCCAATGATCCGAGGTGGAGGACGATGTCGCCTGGGCCCTGAATCCCGTCCACTCGGGATAAGCCTTGTACCACGGTCCGGTTGCATTGGTAATCCGAACAGGCTCATCACTCTTTGTATTGTCGCCGGCCTCAACCATAAGCGTGTTGTTTTTTTCGCGGCCGGCAACGATCGATAGCAGAAAGACCAGCAAGATGAAACAACCACCGGCCGCGCCGCTGATTATGGATGCCATCTTGAAATGGCGCAATCCGGTGGCCAGTAAACCTGCGCCTCCCAGTCCCATCAACAAACCAAGGATCGGGCCTGTCAGACCTTTGCCGCGAAACAAGGGAACCTGTGTACCAGCCAGCGGCAACATGTTGACGACGATTCCGATGATCAAAAGGAACGCGCCCAACAATATCATGGCCCGATCCCCCCCACCGACCGCTTTCCCGGAATTGTGTTGTTCAGCGGATTTTTTCCGATTTGCCGCCGGTCCGGGATGTCCGGGATAGGGCCGTTGCGGAACGGTGCCAGGAAAATGAGGTTGAGCAGGTTGTCCCTGAACATAATTGCCGCCAAAAGGGGGCATCGCCATCGGGTCGTTTGGATAGGACGAGGGATAGCTGTGTGGAGGATGATACGACTGCGGCGGATAGGTCGGTAAAACGGTCGTACCAGGAACAGGCTCGTTCGGCGCATCAATTGCAAACATTGTCTGGCAAGCCTTGCACTTCAGGACTTTCCCGACAACGCTTGAGTCGATCCGGTATTTTTTCTGACACGAAGGGCAAAATGCAACGATTTGCGACACAATAACCTCGCGAAAATTATGTTTGCCAAAGAAGGGCAATTGGGCTGGCGACCAGTTTCCGTGATCAAGCACCGGTACATACGATTATTCAGGAAGCCGACACCACATTATAGATGAGTCGGCTTCCTTTTATCAACTTTTTGCAATTCTAACCCTTGGGGGAACGCAGTTTGGCGCTGATCTGTATTTGCGATTCACCCCGTTTGACCGACGTCAGCCTGTCGGGACTGGCGAGCGATTGCCGCCAATACTCGCCGGCCCGTCTGACAGCCAGGTTCAATAAAGTTCCTTCGGCGAATGATCCGCCAATAAACTCTCCGGCGGGAACTCCCGTCATCATTTCAAGAGCCTGTTCGATCGAGTCAACGGCATAAACTGAAAACTTGTTTTGACGACAAGCGTCAACGATTTCCCGCCGCAACATCAAGTCCGGTGCGTTTGCTTTTGGAATGACGACACCTTGGTGTCCGTTCAATCCGCGGAAGTTGCAAACATCAAAAAAACCTTCAATTTTTTCGTTGGCACCGCCGATCGCTTCGACGTTTCCATGTTGATCGATGGCCCCGGTCATTGCCAGGTCCTGCCGAACAGGAATTCCGGTCAGGGCGCTGAGCAAGCAAACGATCTCGGCTCCGGAAGCGGAATCACCATCAATGCCGCCATAACTTTGTTCAAAGGCCAGTGTGGCACTAAACGCCAACGGGTGCGGCAATTTCAACAGGTTGATCAGCAATCCACCAAGAATGTGAAAGCCCTTGGTATGAATCGCGCCCGACATCCGGGCGGTCCCTTCGATGTTGACCAGTCCAGCGCGGCCGGGTCCGATTGCGCTTGTAATCCGCGAGGGAAAACCATACGTCAACGGACCGGAGTGCATCACCGCCAAACCGTTGATTTGCCCGACAACTCGTCCATCGGTTTTGACGATAATTGTTTCGTTATCGATCAAGTCCTGAAACTTCTTCGATGGGAGGCTGGCCCGCTTTTTGGTGCGTCGAACCGCCTCATAAACATTTTCACCGGTCACCAAACTTGCCTTGATACCCTGTGAAGCAAGAAACGCGGCTTCGCGGGCAATGTCGGCGATCCTGCCGAATCGGGCAGTCAGCTTGTCGCCACGCGCGACGACCCTGGCGCCGTGTTCGGCAAGCGCCGCAACGGCTGATCGTTCAAAATGCGGAAGCGATTCCGATTCCGCCAAATGCGACAAGACGGCCGCGTATTGCATAACACCGCTCTCGTCCCGGGGAAGTTCATCATCAAAATCCGCGAGGACCTTGAACAACTCGCGAAAATCGGCGTCGTAATGATCCAGCTTGTACCATGTCGAAACATCGCCAATCAGGATAACACGAACCTGGATCTCGATCGGTTCCGGTTGAACCACGATATACGGTCGCATCCAGCTGCTTTCTTGCGGAATAATCTCCAGTCGACCCGTTCGTAACGTTCGCATCAACGACTGGTAGGCACCCGGCTCACCCAGCAGGTCTTCGGCGTTCAAAATCAAATAGCCTTGATCGGCATTGAGAATAGCGCCTGCTCGAATGCCCCGATAATCGGATGTAGCAACGCCACCTGGACCCGCCTTTTGTTCGACGGTTCCCAGCAAGTTCATGGCGTTGGGTGTTGCTTCCTCGACGACGGGTCGGGAATTCGACACCGAATGCGTCAGGACAACATTGACACCGTACAATTCCGTCAAGTCGTCGTTATCGTCCTCGGCCTCTTTCTCGTTAAGTCGATTTGTTACCGCATCATCAATGATATCGTCGATGAATTCGCGAACGCCTTTTCCCGATCCGAACTGCTGCAAAATTGCATTGACGGGCCCTTCCAGTATGTTGCGCGCGGCCTGTTGATTAAACGAATCAATTTCCATTGCAGCGCTGCGCCACGCTTCGTTGACCAGCTTGCCAACATCCGCCAGGCGTTTCTGAAACTCCGGATAGTTTTGCTTGAATTTCTCAAGTTGCTCCTTGTCCGCAGTTCCGGATTTAACCATTTCCATAAACGTGTCAGGCGGAATTGGCGCACCTTCAACCAAAGGAACGATTACCGGCGCGGTCACCGGACCCTGCTGGACCGAGATTAACGCCATATTGTTTTCGGCAAGGTCTTTCTCCAGCGGGCCGGATATTTCGGCAATCATCGACTGGGCAGCCTGTTTCATTTCCAGTCGTTTCGATGCCACGGGCTCGGTGTCAAGAGATCGAACCAGTCCGTCATCAATGAATTTGGCTAATTCCGAAATTCGTTGTTTGAATTCACGGGCCAGTCCAGGCCCCAAAGCAATCAATCGAGGCCGGTCCGAATGCTTGAAGTTGTGAACATAGGCGTAGTCGCGCTTTCCGTTGGTTGTCGGTGAAAGTTCCTTGATCAGGCGCATCACCATGGTCAATCGCCCCGTCCCGCGCGAACCGCGGACGTAAATGTTTTGGCCCGGTGCATTGCAAAGCAATCCGAATTCCAGTGCCTCGCGAGCCGAATCCTGGCCAATGATCTTGCTGGCTGGATTGACTTCGGCAGTCGAATCAAATTTCAGAATCGATTCATCGCATTTCCAGCGAAGTTTCGCTGGCGCAAGCTTGAGGATTTCCATGGATGCAACCTGAAACTTTCATGGGCTATTGCTGTCGTATCAACTCATTTGTATCAGTCGATTAAAAGATGATCCAGTCGCCCGCCCGTTTCAATCGCTTGTTGTGGTTGATTTCGTCGAAACAGGACCGCTCCATTGTGGCCATTGACACAGCCTTCGTTTCCGTTGATGTTCAGCCAGCTACCTTCCCGAATACCAAGAACCGGCCTCTCGTTTTCTTCCAGATATTCGGAAAGCCGCTGCTCGCGCGTTTCGCCTTGATGAGTCGAACCAGGCACAGCGTCGATGAAATGCGGATTGATTTGAAACGGAATCAGGTTAAGCGCGGTAAACGAAGGTGGTTCGACAATCGGCATGTCGTTGGTCGTACGAATCGTGGGGCTGGCGATATTGGTCCCGGCACTGCTTCCTGTATACGGAACACCGGCAAGTATCGCCTTTCGCAATGGCTCGATCAATTGCAATCGATAAAGTGTACTGAGCAAGCGAAACGTATTGCCGCCGCCAGTGAAGAATGCTTGTGCCCTGGCAACGGCTGCGACCGGATCAGCGGACTCGTGAAGGGAATCGACCTGAAAACCCATCGGCTCAAGCGCCGATCGACAAAGCCGCGTATAGGCATCTCGATTGCCAAGGGCGAAGGGAATAAATACGACTCGGGAAACTCCCGACAAGTGCTGGACGATTGCTTCGCGGCAGTGTTCCAAAAAGCTCGTGCCATGCGTTCGCGAGCTGCTAATCAACAAGAGTCGTCGTTTCATCGGACCGGCTGTAAAAAGTCAACAAGGAAATGGGTATCGATGCTTTCGAAAAGAGATTGTTTCATTTCGAGTCTGTTTCGAAAACACCGTTCATTTACGAAAACGATTTGTCAATGATTCGTTCGTCAAGTTGCCCGAAAACCTGAGGGCGACCTGATTGGTTACTGATAAAGCGGATCTCTGCGGCACTGAACAACATGGGATCGAGCTTGTAAAAGTCTCCACCGCTTTCACGAAAGATGTCCCCAAACGGCTTCCCATAATCCGCCGAGCTGTTGCTCGGCGATTTTGGTCCAATCGAATCAATCTCATCGTCGCTCAAATCAACCCACAAGGTCACGCGACCTCCGTACAGTATTGCATCGTTGGTGCGACCGATCGCGATCAAGTCGTTGCCGGAAACAGGTGGCAGAGGCGCAGCTCCCATGGCGCTTGTTATCTTGTGCAGATCGACACCCAATTCGAACAGTTTGTGCATTGTCGCTTCGACACTGCGAGCCACGATTTGAATCGTTCCGGCGAGGCTGCGCGTCGCTGCAACACACAGGGTTATTTGTGAGATCGGCAGGCCGCATTCTTCGGCGATGTAAGCCTGTACATGCTCATCGGGCAACTGTGCGCTTTCGAGAACACCGACAACGGCCGGATTTTGGCAGCGAAAGCCATAGTGTTCGAGCACAGGTTCCTTTCCCCGCTGAACGCGAAACGGACCGGAACCAATTGCAAAGTACTTGCCGCACTTGACTGGCCACCCGCCGTATTGTGAAGCCATGCAGGCAATCGCGGGCTGGTCCGTTGTGACTTGAACGTAAGGTCTTGAATTCTCGCCAGCTTGAATCGTCACTTGCCCCAATCCACCCATGCAGATTTCAGCAAGAGCAATTCCTGCCTGCAACCCGCCGTGGCAATTCACACCAAAGTCGAGCAGGCATCCACCCCGCAATGGTTTAATGCGAAAGCGTGATGCGCTATCGACCAGGTCCTTGCAGCGCTGCACACTCCATGCGTTGAGGTGATCGATCATGCGCAATCCGCAGCGGCTTGAATCGTCGGTTCGGGCTTGCCGGTTGGAAAGTATTCGGTAACAACGTGCATGAATTCCTTGCGGGTTGAAACGTGTGCAACGTGGGTACGGAAGTGCCGGGCTCCGAAACGACCTTGCGCATAACAACAAGCGTATTTGCGCATCAACTGGGTTCCCTTGTCCTCGCCAAAACGTTCGACGATCAATTCGTAATGACGTAACATGCAGTCACGCTGTTCGACAAGTGTCGGGTCAGGTGGAATCGGCAATCCCGATAGCGCCGCCGAAGCCTGAGCGAACAACCATGGCCTTCCCAGGCAGGCGCGCGCGATCATGACGCCATCGACGTCATAACGGCGAAACGCCTCGACGACTTTTTCGGCGGAATCCAGATCGCCATTGCCTATCAACGGAATCCGTTTCAGGAATGGCTTGATTTGTGAAATTCGATCCCAGTCAGCACTGCCACGAAACATGTCTTGTGCGGTGCGGCCGTGAACGGTCAGAGCCGCAGCACCCGCTCCCTCAACGACTTGCGCGATGTCAATCGCATTGATCTGGTCAGGCGTGCAACCAAGCCGGATTTTGGCAGTGACCGGGGTCGGAGCGCACGCCGAAACGACTTGTTCGATGATGCGGCCCATCTGCTCAGGAACTCGCAACAAATACGAACCGCTATGGGCTTTCTCGGTAACTTGTTTCACCGGGCATCCAAAATTGATGTCCACGACGCTGACTTTGTACTCTTCTACGAGTCGTCGTCCGACTTTTGCAAGAACCTCCGGCTGATTATCCCAGATCTGAACCGCCAATGGACGCGCTTCCTCGCGAACACCCCACAGCCGGTCCGGATGTTCGGCCTTGTGTTCATCCAGCCAGACAAATCCGCGCGCGTTCACCATCTCGGTCGCTTGCAAGCCGGCACCACCATAGTCACGAACGATTTGTCGAAACGCGTAGTTGGTAAAACCGGCCATCGGCGCTTGCAGAATGGGCGGACTGACGCACACCGGCCCGATTTGAATAGGTGCCGGTACCTTAAAGGGCCTTTCAATTGCCATCGAGTTACGTTCCGTCATTTGCGCCATGCCGGTCATTGTTGGACAAAACAGCTCTTTCGTCCAGTCAACCATCACTTTTCAATTTCCGACCGAGCCAAAAGCCAGCAGGGACGAGGCAAAAACGGCAGTCGGAATCTATCGATCTGGTTGCCGTCTGGAAAGCCGCCCTGAAAGGTAATAATCGTTATCGAAAGTCCGCTGTTCAATCGATTCAAGCTCCCATGCATTGGCAATCTTCGAAACGCCTTGGCCACAGATCGGCGATAACGCTCCCGATCCGCCGACAATCCGTGGTGCGATAAAGACGTGGACTTCATCGACGAGTGATTGATCGAACAGCTGACCCAGCAAACGCCCCCCCCCTTCGACCAGCACGTTTGTCGCGCCACGATCCCCCAGATGTTTCAACAGTTCTCGCAATCGATCGCCGTGAGTCGATCCGCCAAACAATTCGACTTCGCATCCGGCCTTTCGCAAGGCATCGATCCGTGCTTGCGAAACACCCATTGCCGATGCGACCAAAACGGGTGCGTCACCACTCGAACGAACCAGGCGGTTTGAAACGGGAATTGCCAATCGTGAATCGATCACAACGCGCGTAGCGATACGAGCGGCGGCAGGCCGTGCCGTCAACATCGGATCATCGGCCAAAGCCGTTCCCGAGCCGACGATAATCGCATCGACACGCCCGCGAATCTGATGAACGATCTCTCGCGACGCTTGCGAGGAAATCCACTTGCTGTCTCCCGATTCGGTTGCTATTTTTCCGTCGAGCGTCATGGCCCATTTGGCGATGACCCATGGAGATCCTGTTTGAATGCGTTTGACGAACGGGGCGTTTAACCGCATCGCAGCTTCGCTGCAAACTCCCACGTCGACAACCATTCCGGAATTCCTTAACTCCTCAATGCCCCGTCCCGCGACTTTTTCAAATGGATCGACCATTGCCACAACGACCCGGGCCAAACGGGCCTTGATCAATGCATCGCAACAGGGCGGGGTTTTACCAAAATGGCAACAGGGTTCGAGCGTCACGTACGCCGTTGCGCCTACCGGACCAATCGCGCAGTTTTCCAGCGCTTCGACTTCGGCATGTTTCTGCCCGAACGCCGTGTGAAAACCCTGGCCAATCAAGCGGTCATCCTTGACGATGACACAACCGACCATGGGGTTCGGTTCAACAAAGCCTTGCCCGCGCACGGCCAACTCCAGTGCCATTTGCATCCAGATTTCATCGCGCGCGTGAATCATTATCCCGTCATCAATTCGCGAAACACACCGTTGCTATCGCCAATCCTCGTGTCGGGCATTCCCGCTTGTTGCATGATCGTCTGATACAAATTGGTCAATGGCGTTTCAGCATCGAAGCGCAGGTGTTGTCCGGTCTTGTAAAGGCCTCCACCCGAGTCGACAGTCAAAATTGGCAAACCGTCATGCGCGTGCTGGTTTCCATCGGCAATACCGCTTCCAAAAACAATCAAGCTGCTATCAAGCAACGATCCATTACCATCCGGCACTGCCGCCAGGCGTTTGATGAAGCCGGCAAACAGTTCGGTGTGGTGCAAATTAATCTGTTTGATCTTGTTTTGCTTCTCTTCGCTGTTGCCGTGATGCGACAAATCATGGTGCCCTTCCTTGATTCCAATATCCCGGTAGCTGCGATTGCTACCGGCATTTCCAAGCATGAACGTCATAACGCGAGTCGAATCTGTTTGCCAGGCCAGCGTCATCACGTCGAACAGCAAATTCATGTGTTCGGCATATTCGCGCGGAACACCTTCGGGTCGCGGATAGTCGGACGCATCGATTTCCGGTTGATCAAGTTTTTCGGAACTGGCAAGTCGTTTTTCAACGTCGCGCACAGAATACAGGTACTCGTCCAGCTTGCGTCGATCGTCACTACCAAGATTTTGATGCAACGTGCCTGCCTGGGCGCGTACGGCATCGAGAATGCTCTTGCGGTACAGTCGCCGCCGCTCCGCCGCTACGGAATCTTCACGTTCGTCCTGGGAACCGAACAATCGATCAAACAAGGCCGCCGGATTGATTTCCTTGGCGACGGGCGTCGACTCGGTTCGCCACGAGATGTTCGAAGTGTAAACGCAACTGTATCCGGAATCGCATCGGCCGGCCGGCGCGCTACCTTCCATTCCGATTTCGAGTGACGGAAGTCGCGATTTCCCGGCCGTAGTTTTTTGCACAAGCAATTGATCAATCGAAACACCGTTCTTGATTCCGGCCCCATCTGTTTTCCGCGGATGGGCACCTGTCAAATAGGAAGCCACGGCCCGCGCATGATCACCAGGCCCATCCCCGTGTGCTCGGGCACCATCCAATGTCAGTCCCGTCAGGACGTTTAGCTTGTCACGAAATTCAGCGAGCGGCGCAAGCGTTTCCGGCAAATCAAAATCACTGCCGACCGTCGTTGGCAACCAGGCAGGCATGTGCATTCCGTTCGGGGAGTAGAAAAAGGCAATCCGATGCAACGCGGCGGAGCGTTCCGTGGCAGTTGCCGTTTGTGCCATGACTCGGCTGGGGCGCATGATTTCGAGGAACGGTAGTGCTACCACCGCTCCGGCAGCTTTCAAAACTGTTCGGCGACTTATCGACCGAGTCATTGTTTGTCCTCGCCGGATTTCTCGTCGGTGTTTTCCTTGCGAATACTGTCACTCCCTCGCGTGGCTGCGGTCGCAACGTCATGGCTTCGGAACTGGAATGGTTCGCTTGTCACAAGGTCTTCGATAATTCTGGATACGGGCTTGTTTTGAGTGACTGCATCCCGGGCAATAGAATCGATTATACATTCGTCGCTGTCTGTCGAGCCCCGCCCCAATGCGAATGTAAAAAGTTTTTGCACAAAACATCGGACGAACGCCTCGTAATTCTCCTCAAGAATTAATCGCTGTAAACCGACCGCCCCATGAAACTCCTTGCCACCTGGCAAGCGGCCGGTTGCATCAATGGGTCGTCCTTCATCTTCCATTCGAAAGCGGCCGATTGCATCAAAATTCTCGAGTGCGAATCCGATGGAGTCCATTTTGAAATGACAGGTTGCACAGCTCGGATCCGCCCGATGTTGTTCCATCCGCTGTTTCAAACTACCAGTCAATTGATGCTGCCCATCCAGTTGCGGAACGTCGGGAAGGGGAGGAGGAGGGGGATCGGCCAGCAAATTTTCAAGCACCCATTTGCCGCGCTTGACCGGAGATGTTCGGGTGGGATTGGACGTCAAGGCAAGAACGCTCGCTTGTGTTAATAATCCGCCCCGCCCCGATTCGCCAACTGCCACTCGCTTAAACTCTTCATCCGACAGCCCTTTTTCCGGCATGCCGTAGTGTTGTGCCAAAGCGCGGTTTACCCACGTGTATCGGGAATCCAGCAACGTCGATAACGGCGCGTCGTGACGGAGCACGTCATTCAACAACAATTGCGTTTCGCGAACCATTGCCGCTCGCAATTCGGGTGTGTATCCGGCAAACCGCTCCGGATCGGGATCGAATTGTTCCAAAACGCGCAATTGCAACCATTGCGATGCGAAATTTTCTATTAGAAACAACGATCGCTGGTCGGCCAATAATCGACCAACTTCTTTCTTCATGTTATCCGCGTTAGACAACTCACCCCTGGTCGCCCGTTCGAAAAGTTGATTGTCAGGCATGGTTCCCCACATGAAATACGAAAGCGCTGTGGCCAATTCGTAGTCATCCAGTCGGCGTGGCGAACCATCGTCCGGTGCGGGCGCTTCGACTTTGAAAAGGAACTGAGGCGAAACAAGCAAGGCCTGTACGACAAGTTGCATCGAACCCTCGAACGATTCGCCCTGTTCGACGCCGATTTGATACAAGGCCAGCAATTCATCAATTTCCGATTGCTGAATTGGGCGACGCCAGGCGCGTGAGCCATGAAGTTTGATGATTTTTTCTGCTGCCGCTTCACCGGAAAGCTCGTCCGATGGCAGGGCGAACAAAAACTGCTTTTGAACAGCCGAAACCGCAGGCTCGCCAATCGGCCCTTCAATTCGAATGGAATTCACTCCCATATTCCGATCCCGTCGATTTTTGTCCAGTGCATCCGGATCGTAGAAATCGTTCATAAATGTGACTTCCAGGTTGCGCACGTTCGTATCGAGGGACGTTTGAAAGTCGTACCCGCGTGAGTTTTCCTTGTCGACGCGCACCTTGAAACGCTTCAGTAATTTGCCATCGGCCGAAATTCCCATTTCGACGACTTCGTTTCCCGCCTGCTGCCCCCATGCTTCAACCGTAATCCGGTAACGGCCACTATGCGAGATCGTCGCTGGAACCGAAAGCGAGCCGGTCGTTGTTAACACCTGGCTACCGTCGACTACAAAACTGCCATCGGTTGTCGCCAGGTCACTTGCTATCGTCGTTTGATCGATTCGATGCCGTGCGACGTCGAAAATCAAACTGGAGGAAATCGCTTCGGCTGCCATCAGGTATTTTTCCAGCAACAGCGGGGAAACCGACAACACGTCGCCAATATTGTCAAATCCGTATCCCGATTCATCGACCGGGAATTGTTCGCTCGGATCGAATTCGATTCCCAGCAATTCACGGATAGTATTAGCGTATTCGAATCGGGTAAGGCGTCGAACCGTCACGGACCCGGCGTGATGTCCATGACTGCAAGCGACGGTCGGCAATTCATTTTCGATCCAGTCAAGCAACATCTGTCGGTCACTGTCGGACAACTCCGGGCCGTCAACGGGTGGCATCTGATGATCGCGGACCCTGCCTGCGATCTTTTTCCACAATTTACGCTGATCGACAACCTCCTCAATCGTTGCAAATGATTCGAGATCCAGGCTTCCGTCGGCTGCAGCGCCGGAGTGGCAGTCGCTGCATGACGCCTGAATCAACGGGCGAACTTTCGAACTCCATGATCGTTGAACATCGCCCTGTCCGAATAGTCCATCGGCAGTTGTGAACATCGCGAAAACCGAGAACCCTGCAATCAGGACGAGACGCATTGATCGGTCGATTGACGTCAATGGATTTCCTTGTACGAGCAGGCGGCCAATTCGTCTCGAATTCAGTTGACGGCGTCTCGAATTCAGTTGACGGTTCACAGCGATTAACATGGCAGGAAACTGAGAGTTTTGAATTGGGGATGTGCCAGGACGCATTGTTGTCGAAAAAACCGGGATTTGCGCGACGACAGGCCATTTTTTGGGCCTTTTTTCAGTGTTTTCGAAGCGAAATATCAAAAAAACCTTGTTTTTGCCGCATTTTCTGGCATTCTCCCATTGTAATTTAGTCGTTTCTGGAACTTAATTTCACAATCGTCGCCGTGGGGACGAATAACAGGTTTGCATGAGTCCTCGCGTTTCGAGTTAATCCCAAGCTTTACGGTTGTTCATAAATTTACGCCCGGAAATTTTTGCAAGGAGAATTTGATGGTGAAGAAAGACGGTCCCAAGGCCCCGACAAAATCGGAAATCCTGAACAGTCTGTCGGAAACTACCGGCTTGTCACGTAAAGACGTGACGAATGTTTTGGAAGCTATGAATGCTGAAATCGAAAAAAGCATCGCTCGCAAGGGAAGCGCTGGCATGTTCACGATTCCAGGTTTGTGCAAGATCGTGGTTCGAACCAAGCCCGCATTGCCAAAACGCCAGGTCCGTAATCCTGGAACTGGCGAAATGGTTTGGGCAAAGCCGCGTCCCGCCAGCAAGCAAGTCAAAATACGACCTTTGAAGGGTTTGAAAGACATGGTTGTCTAGGAAACCGTGTAACCACAGCCCGATGATCAAACACGAAAAGCCGCGATTTATTCGCGGCTTTTTTCGTTTCCAGTTTAAATCGGCCTGGCCCCCGGATGACGGATTCAAGAGTTAGGCGTTATTGACGAAATAGGTGCATTTCAGTAATCGTCAAGGTTTACCTGCTGCGAGAGCCTTTTGAGGCGATTCTGTTTGCCGCTCTGTCGTCCGCTCAATTAGACTGGCTCCTGGACAAACGCTCTGCCCCAAGGATTTTGCATGCTGCCGAACCCAGCGAAAAAAATCAGTTCAACGTACAAACTAACCCTTCGCAAAAAGCCGGGATAGTTTGTTAGTCGTTATGCCGCTTAAACACCTTCGCTGGACGAGGAACCCGAGTGTCCGCAAAGGAAGCCACCGCACGTATCAAGATCAACAAGCTCCTGGAAGCTGCGGGCTAGAAAGAGCACCACATGGACTTACAGGATGGACAGGATCAGAAATTGAAGCACGAAGAGATCACGGGGGTTGTGATCGGCGCCGCATTTGAAGTGATCAATGAACTGGGCGCAGGCTTTCTGGAATCTGTCTACGAAAAGGCCCTGCTGTTTGCTCTGCGTCAAAAGGGGCTGGCTGTCATTGCTCAGCATCCGATCCATGTGATGTTCAGACACCAATGCGTTGGAGAATTCTATGCGGACCTCTTTGTCGAAGGAAAAGTGATCGTCGAACTGAAAGCGGTCAAAGCCATTGCCCCGGAACATCAGGCCCAAATCATCAATTATCTCAACGCCACCGGAATCGAAGTCGGATTGCTGATAAACTTCGGCACCTCCAAACTCGAATACAAACGTTTCACCAGAAAAGCCAAAATGAACATGGATCTACAAGATGAACAGGATGAAATGCTCGGAAATTAATGTGCCTTTCCCTTTCTTATCCTGTCTATCCTGTCCATCCATGTAGATTATTTTTAGGAATCCCGAAACGCTCAAGATGTTCCTGAAGGTGATCGACGAGTTCACCTACGACCACTCCGAGCGGCTGGGCGATGCCTTCGAGTCTCTGCTGTCGGTGCTCGGTTCGCAGGGAGATGCCGGGCAGTTCCGGACGCCGCGTCACATCATCGACTTCA
Organism: Pirellulaceae bacterium; assembly: GCA_031414755.1. Taxonomy (GTDB): domain Bacteria; phylum Planctomycetota; class Planctomycetia; order Pirellulales; family Pirellulaceae; genus CAJQPP01. The sequence goes on along the minus strand of JANNWJ010000045.1, from coordinate 58,145 downwards.
TCGTCGCCATCGTGAACCCGAAGAAGACCGAAACGATTCTGGACCCCGCCTGCGGCACGGCCGGTTTTCTCATTTCGTCGTACAAGCACATCCTTGCTGCTAACAGAATTAACATGGATAAACAGGATCGACAGGATAAGAACAAAAAGAAAGAATCCTGTGAATCCTGTCCATCCATGTAAATTCCTCGGACTCACTGAGCGCCCGCGAACTGATCACGCGTTTCGAGCAGAAGATCGCCACCACCCTCACCCGCGTCCGGGTCGTAGAGAACCAACATCGATAAACAGGTTGGACAGGATGAAATCAAAATCCTGTAAATCCTGCCTATCCATGTAGACAACTCAGACCATGTAACCAACTCCGACCAAGCAAGAGTCCGCAAGTTGATCGTGTGGTTCAGGAATCAGACTTCCTTGATTTTCGGGTTGGTTTTTTCGCAGCTTTTTTCTTGACGGTCTTTTTCTTTTCGGGTTTCGTTTCTGGTGCCCTGGTTCCTTCGGCGTTCACAGGCGATACAATTGAGTCGGCTTTTGTGCCGTCCACAGCCTTTTTTTCCTTGCGTGGGGCAAACTCGAAGCCAAGTTTACCGGTCTTTCGATCGAGGGTTAGATGCGCGGCAAATCGGCGGCCTTTTTTGGACAAGAACCCAGGCATCAAATCGGTTTTTCCCTGAACGAATAACTTGACCGCTTGTTCTGAGGGAATTTCCTTTTGCAAAATGGATTTACTGATTCGAACGCCTCGTTCATCGGTTTTTTTAGCCATGTCGGGAGCAAGGTATGCTCGATCGGTTTGATAAACCCTTGCGGTTGTTCCCGAATCGTCATCCAGTGGAACTTCGCAAATAACCTGATCTTCTGACAGGTTGTCCAGTTCGTCTTCGCGTGTGTCCTGTCCCTCGAATTCAAAGTTGACTTTCCAGGATTTCTTTTCCTTCGCAATCGTTAATGTTGCAGCAAACGGCTGGCCAAAACGATTTTTGAACTTGTCGATCGGGCCTACGCGCAACTTTGTCATTAACTCACGAGCGTCGTCTTCGGTGAGTTCATAACTGGCGATGTGTTTTTTCAGTCGAAACGAACACTCATCATTTCGGCACTCAAACAAGCCATCGGTCTGTCGATGCACCTGGCCACTACACTCGGGGCAGGGAGCCAGCAAATTCGGGAAAGGGCGACTTACCAGTTCCTCGACATGTCTTTTCGTTTGATCGACAAGCCCGATCGCCAGTTCGCGGATTTCTCGCATAAACTGTTTTCGATCGAGGCGACCGTGTTCCATTTCCTTGAGTTTATGTTCCCATTCGCCGGTTAATTCCGGAGAAGAAATGGTTGTGATCCCGATTTCCTCGAGCAGGTCAACCAGGGCGATTCCCTTGTTGGAAACGACCAGATCACGTTTATTACGGTCATCGCGAAACACGTATTTTTGTCGAATCAGGTTTTCGATGATCGATGCACGGGTCGCCGGTGTACCCAAACCCCGTTCGCTCATCGCGTCGCGCAGCTCTTCGTCATCGACTCGTTTTCCGGCCGTTTCCATGGCGGATAACAGGGTACTATCGTTGAATCGGGCCGGAGGCCGAGTCTGTTCGACCCGCAGATCGACCGAAATTGCGTTTGCCGATTCGCCTTCCTTCACCGCAACCAGTTCATCCTTATCCCCGGCAGCGCCTGGTTTCCGCCCGTAAACCTCCAGGTAACCCGGCACAACGAGAATGCGACCATCGGTTCGAAAGGTGTCTTCGCCGATCCGGGTAACGCGCCTTGTAATTTCAGACTCGGAATGCGGGAAGAAGATCGCCATAAACCTCTTTACGACCAGGTCATAAAGTTTTCTCGCGTCTTCATCGAGCTTGGTACCTGGTAAATTTTCCGTCGGAATAATGGCAAAGTGGTCACTGACTTTACTGGTATCGAAAATTCGTTTGGTCGGCGTGACACGATCATTATCAACGATCCATTGACTGAATTTCACATATTCCGGAGGAAAGGAGGGTCCGGTTTTGGCATGGGTAAATCCCGCGAACGTCGAGCGAACTGTTTCCAGATAATCGTCGGGCAAGTATTTGGAATCGGTACGAGGATAAGTCAGCAATTTGTGGCGATCATAAAGTGCCTGGGCCAATTGCAGGGTCCGGCTGGCGCTATATCCAAATTTGTTACCCGCTTCCCGTTGCAAGCTGGTCAAATCAAATAGCTGCGGCGGCGCCTGTTTTGTCGGTTTCCTTGTTTCGGAAACCGTACCGGTTTTTCCAAGGCAGCGGTCGCGCACGGCCTCGGCCTCGGCAAGACTCCAGATTCGCTCGGCTTTTGAATGATCATCATCGTCGTCTTTTTCGAATTCTTCACGGAACCACTTGCCAGGGTAACTGCCACGCGTCACCTCGAAATCGCCATAAACCTCATAATAAGTGCGCGGAATAAACGCCCGGATTTCCTTTTCGCGCTCGGTGAGGATTACCAGAGTCGGCGTTTGGACGCGACCTGCCGTCGTGACATTAAAACCGCCATTACGCGAATTGTAGGCCGTCAGGGCTCGCGTACCGTTTAAGCCAATCAACCAGTCGCTTTCGCTACGGCACATCGCCGCATCGGCCAGAGGACGCATTTCCTTTTCGGTGCGCATATGACCCCAGGCGTCCTTGATCGACTGATCGGTCATCGATTGCATCCACATCCTTTTGATCAACAGCTCTTTGTCCAAATCGGCCATTTCCAGCAGGTACCGAAAGATCAATTCTCCCTCGCGACCTGCGTCACAAGCGTTGACGACGGTATCGACATCCTTGATTTTGAGCAGCCGGATCAGCAATTTGAAGCGCGATTCGCTTCTTTCGATCGGTTGCAATTCAAACGAAGTAGGAATGACAGGCAAGTGTTTCATCCCCCAGGGAAGTTTTTTGCCATCTTTGGTCAACGGCATCTTGAGTTCGACCAAATGCCCGATCGCCGACGAAATATAGCCGTGCTTATTTTCAAAATAGTCCGCCTTCTTTTCGAATTTGCCGAGCTCAGGCATCTTTCCAAGTACGCGGGCCAGGTCGGTAGCGACACTCGGTTTTTCAGCAATAACAAGGAATTTAGGCATGACTTTGGGGTGGTAAGGTCAATTGATTACGGGCTCGAGCCGTGAACCTGATCGGGACAATGTAGTGAACTCTTTTTACCGCGAAAGCGGGCAGGCCGGGTTAAAAGGGACGTTCAATGACGAAACCAGACTCTAAAAAGCGCCTCTTTTCCTACCTCATCGTCGTCGACCTGCCTGATTGGCATTGAACTTACGGCGATGACTCCTAAAATCAGACCTTGTTATTTTGGGTCTTCAAACATGAGTTCGGCGTAGCGCTGACCGCTGTGTTTACTGGCAGCCTTTTGCCAGGAATCGGCAAAAAACGGGTAATGAACCAATAAAAGCCGCCATTGCAGAAATCGTTGCCTGGCAAAAACGGGAACGGACAAGCTTTCTTCGCTAATTGGATAGTCTCGCCGACGATGACTTGTTAACCCCAGACAGTCAAGTGGCAATCAAAATAGAAATAGTAACAGGATCGTTTCGATGGCATCTCCGTTGAGTTGGTTTCGTCAGCACCAAAAAGGCATGCTTGTTGTTTTTGGCATACTTTTGATGGCTTCGTTTGGTCTCGCCAGTGTCATGAACTCTTTGACACCCACTGGCAGCCGAAATGAGTTTGCCATGAAGCCGGTTGTAAAATATTCCGGAGGAACGTTTACTAACAGCGACTTTGCCCTTATGAGAAATCGCCACTTCCAGGCAGTTAATTTTCTGGAACGATTCCAGCAAATGCTGCAGACGAGCCGTCCGGACTTTCAACCGCGGCCCATCATGATCAACAAGATGAACTCCGACGCCGCGCCTGATGAAATGAATGGTCTGATCATGGAACGCTTTCTGGCATCAAAGAAAGCGGAGTCGATCGGAATTGAGGTCAGCGATCAGGCGGTTTTGCAGTACCTGAGAAATTTTGCCAGCGACCAAAGCCTGACCCACTATGATTTTGACCGAATCTGCCTTGAAATCGCTGGCGATCAGGTTGACTTCATTGATATTCGTGAGCAACTTAAAACGGAGCTTGCCATTCAACAAGTAAATCAAATGTATGCCTCGGGCGTTCCAGGTGTGCCATCCATTACCGAGGCCTGGGAAGCTTTTCAGAAACTTGAAAACCGGATCGAATGCCAGATTGTTGGTTTCCCGGTTGACAACTTTATGGCACAAGTTACTGAAACACCCACGGACAGCGAACTTCGCAATTTGTACGAGGAAGGCAAATACGAATTCCCGGACATTGCCGGCGAACGTCCAGGCTTCAAACAACGCCGGAAACTGGCAGTCGCCATGCTTTCCGCCAACTACCAGGAATTCCTGGACCGTGCCAAACTGGCGATCACTCCTGAACAGATCAAGGCTGAGTACGATTTACTCGTCTCCGCAAACAGCCCGGTTGTTACCGAAATTGTCCCGCAACCTACCGAAGCGGGTGGTGACAATGCCAGTGGCGACGACCCTCCGCCGACACTGGATGGTGATGAAACACCGTCTACTCCGACAGATGATGGTGCCGCCCCCGCAACGGATTTGGATTCTGATGGCAAGGCTGAAGCGGGTGACGGTTCGTCCCCATTAACCCGCCTGACTTCGTTGAACGTGCAATTCGTTTCGACAACGGCAGCGTCGCGTTTTCAACAAGAAGGAACGGGCACTCAGGACCCAACCATTCCGGTACAGCCCCCGGTCGACCCATTGGCGATTCCAAAACTTGATCCGCTTGCCGTTCCAGACCAGCAAGTGGAAACACAAATCAAACCGCTAAACGAAGCATTGTCCGATGTGATTCGCGGTCGACTGGCAGCAGGACCGGCTGTCGACGAAATGACAGTAGCACTTTCCGAGGCTTCGTCCGAAGTAGCCGAATACGGGGTCGACTACGAAGAATGGAGTCAATCAAAGAACTTGCCGGCTGAAGATCGGACGATCGAGCCCGCGCCCATTGACCCAAAAACTGTCGCCAACAAATACCATTTGCAGTACAAGCTGCAACCACTTTCCGATGAACTGGACATGTCCAATTCGATTGTTGGCAAGACGATTGTTGCCGTTGAAATTAATACGTTCTATGGCCCACAAACCCGGGACGTGCAGATCGCAGCCTTGTTGTTCAACAAGTTCCATGAACTGGGAACGTGGCAGCCGGAGATCTTCGAAGAGTATTTTGTTCCGAATCAGCACCTGGTTTTCGCGACGGAGAAGTCGACGCCAACGGTTCCGGAATTTGCCAATGCCAATGCCGATGTGGAAAAGTTCTGGAAACGCGAAAAGGCGCTGGTGTTGGCCAAGGCGGCTGCAAACAAGGTTGCCGATCAGTTGAATAGCTCCGGTCAACTTGTTTCGGTAGTCGACCCTGCCGGGGTCAAGAATACGGGTGGATTTACATGGCATACGCAGTCGTCGCTCTATCCGGTATTTCCCGGCAATATTCGCCCAGGCGAAGAGTTTATGGAAACCGCTTTCGCACTCGAAAATAACAAGGCGGGAGTTGCTCCCGATCTGTTAAGAGAAACCGTTTACGTTATCCAAAAAGTCCACCTGGATAGCCGGACCAATGAAGAGTTGCAAGAACTGTTCTTCCAGTCGATGGCGACCAACAAGGGGTTCGGGTCCAGCATCGGCCAATTGCACCAGCAGCAAATTCGCCAACTATCCAGCGAATTCTTTGATCAACTCAATGAAGAATACCAGGTCAAATGGCTGGGCGACTAGTTCGAAAGCTGAGACGCCCGGTTTGAGTAATCAAAAGCCGACCGGCAAATGAAGCCGTGTCAATTCCTGTTCGCCACACCCGTTGTGGCGATTCAGCAAATCACAGCAAAAGGTGCCATCAACGAATAAATAGCCTTTACTTTTTGCCTTGTACATTTCTACTCTCCTTCACCGCGAAGCGGTAAAACATCAAAGCCCGGGGTCGCGCAGCGCACCCCGGGAACCGGGAGTCTAATATCCATGAACCCGGAACGGGTTAAACAAAACGAAACAACGACACGCGAACACCTGCGGCGTTGGGAATCGTATTGACCAGTATGCGACAAAAGGTGACCTGCCAATCAAGGTGTGACAAAAGCTGCACCCACCCATTAAGAGGGTTAGTCCGGGTCGAACGGCCGCGACTGTCACTACAACGTCTTTTTGAAAAAGTCGGTCATCAACTGATACAGATGTTGCTGTTGTTCGGGATCGCGGACGTGGTGCCGACTATCTGGATAGACCATTAGTTCAAATTGTTTGCCTGCCCGTTGCAGCGCGTGAACAAATTGCATCGAGTTGCTAATATGAACGTTGTCATCCATCGTTCCGTGAATGAGCAAAAGTTTCCCGTGAAGCTGGTCGGCAACTGAAATGACACTGGATTTGGCATATCCGTCCGGGTTGTCTTGCGGCGTGCTCATGAATCGCTCGGTGTAGATCGCGTCGTAATTGCGCCAATCCGTGACGGGTGCGCCGGCGATTCCGGCGGCAAAGGTCGTGCTGTGTGTCAGGGCATAGGCAGTCATGTATCCCCCGTAACTCCATCCCCAAAGTCCGATCCGCTCGCCATCAACCCAATCGTTGGTCTTGAGCCATGTCATGGCGGTTTCCAGGTCTTCCAGTTCACGCGTGGCGAGGTCGCGGTAGATGGGCCACGTTTGCCTGATCGCCCGGTACGATGACGAGCGGTTGTCGACGAGCAGGACGACAAATCCCTGTTGCGTCAGGAATTGATGCCACAAGTAGTTTTGACCACCGAACTTGTCCCGGACGCGAGGCGTTTGCGGCCCACCGTACACGTGAACAACGACCGGCCATTTTTTTGATGCGTCAAAATTCGCGGGTTTGATCATCATCCCATCGACCAATCCGATATCGTCTCCCGATCCAACGGGAATCGTCAGGAATTCCGGTTCATTCGTTTCCAGGTGGTCGATCCATTCGCTTTGATTGGCCACAACCGTGCGAACAAATGAGCCGTCGGCTTTGTAAAGTTTGATCGAATCGGGAGTCGTCGCTGTACTGCTGGCACAGAGAAAAAACGTAAAGTCCTTGTTGAACTTGATCGCCTGGTTTCCGGGTTCATCAAACAATCGAGTTACCTCACCTCCACCCAGCGCAACGGACATCGGCACAACCCGGAGCGGGGTGTCGGGCGACCCGGAAAAATAAACTCGTCGATTGACCTGGTCACAACCGTCCAGCGTGCGGACTTCCCAATCACCATGAGTCAACTGATTTATCGACTTCCCATCCGCAGCGTAATGGTAGATGGCGTTGAAGCCAGTTCGTGTTGACGTCCACAGAAAACTGCCATCATCAAGAATAATGGGGTCGCCTGGTGATGTAACCCATGCCGGAGTCGAGTCGCGAAACAACAACGTGGTTTTGGCGTTTCCTGGATCGAATCGGAAGAGGTCAAGCCAGGTTTGCTTACGGTTTTGAACCTGAACGAGCAGGGTTTGGCTGATGCGGTCCCATGTCACCCGGGAAAACAACAGCTCGCCATCCGCCCCGGCAGATTTCACAGCACCGGTGAATTCGAGAGTCGTCCTGGAATCAAAATTGTGAATATGAAGCGAAACGATGGGAAGCGGATCGCCCGCCTTGGGATAGGGAGTGACTTCCAATCGTCCCAGTACTGGCAAATGGTCGGTCACCGTGAACTTTTTAACGGGCGATTCGTCGGTTTTCAGCCAGGCAATGAACTTGCTGTCGGGTGACCACCAAAAACCCTTGAAATTACCACGGCCGTAAAGTTCTTCCTGGTATACCCAGTCAAGTTTTCCGTTGAAAAGCGTTTCACTGCCGTCTTCGGTCAATACCAGCGGATTTAAACTGGCTTGCATGACAACCAGGTTGTGGTCTTGCACCCAGGCGACTTGTACTCCGTCGGGAGCAACGTCGACAAGTTCAGCAGGAGAATCGGCACTCCCAATTTCCTGCACTTTTCCAGCCTGTGAATCAAACACGAAGTTGCGGCCGGCGTGCTGAAGAACAAACAGACGTTGTTCCTCGCCGCAAATTTGCATGTCCGCACGGAGCATGGTATTGACATCACTCTGGGAGATTCCTTCAGCACTTTCGAACGCCTTCATCAATCGTTCCCGATCGAGCCTGGGAAGAATTGCCGACTCACCACCCGAAGCCACATCGATAACAATTCGGCGACCATTCTTTTCCTGAGCGTAGCTCTTTCCGTCCGGAAGAAACGAAACATCGTCCAGTGATGTTTCGGGGATTTCAATCCGTTTGGCGCCGAAAATATCGGCAAGACGAAGCTGGCCTCGTGGACGCCATTCAAAATATGGTTGAGTCATGATATTGATCGGTCGATCGACGCGATGAATGGGATAATCGATGTTTACATCGAGGCAGGAATCGAGAAAATTCCATGTTACCAGCCCGTCGTTCGATTCGGGTTCGAGCATGTAAGTGATCAGGCGGGCAAGGGGTTGTCCCGTTCGAACGATTAATGTGCCAGCCGGGACATTGATTTTCTCCTTTCGAGTCGAGGCTTCAGCGGTGACCATATTGTGACCCTGGAACGGATCCGTTTCTTTCCTGATCAAAGTTGGCCGATAGATTGTGACATCCATTTCCGTATCGGCAGCTAACAATTCGATTTGAATACCGTGCATTTGCAGTCGTTCGGCTTGCAAACTCAGTTCGCGAGGTAGCAGGTAGCAAAAAGGAGCACTAACAGTTGCGGTCGGTTGAAAATCTCCCATAAATGCGACTTTGTAATTAAAAGGTTTTTCGTCCCGATAACCTGCGACGTCAACGGTGCCTGGAAAAGCGACCATGTCCGCTTGCAAATGCACCAGCAAATGTTGAGGCGTTGTTTTGCCGGCCGCGATATCCGATTGCCGGGAATCCTCCAGTAATGACTTGATACCATTGGCGTCGCTTCGAATGTGATCGACGCATTGCCGCACAAATGCATCCGTCACGGCAATGCGTTCCTGGTAAGTTGCATACGAATAGGATTCCGACAAAATCCCGATTCGACCGCGCAGACCAACGTACTCGGTACTGTAACGGGGTTCGTAGCCGTACGATTCCCAGCGGCTGTTGTCGCGCGAAAAATTTCCGTAATAAAACGTCGGTATTCCGGACTCCTTGAGTCGCTGCGTGACCGCTGGCATCATGTTATGGCGCAAGTAATCGCGGATGGACTGCGGTGCCGATGGGTTGTGGGGAATATCGTAAGTCAACTTGTACTGATGTTTCGAGCCATTGGTCGTATGGCAATCGATAAACATATGTGGGTCAAATTGGTGGATCATTCTGACCAGGGCACGTGCTTCGGGAGATTCGAGTTTGACGAAATCGCGGTTGAGGTCCAGTTGCATGGCGTTTTCCCGAAGTCCCATCCCGGCAACTGGTCCGAGTTGTCCAGGTCGATGGCCAGGCCCCACCCGATCATTGGCATCGGCGTTGTAGTTTGGAGCTATGACAATGACAGCGCTGGATAGCCAGGGATGATCGGGATCGAGCGCAAGCTCACGGAGCAATGCCAGCAGAGCTTCTTTGCCATCGCATTCACCACTATGAATATTTCCCAATAGCAGAATTCGCAGTCGATCGTCACGGGTATCCAAATCCTTGATCGCTGGATTGGCGACAACCGCGGCGACCATGGGTTTTCCGTCGAAGGTCGTGCCGAAGTCCAGCCGGTTGACATGCTCTGCGCTCGCGCAAACATCGACAAACTGTACAACGTCACTGCTCATACTCGTAGCCTGGTAATCGCTGGATTCCGCGATAGTTTGAAGTTCGGCAATCGACTGCCGGGCATTCAGGGACGGTGCGGCGATCATTAAAAGCAGACTGGCGAGAACAGAATTGGCAATTCGAGCATAACGCATGTTGTTGTTCCACAATGATTCGTTAGATTTGTCGTTAAAATCGCATGGGTTTGGCCGGCGTCGGTTACCGCCCGGGAAGGTTTCCTTCACGATTGTAACCGATTTCCTTGCAGGGTTTTTAGCGTTGTTTTGACGACTGGATGGCGCATAGAGTTGCCTTTTAGTAAATCACATTCAAATCTGGCCTGTCGGCAAAATTCATGGATAAGACCTTACACGGATAAAACGTTATGACGCCCGAATCGAAATTGTTTGCCCTGCATGGTCGCTCTGCGCTTTTGATCGGAACGATCGTTTGTGGAATGGCTGTTGCATTGGGAGCTTTTGGTGCTCATGCATTGGAAGGAGCCATCGGCAAGTGGTACGAGTCTGGCGTGGCAATAAAACGACTGGCCAATTGGCACACCGCGGTTGAATACCAGTTTTTTCACGGCATCGCATTGATCTGCCTGGGGTTGTGGCAGAATTTTACGGCACACGGCACAACACCGCATCGTTCCGCAGGAATGGTCACTGCGATGGCGTGTTACGTCGCGGGAATAGTTTTCTTCAGTGGTGGTCTCTTTCTTTGGGTCCTCACTGCGAGCAAAGTATTTGTAGCGATTGTTCCCCTCGGTGGATTATGCTTTTTGTTGGGTTGGCTGGCGTTTTTCCTTACCGTGTTGAAACAGCAGGCGCTGCGCACATGAAGCCCGGTTACTGTACGAATATTCATAGCGGTGCCAGTTTTCAATCGGTAATCGAGAACCTGGAACAGTATTCGGTGCCGATCAAGGAGGGCTATTGCCCGGGTGAATCAATGGGCATCGGACTTTGGTTGTCGCAACGGGCTGTCAATGAAGCGCTCGCTGGCGACCACTGGCAACAACTCAATGAAGTACTCAACAAAAACTCGTTGATCGCAAATTCGTTCAACGCATTTCCCTTTTCCGATTTTCACCAACCGGTCGTAAAACAAGCGGTTTATCTGCCGAATTGGGCCGATCCACGGCGATTGCAATACACGCTTGATATCGCTGAATTGCAGTGTCGATTGCTTGGAGGACGCGTCCGTGGTTCAATCTCCACGTTACCTGTGGGATGGCCGAGCGGCGGAAACGACGAAATTGTGATGAAAGAGGCTGCCCGGAACATTGTCAAATGCGTGCGGGGACTTTCGGACTTGTCGCAACGATTCGGTACAAGATTGCGATTAGCCATTGAACCGGAGCCGGGTTGCATTCTGGATGCAAGTTGGAAATTAGTGGACTTTTTTAAACAGTATCTTTTTGATGAAAACGACGAAGCGCTCATTCGGCAGTACGTGGGAGCTTGTCACGATGTTTGCCATTCGGCTGTCATGTTTGAACGTCAAACGGCTGCGCTCGACAATTACCAGGCGGCGGGAATAGAAATCGCCAAAATCCAGATTTCTTCGGCGATCGCCGGGGAATATCGAAGTATTGAGTCAACCTCGATTCAAGTGGAGGCGCTACAGGCGTTCGCTGAACCTCGTTATCTTCATCAAACAAACTTGCGAACCGGCGACGGAATGATGGAGTTTTTTGAAGATCTTGCCCCGGCACTCGCCGCCGCAAGGAAAATTTCGCCACCGTTTTCGTCTCGTACACACTTTCATGTCCCGATCCATTTGGAGAAAATTGGTACGCTGGGCACGACGCGAGGAGACGTTTTGGAATGTCTTCAATGGGTGATGGCTAATCGTGAAACGACTCGTGATACCGACATGGAAGTCGAAACCTACGCCTGGGACGTTGCGCCCGACACAACGCGAACAGGAACACTTGTCGAGTCAGTCGTAGCCGAACTGCTCTTTCTCGATTCTGTAATCTGTAACCAGCCGTCGGGTTTGTAGGGATTGCGCCGACTATTGCGAGTCTGGGAAGACATTTCCTGTTTTTTCGTTTAGTCAAACTTCAGCGGTGCTGGAGCAAGACCGATGAAGGACGTTGCAGCGATCTATTGCGAGTCGTACGAAAATGCGGCACGTATCGATGGATCGAAACATGAAGTAAAAAGTTCCCAATCCCCATTTTGTTACAGGCAAGGGCATCAAAACATGGTTGCCATAGCTCCCCATTATTTGTTAATGACCGAAACACAATGCCATAACGAGGGCTCAGCAGAATGCGGGTCCTGGCGATTTTTGCTACGTCAAATTGATGGAACGGAAATCCTTGAAGTGTCTGATCTGGAACCGGCGTTTTCCGGCGAACGGCTTCAATTGTTTGCTGCGATTCGCGGACTGGAGGCGATCGGGCAACCATCCCGGGTGACTTTGGTAACCGCCAGCCAATATGTGATGCGCGGCATCCGACGGGATCTCCAGGTCTGGCGTGATATGAACTGGACGTGGGAGCGATTCGGTGAATTGCACCCAATCAAGCACCAGGATTTGTGGCGGCGGCTCGACAACGCCATTCAGTTCCATCATGTTCAATGCCGGTCCTGGCAGATGTCGGCAACCGAAAGCCATGGCAGGCTTGTGGCGAAACGCAACGTCGGCCGGCATACAGCGTCATCCGTTCAGCACACGATGAATCGATTTGGGAAGTATCGCCAAAAAGTCGTCGAGGGCTGGATCAATCTTGCTCGTCAAATTGGTTCACAGAATACCGTTGAGTCGTGGGCAGCATCTCACTAGTGGCGTTTCAGGTTTTGATTTCTGGGATGGTACGGGTCAGGCGACTGGTACTTGTGCGTTTCGGCAAGCATAATCGATTTCGCAGGATTTTACCCTAAAAGCCGCTCGTCAATGATCAATCACGCTGCACCATCGACTGACATGATATCTCCTTCCGTTGCATCACTATTTACCAGTTTCGACCTGCATTTATTTGGCGAAGGCAACCATAACGAGATCTACAGGTTGCTCGGGGCGCATGTCAGGACTGTCAACAACGTAACGGGAACAAATTTTGCCGTTTGGGCGCCTGCCGCCATTCGCGTTTCCGTCACGGGCAGCTTTTCCGGCTGGGATTCCAGCGAATTCGTGATGCACAGAATTGGTACATCCGGGATTTGGGAACGATTTATTCCAGGTGTCGGGCCGGGCGATCTTTACAAATTTGAAATTCTTTCAACGAACGGGCAGCGATCCCTCAAAGCGGACCCGTATGCTTTTGCATTTGAAGTCCCCCCGCGCACGGCATCGATCGTTACCGACCACAATTCGTTTGGCTGGAACGATCAATCCTGGCTGGATTGCCGTACCGGTCGTAAATCGCTTGATTACCCGATGTCGATTTACGAAGTTCACCTGGGGAGCTGGCAGACACGTAGTAGTGCCGAAAACGGGTGGATGAACTACCGGGAAATCGCCCCTGTGCTGGTCGACTACTGCAAGCGAATTGGATTCACCCATATCGAACTGATGCCCGTTTCCGAACATCCGTACACGGGAAGCTGGGGCTACCAGACTTTGGGGTATTTTGCTGCAACAAGTCGTTACGGCAATCCACAGGATTTCATGTTTTTCGTAAATCAGTTCCACGAAAATGGCATCGGTGTAATCATCGACTGGGTCCCGGCCCATTTTCCGAGGGACGCCCATGGACTTGCCCGCTTCGACGGAACAGCCCTCTATGAACACGCCGACCCGAGACAGGGTGAACATCCGGACTGGGGTACCCTGATTTTTAACTATGGACGAAACGAGGTCCGGAATTTTTTGGTCGCAAACGCGCTGTTTTGGTGCGATCAGTTTCATATTGATGGCTTGCGAGTCGATGCGGTCGCTTCCATGTTGTACCTCGACTACAGCCGTGACGAGGGAGAGTGGGTTCCCAATCGCTATGGGGGCAAGGAAAATCTGGATGCGATTCGCCTGTTGCGGCAAGTCAACGAACAGGTACACAAACACTATCCAGGTGTGTTAATGCTGGCCGAGGAGTCAACAGCATGGCCGGGCGTTTCGCAGTCGGTTGCCAAAGGCGGACTTGGATTTGATCTGAAGTGGAACATGGGCTGGATGAATGACACGCTGCGATATATGCGCAACCATCCAACGCATCGGAAATACCATCACGATCAATTGACATTCAGTATGATGTACGCGTATAGCGAACAGTTCATGTTACCGTTTTCCCATGACGAAGTTGTTCATGGCAAGGGTTCCCTGATCGACCAGATGTCCGGCGATCTTTGGCAAAAGTTCGCCAATCTCAGGTTGCTGTACACCTATATGTGGGCGCATCCGGGCAAAAAACTTCTGTTCATGGGTAACGAATTTGCCCAGTGGATCGAGTGGAATTGTGAGCGCTCCCTGGCATGGGATTTACTCAAGGAACCTGCACACCAGGGAGTTCAGCGTCTGGTACGTGACCTCAACCGTCTGTTGCAACATCACCCGCCGATGTACGAACAGGACTTTGTTTCGGAGGGATTCCAGTGGATTGATTGCCAGGATAAGGCCAGGAGCACGTTGGCCTGGATTCGCCGGGCACGCGACCTCGATGACTTTCTGGTGGTCATTTGTAATTTCACACCACAGCCCCAGTTGGCTTTCCGGGTTGGCGTGCCACGATCGGGACACTATACCGAACTATTAAATTCGGATCGCGAAGTGTATGGCGGTTCGGGAATGGGAAACACGAAGCCGATTGTGGCGACGATGGAGAGTAGCAATGGTTACGAGTATTCGATCGAAATAACGCTTCCTCCCCTGGCGGCACTAATCCTGCAACCGGAGACGAGCGTCAAAAGATAGCGTTCTGCTCGCCCTTGTTCATCAATCGTCGTTTCGCAAGTCGATTGATGGTCGAAAGTCGCGTTGACAATTCATCGCTTCAATCCGAAACTGACGGCTCATAACGAATGTACTTGCAGGCTTTCCGTTTAACGAAGCACCAGTGAATTCGGCGTGATCCCCCAGGAAAACCTCTTACCAGAATGCTGCTGCGAAACTCATGGATCATTTCCAAACACTCGATACATTCGACACAGGCCATGGCAGTGCCGGGCTTTACCGATTGACGCGATTGGCCGAGCAGGGAATTTGCAATGTCGAAAAACTGCCGTACTCGATGCGCATTCTGCTGGAATCGGTGTTGCGAAATTGCGACGGACACTCCGTCATGCCCGAAGACGTACAGGAGCTTGGCAGGTGGAACGCTGCTGCTCCGGCCGAAAAGGAAATCCCGTTCAAGCCCGCGCGAGTTGTCTTGCAGGATTTCACGGGTGTCCCGGCAGTAGTTGATCTGGCGGCAATGCGATCTGCCATGAGTCGGTTGGGTGGCGATGCAACAAAGATCAATCCCTTGATTCCTGTTGACCTGGTGATTGATCACAGCGTGCAGGTTGATCGTTTTGGCACGGCGGATTCGTTGCAATTCAATGTCGAGCGAGAATTCGAAAGAAACAAGGAGCGCTATGAGTTCCTTCGGTGGGGGCAGCAGGCATTCGACAATTTTCGCGTTGTCCCGCCGAATGTCGGCATTGTTCATCAAGTCAATCTGGAATACCTGGCCAAGTGCGTGTTCTTGCGCGAGATCAAAGGCAAACAAATCGCATTACCAGATACGCTCGTCGGTACCGACAGTCACACGACGATGATCAATGGACTGGGAGTTTTGGGTTGGGGCGTTGGCGGGATCGAAGCCGAAGCGGCCATGCTTGGTCAACCGCTTTATATGCTTATGCCGGAAGTTATCGGTTTTGAACTTACTGGAGAGATGGCCGTCGGAACAACGGCAACCGATCTGGTATTGACAGTGACCGAGATTTTGCGGCGCGAAGGGGTCGTTGGAAAGTTCATCGAGTTCTTCGGCAAAGGTGTGAATACCATGTCGTTGGCCGATCGCGCAACCATTGCCAATATGGCACCGGAATACGGAGCGACAATGGGCTTTTTCCCGATCGATCATATCTCAATCAACTACCTTCGAAGTACAGGAAGAACGAAAGCAGAAATTCAACTTGTAGAGCGATATTCAAAGGAACAATTGCTGTTTGTTGAACCTGGGTCGCCAACGCCGACCTATTCCAGGACGCTGTCGCTGGATATTGGCAAGGTCGAGCCATCGATGGCCGGCCCGAAGCGTCCCCAGGACCGGGTCGCATTGTCGAACATGAAAAACTCGTTTAATCGCTCGTTGACCGCACCCATCGCCGAGCGAGGATTCGGGCTGGACACGAAAGATCTCGAAGCCACGGGAACGGTTGCCAACAATGGTCATTCGACGAAAATTGGACATGGAGCTGTCGTTATCGCGGCGATCACGAGCTGTACCAATACCAGCAATCCTTCCGTCATGATCGCAGCAGGTCTGCTGGCGAAAAAGGCGATCGAATGCGGTTTGTCAGTTGCTCCGTACGTCAAAACCAGTCTCGCACCTGGCTCGCGCGTTGTAACGGATTATTTGCAAAAGGCCGGATTGGACAAGGCCCTTGACCAACTCGGGTTTCAAACCGTGGGTTATGGTTGCACATCCTGCATTGGGAATAGCGGTCCATTGCCTGATGCGGTTGCTGCCGCAATCATACAAGGCGAGTTGGTTGCAACAGCGGTACTTAGTGGTAATCGGAATTTTGAAGGACGGGTCAACGCGATGACCCGGGCGAATTACCTTGCGAGCCCGCCGCTGGTTGTTGCATACGCACTTGCCGGAACTGCCGATATCGATCTGGTGACAGAACCGATCGGAAAAGGCAAAGATGGAAACATGGTCTTTTTGCGCGATATTTGGCCGAGTCGTGAAGAAGTGATGAAAGTCATGGACTCCAGCATCCAGCCAGAAATGTACGTCGCCCAATATGGTAATGCTCTTGGTTCCAATGAAATGTGGAATGCAATCGCGATTAATGAAGGAACTATGTACGACTGGGATGAATCGAGTACGTACATTCAGGAGCCCCCCTTTATGACCGACCTGACGATTGAAGTGAAGCCGGTCGCTGCAATTTCCGGCGCCCGATGCCTTGCCCTGCTGGGCGACTCGGTTACGACGGATCATATTTCGCCGGCAGGTTCGATCACCAAAGATGGACCGGCGGGAAAATACCTCAGGGAAAACGGGGTCGCGCCAATCGACTTCAACAGTTACGGGTCAAGACGTGGCAACGATCGTGTCATGGTCCGCGGTACGTTCGCCAATATTCGAATTCGAAACCAGATCGTTCCCGGAACCGAAGGAGGATTGACACGGTACTTGCCGGATAATGAAGTGATGTCCATTTATGACGCTTCGATCAAATACCGCGACGCGCATATTCCGCTGGTTGTTATCGCAGGCACCGAATATGGAACAGGCAGCAGCCGGGATTGGGCGGCCAAGGGGACGTTGCTGCTGGGTGTTCGAGCAGTGATTGCCGCAAGCTACGAACGGATTCATCGCAGCAATCTCGTTGGAATGGGAATCCTCCCGTTGCAGTTTGAAAAAGGCGAAACCTGGCAGTCTGCGGGACTTGACGGATCCGAGTCATTTGATTTTCCGGAACTGTCGGACGCGATTCAGCCTCGCACAAAAATGCAAGTGGTTGCGACGCATCCCAACGGCAAGGTAAGTCGGTTTTCGACCGTCATTCGCATCGACACACCCGTCGAAATCGAATACTTCAAGCACGGCGGTATCTTGCAAAAAGTTCTTCGCGACTTGTTGTAATAGACATCCCGTTGCAATTGCGGCTTTCTCCCCGGATTCGGTCCATACAGTGCATTCAATTCAGAAAAAGAAAATCAGACTTTTTTTCGATTGCTGTCGTTCCGCGACAAACGGCCGGAAGTAAGATTAAGGTACGTCAACCGGGGTTGTTCAAGCCTTTGACTGTTGATTTGTTGACGTCACTCCTGGCAAACCTAACCTTTGACCTTGGCGATGTTGGACGAATTCAAACTGAATGACGCTGGCAAACCGCGGGTAACCAGTCTCGACCGGGGGGAAGCCTACCCGACCATTCGGTCGCAAATCTATTGCCGGGACTGCAAGCGGCCCGAATTTCATTTTTTGGGAATTCGGTCTGCCCCGTTTCGCGCGCTCGTCAAAATTTTTTCGTTAGGTCTAATCGGTTTGGTTGGCACGTACAGGTGTCGATGTTGCGGGAACAAGCGGATTGGCCGGTTCGATTTTGTACGTGGGCCTGAAAAGCCAAAGCGTCCGGTGTTGGTACGACGCCGCAAAGCGAACGACGACAGTTTCCAATTCGAACAACGTCGAAACCAACTTTCACGGTTTTTACAAAAGATCAATCCGATGAGTTGGTATTGGGCCAGTCGGGATAGCTGGAAATCCGTTCAACGACGCAATCGTTGGAGGCGGTTTTTTGCGGGAATGTTGCCATTCCGCAAAATACGCAACCGTCGTATCAAAAAGCGTCGCAACTGGTAAATTAGTGCGCGTCAAACAGGCGATAGGTGAATGCCAAACCCGTTTTACCAACTCGTCACAACACAATCGGAAGTCGATGTTAGCTAACTATCTGGTTGTCGCAGCGGGGGGAGCACTTGGCGCGACTATTCGTTATGGCATAGGCCAGATTCTGGCTGCAAGGCCAGGCCAATTTCCCTGGCCGACACTGTTGGCCAACCTGATCGGATGCCTGGTTATTGGGGTATTGCTCGGGTACGGACTCAATCGGGAAATGGAGCGATTTTGGCTGGAGCGTTTTTGGCTATTCGCGGGAGTCGGAGTTCTGGGTGCCATGACGACGTTTTCGAGTTTTTCCGGGGAGACGTTGCAATTGATGATCGACAAGTCCTGGTGGCTGGGTTTTGCCAATATCGCTGCAAATTTGCTGGGAAGTCTGGCTGCTTGTGCAGTCGGTTTTGGCATCACAAAAATGTGAGGTGTTTGGTCAATAGAACGTTTTGATATACTGACGGCTCTTTCTCGTCAAAATATTGCCGGTCCCGATTTCCAAAAAAAGCAAGCAGACAAAAGCAAGTAGACAAATCGATGGATCCATTGCACTTCACGATCATTGTCGCCCCGTTGGGGGTCTATTTTTTACTGATTGGGATAATCGGCCTTAAGAATCGGCCGTTTGTGACGACCGGATCACGAGACATTGCGGCACTGGCCATCGGACTTTGCGGATTGATGATCGCCGGACCCATGGAATTGTTCTTTCCGGAAAGCGCAGCGGGTCGGTTCGGTTCGTTTGTCTGGTTGCTGTTGATTGCTTTTTACGGACTTTGCGTTTCCATGCTGGTGTTGTTAATGCGACCGAGAATCGTTGTTTACAACCTCAGTCCCGAGCGACTTCGTCCCATTCTTGCAAGCGTGGCGATGCGACTCGATCCCAAGGCGCGATGGGCTGGTGACAGTCTTTTGCTTCCATCAATGGAAGTTCAACTGAACCTGGAAGGCAACCCGTGGCTCAGTAATTCACAGTTGGTCTCGATTGGAAGCAAACAGAAATTCGACGGATGGCGAATGATCGAAAAAGAGCTTCGAGAACAATTGATTCAAATCAAGTCAGAAACGATTGTCTTTGGTGGAGGGTTTGTTGCCATTGCCGTGGGACTGGCAGTCGCAGCGACGTTATGGATCCTTGCACAACCGGATGCCGTACGCGAAGCATTGGCCGAAATGCTTCGCTTGTAAACCAGCGGTTTGGGCAATTTGTTGCACTGAAGCATGGCCTCACAGAACTCGGGCAGAGATCTGCAGGTCAATTATCAATGACGATTTGGTCCGCCCTGTCCGCCACTTCCGCCCCGACGACGACGCGGAGGCTGTTTTTTTCGCGAAGCAATATTCGATTGCACAATGACGTCAACGGTCTCATTCCATGTTGGCAAATTGCGAGGCTTCGAAGTTCGGGCATCGCCTCCCGATTCGTCTCTTTCGAAGTCGTCGTCATCGTCGTCGAAGTCGTCGCCCTGATCGCCGACGGGTGCCGGTTTGGATGCCGGTTTTTTGGCGGATCGGGCATCTTCAAGCGATAGGGGGTCCTTCGATTTTTCGGCTGACGGCTGTTCCCCGGACCTTCGTCGACCGCGTGGTTTTCGTCGTCGAGATGAACGCGCGCCCGACTTTTGATCACTTTCGGTTTCCAAATCAGCGGTGCGACTTTCGGGAGCAGGAGTTTCCATTTCCAGGTCAACGAAATCTTTATCCAGGTCAATTTCTTTATCACGTATCGGCTTTTCAATCTTTGTCGGCCGAGAACTGCGACTTTCCCGATTTCGACTTCCACGCTCGCGACCGGCTTTGGGATCAAGGTCTTCGATTTCAAATTCTACGAAATCCTCATCCCATGCACTTTCCACAATTCCGTCATCGATAGATTCAGGGGAATCATCGTCAATCAACTCGATTTCGGAATCTTCAAGTCTCAATTCGGATTGATCTGATGGATCTGCTGGTGAATCAAAAAACCCAAGGGGCTCAACATGCCTGGGCCTTTCCGTTTTGGGCCGATCAGTTTTGGGCCGATCAGTTTTGGGCCGGTCAGTCTTGGGCCGGTCAGTCTTGGGCCGGTCAATTTTTGCTTCCCGCATTGGTTGGCGGGTAGAGGCCGGGACATCAACCAGTCCAGCACCAAACGAGCTTTTTTCATTTGACGGAACAACGGGCGGAAGTACGTTAGGCGTCTCCACAGGTTTTTGAATTGCGGAAGGCCGAGCGGGTGAAACTGCCGGTTTCCGGGAAGCGACACCCAGTTCTGAAGCGAGACTGTCCCATCCCGACAGTTCAATTGGAGGTTGTATCGTTTCAAGTTTCGCTGGTTCCGGTTTTGTCGCAGCTTCGCGAGGCTTTATTTCCGCCGGTGTTTCACGTTTTCGTTGTCGAGTTGATTCCGATTTGTCGGCAGCCGTGTGAGGTTCGGATGTTTTTGGAGCCGGGGCAGCCCAATCAAGACCCAATTCGTTGACGGAATTTTCCTTTGATTCGTTGGGCTGTTTGTCGTTATTCTCTTTGGTCACAGTAGGTTGAGCTGCCTTGGTGGATGGTGAACTTTTAATTGATTGACGCTCTCCCGATTCAGAGGCAATCGCAGATGAGGGTGCGGATTCAACTCTTGCTACGATCGACGCGCCCGCGCTGCGCTCGCTTGATTTTTGGGCCAACTGCCTTGCCGTCGACGAAACCAAAGTCTTGATATCATCGGAAACCGGCGGGCTACCACCGAGTTCAGCAGCGCCGTTAAAATATGATTCGATCTCATGGGAGACATCGACTCCCAGCGATTCTGAAATCTCCATCCAGTGGACGAATTCTTGTTTGTCTGACGAATTGGTCATCGCGATCCTTGTTGTGCCAGCCAACAAGTATAGTGTTACATGCCACGTTGAGTAACGGGTAAAGGGCAGACATTCCTGCTGCTGTAACAAAAAAGCCTGCGGACCCAACGGGCCGCAGGCTTTGACATTACGGGGATCCAGACAGTTTTACTGTCTATATTTCGTCCGTATCGTCGTAGGTTACCCTGTCGTTTGGGTGCCATAGTGGCAACCCTTTTCCAACGCGAACTGCCAGAATTTCCAGCTTTTCGTCAGTTCCGGGTAATGCGTAAGTCGAACTAAATTGTCCACTTGCTACGGGTTCAGGCTCGTAATCCCATTGTCCGTCGCGAATAGCCTCCAAAATCGAATCGGCCACAGCAGGTCCTTATTCGTCGAAAACAAAAAAATGTTTATCGGCAACTCCACCACAACGATGCACATCCATGAATACGGGTTGGCAGGGCCTCTTCCATGCTCATCAATGAGCAACTGGCAACCTTCGACTACAACATAAGGAGGTAGCAACCTCAATGTCAAGCAAAACCTGATAAAGTTTTTTGCCCGCAGTTTTCGAAAGTTTTGGCATCCCGATTGCCGCTTGACAAGACTGACCAGTTTTCATACCGCACCAAAAATCGGGTCGGTTAAAACCAAAAAACGGCATGTCGATGTTGATGCGTTTTAAGCCCGTCCATGATGATGTTCAATTATTTTCAGCAAGGCGGCGATTCGCCGGGGATCGATCGAGGCGGTTCGATTTCCGGATACACAAACGGCCCCGCGAACCGCGATCATGGCAACTGGCAAATCCAGCAATCGGTTTATCGAATGAGCATCAAGTGAACCGGCAAGTACCACACCGACATTGTTGGTAGACAGTAATTGGATGATTTCCTGTAATTCGATGATTGTAATCCAATCGAGCAATCCGCGTCCCGACTTGCTCCATGTATCGATCAGAAAATACGGAGCTTCAACATCAACGGCATGTTGCGCTAGTTGACGCGGTTCCATCGATTGGCTTGTCCGGTAATCGGCATAGGCGACAACCACCGCCCGTTGCTTGATTTCCTTGTCCGATGTCCAGAGTTGCCAGCGCGCTCGCAGGTTGAGTTTGTCAGTGACCCGCGATAACCCGATTTTCACAAAATCAAAGTGTTGCAGGTAATCGAGATTGTGTGGCAGGTAATCGATTAGTTCGCCCATCGCCAGGCTCAGTACGGCACGCCCGTGAACTGCATCGGAGACCGCCAAGGCGTTCTCCCTGCTTGCCTGCCCCAGTGGTCCTGCGGACGGTTCTTTCAAATCGATAACGGGAACATTGCACGATGCGACGATCCTGGCTTCTTCACAATTACGAACGCTAACCAGCAGTTTCACGAGCGCGATATCTCCGGCATTTTACCAAGGGGGACTGGGCACGGTGCGTCACGGTCAGGCAGAAATCCGGAGTAGTCAAGCCTCCACGGGCCGGTTAAGCTTGTACTTTCGCTGCCTAATGTCTCTGGCGGCAAAAAACGCTACTCAAACAGATTTCCTCACACACATTAATCGGACTGTTGTCAACAGGACAAGGCAACGGAAAGTACTTATCACAAATGAGTGAACAGGTCCAGTTTGCATATATTGTCAATGCCGAACAACTAGGGGTTTTTTGCAAGAAAGCGCGCGGCTCTTCGTTTATTGGCTTCGATACCGAATTTGTCTCGGAAGACCGGTATTTACCGGAACTTTGCCTTTTGCAAATTTGCGCTGACGATCATTTGGCGATCGTTGATCCTTTGGCCTTCGATGACTTGTCGTCGTTTTGGGAGCTGGTGACAGACGAGACAGCGGGTCACATCACCGTCGTGCACGCAGCACGTGAGGAATTTCGTTTTTGCACTCTTGCGTCCGGCAAGCGACCTGCGCGGATGATTGATACCCAAATTGCGGCTGGACTCATTGGAATGGAGTTCCCCGCGTCGTATTCCAATCTCGTTGGCCGATTCGCTGACCAATCGTTGTCAAAGAACGAGACGCGAACGAACTGGCGGCATCGACCCCTTGCCGAGGCCCAGTTGCAATACGCGATCAAGGACGTGTTGTACTTGCGACCCGTCTACCATGAAATCGCCCGACTACTTCAGGAAAACGGGCGCGAATCCTGGCTGCAGGAGGAAATGGAGCGTCAGCAAACCGAGCTGCTCCATGACCAAAATGCCGAGCGCTGGGACCGATTGCCAGGCGTTGCCACGTTGCAGCCACAACAATTGGCGGTGGCCCGTGAATTGTGGAGGTGGCGCGAAACGACTGCGGAGCGACTGGATTCACCGGCGCGGCGGTTACTGCGCGATGATTTGTTGATTGAACTGGCGCGACGGGGGATCAGCAACCGTTCCAGCATCCGTTCGATTCGCGGGATGGAATACGGGCGCGTTCAAAAATTCCTGCCCGAAATTTCCGAAGCCATTGACATCGCCATGAAAATCCCGAAAACCGAATTACCCAAGCGGCCGCGAAAGGCACGAGTCCCAAATCTTGGATTGCTCGGACAATTTCTGTCGACCGCATTGGGAGTCATTTGTCGGGAGGCAAACGTGGCACCCAATTTGGTGGCCAGCACAGAAGAGCTGCGAATGGTGGCGGCATGGCGGTTGGGATTGACCAGGCTGAACGAGACACCCCGATTATTTACCGGTTGGCGTGGCGAAATGATTGGCGAAAAAATTGACGAGATCCTGAAAGGAACCTGCTCGATTCGGGTCGTCGATGCGACAGCCGATCAGCCACTCGCTATCACCCGCTGAGATCGTGTACGAAAAAACTGTCGGAGCCCTGATCAAATCAACAAACTCTCAAGCAACAATCTCAGCTTTCGAATTTCCGCCATGTGGTCAACTTCGGGTTGTGGTCGTATATCGACACATAAAGCCCGTTGGTAACGCAGCTTGTTTAATGAAGTAACAAGTTTTCCGTAGTCGATAACCCCTTGCCCGATCCGCACCTGCAAATCTTCTCGCGTCGTGTCGCGCAAATAAACTTGATGAACGTACTTCATCAAACGCTCGATATCGGGTGGGTTCGCCCGTTGATAAACGAAATGGCTTGGGTCAAGTGATAATGCCAGTCCTTTCACGTGATCGCAAATCACGCAGACGGTGTCCGGGTCCTGGGACACGGCCCCGGTCATGCTGAGCATCCCGACACGGACCCCCTGCAGATTCGCGATTCGCACCAGTTCCTTGAACCGTTCGACTTCTTCATTAAACGGCGTCCCAAGCGGCCCGGACGGAGCAGTCAAAGTTACCACTTTCGTTGCCTTGGCAAGTTTGCATATCGCTTCGAATTGCTGGTAATAGGCCTCACCCTCGGCGGTGATGTCGACGAAAAACGACGAAACGGTCAATCGCCGGGTTGCCTGGCATTCCACGATGTACCGATTCACGTCTTCTGCGATACGCGATGGCTTTAACGTCTCATTTTCTTCCGACAAAACGATTTCGACGTTTGAAAACTCAAGGTCGACCAGTTTGTCAAAGACTTCCTTTAGCGACAGGTCGGGAAAGCAATTGGTCGATGCGGCAACAAACACGTGGCCGGACTCCTTTCAACAATTCAGTGGCGGCAATGGGTGATTGCACTTTAGAATCAAGCAGTTTTTTTGGCAACACCACTGCGCCCGCTATCCCCCCGGTTTGCCACGACCCAACAGAGCTATAATGATTCGAAAGCGGATCGATCGATTACCAGTTACAGGAGAATATTGATGTCAACTCGTCCAAACGTGGTTTTTTGTCGGGCAATTGCTGCCGTTGTTATTTGCGGACTCTATTCCGGCGTGGCCATGATCGCCCAGGAACCAACCGTCGCCGCTCCGCAACAAACCCATTCGGATAAAAAGAAAGAGCTTTTTGAAAAGTTCTCGACGAAGTTGACCGGCTGCAAGTTCGTCGGCAGCTTTACTGTCGTCGGCCAGGAAACGGGCAAGTTGACGCCGGAAGAGTACCATATCAAAAACGTTCAAAAGATGGAGGGAGAGAACATGTGGCTGTTCACCGCTCGCATCAAGTACGGCAAGAACGACTACTCTGTCCCGCTACCATTGCAAGTCCTGTGGGCAGGCGACACGCCCGTCATTACCGTGTCCGACTTTAGCATTCTCGGGCAAGGTCCATTTAGCGCCCGAGTCGTCATTCACGACAACAAGTACTCTGGCACCTGGTCCCACGGTTCCGTCGGTGGCCACTTGTTCGGCACCATCGTCCCCGATGCCGCCGAAGGAGTTGAAGTCGACGAATCGAAAGCAGAGGATGGAAAGGCAAAGCAGGAAAAGTCATCCGATTTCAATCCAAAGGAAACAAGTAACAGCTAACAGAGCCGCAAAATGGCGATAGGTGAAGCGACGCCTTGCGCATGCCGTGCCCACCTCACTCCATGTAGTTTTTGACGTCGAAATCCTGTGAATGAAGTCACAGGCCAACAAAACTCATGGGAAAACAGTTCGTGACAACGGAAATCGAAACAAGTCGAATGCAACTCGTGGCGGGGACGGCTGCTCATGTGCGTGCCGAGATCAATGACCGCACCGGATTTTCACGGATGTTGAGTGCTTTGGTTCCCGAGAACTGGCCCCCTGAAGGGGCCGGGGACGCAATGCCGCTGTTTCTCGATTGGCTTGAGGCCGCGCCGCAAAGTGTCGGATGGTATTGTTGGTACGCGCTGGGCTGTGATGTCGCTGATGAACGGGTGTTGCTTGGCGGCGGTGGATTTCTGGGCCCGCCTCAACAGGGTCAAGTCATGATGGGGTACTCCATCCTGCCCCAGTTTCAACGCCAGGGTTACGCGACGGAAATGGCTGACGGGCTGATGCATTGGGCGCTAGCTCATCCCGAAGTAACTCACATCGTGGCCGAAACGGAATGGGAGAATCCAGCGTCTGTTGGCGTGCTAAAGAAGCTTGGATTTGAAAACGTTGGAGCAGGAAGAGAACCAGGTTCAACCCGTTATCAATATTCTGCTGCCTCGCACCCCGCTTGAGAACGAAATTCTTAACCTGTTGACAACTACTTACTCGCCAACGACGAAAAGAGGGCGGCTAGGGCGAGAGCGGCGGTTTCGGTACGGAGGATGCGCTGGCCGATGACCCGTGTCTGCCAGCCCGTCTGGACAATCATGTCAAGTTCCGATTTGGTCCAGCCGCCCTCGGGGCCAATGCAAACCGCCATCGATGAAACGACCTGCAAGTCGGCAATACAAAGAGGCTGACTGCCGTCGGGATGCAACACAATGCACCTTTCGAACATCGGTTGCTGATTGATAAAGTCCACAAGACGTGTCTCTGCCTGGATTTGCATCAAGTGATTGCGGCCGCATTGTTTGCTGGATTCGATGACGTAGCGATGGAGTTTATCGAATGTCCCGGCACCCGTTTTGACGGTCGATCGACCGGTCACGAGCGGTACCAGGCGTGAAACTCCCAGCTCTGTCAGCTTCTCGACCAGGAATCGGCCTCGGTCCCCTTTGGGCATGGCGACGCCCATCACAAGGCTGGTGTTGAGTTCCCGGCTATATGAGACGAGGTTGCTGATGGCGACAACCAGGGATTTTTTGCCGGTTCTTTCGATGGTCCCGCGGCCAGAATGCCCTTTGCCGTCAAAGAGCTCAATTTCCGTTCCGATTTTGATCCTCATCACGTTCAACATGTGGTGTGCTTCGCTTCCGTCGATCTCAATCGAGGAGTTTTCGGCAAGTTCCGGGAAATAGAATCGTTCAGACACGTGCGGCTGCCAGGTGATCTGGTTCGAACAGGCAAAGGCATTACAATAACGGGCCGGGATTCAAACGTCCACAGATCCCGACTTGTCGGGTGGCCGGCAATGGAAATTAGTTTTCAAGTCGAAATCGCACGGTAATTCATTCATGTCGCTTGTTTACAAATCAGGTCCCGAGTCAGATGCGGTGGTCATTGAACTTCGGGACCCGCGGATCGCGGCGCTGTTGGGTTGGCTGTGGCCGGGTGCCGGCCATTTTTACCAGAGGCGATTCACCAAGGGCTTTTTGTTCATGGTGTGTATTCTCAGTACCTTTTTTTACGGGCTGTCGCTTGGCCGGGGACGATGCGTGTACGCTTCGTTTCGCCCCAACGATTTTCGCTGGCAGTTTGTTTGCCAGGCGGGTGTCGGCGGACCGGGTTTGTTGGCGATGATTCAATCGCAAAAAGTCAAGAATGACCGAGATCCGTTTTTTGTCCTTTGTGAACGATATCCCGCAGGGTATGAGGATCCCAAGTCGGGTAAACTACGCGAATTCGAAATCATCCCGCCAGGTGAGCGAGTTTCGTTCGCCGGGAAATCGATCAAGGACGGGTTGATGGCTCCGCCAAAGGGCCCGGTGGTTTTGCAACGGAATGACGTTCTTGGAATGTGGCACGCAGAGATGCGTCACTTTTTTGATCTTGGAACCTTGTTCGCAATTGTCGCAGGGGTCTTGAACTACCTCGCTATTTACGATGCGTTTGCGGGGCCCGCTATT
Source organism: Pirellulaceae bacterium (assembly GCA_031414755.1). Lineage (GTDB taxonomy): Bacteria > Planctomycetota > Planctomycetia > Pirellulales > Pirellulaceae > CAJQPP01. Next base: position 30,548 of record JANNWJ010000045.1, on the reverse strand, counting down.
GCGGTTCGACTCGCCAATGATGGCGAAAACGCAGATGATTAACGCGAGTTCCAGATCCGGGTCACCAGAGGAAACTCAATTTCTGAACGCGGTGTTTTCAAACTGAACCATTAAAAGCCTTTACAAAATCGAATCGTCCTTTACAAAATCGAATCGTTTATGGACCTGCTTGCCAATTTCTGGTTTGCCCAACTGTGGTACGCCGTTCCCCTAATGGTCGTGGTCAGTCTTGTTTACGGGGCGACGAGACACGAATACCTGAAAGAAATTGTTCGCCATTCGGTCAGTGCGTTCATCTGGTTATTCGTTTTCCTCGGAATAATCTTTGGCCTGGTTTGGTGGGGAACCTGGCTTATTTAGTGCAAGTCCAGTTCTGATCGTTGGGATGGTATGGAGTCGGGTGTCGTTTGCCGGAACGGCCCTCCGGGTGATCAGTCCTAATGACTCGCGACCCCATTCCCAAACTCAAAAACGATCTGCCCCGCTATTCCCACTCGTCGTCCGGGTTTGGTGCCGGTTGATCTTCGTGTCCTTCGACGGGCAAGCCGAACTTCTCATTGAACCAGCCCCCCAGATCAATGAGCTGGCAGCGGGGACTGCAGAACGGAAAAACCTTGCTCTGTTCCCGAACGAATGGCACACCACACAGGCTGCATTTTGCGTTGGAGTTTCCGGAACCTGCCGGTTTGTGTCTGTTTGGATTATCGTGCATCTGCCAATAACTTTTTATGGGAGGCTATTTATGGGAGGCTATTGATTCGAATTGCCGGATTCGGATTCGATTCGATTGATTTCCCTGTTTGCCTTGTCGACATGTTCCATAGCCCACGAATCTTTTTCGTACATTTCGACAACTAGTCTGTAAATTTGCAAGGCATTTTGTGGATTCGTAATTCGGTCGGCGCGACCCATCATGTCCTTGATGCTTTCAAGGTTATTCTGGATCTGAAGTTCAGCATCCTGTTCGATTCGTTTCAGGAAAACACCGGCCGCTTCGATGACCCGTGAATCACTTTCCTCCAGTGATTCCTTTTCACTATACAGGGCCAAAAACGCCCTCATTTTGTCGCGCGCCTGAGGCGACTCGTTCGACTTAATGCTTGTTATTACCAGAAATTGGTTCTCGATGGCCGTCATCTCCGACCTGGGAAGTCGTTGCTTTAACTGAAGGTTGTTACGCAAGCGAATGGCTTCGGCCAATCGGCCTAATTCCTGAACGTAAACAATCTGTTCGTGTTCTGGATGTTTTTTCATGAACAATTCCAGCTCTTTTTGTACACGATAAGGCTGTCGTTCCGACTCACGAATTGTGGCCAGTAACTGCTCGGCACCAGGCGAGCGAATCACCGCAAACCAAACTCCGAACATGCAGATAGCGATCACCCCTGCTAATGCAATGACCAAAGGCCATGGATTGGAACGGTTTTCCACGCCTTTGGCAGTCACACTTCGCAATCGTTGTTGTGGTGTGACTTCGTTGAAGTAATCCGGTTTTTTTGAAAGCGATTCAGCGATCAATTCACCACCGTCGGTTACTCGCGTTTCGTCGGAATGTACTTCGCCGGAAATCGGCGTTTCCGGGTCAGCATTTCCATGTGATTCTGCCGCAAACGTTTCGCCCAGTTGAACGTCGGACGCATTGCTGGCAGGATCGACGACTTGGGTATCGCAGTCGTTACTCCCCTGAATTGCGTCTTCTACATGCTGCAATTGACGTCCGGTTGCCATGGCCGTTGCCAACCTCTTTTCCGGTGCTTTTTCCAAAAGTCGATGAATCAGGCTGGCCAGCGGGAGTGGTGTATCGGTTGCCACCCGGTGCAGTTGAACCGGGGGTCGATTTGAAAGCAGCAGTTCAAAGGTCTGTTCGACCGTTTCCTGTAAAAACGGAGGGCGGCCGGAAAGGAGTGCGTACAACACTGCGCCGAGGCTAAACAAATCGCTCCGCGCGGTAACGACTTCGCCTCGCGCTTGCTCCGGTGACATGTAGTCCATTGTGCCAAGCACATTGCCTTCGCGCGTTAACGAATGCGAGCCAAACGATTTGGCAATTCCAAAATCCGTGATCTTGACGTGACGATTTTTATCGATCATCAAGTTTCCAGGCTTGAGGTCGCGATGAATAATTCCGCGGTCGTGGGCATGACGCAGGCCCGCGGATACTTGTTTGCCAATATCAATAATTTCGCGCCAGTGAAATACCTGTCCCTTTTTTTGTTCCTGAAAAAGACTGCATCCGTCAACCAGTTCCATTGCAAAAAAAAGATTACCTTCATCCTGACCGTAACTTAGCAACCGAACAATGTTTTTGTGTTCAAGTTTCATGAGCGCATCGATCTCACCCTCAAATCGATTGCGAAACCGGTCGTCAAAGGAGAACTGGGGAGAAAGCGCTTTGACGGCAACGAGTGTTTTCGAGCCCGTTTCGCGGGCTTCATAAACCGTCCCCATGCCCCCCCGACCCAGGATTCGCAACAGCTCAAATGGTCCGAGTCGTTGAAGAGTCATTCGAGATATTCGAAAAATACAGTTAAGATCCAGGTCGAAATTCAGGCGCGGAACGACGGGTCAGCAGAAATCACGACCGGAATTCGTTCCACGTGGCATTCTACACCAGACCATTGCAGATTTCCCAAATTCATACGGAGGTTCGAACAGGTTTTTTGAAAAATCGTGTGTCCAGGTTCAGTACGGAATCTGCTAGGATACAGTCATGTTATTGACATTGAAACGCCTGGGAAAAGTCTAATGCCTGCCCCGCTTGATCACCGAACGCCTGTGACTGGAAATTCCATTCGCATTGCAACACTTGTATTTTTCCTGTCGCTGCCCGGATTACGAGACAATCCGTTGGCTGCCGTGCAAATCGTGTCCCCCAGCACAACAACGCTTCCGGAAGGAACGCGGACAACCCAGGACGCGGAGCAGATTGAGCCGTCGGTGAAACTGCTTACTTCGCTGGAATCGCTTCTCCCATTTACCTTGAAAGGGTCGGGGATCGAGGACCAGTTGTTGTCGGGCATCCGAAAGTTCATCAGTGGCCAGCCCGACGAAGCAACAAAACAGTTTGACGAAATTCGTGCCGTCAGAAGCGATTTGCCACCCTCCGGTTTGATCCTGGCTGGTTTATGTTTTGGCGCTGGAGACGCGTCCAACGCCCGATTGTTGTTGGAAAAATCCATCATGGATACCCCGGATTATCCCACGACGTGGAGTGGACTTTCGCGGATGGCGATCAATGATCGACGATTTGCTGACGCGCAGGCGATCCTGGAGAAAGCCGATCGTCTGAACGGTGAAGGCGAATGGTCGGCCGAGCAACGTAAACTTTTCCGAACGGAATTTCTCGACGGCATGGCCGACATTGCAATCGCCAGGCAACAATTCGACAAGGCCCGGACTTATTTGCTTGAACTTCGGGAATTGTCCAGGGAAAACTCGACGGTGACGCTTCGTTTGGCGCAAGTTGAATTCGAGGCGAGCAATATTGACAAGAGTGTCGAGTATCTTCACGACACGCGAAAAATTTCCACTGACCTGCGTGTTCCCGAAGCGATCATTGCCGATTGGTACAGTCGCAAGAACGATATGATTGAGTCGGAAAAATGGCTGAAACTGGCTTCCGAAAAAAACCCGGACGACGTTAATGTGATTGTGGATCAAGCCCGTTGGCTTTTGAACAGCGAAAAATTTCCGGAAGCCCTCGCCATGATTGTCAATGCAGAAGCCAAAGGAGTTAACCCGTTGGTCGCCCAGTTTATGAAAGGACAGGTTGCCTTCGCCCGGCGTGACTATATCGGCGCGGAAACCGCCTTCGAGGCTTTGTCGCGCCAGAAACCTGGAGACGCCGACACCACCAACATGCTCGCCTTGAGTTTGGCCGAAAGCGCCGATACGGCCAAACGTGAACGCGGACTGGAATTGTCGCTTGTTAACCAGAGGGTGTATCCAAAAAGCGTCACCGCTGCGGCTACCGTGGGATGGATTTATTTTCGACTCAATCGCATTCAAGAGGCGGGAAGTGTATTTCAACAGGTAGCCCAAACAAATTCGCTCGAACCCACATCTGCCTATTTCTTCGGTCACTTCTTGCATAACAAAGGCGATTTGAAGACAGCGGCGACTCTTTTGCAGGGTGCCGTCGACAGTAGAAACTACTTCATGTATCGCGCGGCAGCGCAGGATTTGCTCGCCAAAATCAACAAGGAAATCAGCGATTCCGGCAGTGTTGTGCCGGATAATTCGAGTGTCAGTCCGGAAAAGAAACAGGACGGCGACTAACAGCCATTTGTATGTCGGCCTTGGGCAATTGCAGCAAACGACCGAGCCGATATTGTTTTGTGGCAAACGCATGAGGAGTTTACGGAATGGCCCTGGAATGGTGTCGAGGTAAAATCGTTGATCGAGTCGTTTGGGGTGAAGGGCTGTTTACGATACGGATACAGATCGATGGCATGGAGAATTTCCAGCCAGGCCAGTTTTTGCAAGTCGGATGTGAAATTGAGCTGGAAGGTCAACCGTCACTGGTTTACAGGCCCTATTCAGCGGCGTCGCCATTTGGTCCCGTCGTCGATTTTTTTATCGTCGTCGTACCAGAAGGCCAATTAACTCCCCAGTTGTGGAAGTTGCGCCATGGCGACGAGATTAGCGTGAGCAAGCGAGCTGCCGGACGGTTTACGCTAGCTCATACACCGGATGCCAGTGTCCTCTGGATGGTTGCTACCGGTACGGGCCTTGCTCCCTATATCGCCATGCTCCGTGACCCGTCGACCTGGAAACGATACCAGCAATTCGTCGTGGTCCACGGAGTTCGTGAGGCCTGTGACCTGGCCTACACCGACGAACTAATGGCGTTTGGCCGGGCCCATCCCGATCGATTCCGGTTTGTGTCTGCTCTCACTCGCGAAAACGTCCCAGGACATTTAACTGGTCGCATTCCCGCATTACTGAAAAGCGGCGAACTGGAGTCGTCCGCCGGCAATGAACTGAGAGCCGACAATTCGGCCATCATGCTTTGTGGCAATCCTGCCATGCTCGACGACATGGAGTCGAACCTGACGGCAAGGGGAATCAGCCGACATCGCAGCAAATCACCAGGACAGCTCGTGCTGGAAAGGTATTGGTAGGTTCTGCTACATTGTCAGGGCTGTCGGCTGAACCAAATCAAACGCAATCGGCGATTTTCTTTTCGGAATTCAAAAAAACATGGACTTGATCAAGGGTTTCGAAAATATTGTTCGCGAAAATGAGCCAATGGCTCCTTACACAAGATTGCGCATTGGGGGCGTTGCCGAATTCTTTGCCGAACCGACATCACTTGAAGAGTTGTCGTCATTGATCAAACGATTTCGCGAAGCCGATTTGCCAGTGCGATTGCTTGGCGGCGGATCGAATCTGCTGGTTCGTGACGAAGGAACCGAAGGGCTGGTCATCAGTCTTGCCGCTCCCGTATTCTGTCATTTGGACGTCGATGGCGGGAAAGTCGTTGTTGGAGGGGGAACGCGTTTGTCCCATTTGGTTTCACGAGGCGTTGGCGAGGGATTTTCCGGTATCGAAAACCTTGTGGGAATTCCAGGAACGGTCGGAGGAGCCTTGCATGGAAACGCCGGCAACCAGCATGCTGCCATCGGCGATTGGACCGCCAGCGCCACGGTTGTTACGAGGAAAGGCGAAATCGCAACTCGCGAAGGGAGCGAAATCAGTTTTGGGTACCGGCAAAGCAGCCTGAACGAGTTGGTAATTGTCTCGGCGCGATTGCAATTCGAAATCGATGACGCTGATCAACTGACCAAACGAATGCAAAAACTGTGGATCGTAAAGCGGGCTAACGAACCGGCCATCAATGAAAACGCGGCGTATGCGTTTCATGACGATGGTGGAGAGGCTGCTGGCAAATTGATCGAACAGGCCGGGTTGCGCGGCACGCGTATGGGTGGAATTGAAATCTCTTCGCGCGACGCAAACTTTCTGGTTGCCTCACCCAACGCTACGAGTGACGACGTCATTCGACTGATCGAACTGGTTCAGAAACAGGTCGCCGATCGAACGGGAGTCCAACTTCGACAAAGTCTGGTTGTCTGGTAATCAAGACAATTGTCGGTATTGTTGCCTTGATCGATACGAACGACACTTCGTCCGGGTCGGCCATGAAAACATCCCGGATTAATCGATTCCACAGGCCAACTTGCTGTTTCCGTTGCCAACTCATTCCGATACGAAATGTATCCGTGCTCGATACGTTTCAATCAATGTTATTCCGACGAACAATTTTCCCAAATGGCTCCTCGAAAAAAAGCGGCCTCATCGTCCCGCAAAACCGGCATTTCATTGACAGGGATGCTGGTGAATCCGGTCAGTCTGATGGTTGTTGTTGCTTTGGCGGCGATCCCATTCTGGAATAAGTATCATCGGGAACTTGATGTTGAAGGGTACCAGCGCATTAGCGTTTCCCGATTGTTCCTGAATGAACAGCCGCACTGGATTCCGGGAAATATTGCCGAAACTGCAGTACGCGAAAGTCGACTCGATGAGGTAACCGTGGAGCAGGCAGACAGCGTCGATCGTGTTGCTGCGGCGCTTGCGGTACAACCCTGGATCCGTTCCGTACAATCGATTCGCAAATCGGCCGGGGGAATTTTCGCCGAGGTCATTTATCGAATTCCTGTGTGCATCGTGGAATTTGCCGACGAAACACTGGTTCCAGTCGATGAGGAAGCCATTGTCCTGGAGGGTATTGGACTTACGCCTGATGACACTCTGCGGTTTTGGAGAATCTCGATTCCGAACCCGACAACAGTTGGACTGGCAACAGGACGATTATGGGATGATTTGCGAATTCGCGATGCTGTATCGATTGCCAATCACTGGCGCGGACGAAATGAGGCAGTTGGGCTAATGAGAATTGTTAATCGAAGTTTCCCTACTGGCGACCGCCTTCGATTGCAACCGTATGAGTTATGGACGGCTAGTGGTGTTGTCGTTTTTTGGGGAAGCGCACCCGGCAAGGAACTTCAGGGCGAGGCAACGGCTGAATCAAAGATTACTGCACTGGAGCATTACGTCAGGGAGAATGGCTCGCTGGAATTGACCGGAATGCGATACATCGATGTTCGGGACGGGACGATTCGAAAAGCGGATCCAGAGCTGGCAGATCAATCTGCCGATTTTGTTCGAACATTGAAATAGGAAAATCGACAATGACACCGTCGAGTTTTCGGTCTCGAACCGGCATCTTTCCGGAGCGCTTACCCCAACACTTGTCGTTTTATTTTTCACCCTCTGCAAAATTTGAAGGCAACGTTGGCGAGTTGGACTGATCTACCTCTCTCTTGAGTTCTTCGCGAATAATGGGAAGTTCGGCAGGCGCCTCGATGCCAATGCGAACACCTCCACCTGTTACTCGAACGACCGTAACGGAAATGTTCTCACCAATCAGAATTCTTTCGCCAACTTTTCGACTTAGGACCAGCATGTTCGATTCCCTTGACTTGAACGTTCATTCCCCAACTTGAACGCACCCTGGTATACCCACCGCAATTCCTGACCGTTAATTCCCCGAAGGGCAATTATAGCACCGGTCAGTTGCAATTAGCCTAAGGCCCGCAGGCAGCTCTGGCAACTACTCAACTGCAATGTCAGACGGAAATTTGGCCAAATCGGCTGGAGTGGCAGATGCCAAAAATCCCGGCGCTCCCCCAATTTGAATTAAATTCACCTCCAACGTCGAAAATTCCTGAAGCGTCCAACGGCAACGGTTTTGCAAACAATTTCCCGAAACCGATTTTTCGGGATGTCAAAATTCCAAAAGTAATTCGCTCAGGCTTCCATTCGAATCGAATTGACTTTCACTGGTGTTACCGGGCGATCACTAATCGTTTTGGTGTTCTCGATCCTGGCTACGACCTCCATTCCGTCCACGATCGAGCCGAAAACCGGGTGTTTCGAAGGTCCAGCGGAAAAGTAATCGAGGTAGGAATTGTTGGCAACATTGATAAAAAACTGCGACCCACCGGTGTTGGGTGCACCGGTATTTGCCATCGATAATGTTCCAGGGGCATTAGTGAATTTTGCGTCTGCCGGATGCTCGTCAGCGATCTTGCCATGAGGTGGGCCACCGGTCCCGGCGTTTTGGCTCTTCGGATCCTTGCTATGGGGGCAACCGAACTGAATCATAAAGTTCTTGATGACACGGTGAAAATGCAGTCCATCGTAAAACTTGTCGTTGACAAGATTGATAAAATTGCTGGCCGTTACCGGCATCTTATCGAGAAAAATCTCGGCCTTGAATGTACCGAGTGTTGTATCAAAAATGGCAACCGGATTGGCCATGAAATTACCTTCCAATTAACGTGTTTCGTTGTGTTTACTTTCGTCAGGTCTGAATTGTTGCATTTTGAATAGATTGCAACAACCGGGCAGTCAACCCGCTCCCATTAACCCAATTTTCCGCGATTGCACAAATCAAAAAACGCCTCGTGTGAATTCAGATCATCGAGCATTAAATCCGGAGTTCCCCTTTCAAGTTCGACCCGCGAGTTTCCGCCTGTGGCAACCGCGATAACTTTTGCTCCGATGGCTCGCGCGCACCGAATATCGTTGATCGTATCGCCAACGATCCAGATCTGATCTTCACGTACCTCACAAGGAGCAGCCCAGCGCCGGCATTCGGAGAGGGCTTCGCGTGCCACGTCGTTTCGGCAGGCATGCGTGTGTCCATAACCGCCGTATCCAAAATGCCTGTCGATGCCAAAATGCCGGACTTTGGTCATGGCCCCTTCCCGGGAATTGCCAGTCAGCAACCCCATTGCCACATCGGAGACTCGCGACAACCTATCAAGCAATTCACTTACTCCATCGAGCAACTTTCCAGGGCAACCGGCAATGCAGTTCTCCAGTTCCGCATGGTAACGGTTAGTGAATTCGAGATAGGTTGACTCATCCAATGGCAATTGATGTGCAGCAAACAGATCGATGATGATTGCCCGGTCGGTTCGACCGTGCACTGCCAGTCGATGCAACTCGCCAATGCCAAACATGTCTTGCATGGCCCGATGCATCGCGACTCGACCCGCTCCGCCGCTGAGTAACAATGTTCCATCAATATCAAACAGAAAATAAATCACAGCGCCCGTTCCTTGTCCCATTCCGCGTTGCTGCCAGACTTCCAGCCGCCGTTGGTCAGCAGATTTTTCCTCGACGTTGGTTTCAAAGGCACGTTCGGCGGATTGACTCTTGTTGGCACTACGTTGTCTCAAGTTTAGTGGATAAACGTAAGCATTCAGAGTGTCCGGAAATTCGGTACCACGTCAACCGTCCGCCTCGCTGATGATTGCGAAATGGTCGAGCCGCCAATTTAGCAAGGTCTGTTCAGTGGCGATACCAAAGGAAGGGTATGGGTGAGACGTCGGGCGAGTCTTGCGACAGGGCGTTCGACGAGGACTGGTGAGGACGGTTAGATGTTGCGCATCGGTGAACTGGCTTCAGGCAGGCATCTTGACCCGAAATTACATTACCGAGAAATAGCAATCGGCCGCGAAGTCAAAACTTTCCGGTGACATCATGACCGGTAACTGGTTGTAATTGCAATAATTTCGAATCTGCAACAACAAGTCACGAGGCTGGCAATTTCGAAACGGCCTGTTTGTTGGCTCGTAGTGCGTACGAATCAGGTATTCAACGGCCTTGGGATCAAACGGTACGTCGAGGACCTTGGCCATGATCTTGAACAACTTGCAAAAATTGGCCTTGGACGGATCCGTGACTTCGATCTTGTAGGGAATCCTTCGCATAAACGCATCGTCGACCAGGTCGCGCGGCTCAAGGTTGGTCGAAAAGATGACTAATTGATCGAAGGGCACCTGGATCTTTTTTCCGCTTGTAAGATTAAGAAAGTCGTAACGTTTTTCGAGTGGCACGATCCAGCGATTAAGAAGTTCGTCGACTCGCATTTTCTGTCGTCCAAAGTCGTCGATGACAAGGATGCCACAGTTGCTTTTCAGCTGGACAGGTGCTTCGCTAATACCCGTTTCTGCGTTGTATGTCAGTTCCAGATGCTCCATCGTCAATTCACCGCCCACGACAATCGTCGGACGCTTGATGCGCACCCAGCGGTGGTCCACTTCGTTGTTGTCAATCAGTGAACTGCCGGTTTCCAGAGGCACTTCCTCGTGGCACATGGAATCAAACAGACGAATAACCTCTCCGTCCGTGGCGATGGCGCGGGGAATCCAGATGTAAGGCCCGAACGACTTGGTTACTCGTTCGGCGATACTTGTTTTCCCGTTTCCTGGATAGCCATACAAAAACATGCCTCGCCCGGAACTAATGGCGGGCCCCAACCGTCCGAGAATCGACTCATCGATCAAAAGATCGCTGAATGCGGCGAGCAACACTTCTCGCGTCGGATATTGACCCTCGATGGTCTGTGCCTTGACGCTGTGAATGTAGTCACTCAGGGCAACCGGAGCGGCGCCGTAATACGTACAAATGCTGGAATACATTCGCGCGCGGTTGCATCCGGATTCGGACAGGCGACAGAGATAGTCGTTCATGGCCGATTGGCCAACATAGGCAATTAACTGCTCCGTTTTAAGTCGGGAAAGTAATTTCTCGACCAGAATAAAGGGCAATCGAACTTGCTCGGCAATCTGCCGACCCGATGAATCGCCTCGTGCCAATAGAAACTTGAGTACCAGCTCTTCAAGTTTATTCTCCGTGACTTTTGCTTCCACCAATGTGCCAGGTCGGCGGGGAACAAAGCCTTGATCGTCGACGCGAGGATTGGCGGTAATTGGTTTTGAGAGTGAACCCAGCGCGTCGATTTCTTCGCGGCTTACTCGTTCCAATTGATGAGGAAAAACATTGCGAGAACTGTCCGAATTCGCTTCCGTGGCGCTTGTCAACGAGTTGATTCGTTCAAGCAGATTGTCAAGATCCCGCTCGCCATTATCAGGAGTGGCATTGTGACCGGACTGGCACTGATTGGTATTCATTCGCTCGACTCATGGCTGCTCGATTGCGCGACACATTCAAGCCTTTTGGGAACCAAAGGAACTTGCTCCGAAACCTAGGTTGCAATGAAAGTGCGGTCAAACGGCAACAACTCGTCAGCCTTGTCCCAGTCGCGGATTTCGGAATTTCGGTCGGATGTTCACGATAATCGCTTTTTTCAGCCCCTTCCGTGTATTTCGGATAATCGGGAAGGACGAATGCCCGGCGCGGCTTCTGCAACACAGCTATCAAAAGGAAAACCTGATATCTTATCCGGTGAAGAATCCCATCGTTATCTTCCGGAGCCGATTCATGAATCGAACAAGCAATGACCGCATGTTTTCTGCAATATCCATTTTCTGGCTGGGTTTGCTACTTGTTTCAACAAATACGGCGGTCGGCCAGCCCGTTACGGACTCCAATGAATGGGAAACGATCCAAAAATTGCTTAAAACACAGGCAGTCCAATGGAACGAAGGAAACATTGACAGCTTCATGGAAACGTACTGGAACTCACCCGAGCTGACTTTTTCCGGCGGTGGAAAGGTGACACGGGGTTGGCAGGCAACCATGGACCGCTACAAGAGTCGTTACCCGGATCGGGAGACGATGGGACAGCTCCATTTTGATGATCTGGAATTCCAGTCGCTGGGTGAATCGGCGGCGCTCGTTTTGGGAAGCTGGCATTTGGCGACCGCCAAAGCGAATCCCCATGGGAATTTTTCGCTCGTCCTCCGAAAAATTGAGGGCAAGTGGCTAATCGTCCATGACCACAGTTCAACCGATGAATCAGAGGAGTAAATAAAGACCGGCGTTATCGATTTACATCAATTCCACGCCAGCTCAATTTTCAGAATTCTTATTGACGAATTGACGGCGATCGTCATAGACTTCCAGTTGATTACGCCATCAACAACGCAAGTGATATGATGAATCGCCAAAACTTCAAACCAGGGGACCGGGTTGTTTTCCGGAAACCAAAACGCAGTACCTGCCCGGGTCCTCGTGCTACGAATGTTTCGCCCTCCCGGCATGGTGAAGACTACACGTATTTCGTTGAAAAGTACTGGATTGTTGTCGCATCGGCCGACGGCAAGGTGATCGTGCGAACCCGCAGCGGCAAACAACATGTGCTGGATTCATCGAATGGATTCGTTCGGCATGCTCGTCTATGGGACATCCTGATTCATCGTCACCGGTTTCCATCGAAGACGGATGTCGGCACGGTGAATTGAGTCGTTTGCAATCCGATTGTGAAATCCCATGGCCAACCAAATTCGACTTGTAATAGGGATTGTCCTGTGGTTGGTCGCCGTTGGGTGGTTGGGTGGCAAGTTGATCCATGGATTCTCCGGGGCCAAAAACGGCGCGGGAGCCCAGTTGACGGATTTTACGCTGCAGCCCCGAAGCCAGTATTCGCTTGTGTTTCACGACGAATATGTGACTCGCATTGGCGATCCGATATTTTGGCGGGATAGCGATGGATTTCTGGTTCAAGTCGGTGTCATTCGGCAAACCGAGTCGTCCGAATCACAAAATTACGACGAAGTCCGGACACGGTGGGCGTCAGCAACTTTTTTTTCCAATGCACCGCCGATTGCCAGTGATAGTTACCTGAAGCTTTACGAAACTCCCCAGACGATGAGTTGGGTTGCCAGGGCATTGTTGCCCCCTGAAAAGCTTGAAGAAATCGCCGAATTTATTTCCGGGGTTTTCCGTAACAACGCCAGTTTGTTTGTTGACGATTTGAAGCCGATTTTTTTCAAGGCCCTTGCTGATACCGGATTGGTTTTCAAGGACGAATTGGCCCGAACGATAGCCTCCCGTTCCGATGACTGGCGCGCTCTGGGCCAGCGATACCAATCAGAAATCATTGATCAAGATCTGGTTCCGCTGGTCAACCGGGAGATCTGGCCCGTTATCCAGGAAGAACTGACTCCTGTCGTTCAGATGATCGGCGAAGAAGTTTGGCAAAAGGCCTCGATATGGCGGTTCGGCTGGCGTGCGATGTACGATACCTTGCCGCTACCAAGGCAGAATCTTGCCAATCGGGAATTCCAAAGGTTCGTTGAGGAGTCGGCGTTGCCAACGATTTCTACACGAGTTCCAGACCTCGTTGCGGCCCAACAACGCGTATTGAACCGGGTTGTCGATAATCCCAATGTTCACAAGTTCATTGCCGACACATTCGTGAAACTCGCGAACGATTCCGAGTTACAGGCGTTGATCGCCCAAATTATCCGCGAATCCATTCTTGAAAACGAGGACTTTCATCGACAACTCGACGCGATCTGGAACAGTCCGGAAATCAAACGGGCCCTTCATTACTCGGATGCGCGTTTTGGAAGTGATGTTGAAACAATTGGCGAGATGATCTTTGGTTCTCCCATTACCGGTGTGACTCCCGAGTTTGCCCGGATACTCAGGCATCGTATCCTTTTGAAAGATATGCGATGGTACGTGTTGACCGATGAATCCGCACACCCTTCCAGCATCGTCCATGGTTACGACGAGCGTGAAGCCAATTCGCTGGTCGTTGTTTACGACCAAACCACTGATGACAATCCATTCTTTATCGAAGCGAGAAGCCGCAAGTGAACGTCTCAACGACCGGTTCGCCCGGGACTCCGGACAACGAGGGCCGTGCTGTTTCGGTCCTGGCTGCATCGGTAAACGAAGGCGAAGCCGAAATTGTCATCCGGGACCTGACCGTATTGGCTGGCGAAAAGGAACTTTTACGAAACGCTTCGGCGATAATTCGCGGCGGAAAAATCACGTTGCTGATCGGTCCCAGCGGTGTTGGAAAATCGGTTCTGATGAAAATCATCGCGAGCCTGATTCCGCGAGACCACGACAGTATCCATTTCACAGGTCAGGTCATGATGGATGAAAAGCCCTGCCAGCAAGGTGACTTTGGCGTGGTCTTTCAGTCGTTCGCCTTGTTCGACGAACTGTCACCCATCGCCAACGTGCAGTTCGCAATGGACCATGCTCGCAAAAAAAACGGCTGTGTCCCCCGGGAATTTCTGCAACAACTCAATGTCCCTACCGACGTGCGAACCATGTTGCTTAGCGGCGGACAGCGGCAGCGTCTGGCGATCGCCCGGGCACTCGCCTACAACCCGCCTGCCATGTTGTACGACGAGCCAACCTCCGGCCTCGATCCGGAAAACTCCCGGAAAGTTGGTGAATTGATTCGGGAAACCCAACGAGGCCACGGCAAGACTTCGTTGATTGTAACTCACGATTACGAGTCCTTGTTACCGATTGCCGATGCAGTTCTCGTGCTCAACCCGATCGAAAAGCGCATTGATGATATTCCGTCTGAACAATGGCCAAAACTCAACGAGGTGCTGCAACCAATGGCCCTGACGGCATCACGAAAGGCCGATGACTGGTCTACCGAGCAGATTGGTGAAGGTCTACTGAGGAGTACAAAACAGTTTTTCGTAAATACCTCGCGTGGTGCGGAAAACACGTTGCGCGGATTATTGGCCATAGTTCCTATTTGGAAAAGCCCGCGCTGGGGAGTCCGGTACCTGGCCCATTATGCGCGACTTGTTTGCGGCCCGACGGCCTGGTTCTACCTGATCATGGCGGGGTTGATCACCGGATTTGTTACGACCTACTACATTTTTCAGTTCCTGCCCTATGCCCGATATACGGAACCCCTGCTGGTCGATGACTTGCTGTCGGCAACCGGATTCGCACTCTACCGGATATTCGTGCCGATTCTGGCAACAGTCCTGATCGCAGCCCGTTGTGGAGCGGCCATTACGGCGGACGTGGGGAGCAAGCAGTACTCCAATCAAATCGACGCCTTGCAAACGTTTGGTGTAAGTCCTCGCCAGTATTTGCTTACGCCGATCATGATTTCGTTTCTGTTTGGCGTACCCATTCTCGTTCTCATCGCCTTTGTTACGGCAAGACTGACAAGCGTGATCACGTTTACCGTGACCCATCCGGAGCACGGTCCCGACTATTGGCACCAGCACTTTCACCGGAGCCTGCATATTGTCAACCAGTTTTGGTATCACGGCAGCGGCTGGCTGTTGGCCAAAATCTCGTGTTGTTCCGTCGGCATGGCCCTTATCGCATACCATATCGGAATTCGCCCGAAATTCAGCAGCAATGATGTCAGCCGAAGTGTTACGAGTACCATTCTCTGGGCCACGTTGTATGTACTGATCGTGCATTTCACTTTTGCTTTTTTTGAATTCAACGATCAGATAAAGGGCTGATTCAAACCAGTGATCAGTCGTTCAGCGGAACACTGATCACTTCTTCGCCGACCACTCGAATCGTTCCGCTGGCGATCGTGTTGATAACACGTGGATAGAGTTCGCATTCGGCCCGAAAGACTCGTGCGGCAAGTGTTTGGGGCGAATCACCCGCATTAACGCGCACCGTTTGTTGTGCGATGATCGGACCGTGATCGAACTGGTTATCGACGAAATGCACTGTGCAGCCAGTCAGCATCGAACCCTTTTCAATGACCGCTTCGTGAACACGAATGCCATACATTCCCTTTCCGCAAAACGCCGGGATCATGCTTGGGTGGATATTGATAACGCGGTTTTCAAAGTCGGCTGGAATGTTGAGCTTGCGCAAAAAGCCCCCCATTACGACAAGGTCAATCAAAGCATCGCGGCAGGCCGGAAAAATCTGATCACTGAGTGCTGCAGCCGTTGAATAGTGCCGGTGGTCAAATGTTTTGACCGGTATCGATGCATTTTTCGCAAACACAATCCCGCCGACATCGGGCTTGCTTGAGATCACGAGACCGATATCGACTTTCAGATTCCCGGCCTCCCGCTCTGAGATCAGATTCCGCAGCGTCGTTCCGCTTCCGGAAATAAGGACGGCGATGGTAAAACGGGACTTGCTCAATGATTGTTGCCTGACGTCGGTAATCTTGATTCGGGTTCGAAGGCTTTCAGGCGGACGTCTATCGGGCAATACCGATAAAGATCGTGAGCTTGTTTTCGGCAACTTCCCGGTCAACACATTCCGTACCGGCCAGTTCGGTCTGCACAAGCGAGATCGCCAACGTTTCCGACTGGAGGGTATCGGAGTTTTCCTGGATTGCCAGCCGCAACTCAACGGAATCCGTTACAAGACCAAGCTTGATTCGGTCCGTAAATTGCAAATCCATTTCCTTACGACGCTCCTGTACAAGCCGCACAATGTCCCTGGCCATTCCTTCGCGGATCAAATCGGGTGTCAATTCAGTCGCCAGAACAACTACGATGCCATGTCCTTGTGCGGCGGCCCAACCGGCACGGGCATGCAGTCGAACCTGAATATCTTCGTTGTCGAGTTCAATCAAGTCTTCGCCAAGTCGAATCGAAACCTTGCCCTGGCTTTCAAGCTCGGCCAGCAGTTCGGCACCGTTGGCCTTGCCAAGTACCTCTTTGCACAAAGGCATCGACTTGCCAACCCTTGGCCCCAGTCGTTTGAAATTCGGCTGAATACTGTAAGTAACGAACTGATCGGCTTCGGACGTGTAAGTCACTTGTTTGACATTAAGTTCATCGCGCAGGATTTTGTCGTGTTTTTCAAGCCAGCCCTGATGCCGGGCATCCGACAAAATAACGGTTACTCCTGACAATGGCTGGCGGACTTTAAGTTTCGCTTCGGCCCGTGCAGAACGACCTTGCGAAGCAATTTCCAATAGCTGACTCATTTGCTGCGACAATTCATCATCGATTGCCAAGTTGTCTGAAACAGGAAAATCGCACAAGTGGACGCTTTCCACGGCTCGTTCGCCAAAGCCGGTCGTCAATCGTTGCCACAACGTTTCCGCAAGAAACGGAACGAAGGGTGCGATCATCCTGGATGTCGTCAGCAAGCACTCGTAAAGCGTCCAATAGGCGTCCAATTTATCCTGATCGCGTTTGTCGTGGCTCCAAAATCGATCGCGACTGCGGCGGACATACCAGTTGCTCAGGTTATCAACGAATTGGTTCAGTTTTTGACAAGCACTGTAGTTGTCATATTTGTCCATTCGTTCGGTAACTTCCCCGATCGTTCGGTTCATTTCGCTGATCAGCCATCGATCAAGTTCACTTCGTTTGGAAACCGGTCGACAGGTATCCGCCATTTGCAAATCAGCCGTGTTAAACTGCCCCGCATTCCCGGCCAATTCAGTGTCCGGGCTGAATTCGTCGGTATTGGCGTACAACACAAAAAAGCTGTATACGTTCCACAATCGAAGCAGGAATTCGGGAATGCTGTCGCGGATTTGTTGTTCACTGTATCGAATCGACGTCCACGGCGGCTGTTGAGCAAAGAAATACCATCGCAGGGCATCGGCTCCGTACCGGTCGAAAATCTCGGATGGCGCCAGGTAATTGCGTTTACTCTTCGACATCTTGCCGACAAAGTGCGCGTAATTTCCCGATCCAAAATCGTTGTCGGCGTCGGCTTTGATCAGCCGCAATTCCTTGTGGTTCGCTTTCGATTCGTACCATTCACTGAGCATCAATCCGAGTACAATGCAATTGCGGTAGGGGTGCGGATTTGTGTTGGGGAGTTTGCGACTGCCGTCTTTGCCAAACATCATCGTACTGATTGCAAGCAGGCTATAGAACCAGCCGCGCGTTTGATCCAATGCTTCACTGATGAAGTCCGCCGGGAATTGACTCTCGAACATCTCGCGATTTTGATGAGGGTATCCCCATTGTGCGAATGGCATCGCGCCGCTGTCATACCAGCAATCGATCACTTCTGACACCCGTTGCATTCTTGCACCATGAGCAAACGGCGAATCGTACGTCACATGATCGATGTAGGGTTTATGGACCCTCAAATCGTCAGGCAGTTCGGGATGTTCCTGTTTGGCCTGGTCCCAAAATTCCGTTCCCGTTACCCCGGGTTTGGCAAGGATCGCGTCGTAGGAATCGACCGCTTCCATTTGTCCCGTTTCCTGACATACCCAAATCGGCAACGGCGTTCCCCAAAAGCGTTCGCGCGACAAGGCCCAGTCCACGTTGCTTTCGAGAAAATTTCCGAACCGTCCATCGCGAATATGATCGGGCAACCAATTGATTTGACGGTTGTTTTCCAGCATTTCGTCGCGAAACCGGGTCGTGCGAATAAACCAGCTTCGTCGCGGATACTGGATCAACGGGTCTTCTTCGGCGCGCCAGCAAAACGGATACTCGTGAAGATATTGCTCCTGGAAATACAGCCGGCCATCGTCCTTGAGTCGTCGCGTGATCGCCTTGTCGGCGTCCTTGACCCATAAGCCTTCAAAATCCGGTGCCTCGCTCGTGAACTTGCCATTTGGGGCGACGGCACAGATCATCTGCGGCCCTTGCCCGTCGACGAATTTCGCTTGTTCAGCAACGAGCAAATCATAGTCGACTTCGCCGAATGCCGGAGCCTCGTGAACCGCCCCGGTGCCACTGTCAGTCGTGACGAAATCGGCAGATGTGATTCGCCATGCAATATGTTGCGAACCACCACTGCGAAGTTCACCGGTCGTATTTCCCAGGTCCTTGTGAAAATAATCAAAAGGGGGCTGATAGCGGAGGCCAACTAACTCGGAACCAGGACACGATGAACGAATTTCCAGTTTTCGTTTGACTTTATCGCCGATCGCACTAACCAGGTCTTTGGCAAAAACAATGTTGATCTTGAGTTCCGGGTCGTAAACGGTTGCGTATTCGATTTTTTCGTTTACTGCGGCGAACTGGTTACTTGGCAAAGTCCACGGTGTGGTTGTCCAGACCAAAAGGCTGGTGTTTTCCCGATCCAGCAAGGGGAAAAGCACAAACACGCTGGGGTCGGCGACCGATTTGTATCCCTGGCCAACTTCACCAGCACTGAGGGCGGTTCCACCCTGGGCCCACCACCAGACGATCTTGTGACCTTGATAGAGCAAGTCCCGGTCAAACAGGTTTTTGAGCGACCACCAAACCGATTCGATGTAGCTTTGGTGGTAAGTGACGTAAGCCTCATCGAGCTTGAGCCAAAATCCAAGTCGTTCCGTCAGCCGTTCCCATTCCCGCATATATCGCCAAACACTTTTTTGGCAAAGCTGGATAAAGGGCTCGATGCCGAATTCTTCGATTTCTTCCCGAGAGTGGATCCCCAATTCCTTGCAGACTTCGACTTCGACCGGCAATCCATGCGTGTCCCATCCAGCTTTGCGCAAGCATCGTTTGCCGCGCATCGTTTGGTATCGCGGGAACAAATCCTTGATCGCGCGAGTCAGGCAGTGTCCGGGATGTGGCATTCCGTTGGCAGTAGGGGGGCCTTCATAGAAAACATAATTTTCGGCACCCTCACGCTGCGCAAGTGACTTATCATAAATCTGCCGGGCTTTCCAGAATTCAAGGATGGTTTCCTCCTGTTTGGGAAAGCTGAAATTCTTTTCCGGCTCGAACATTAGAAACTAAACTCCGCAAAGGGATCTGATCGGAACCGTTATTCATCATCAACGACGGACGACTTGCCTTTTTCGAGCTCTTTACGGTCAGAGCCGGTGAGCCCCTCGATTTCGAAATCGACCATGTCGACCAGTTGACGCGCAAACTCGTCATCGTCCATTTCGTATTCGCCGGAGACTTCTGCTTCAAAGTCATCGTCAAAGTCATCGTCAAAGTCGTTGAGGTCCATGGTTGCATCAGAGACACTCTCGGGAGTGGCCGTCAAATCGCCAACTTCGCCAGAAATCAGGTCGTCGCCTTCGATTTCCAAATCGTCATCGTTGGAAGTCATTATTTCAAACGCCAACTGGGCGGGTCCAGGTGATTAGGGAGCGGAATGCGAGCAAGGTGAAAGCGTATTAATTGGCCAGCATTTGTCAAGCATTTTTGGATCGAATTGCCAACAACCGCAAAATCCTTCGCAGCCACTGGTCAGGAATCGATGGAAGCATGAAAATCCCGAAATCCCGAATGCAGGTCGTCGAGTTTATTTTATTCCCAATCGGTCATAAAGCCAAAGTCGTTAGATAAATGGAAATAAAACTAATTGTTGCCGGCGTTCAAATGGATGTCGTTTACGGTAACCTGCCTGACAATTTGGAAAAAATGCGGGAGTATCTAAATTTGGTTGCCGATCGCCAGCCTTTTTTGGTTGTTTTTCCAGAGTGTTCGTTGTCGGGATATTGCTGCCAGTCTCTGGACGAAGCCAGAACGATTTCGATCAAACGTGACGATCCAATGCTTGCACAAGCCTCCGAAATGGCCGTTTCGTTGAACACAAACTGGATTTTTGGATTCCTGGAACATGAGGGCGACCGGGTTTTCAACACCGCGGCCCTAATGACCCGTGACGGAAAACGCCATTATTATCACAAAGTCCACCTGCCAAAACTGGGCGTTGACCAGTTTACGACTGCCGGGTGCGAATTCCCAATTGTCGATGTCGAAGGAGTCCGAATTGGAATCAATATTTGTTACGATTGTTCATTTCCCGAACCATCCCGTGTCATGGCCCTGAACGGGGCTGACCTTATCGTGTTGCCAACGAACTGGCCACCGGGTGCCGACACAACCGCTGAATATATTCCGAACGCGCGGGCACTGGAAAACCATGTTTACTTTATGGCCGTCAATCGTGTCGGCGATGAAAGAGGTTTTCACTTTATTGGCAAAAGTAAAATCTGCCATCCGAACGGCCACGCACTGGCGTATGCCAATCACGATCATGAAGAGGTTATATTTGCCGAGATCGAGCCTGCGATCGCTCGCAACAAACATCTGATTCGCGTGCCAGGCAAACATGAAATTCACCGGATGGCCGATCGCCGCCCTGAAACTTACACTGCCATCACAATTCGATAACCGTCCCGACAACATACGCTCTATCGAATCCCAAGACTAAACGGTTTGAATCGTGGCAAATACAAAATTTTACTTTTCTGGACGATTCCTTACTCTGGTCGTTGCCTCTGTTTGTTACATTTTTCCGGCCGATGTTTGCGAAGGGCAACGAGACTCCACTGACCAGCTCCGTACAATGCAGTCGGTGGCGATTGAATCCAGGTCAGCCACCTGGGCTCATTGGGGTGCCCATCCTGATAAATACTCAAGTTGCACCGCTCATTCCAATCGCTTGATACCTGTCTATTCGTTTGGAATTTCCCTTGACGATTTCCAGGATGAAAATAGCCCCTATCGAAACGAAAAACGACTGTTCGAATTGTACGGCCAGCTACCCAGCGCGACGCTTGATCCAAACGCTGTTTGCCTTGATCAAACCGACATTTACCGATTGCAAAAAGCGGCATTGGAATCCGGGAAAAAGCACATCATCCTGATTATTTTTGACGGAATGGACTGGCAGACCACGCAAGCTGCCGCGATTTACCGAACTCGCGCTGTTACCTATCACGAAGGACGGGGGAGCGGATTGGCATTTCAGGATTACCGGGGTGCGCCGACGGATTTTGGGTATATGGTTACGAGTCCGTTGATCAACAATTACAAACTCGATGTGAATCATCAGGTCGTCCAAAGCATTGACGGTCTGGCGGGCGGATACGATTCTCAAATTGGCGGTCCGTTTCCCTGGTCAGTACCCGCCAGTTATTCGTACCTGATCGGGCAAGATATGGCAGGTTGGCACGCAGTTACCGACTCGGCGTCGTCGGCAACTTCCATGAACAGTGGCATCAAGACCTATAACTCCGCGATCAATTTCAATGATCGTTCCGAACCCGTTAAGTCAGTCGCACGCGATGCCCAGGAACTTGGATTTTCCATCGGCGTTGTAACCAGCGTTCCATTTAATCACGCTACGCCAGCCGCGACCTATTGCAACAACGTTTCCAGGGATGATTTTCAGGACCTTGCGCGGGACTTGCTGGGGCTTCCGTCGATAGCTAACCGAACGCCCTTGTCAGGTGTCGATGTTTTGATCGGCGGAGGATGGGGTGAAAACAAGAGCGACAAGGAAGCACTTAAGACCAATCTGCTTGAGCAGGGAGCCAACTTCGAATTGGGAAATCGGTACCTTGCCGAAAGTGATTTAAGATCGATCGACATCCAGAACGGCGGCAAGTACCGCGTCGCCATTCGTTCAGCCGGTATCGCCGGTGATGATGTACTAAACGCTGCCGTATTGCTATCCGTAAAAAACAATGAGCGACTATTTGGATTCTTTGGAACAAAGCGAGGCCACTTGCCTTACGCTACAGCCAACGGCGACTATTTGCCAACGCACGGGATCACTGAATTTGATGTCTACGAACGGGCCGATGTATTCGAAAACCCGACGTTGGCAGACATGACACGAGCAGCGCTTGCCGTTCTTGAAACGAATAATTCGGGCTTTTGGCTGATGATCGAAGCGGGCGATGTTGACTGGGCCAATCATAATAACAACATCGATGATTCCATCGGCGCGGTTTTCAGTGGCGACGCGGCCTTTCAGGCAGTTTGCGACTGGGTCGAAGCCAACGATTGCTGGGACGATACTGCCGTCATCGTGACCTCCGATCACGGTCACTTGCTGGTCATTGATCAACCCGAAGCGTTGATACCCCATGACCAACAGGTTCCGTGACGAGCTGACCGAATCGACAATCAGATTCCACAATCAAACCAAGTGAAAACCAGGTCAACAGAATCCTTGGATGCAAACAAAGCTATCGAATCGAAACTGATTCAAACGACCCCCCGTCAGGCATGGCTTGCTGATGCATGCTTGTTGGCGACAACCCTGATTTGGGGCGTCAACATTCTGGTTTTCAAATACTCGATCGAGATTCTTGATCCCGTAGTATTCAATTCGACTCGGCTCGTTTTTTCAACGATCGCGCTGGGACTGTGTGCGTGGATTGAAAGTCGATGGACAGGCGCCCGACTGTGGCCAAAATCCTTTCCCGGGAAACCAATTTCGTGGATTCGCGTCGCCTGGTTTTCGTTGTTGACAGGTTTGCTCTACATGATTCTGTTTCTGTTCGGCGTGTGCAGGACCACGGCAGGAAACACGGCGTTGCTACTGGCGTCGATGCCGATGTGGACGGCGGTATTGTCGTTCATTTTTCTGGGGGAACGATTGAATCGCTTGACCTGGATCGGCTTTGCCTTGACGTTTGTTGGTGCGATCATTGTGACATTGACTGGCGGCAACGTCAGTCTCGGATCAGAATTTGTTTTCGGCAACCTGCTCGTCTTAAGTGCAGCACTCTGCTGGGCAATATCAACAGTAATTAGTCCCGCGATCCTGCGCAGCATGTCGCCGCTGCAACTTGCCTTTGTCGCCAGCATTGTCACGACACCGATTCACGTCGCGTACTCTTTTCCATTGATCGTGCAGAACTGGAGTCAGGTAATCGATCCGTGGATGTTATTGGCCATTGTTTTCAGTGGCGCTTTTTCGACCGGGCTTGCTTATGCCTTTTGGAACACTGGCGTCAAGATCCTGGGTGGATCGCACGCCGCAGTCTATCAAAATATCGTAACGTTGGTGGCGGTGGGTGGTGGCTGGATCATACTTCACGAGCAACCCGTTGCCGGCCAAATAGTCGGTGGCGTAACGATCATTGTTGGTGTTCTCGTCATTCGCAGCGGGCGACGATAATGTAAACCGACGTCCTCCTCAACCACGAATTTGGATGAAGGGTTAAGCGGAATTCAGTCCTGAAATCACATCAACGACCGTTACATCGTAGCGCGGATGAACCGCCCGCAAATCGAGTAACAATTGATCGTTTTGAATTCGGCCGAAAATAGCCGGCGACGCAGTTCGTAACAATGCGGCAAACTGATCAACCGAGTGATCGCGCGGAGTCAAGGCAATGCACCACGTCGGAATAAATTGTGTTGGCAAGCTGCCACCGCCAAGCGTTGCGTTCCCCTCGATCGCCCTGGCGGACAACAGCACCGGCGCGATTGCAAGTTGCGTTGCCAACCGTTCCGCCCGTAATCGAAGGTTTTCCACAGGCGTTGAAAGGAATGACAGCAATGGAATCGACTCGCGCGCTCTGGCGGGGTCGCGATACAGTCGCAGAGTTGCCGCAAGTCCTGCCAAAGTCAGCTTGTCAACTCGCATTGCGCGAGCCATCGGGTGCTGTTTGATTTTTTCAACAAGGGCGTCGTCACCAACGATAATTCCCGCCTGCGGTCCACCCACCAGCTTGTCACCACTAAACAGGACGATGTTGGCTCCGGCTGCGATACTTCGCTGCACAACAGGTTCGTCATGCAATCCAAATTCGGCAAAATCGATCAGGGCTCCGGAACCTACATCATCAATGACAGGTAAATGATGTTTCTTGCCAAGCTTAACCAGTTCCGAAAGTGAAACAGCTTCCGTAAATCCGACAATCCGGTAATTGCTGGGATGGACTCGCAACAGGGCACCGGTATTCTCGTTGATCGCTGACTCGTAGTCGCGCAAATGCGTCTTGTTGGTCGTGCCAACTTCGCGCAGTTTCGCACCGCTGCACTCCATCACATCGGGCAAGCGATAACTGCCACCGATTTCAACCAGCTCTCCGCGCGAAACGATTACTTCCTTGCCAGTCGCCAATGCGGACAATGTCAACATTGTTGCGGCTGCGTTGTTATTGACTACTGTGGCCGACCCTGCTCCGGTCAATTCGCGCAATAATCGCTTGACTGCAACATCCCGTTGTCCGCGCTTACCGGATTTCAGGTCAACTTCAACACTTGCATAACCGACAGCCATGACATTCATTTCGGCAATCGCCTCATTCGCGAGTGGGGAACGACCCAGTCCCGTATGCAGTATCACTCCCGTGGCATTGATTACTGGTTGCAACGGCGGATTTTCCTCCTGGGAAATCCAGCTGGCAATAGTTTCCGCCAATTCGGTTGGTGTCGGGATGTGCGCCCCTTCGGCAGCCGATGACAGCTCATCGCGAACGCGATCCAGAAACGTGCGAACACCACTGACAACAACATTGTGATTCGCGGAATTAACAAGCGCCTTGAGCTGTGGACTATCCAGCAACTGACTGACGGAAGGAAGTTTTCTAAACGGATTATTCAGGTTGGGCATTCGGTGACTCATTGTGATTTGGATAAATTCTCAAACTCATGCGGCATTTGCATTGAGTTGAGGCATCCAGCGAAAGTTTGCAATGGTGCAGCCGTTTCATTCGAGCGTATCCCGCTCAAACAAAACGGCTCAAACAAAATTCGTTTACAAGGTTGCAACTACAAATTCGTGGCTGGTCCGGTTTCCGTTTTGCGTGGCATCCCCCTGTTTGCCGCGGTGGGACTTGAATTTAGCGACTGCGACTTTTCCGACTGGCGATATTCGTCGTCAATTCGTCGCTGGAATTCTTCCTCTTCAAGTTGCCGAACGCGCGCCTCCATTTCCTTGCCCGGCTTAAACGTCACGACGAATTTTTCGGGCACCAGCACCTTGTCGCCCGTTCGCGGGTTACGTGCTTTTCTCGCAGCGCGTTTCTTGACTTCGAAAACCCCGAAATTGCGAAGTTCGATTCGCCCATCGATCACCAGGGTTTCAACGATTGCGTCAAACGTTTTCTGGACAATTTCCTTGGTCTTGAGCTGAGTTAGCCCAATTTGATCCGAAATCGTTTTGACAATTTCCTTCTTTGTCATCAAGTTCTTTCAGCGATTTCTCGCGCCAGTGTGTGTTGAACGAGTCCTGTCTGTAACTGTCGCTGATTGTTTCGACGCAAGTGTATGTAGGGTAACGATTAAAGTCAATAAAACTCCCTGGAGGCCTCCTTTTCAATGGCGTCATACGAATTGTTTCATTTTTGGATAGAAACAAGCGGGTCTTCATCATTCAAAATCTGTAACCCGTTACGCGTAAACATGTTGCGTCGGAGTAGTCAACATGTCTTGGGCGAATTCCTGTTCGAGAACCGCGTTTGTACATGGGGTAACCACAAATCGATTCAAAGGAGAAATCGCTTCCAATATCTACGAGCCAAAGCGTCGATGGACGACTTTTGCGAACTCGCCTGCTGCCTGTTGCGCGAACCGGAAATAAAGACTGGGCTCGATCAATTCCAGTTCCATCAGCGCAAACCGGTTTTCGGGAGTCCGTACCAGGTCAACCCTCGCGTAAAGCGGAACTTCATCAAGAACTGACATGGTTTTTTCGGCAGCAGCTACTAAGGCAGGTTCGGGATTAAGGAGTGGTCTCACACTTCCGCCATGTTCTTCCTGCACCCGAAAATCACCTTTGCGAACACGTTTGACAACTGAATGGCTGGCATTGCCGTCAAAAAAAATCACAGAGAACTCTCCTTCGATTGGCACCTGCTCCATAAACGGCTGAACCAGGCAGTCCATGTTCTTGAACAGGGAGCACAATTCACACAATTCGGCGTCACCGGTACCTCTTCGGATTCGAAATGTATCATCGGCATTGGCACCGACAATCGGCTTCATAATCCAGTTTTCTGAACTGAGTTGCTTCTCGGCCTCGCGTAAGTCGGCAATCGTAACACTGGAAAATTGATAAGTAGGGATAATCTCGATGCCACGCTTTTCCAAATCGAACAAATAGGACTTGTTGATATTCCATCGAACCGTATTCAAGGAATTGAACAATGTCGCAGAACTTTTGTCGATTGACTCAAGCACGTCAAAGAACCGGGACGGGTCCAGTTGGTAGTCCCAGGGACTGCGAATCACAACCACGTCGAACTGGTTCCAGTCAACGGTTTCCGTCCATGGGACATCGTGAACATCCCAGCCAAGTGCACGCAATGGCTCGTGTACGAGATCATCGTCAATAAACCAGCCATCACGGTCAGAAATCGTCAATAGTGCGCAATTGGGCATTGGGTAAGTGTTGCGGAAAAAAGGATGATGGCGTTGGTACGGGGTCGGGAGTCATTTGCCGGAACGGCCCTTTGGGTGCTGAAGCACAAATGACTCCCGACCCTTTGGCCACGACCCCATGACCAAACTTCACAGCACTAAATCTTCAATACCTTTCGCTGTGTTTCAATTTGTTCAAGCGAATAGAGTTTCCCTTTGCCGCTCCCGGGACAGGACTCACATGTCTCTTTCCATGTCTCCGGCGTGCGGAGATTGGAATCCCAAAACGGCCAGGTGCGACATTGCCTGGGGCGCTGCTCATAAACACCACACTTCCGTGTATCCGAATCAAAAAAAACGCAATCGCCGTTTGGGAATTCCACCAGACTGCGACGTATCCCGATCTTGCGAACGTACCTGACTTCAAATTGCTCAACTTCGTCGAAGCCCATCGCTTCGGCGATCCCGTTAATCTCTTCCTGATTGACCCAAACAAAACCAGGCGCTCCCGTGCAACAATTGCCGCATCCGGTGCATTTAAATCCCAGTCCGTCAGAGTACCAGGGCTTCTCTTCCGCAGAGTCAACCACTGCAATCATCCTCCAATTTGATACATGGCCCGTACCGGTTTCCGAAACTGCTCGTCTCCAATTCCATGAGCCTTTTTCTTGGCCGCGACACTGTCTAGAATAATGGATTCCAGTTGCTCGTCGCCAGCACCCTCCCGTAGCGGCCCGCGCAAGTCCCATTCAGCATGAGAGAACAAGCAATTCCGAATCTTGCCATCAGCGGTAATGCGAAGTCGGTTGCACGAAGCACAGAACGGTTCGGAAACTGAACTAATAAAGCCAATTTGTGTTGACCCATTGGCAATCAGAAAATCGGTCGCAGGTTGTGAAATATCCTCTCGCGGGACAGGAGTCAGTTCACCAAAATGCTCCTCAACAATTTCACGAATTTTTGACCCGGTCAAAACGTCGTTCTCGTGCCAACGGCCAGTCGAATTGAGCGGCATGAATTCGATAAAGCGCAACGTCAATTGATTATCGATGGCAAATCCAACCAGTGGCACGATTTGCGACTCGATCATTCCTTTGACAGCAACAGCATTCAGGCGAATGTCGTCGAATCCTGCAGCTTTTGCCGCCGCAATGCCGTCCAGTGTCGCTTGTAAACCGTCACGCCGCGTGATCTCCTGAAACTGTTTCTGATCCAGTGTATCGAGGCTGATGTTCAATCGATCAAGCCCCGCCCTGCGAAGCTCCGTGGCCTTGTCGGCAAGCAACATCGCGTTAGTTGTCATCGCGATTTCGTCGATGGTTTCAATTGTTCGCAAGGCTGCGACTAATACCGCAACGTCTCGCCGTACCAACGGCTCTCCACCGGTCAAACGAATTTTGGAAATTCCCATTCTGGCAAAAACACGAACAACGCGAGCAAGTTCTTCGAACGTCAAAACCTCCGGCTTTGGCAGGAATTCGATGTTCTCCGACGGCATGCAATAAAAACATCGTATATTGCAGCGGTCCGTCACGCTAAGGCGCAGCGAAGTATGAACGCGACCAAATGCGTCAATCAGCTTCGGTTTGCCGGGAAGACTTGTCATTGCTTTTTCATTGAGACATTGTGTGACATATCGATTGGCCGATCATCCGGACGCAAAATGAAGTTGGCAGCCCATCTGCCAGAATTGTACGCAAAATCGATCTTTTGCTCCAACGGATTCCAGGTTGTTGTTTCCGGCTCATGAAAGTCCGGTTTTTTCGACCGGATGAATCCAGTGTGTATTTCCTTGCCGGTCGATTTCCTGCTTCCAAACCGGAACGACTCGCTTGATTTCATCAATCAACCAGCTCCCCGCCTGGAACGAAGCC
Organism: Pirellulaceae bacterium; assembly: GCA_031414755.1. GTDB lineage: Bacteria > Planctomycetota > Planctomycetia > Pirellulales > Pirellulaceae > CAJQPP01. The sequence continues at coordinate 1,957 of JANNWJ010000045.1, read as the reverse complement.
TGGCGATGCGGACTGCTAACCGCCACGGCAAGGCTTGCCTGGCCCGGAGGAACGATTCCAATTCGATGGATAATGGCAACCCCCGACAAGTTCCATTGTGCGATCGCCGCACTGCTTAATCGAGTCATCTCCCGTTCCGCCATTCCAGGGTAACACTCGTAACGCAATTCAAGTGTCTCCGATTCGTCAGTAAACTGCCGGGTCGTTCCCAGAAACAATAGATTGGATCCGGCATTGTGATCGGCAACGGCGGCCAGCGCTGCGTTTTTGTCGATCTCAAACTTTGTAATCTGAATGAGTGGTTTGACCATGCCTGAATTTCTGTCCCATTACCGGTTCAACCACCACTAACAGGCGGAATACAACCAATTTCCGAATTCGCCGTGACGACTTCACCATCGCCAACATAACACTGGTCGATGGAGAACATACAGTAGGGAAGAAGTCCGCCCAGTTCAGGACAAGTCACTGCCAAAGCGGCTTTGACGTCCCTGATTACTGCGCCGTTTCGTACTTCTAAATGCAACATCGGGTGACCGGCAATCTCCCGTGCCTGCGCAAACAACAGGACCTGAACCATCATGTAATCATCAACTCCTCACTTCGCCGATCAAACAACGTATCAAGCTCCGGCATCAACCCGTATGCCAGGGCCAAAATCTTTATGGGATGAATGGTTGGTTTGACCGTTCCCTGTTCCATCTGAATTTTGCAGGTGCTGCATTCGGTGCAACCAGCCATGATATGTGGCTGGCGTACGGCGGCAATAAGACCGACCCCGGCTCGAAGGCTTCGACGATAATTGGCCCGAATCAAGCCGTAAGTTCCCGCCATTCCTGAACACCCTTTTTCAATCCGTTCGGTTTTCAGCCCCGGAACAAGTCTGAGCAAGTTCATGCCGGCAACGACATGTCCCATGGCCCGCTGATGGCAGGGGAGATGATATCCAATCGTGTAATTAAGTGGCTTGAAATCCAACTCAAGTTTCCCGTTCAAATGGAGTTGCCACAGGAAATTGCTGATGTCAGTGCAATTCTCACTGACCAGAGTCGCATCGGCATCGTCCAGAAAGTGCCGGTACTCATGTTTTAGCGCAAGTGCCGCCGACGGTTCCGTAGTGATGATATGGCAACCTTGTCGGACACCTTCCGCCAAAATCTCAACATTGCGCGAAGCGATCTTTTTCGCCCGATCCAGTACTCCCGCCGAAATCATCGACATACCGGAAATTTGTTGCCCCGGCGGTACGAAAACCTCAAATCCGTTGTGCTTGAGAACCGCACATGTCGCGATCGCCAATTCGACGTCGTTCCAGTTGGCGTAGGCGTCAACGAAATACAGTACCTTGCGGCCCGCGCGGCGGGTTGGTTGCGTCAATCGTTGCCGGGTCGCCCATTTCAAAAACGACTTGTTCGAGAAACGCGGTAACTTTCGCGCCTGGGCTATGCCAAACAACCGGTCCAGCCCCCAACGCATTATCCGGTTGCGAATCATCCAATTGGTAAACCGGGGCGTTCGACTTGCAAAGCGATACAGGACATCAAGCCGTGTCAGCAACCATTCTGACATGCGTAGCCCATTGACAGCGAAATATTGCGATTTTGCTTCGACCATCAACGCCGGGATATCAACGCCAGCCGGGCATTCCAGTCGGCATTGATGGCAGTTGACGCAAAGATCAGCAATTTCCTTCAGGGCTTCGGAATTCAATTCGCCCGGACGGATATTTCCGTTGAGCACGTTGCGCAACAGGTTTGCCTTGGCGCGAGGCGACGCTTCCTCGCGTGGATTCAATCGAAATATCGGGCACATCCGCTCATCCGGAGACGCTGTTCGGCAGCGCGCACAACCGTTGCACTGTGCTGCGGTCGCCGCCATCTGAGGAAGGGTCCAATTAAGTTGCGGAACGATTGCAGAACGATTGTTCTGATCTGCTTTTTTGGAACGAAGTCGCGGC
>JANNWJ010000044.1:0-58808 GCA_031414755.1 Pirellulaceae bacterium | reverse complement strand
ACCATTGCCAGTGGCGTCGGATTGACCAATGCCTGGCTAGCTTTACAAGGACTGCCCAGTCTGAAGAGTCTGTGGGCGGAACTTGCTCCGCTTCGTCGAACCGCCTGATGCGGACCCGCATGTCAGGTGGTGTGGGGAGGGTGGTCAGCAATGGCCACCCTTACCCGATTTCTGCGTCATTCGGTTTCGAAGTAGTCAGTGTCGATCCGTTTGATTGTATACGTTTGCGCAGTGCTAACCCCGACATCATAGTCAATCAATAGTTGCGAAAGCTTCAAACCATCGATCAGCACGACCTTGGAGTCGATTGCCCTCGCATATTCGATGGCATCAGCAGAGAAATTACTCGTTGAAAGAAAAACGCCCTTCTTGGCACGTTTTCCGTGAAGAGCGCCGACGAATTTCTGGATTTCGGGACGCCCAACCGTGTTGTCCCACCGTTTGGCTTGCAAGTAAATGACGTCCAAGCCAAGTGTGTCCTCGTTTATCACCCCATCAATTCCACCGTCGTGTCCGTAGGAAGTGACGGTTCCAGCGTCATCCCCGGGGCCACCATAGCCCATTTTTAGCATCAGGTCGACAACTAGCTTTTCAAAGAATGACGGATGCGACGCCTTGACCTGGGCCAAAAGTTGAGTTGCGAGATCGTCTCGCAGATTTTTGTAAGCGAGGTCTAATGCTTCTTCTGGTGTTGCATCAATTTCTTTAGTTGGTGACGCTTCGATTGTAGCTGTGTTGGTGTCCGTGGTTTTCTTACGGAATTCGTTGAAAGCGTCGAATCGCTGTAGGTAGTTTATGTCGATCCTCTCAGGCGGATTCCGGAGGAGTTCCGTTCCGGTGGCACTGATTCTGAAAACGCCACGTTTGATCTTGATCAATAAGCCTGCACGTTCCAGGTACGTCTTTGCCCAAGCTAGTCGATTGTAGAACGTGTTTGCAGCGCCGCTGGGAAGTCGTTGACTACGTTCTTCCTCTGTCATGTTGTATCGATCGGCAAGACTGTCCCTCGAGCCAGCGATAGTGTACTCAGCACCATCAGCTACGTGCTCAAGGAGTGGAAGCATCAAGGATTGAAAGTCAGGGATTGGCAAGAGAGCTTCCTATTTTCCTTGACGCAGAACAATTATTGGACTGATCAGCCTATCCGGTCAGCCTAACTGGGATAGGAAGCTGGATTGGGTCAGCCTATCCGGTTTCTGAACTTCGTCGATTATCTCTCTAAGTTTGCGGGTGTCAACAAGTTAGGTTGGACGGTTGTGGGCCGGGGGGACGGTGTTAGGCTGACCGGGAACTGGCAGCCTATCCGCAACTGAATAGGCTGACCGCAACGTTTTCCAATTGGTCGAGCGGACTGCGGACGCCGCGCCCGCCGCTGTTCAGGATATGGGTATAGATCATTGTGGTCTCGACACTGCTGTGTAAGCTGCTCGCGTTCCGTCAAGTGTCGCAAAAATGCAGCGACGTCGGCAGCACCCAGATCGCGCGGATGGCGCTTGCCGTGAAACAGAATGTACTGGCGAACCTGCCCCACGTATGCCTCTTCAATGGCGGCCGGCCAGCGCCGATCGCGGACGCACTGTCGAACCTGGTCGAGCAGTGTCGGCGAATGGGATTCAACAGGACGTTTTACGGGAACAAATGACAGGCGCATGGCTGGTCTCCAAATGATTGAGCATTAGTGTACAGATATACACTAACAAGAACCTATCGGACACCGATACCAAATACAATACAGGTGCGGATCAAGGGCACGTTTCGACAGATTCCTTGCCTACGCTTTTTGCAGATGCGCTAATCGCGATGAGTGACGGAAAAGTGCAACGTCACGGATTCCTTGCAGGCAACAATGCGAATCCCGCCGGGTATTTCAAAAATGCAACTGTTGCCATTTGTATTCGAAGATGCGATCGCGTCGAAAACCCGGTTCCATCGTTCTCGATTCATTTCCTGAGTCGGCCAATTCATTCCCGTCCAGACTCGCCGAATCGCATGTCCGAGAACATATCGGCTTTCCAATCCAGCCAATTTGCAATCCACGACGAATTCATCGCGAGAAACTCTGACACAACGGCCAATCAAATCGTCCGAGAGGCGATCAAGGGCCTGACGCATTTCATCGGCTGACTCCGCTAACTCGCACAGCGTACCCACCGGGTCGACTCCGATTACCGATTTCAAGACGGGAAATACTTCATTGCGAATCCGGTTTCGAGCATAACGCGGTTCGGCATTGCTTGAATCTTCCCGCCATTCCTGGTTTTGACGTGTCAGCCACTGACAAATGGTTGGCCGGTCGATGGAGAGCAAGGGACGACAAATCGTAATCCCGCCATCAGCAACCCGCGTTCGCGGAATACCGGCCAGTCCATCGATCCCGGTCCCCCTGAGAATTCGAAACAAAACGGTCTCTGCCTGATCGTTGGCGTGATGTGCTGTACATAGATATCGTGCACCTTTAATTCTCGCAACATCCAGCATCAGTTCATATCGACTCGTTCGAAGAATGCCTTCGACACTTTGTCCTGCGGAACTCGACTCTCGAACCTGTGCCACAAGCGATTCCACCGGCAGGCCGAGTTTTTCTCCCAGGTTCATAACGAAGCGGGCATCGCCGTCAGACTCGGCACCGCGCAATTTATGATTGACGTGGACTACGATGAGTTCCCCTTGTCCGCCGAACTCGCGTTTGATCAAGGCCAGGGCCAACAGCAGCGCCACACTGTCGGCCCCGCCCGACACCCCTACGACGACCGAATGTTCCGCCCATTGCTGTGACGGCCAGGCCGCTGAGACTTGATCCAGTAAGTCGATTCGGGTTGATTCGTTCATTCTCGTCAATTGTCGTCGGGGCGCGACGACGATTAATCCAATTTCGATTCGTCAGTCAGTTCGATTTTCTTGTAACCACCGATTAATACGAAATAGATGAGCAGCATCAGGTATCCGACAGCCATTGCGGCTGGGACGTAGGCGGTCAAGGTAATCGATCGCAAGGCACCGAACATGGCGGCCGATTTGACTTTCGGAACATCTTCATTCAAATTCCCAAGGCAAGTATCCACTCGCGCTATGAGGGCGGTGTTTTCTGCTGATGGGACTTTTCCCAAGTCGGTCTTGAGTTGATTAAACGCCGCTGGATCGGCCGTGCCGTCGACTTTTGTGTTGTTGGCGGCATTCTTTAACATTGGAACCAAAGGTTGATATTCCGGGAAGTAGAAAAACTTGCCAGGTTTTGAATCGACATATCGGGCGAATGTTTGAGGGGCCTCGCTCTCCAGCTTGGCCGACGCATTTACGTCCTGTTTGTAACCAATCGCCGGATTGGCAATGTAGCCCGCAGTGAGCATCCCCATCGCACCCAAAGCCCCCATCGCGACCGCCCCGCATTGTGGATAACGTTCACCGGCGACTCCCAGCATCGTCGGCCAAAAGAAGGCCTTGCCCAGGCTGTAAACGGTGGCGGCAACCAGGATCATCGTCAAACTGCCAAGGTCGGTTCCCAGCCAGAACAAGCCCAAACTTGCAAGGACCGAGCTGACGAACAGCAAACCGATCGGATTGATCTTGTGCGCGATGGGCCCGGCGAAGAATCGCAAGCCAAACATCAACGACGACGTGTAGATCAAAACCACGACTGGATTCTTGAGGAAATTCTCCATCAGTTTCGTGACCCATGAATCGATCCCGATTTCGACATAACCAATACAGCCATGCAGCAACAACAACACGATAAATACGGGAGAAAAAAAACAGGAGAACAGCCGCCCAAAATCACTGGTTTTCGACGCTACCGTTGGCGGAAATTTGTTTTGAAAGACCAGCATGCCATACCACAACACAACGACGATAAAACTGGTCAAAGGAATTTCCCACATTGCGATTTGATAAATCATGGCGCTGTCGCCCATGAAGCCCCACGATATCAATCCGCCGATGATCATCCCCCCAGGCCAACTGGCGTGCAAAATATTCAGGTAGTGCGTTTGATTTTCGGAATAGAGCTGCCCAATCAGCGGGTTAATCACCGCTTCGTACAGGCCATGACCCAACGAGAACAAGAAAAAGCTGTACCACAGCAGGCGTACTGTTTGAGCCGTGGCGACTTCGGGATTGGCCGCCAAACTTTCGTACAACGGACGGGCAAAATACAACATTGCAGCACTGGCCAGGTGCATCAGGAACGCAATAATTAAAACCGGCTTGTACCCCATTTTCTCGGTAACCAGACCGCCAAAGAAAATCACCAACCCGAAGCCAAAGAAGGCGGCTCCAAGAATCGAACCGAAATCCTGGCTGCCGATGTTGAATTCGCGTTCCCAAATGCCGCCCATCGACCCGCGAGTCACAAACGCCATTCCGCAAGCGACCAGTGTCAAGAAACTTGCCAACATCAACTTTCCACGATTTGCCTTGTAATCCATCTGGTTTGCCTCGTAAGATTGAATTCTTCCGTTTACCGATTCCTGCAACGCCATTTGCACAAAAGTTGGCTTGTCGTTGAGCTCGTACGAATAAGAATATCGCACCCGGAACGGAAATGCTATCAGCCGCTCCTTTGGGAGACCCGCTGGCCGTCAACGCTCGGAAAGAACTGGGTCGGCCTGAATGGCAAAGCCGGTTGGTGCGATCACGCAGTTCATTTGGTGGTGCCAATACCGCATGCTGAACAATTGAGACAATTGTTCTACTATCCGGCGTTCCGCCTGATTAGGGTCCATGAATTGTGCCAAACGAAAATTACGGCTGCATGGTACATTCTTTCGAATTTGTCGGGAGTTTGTTAATCTAGTGTTTAGCGACACAGCTCTGACGCGTTTGTTAAAGTGTCCCTTGTGGACGACTGAATCATTCAGGAGCAGGATAATTTAATGCGGATACTGGCATTGCTGTTTGGCACACTTTGCTACTTCGTTTTCCTCGTTACCTTTTTATATCAGATTGGTTTCGTGGCCGGCGTGGTCGTCCCTAAAACGATTGACGATGGAGCAGTCGTATCTCAATTTCAGGCGATTGCGATCAACGTCGTTCTATTGGGCCTGTTTGCGATACAACACACAATCATGGCCCGGCTGGCGTTCAAGCGATGGTGGACGTCGATTATTCCTGAACCAATTGAACGAAGTCTGTTTGTCCTCCTCTCCAGCCTGCTCCTTCTCCTGATGAACTGGCAGTGGCAACCGCTCCCCGATTTCGTCTGGCAAATTGACAATATGTTTGGGCGCACGATTCTGTACGCTTTCGCGGCTGCAGGATGGGGACTTGTGCTTTACGCCACGTTTCTGATCAACCACTTCGACCTGTTCGGACTGCGCCAGGTGTGGCTGTATTTTAACAAAATTGAATACACGGCTGTGAAATTCAAGGAGACTGCTCTCTATCGCTCGATGCGCCATCCTCTCATGTTCGGATTCATCATTGCATTCTGGGCAACGCCCGACATGACACAGGGGCACCTGTTATTCGCCATCGTGACCACGGTTTATATCCTGATTGCGATCCAGGTCGAGGAGCGCTCTTTAATAGCGCTTCATGGAGACGAATATCGAAGTTATCAGGAGCGTGTTTCGATGATTATTCCAATGCGTCCGAAATCGCCAAAATGAATCAACACAACATCAACGATGGTGCAACACTTTGTATTATCGAACGCTTTTTTCGGTACCGGACCGGTAGAATCCGATTTTTTCAAGTGCCTGATAGACTTCTTCAAGTGTTTTTTCGCCGAAATTCGAAATGCTGAGAAGATCGTTGCGCTTTGTCTTCAACAAATCGCGGACCGTGAAGATCCCTTTCTCCTCAAGGCAATTCGTTGTCCGAACCGTCAATCCAATCTCGGCGGTACTCAGCTCGAGTTTTGCCTGACGATTGCGCTGAAGCTCTTCGGTTTGGCTGATCGGAAAGCGCGTGCGTGCCATTGGAGTCCCTCCCAAAAAAAAGAATGTGTGATAGTCAATCCATAACCGGGACTTGAAGGATTGTTTCCCCGCGTCCTTGTTCACAAGCACGCGAATTATAACATTGGCAGATTCAATGCCGATGGGGCTTACGCACAAAATCAGGCAATTCGCCCGTAAATCGCCAATCTGTGCTAGCATCAATTCGCGGCCCATACTCTCCAGGCTCAATGTGTAAAACCTCTATCATTGGCACTCGTTTTCTCAAACGAATATTACAATCAGGTTCCATGAATCAACCCGCATCCAATCAGCATTTGATCGAGTCGCTAAATGAATCGCAACGGGCCGCCGTTGAGCATACCGAGGGACCCTTGCTCGTGATTGCCGGACCGGGAAGTGGCAAGACGCGGGTGATCGTTCATCGGATCGCCAACATGATTGCCAGCGGCATTCCGTCGCATCAGATCGTGGCGATGACGTTTACCAACAAGGCCGCCGAACAAATGCGCAGCCGGTTGAGCGAACTGGTCCCCGATCATTTTGCGTGGACCGGCACGTTTCACCGGTTCTGTTCGCGGCTGCTTCGCAGTAATGCCTCGTATGTGGGGCTTGGCGAAAATTTCACGATCATCGATTACAGCGACAGCAAGAAAGCTCTGAAGACTGCCATCGCAGAATCAAAGATCGCATTGACGCACCACACACCCGACCAGATCTTGCATCGAATCAGCAACGCCAAGTCACGGGCCCTTACACCCGAGGCCTTTGTTCAAGTCGCGTCCAGCCATCTGGATCGCATTGCCTCCCGAATTTATCCGTACTACCAACAAGTCCTGCGCGATGCAAACGCAATGGATTTTGACGACATGCTGCTTTACGTCGTAACGATGCTCCGCGAGAATCAGGAATTGCGCGAGTCGCTTGACGCACGATTTCGTTACATGATTGTCGACGAATATCAGGACACGAACACGGCCCAGTATTTGATTCTCAAGGGCCTTAGCCAGATTCATCGTAACCTTGCTGTTACAGGCGACCCGGATCAATCGATTTATGGCTGGCGCGGTGCGAGTCTTGGCAATATTCTGGACTTCGAATCTGATTTTCCCGATGTCACCGTCGTTCGTCTCGAGCAGAATTATCGCAGTACGCGATCGATCCTGTCGGTTGCCGATCAATTAATCATCAACAACCAGCGCCGCAAACACAAGGAACTGATCACTGACAACGATGAGGGAATTCCCGTTTCACTGGTCGCCTACCCCAGTCAAAAACAGGAAGCCGAATCGATTGCCGACACGATTGGACGGCACACCCAATCCGGGGCCCGGGAACCGCGCGACTTCGCGATTTTCTATCGAGTCAACGCTTTCTCGCGAAGTTTTGAGCACGCACTGCAAATGCAAGGTATCCCATACCAGGTTGTTCACGGCCAGGAGTTTTACCAACGCCTGGAAGTCAAGGATTTACTGGCATGGCTGAACTTGCTCAACAATCCATCGGACAACCTTGCCTTGGCGAGGATTATTAACGTTCCGCCGCGCAAAATTGGTGAAGTGACCATCAAGAAGATACGGCAATACGCCGAGGAAAACCGGCTATCACTGCTCGACTCGGCGCGGCAGGCAGGACTGAATTCGCAAATGTCTGCTCAGGCCGCCGCCAAAGTCGCCGCGTTTGTCGCGATCTACGATCGACTTTCTGAATTCGCCATGGGCACCGTTGAGGAAACGCTCGGGCACGTACTGCAAAAAACCGGATACCGTACCTGGCTGGAACTGGACGATTCGGAAGAGGGCCATAACCGGATCGCCAACGTCGACGAGTTACTTGCCGCCACTCAGGAGTTCGACAACTTGCATCCCGATGATGGCGGTCTGCAAAGTTATCTGGAAACGGCAGTGCTCGTCAACGATACCGACTCGATCGACAGCAATCACAACGCCGTGACGCTGATGACACTTCATGCGGCCAAAGGGCTGGAATTCAAGGTTGTGTTTATCGTCGGCGTGGAAGAAGGGAGCTTGCCCCATGAACGTAGCATGCAAGACGAAGATCAACTGGAAGAAGAGCGCCGCCTGCTTTTTGTGGGCATCACACGCGCCGAAGAAGAACTGCAACTCAGTCGCGCCTTGTACCGTTTCAGGCGTGGTGCCAACTGGCCCACCGTCGCCAGCCGATTCCTGATGGAACTGCCACGCGACAAGATGACGATTATTGAACCTCGCAACTCGGGTTTTGGCGACGATATCGAATTCGAATTTAATCAGGAAGCTGACTCCGTTGAGAACGAACCGTGGTTTTCTGCCGATTCCAACGACGAAGTCCGCAGTACGGCGACTGACTACAAGGTTGGTCCGAAAACAACTACGCAATTCGACCGAACGGATGAAACACCGCGGCATCGCCATGTCAGGTCTCGCATTCAAACCGCCGCTGAATTGATGGCGGAAGTGCAGTCCGGCGAAACACCGACTGCACGACTTGCGCCAGAGTCATATCACCTGGGAATGCTGGTCAACCATCCCGAATACGGCGAAGGCAAGGTCATTGTGCTTGGCGGCCACGGCCGCAAGCGACTGGCGACTATTGAGTTCTTTGATGGCAGGAATGAGAAATTCGTCCTGGCATTTTGCCCGTTGCAACCGGCAGCCAGCCCGTAATCGATGAACGATTTTTTGCGTTGGTTGCTACTGGCTTGTCAACGGGTTCTCGACGAGCGATATCGGGTTCGATAGATTGAAGGGGAGTACATCAGTATTTTACACAATGGATGAAAAAACTATGAGAAACCTGCTTTTCCAAGGCACTGGATTGGCGCTGGCACTTTTGTTGCCTGTTGCTGCTTTCGCACAAAATGACCAGGCGATCGATAGTGCTGGCTTCGATCGAAGCGTTCGGCCGCAGGACGATCTATTTCTGTCGGTGAATGGTTCGTGGCTCAAAAACACAGAAATTCCCTCGGATAAATCAAATTATGGGTCGTTCAGCGCATTGGCGGATGTGGCCGAGATCAACATCCGCGAGATTATCGACGAGGCGGCCGCCTCCAGGGCACCCATCGGATCCGACGCTCAAAAAGTTGGCGACTTTTACAAAAGTTTCATGAATGTTGACCGAGCCAACGAACTGGGTTTTTCGCCATTGCAGAACGAGCTCGACAAGATTGCTGCACTCGAAACGCACAGCGATGTTGTTCGTCATTTTGGTTATCTGCAACAAATCGGCGTTTCCAACCCGTTGGGTTATTTCGTAACGGTCGACGAAAAGGACTCGACCCGATACATTTCTGCCGTCATTCAAAGCGGAACTTCACTTCCCGATCGGGATTACTACCTGGTCGACGACGAAAAATTTGTTGAATCGCGCAAGGCGCTTGTTTCCTACATCGAATCGCTGGCCAACCTGATTCAAACAGATGATGCCGATTACGCAACCGAACTACTTGCATTGGAAACAAGGATCGCTGAAGCCCAATGGCCGCGGGAAGAATTGCGGGACGCAGACAAGCGATACAACCTTTTCAAGACTTCGGAACTCAGCGAACTGGCTTCCAATATTGACTGGTCGGGCTTCTTCGTTGCGGCCGGTGTCTCGGGCATCGAAGAACTCAACGTAATGACCCCGAGTTTCTTTGAGAAACTGAACGCGATTTTAAAGGAGACCACTGTCGATACATGGAAACGCTACCTGCGGTATCAACTCGTCGATACCTATGCCCCGATGTTGTCGGAAGAATTCGTCCAGGCGCATTTTGAGTTCCATGACAAAACTTTGGCCGGAATTCCTGAACAAAAACCGCGATGGAAAGACGGTGTTGCCCTCGTCGCGGGTGGCGGCGCTGGTAGTTTTGGAGCGCTTGGTGAAGTCGCTGGCCGGTTGTACGTAGAAAAGCACTTTCCGCCCGAAAACAAGGCGCGGATGGACGCTCTCGTCAAAAATCTGCTTCGTGCCTATGGAGAGTCGATTGACGGCCTTGAGTGGATGAGCGACGCGACCAAACTCAAAGCCAAAGAAAAACTGGCCAGGATCGATACAAAGATCGGTTACACCGACAAGTGGCGCGACTATAGCGCACTGGAAGTCACAGCGGACGATTTGTTCAGCAACATTCGCAATTCGAATGCGGTTGAATACAAACGGATGATTGACAAATTGGGTCAACCCATCGACCGAACGGAATGGGGAATGACACCGCAAACGGTCAACGCTTATTACAACCCGACCAAAAATGAAATCGTGTTTCCGGCAGCCATACTGCAGCCACCCTTCTTTAATGTCGACGCTGACGATGCTGTAAATTACGGCGGAATCGGCGCTGTGATTGGCCACGAAATCAGCCACGGCTTTGATGATCAGGGAAGCAAATACGATGCCGAAGGCAACTTGAGCAACTGGTGGACCGACGAAGACCGCGCGGCCTTCAAGTCATTGACCGAACGATTGGTCGCCCAATACGCCGAGTTCGAACCCCTCCCTGGCAAAAAGGTCAACGGAATTCTGACGCTTGGCGAAAATATCGCCGACCTGTCAGGACTTTCGATTGCATTCAAGGCCTACAAATTATCGTTGGGAAAACAGTCCGCACCGGAAATTGCCGGATGGACCGGCGACCAGCGGTTCTTCCTGGGATGGAGTCAGGTGTGGCGACGAAAATACCGTGATGCGGAAATGGTCAAGCGTTTGCTAACTGACCCGCATTCGCCTTCCTGGTACAGGGCTAATGGTCCCGTCACCAACATCGACGCCTTTTATGAAGCGTTTGACGTCAAACCAGGCGATGCCCTCTTCAAACCATCGGAAGAGCGAATTCGTATCTGGTAGCGACGTCTACCGTTTTCGTTCGAACGGATAACGGGGTCGAGCACATGGGCTTAAATACGGATCCTGTTCCGCGACCCCTTCGCAAACTTCATGAAGATCGTTGGACGATCGGGAACAGGACGACTTGCCGGGCAAGGGAGCAACGCTTGACCGAATGAAGGCCGACGCCTTGTTTAAGTTAAGTCCTGCAGGATCGAGGTTCGCACCGCCCTCCTGGGCAACTTGCATGACACTGCCGACAACCTGCGAGTCGATGCTTCCGGAATCCTCAACCGGGCGCAAGGCAACTCCGGCAGAGACCCCAAGTACAAGGGCTGCTGCGATCCCGCATAATACTTTCATCGATCGCGAAAGTTGACGAACATAAATCGGTGGCGTGGCAGCGGGCTTTGCCCTTCGATCCATGGGGTTTTCAGGAGATTTTGAAAAAGTTTGAAATTCCTTTTCCATCGCCTGATGTTGCAAAAATGCCATTGCACATTGCCGCCATCCATCCGGATCCTTGTCAATTTGACGAAGGAGTTCACGGTATTCCTGGGGTGCAAGTTGCCCATCGACAAGTCGATCAAGTTCAAACCAGTTTATGGCTCGACGTGCTGAATCGTCATTCATTATCCACCAACCTCGATCACTTGTAATTTTTCCAGCTCTTTACGCATTCGACTTCGGGCACGATGCAACCGCGCTTCGACGGCGCTATGCCCAATCCCCAGGTGTTCGGCGATTTCGAAATAGTTCCAGTTTTGTCCGTACTTCAGCATCAGTATTTCTGCATCACCGGGGCGCAATGCCTTGATGGCTTGCCGGACCATGGAACTCAATTCCTTCGACATCAACCACTCAAGCGGACCAGGGTCCCGGGTATCACTTTCCGTCGGCCGAAATCGATCAGCAAATCGCTGCGTAAGATTTCGGGTCCGACCCATTTTTCGACGGTACAACAAGGTCTGCCGGACGGCCAACCGGTACAACCACGGAGCTACCCGCGTCCGATCCAGAATCGGTGACGCTTGCCGAACCGCCGCCAAGGCAACATCCTGCATCACATCATCAACTGCCTGAGGTTCACCCAGACGCGCATAAACGATGGTACGCAACCAGCGGTCGTGCTCGCGCAAGATGTTGTTCCAGTCGAAATCGTGTCCGTGGCTTTCGGCGTCCAAAGCCTCCAGTCGAGTCGGTTCACATTCCGTGATATTGCCAACCATCGTGTTCTCCTTGGGCTGTGGTTGCCACCTGCCGATTATTCCTTTGAAAAATCTGACCCAAATGGCGAGAATCCACTATCCGTAAGTTCAAGTCCGTGATGGACCGATCTTGCGCGAACGGTCATAATGACAAACGTCGAAAACCCATTATCCGCAATCATCGCCTCATTCGCAACGTCGCAGGGACCTCGATTCCACTGAAACCCGTCGTTTTAACGGTAAAATGTGTATTCCAAATCTCACTGATTCGCATTTGACATGGCTCGACTCTTCACAAATAAAAACGGTTTCCGAGGTTTCCAATGAGCAAAACACTGCAACTTTGTTTGGCACTGGTCATGTTGCTATCGGCAACGATGCAATTCAATGAGGTCGACGCTTCGGAACAAGATCCGCTGGAATCCGGCACGCGAGTCGCTGCCAAATCCGTATTGGATCAAACGATCATTCCTTCAACACCTTCGGAATCCATGTCGGTTGAAAAACGCGAGTACGGTGTGACCTCCCAAGGTGAAAACGTAACGATGTTCGTTTGCCAGAACAGTCAGGGCAATACCATGAGCATGATTGATTACGGTGCGACTATGGTCTCGCTGGAATTTCCTGATCGTGAAGGAAAACGCGACAACATTATTTTGACTTGTCCGGACATGGCTGGATGGGAAAAGTGCCAAACCTATTTTGGTTGCGTTGCCGGGCGTTTTTGTAACCGAATCGCCAAAGGCAAATTCAGCATTAACGGCACGATGTATCAACTCGCTGTAAATAATGGTGAAAATCATTTGCACGGCGGCATCAGGGGATTTGACAAGGTCATGTGGGTTGGTGAACCGCTGGTGACAAACGACGCGGTCGGTGTTCGATTCAAGCTCCAGTCTCCCGACGGCGACGAAGGATACCCTGGCAATATCAACGTCGTTGCGGAATTTCTGCTGACCAACACCAATGAACTTCATATTGAGTTTCGGGCAAAGTCCGACAAATTGACTCCAGTCAATCTTACCAATCACAACTATTGGAACCTTGGCGGACACAACTCCGGCAATCACTTTGGACACGAACTCATGGTGGAGGCCGATAAATACCTCGAATCGGATGCGACCCTGATTCCAACTGGAAACTTGTTGGACGTGGTCGGTAGCCCACTCGATTTCCTGACTTTTAGAAAAATGGGGGAACGGATCGAACTGATTGGCGACGATGCCATTAAAGGCTATGACCATTGCTACGCCGTACGAAACTTTGACGGCACGATGCGGCCCGTTGCAACCGTACGCGATCCCAAATCAGGACGTGTCATGGAAATCCTCAGTACCCAGCCCGGTTTGCAGTTTTACACAGGCAATTTCCTGGATGGCAGCGAAGGGGGGGCAGCATACCCCCAATACAGTGGCTTCTGCCTGGAAACACAGCATTTTCCCGACTCACCAAATCACAGCGACTTTCCGTCTACCCTGCTGGAACCAGGCGATGATTTCGTGGAAAAAACGATCCACAAATTTTCCATTCAATGAGTCTTGTTGAACTGATTGATGGCGGCGATTCCCAATCCAGGTCCGATTGCCAGAAATGCAAAGGCCCATTGCCATCCCACCGCCGCTTCCATGATCGGGACAAGCTGAATCGATACCGTCGTCAACAAAAAGCCCAGTGACGTTTGCAGGGCAAGTGCCGTTCCAACCGCATGTTGCGGTGAGATCTCGGTCACCATAGCGCTGAACTGGGCCGAGTCGGCCACTACAAAAAATCCCCATGTGATCGTTAGCGATACAAGGATCCAAAACGGCATTCCAAATGCAAATCCGGCAAGGATACAACAAAGTCCACTTGCAAACATTGAAAAATTGACCAGCGGCGCGCGACCGATTCTGTCCGCGACGAGACCGCCAAGCAAACACCCGGCGCTTCCCGCAGCGATCGTCAGGAATGCTGCAACGTCCACCACCATCGGCGAAACAATGCCGCGATTCTGCGCGGCCGCAGTTAAAAAGACCGGCACCCAGGTCCACATCGCGTACAATTCCCACATGTGACCCAGATATCCACCGGTCGCTAATCGAACTTGTCGATTGCCGATGACCTGTCGTACCAAATTCCACGAAAATGTTCTTCGCGGAAATGCACAAGGACCATCGCGCCAGCCCCAACCAACCAGTGCTGCGCTTGCCAGGGCACAACAACTTGCACCCGCCACAACGACCGTCCATTCACCTGCACCGATGATCTTGAGCAAGTACGGAGTGGCCTTTCCCAGGACAAGCGCGCCGACAATCGTTCCAATCGCCAGGCCCCGATTGCGAATAAACCACGTCGAAATCATCTTCATCGCTGGCGGATAGACCCCCGCCAGAAATATCCCCGTCATAAATCGAAGTGCAACCGCCCCGTGAAATCCGGGTTGCAACAACAGGCTGGCATTGGCAATCGCCGCCGCCAAAGCGGAACATGCGAAAAGTTTTCGACCTGGAAGCGTATCAGCGAGATTAAGTATCGCCAACGTCGCGGTTCCCAAGACAAACCCGAACTGAACCGACGATGTCAACAAACCCGATTGCCAATCGCTGAGATTCCAAAGATCCACCAACGCGCCGGTAACGGAACTTGCCGTCATCCAAACCGACATTCCCAGCATTTCTGCAAACGCGAGCAATGTCAGCATGCGCCAGCGCAAGGCCGGTTCGTTGGATGGAATCGCTGGTTCAAACGAAGTTTTCACGATAAGTTGCCGCTGCCGCAAAACGGCAATTTTGAATGGACATTTGTCGACGAACCGACAAATATCCTGATTGATCCAGAACGCGTGCATCGTAATTGCGTTCGGTCACATACGATTATCCACCCATGACAAAACTTTCGCTGATGGACTGGTCAATGTTGTCATAATAGATCGAAACGCTGTTGGTGACAAAGCGCTGTTTCGAAATGTCTTCAATCCCGACCATTCAAACATTCTACAGTAACAAACTTCAATCCACCCACCGTCGCGCAACAAGGAAATCGCCGACTCGAATGAATCAACGACATCGTTGATTGTCGACATTGCGAAAAGCGCTTCTATCGTCACGTCTTTGTTCGAAACTGGACCTGTTCCCGTTCCTGTTCCCACGCGAGCTTGTCCAGCGTTCCGTCAAAGCTGCTGATGGATGTTTTGCTCTTGTCCGTATCGAAGGTCAATTTATGGGCGGTGCTGCCGGTTGGGAATGTTCCCGACGGATCGTAATCGATGGTTGTTACGCTGCTGTCGGGGTAAGTCGTCGTCAGTTTGCGATCCATTGCGTCATACGTGTACGTCGTCGTTTTGCTTTCGGCATCAGTCAGGGTAGACAGTCGTCCGGCACTGTCATAAACGCGGGTCGTCGTCTCTCCCAAACGGTCGGTAACCACAGTCTGTCTGCCAAGGATGTCATACGTAAAACTCGTCGTGTTGCAACGAAGCGTCCTCGCGGAGTTCGACCAGAAGCATCGGTCTGCGAGACAACACGCCCGGTGCTGCTATTGTAACTGGTGCTGGTCGTTCCGGCGAAGCTCGTTGTGGAACTCCTTCGTCCCAGCGGATGACATTGAAATATGGGCAGCACGCTTTGAACCTCAATTACGTGGGAATGGATGTATTCATTTCCGATCAAGGCCCCAAACGGAGTGGTGCCAACAGGCATTCAGAATCGACCCTGTTGAACCTTTGATGCCAACGACAGACCCGGAGGGTCGGCACAACCTCAGCCGGGCTCGTAAGCCCGGTATGTTTAAGACGATTTCCGGTGGTTTACACCACCGGCTGATATTCTGTCGGCCCGCCGGGCCTGGAAATCGCGCCAATCATGTCCGGAGCGTGCCATTCATGGCTGGCAACTTTTGACTGCTCAACTTTTGACCCTGGCTTTTGACCGTCATCCCAATCAAGCAACAGATAGGGAGTCGTAGCGGCAGGACCCGACATGGTGGCGTTCATGACGTTTCGTCCCAGACGGATTTCAGGATTTCCGCTGGTGTCCGCCAGTCATGGGCTAACGCAGGTTTACCACGTCATTAATCGTGGCGTGGGGAAGAAAGACTTGTTTTTCAGCGACGATGATTACCGCGTGGTTACGAAACGACACCCGGAATGCCCGTTTACGGGCTTTGTCCAGATCCAGTCCGCCCGTAGGGAAAGGCCCGTGAACGGGCCCTGAGTAGTTATTTTGGTCCGCTCAAATCCGTCGTAAACGACGGGCCTAATATATGAGCGCCGAACGGGTACAACACAATCGACGCACAAAACGTGTCGCGCCACAAACGGGCTATCGCAACTGTTCACGCTTGAGACGGGCTACCAGCGGCCGCTGCCGCCACCCCCTGATGAGAATCCTCCTCCTCCTCCCCCTCCTCCTCCCCCTCCTCCTCCAGAAAACCCTCCAGTTCCACCGGAAAACCCTCCACCTCCGCTGCCACTGCCGGGTTTAGGCAATTTGGGTGTGTTGTACGTGTAGGTGTTTCGATACGTGCAATTGGCGCACTGTTCGTCAACGCGTACCTGCCCACCAAGGGCCGTTGTTGCCGCTCGCATTGTTCGCGAAACCTTGCTCCTGGTTTTGTAGTGACATCGCGGACAGCGCGAGTAGCGAGTCAATAGCGCTCCATAGCGGTACTTGATGACATCCTGGCATTCAAAGCAGGCCCAGACGTCGTAGTCCACGCTTCCCAGTTCCTCTTCAATGATCTCTGGGGGATTCAGATGAGAATCATCCTGTTGCTCGTGCAGCATCACCATGTCTTTATGGCACTTGTCGCATTTCCGTTTTCCATATCGAACGCGCCAGCGGCCGACTGCGACCGCAATTCCAGCCAGGCCAAACAACCCCCCGCCAAACCCCAAAAAATAGAGTCGCGTCCACGATCGGCTCCTTGAAAGTCGCACGCGTCGTTCGTTGGTCGTTTCCAGTTCTGGTCGTGACTCCGGAATGTTCTCGGCTAATTCCGAGTAGCCGATCACTTCGCGCGCCGTTCGAAAAGCCCCGTTGAAAAATGCGCCGGCGACGTCATTGCGCTTCATACGAGGAATCACGTGCTCGTCAATAATTCGCTGCGTTGCACGATTGTTCGCCGGCGTATTTAGCCCATCACCAAGCACGATTTCAATCGCCCGATCTTCCAGGGCACACATGATCAAAATGCCGTTGTTATTTACGGTATCACCAATGCGATTCCGATTGAACCAGTCGATCGCAAAGCTTCGCGGATCCTGCCCGCCGGTATTTTGCAGCGCAAGAATCACCATTTCCGCTTTTTGGAATACATGAATCGCGTCGCACAAATTCTGCAACTGCGTTTCGGCATAGGCCGGAATCGCTTCGGCTTTGTCGAAAATCCAGGTTCCTTTTTGAATCGGTGGCGGGATCACCTGATTTTGGGCGGCAATGAAACCAGGCAACAGGAGCCCGATTAACAACGCCATCCAGACGGACGACGCCAAAGGGTTTGATTCAATGGTGCTGCGGGAAACGTCCATGGTTGTGGTGTTTTGGGACAAATATTTGATCGGATGAAGGGGTACTGACGGTCAACTAAACGTTTGCCGCCGAGATCCCTGCCAATCGTCCGGTACTCCAGGCTGCCTGAAAATTGTAACCTCCAATCGGGCCGTCAATATCGAGAATCTCACCGGCGAGATAAAGGCCCGGTACGATTCGGCTCGCCATTGTAAGCGGATCGACTTCATCGAGTGCGACGCCACCCGCTGTGACTTCGGCCTTGGCAAAACCCAACGTCCCGTCAATCGCCAGTTCGCAGTGTTTCAGGTGTTGCACCATCGCTGCCGCACGTTTTTTTCCGATTCCCGCCAAAGGTTGATCGAAATCGACGCTTGCAAAATGACACAACTGTTCCACCAGCCTGCGCGGCAACCAATCCATAATCATTGCGCCAAGGCTCTGGTCGCCAGTCGTTACGGAAATCAGTTGTAGTCGCAATTCTTCATCGGGAATCTTCGGTAACCAGTCACAACACAAGAACTTGCGCACATTGCGCTCCGGGTTCGTGACACCTCGACTGACGTTTAAGACAGCAGGTCCGGAACAGCCGCGATGCGTGAACAGGAACGAACCGCGATCAAAATCCCGGGGACCCAATATCTTTTTTGCAGTTCTCGCGGCGATCCCGTCCAGTCGCAAGGACAAACCCGTATCGGGAACCGTAACGCCCGCCAACTCGTGCACCCATGGATCAACAACGCGAAGGGGGGTCAGGGCCGGTCGTGGATTAATAATACGATGTCCAAGTCCCGCAAGCCAGGTATAACCGTCACCTGTCGTGCCGCAACCTGGAAATGACTGACCCCCGGTCGTAATAACCAGTTTTTTACATTGCACTGTTCCCGAGCCGGTTGTGATCTGGAACCCTTCGGAAGTTTTTGCAATTTCAGTTACCGCAGTATTTCCCTGGATATCAACGCCTGCGTCCCGAGCTTCGGCAACCAACGCATCACGCACGTCGATGGCCCGATCGCTCTGAGGAAATATTTTTCCTGTTGTTTCAATTTTCGTAGCGACACCGGCATGATTGAACCAGTCAACGGCGTTAGCCGGGGAAAAACTTGCCAGTGAGAACTTGAGAAATCGCCCTTGCGCATCGCCAAAAGCGCGGGCAATTCCACGCCAATCGGTGTCCTGGGTGATATTGCAACGAGTACCGCCCGACATCAGGATCTTGACGCCGAGCTTGTTGTTCTTTTCCAGCAACACGGTTTGTGCGCCACAGTTGCTGGCAAAGGTCGCAGCAAACAGCCCCGCCGCGCCGGCACCGATGACGATAACTTGATGTAATTCGGAGTTCATTCGCCTATTGTAATGAATCAGTTGAATTGAGCCACGCGGCGCTACCATACTGATGCCTGAATTCGGCAAGTGAACCTGACCCGTAGGCAAACGGTCAAACTTGCCTAAAATAGTCGTTTGCCTTTACCGGGTTTAGAACCGAATGATTAACCATTGTCAGGAATTGCCTGTGAGCGATAACCGATCGCCCAACGCCGCAGTTGAACGTCGAAACCCCGATCTAAGTCTGCGCCTCGCCTTGGCCGCTGCGCGAACCGCAGCAGAAACCGGCGCCACGGAAATTACACTTCTGGACATGAGCGCTCAAACCGCTTTATTCGATTATTTCCTGATCGTGACAGGGCACAGTCGGCGTCAATTGCACGCGATCAGCGAAGAAATCGATGACAAACTGGAAGGGGAGCTGAAAGACAAGCGGATGAGTATCGACGGATACGACCAAAGTCGCTGGATCGTTCTCGATTACGGCACCGTCGTTATCCACATGTTTGATCGGGAAACGCGGGACTATTACAGTCTGGAGTCCTTGTGGGCTGACGCAACGAAAGTGGACTTGAGTTCGGAACTTGCTGAATTCCCGGACGCAATTGGTCCGCGTCGCGAAGACTAAAAGCGTCGAGACTCGACTATCCGCTTTTCCATGGAATGGGATAGCCAAAATATTCCATGACCGGAGAGCAGATGTCTTCAAAAATCGCTCGCTGATCGTTCGTCCAACAGGCCCAACGCTCGATTCGACGACTGAGATCGCTGGCCTGTTCGGGCGACTCGGAATCGTAAGTCGTTTGATTGCGGTGTTGTGACAACAGGTATGCCGTGATTGAATCAGTAGGTTCGAGTCCCGCACTTAACTGCATCGCACGCATGGATGCCCGGCAACTATCGGCTTTCAACAATTGTTCGTGCCGAATCAAGGTGAAATCTTGGCGTTCTGCGCCCCATGTTGCCATGTCCAGTGCGGCGGCCCATGCCAGGCAATTATGCTGAAACGAATGTTGCCCAAGTACTCGATGCACCATTCTCGATGAGACGACTTCAATACCGTTTCGCACGATGTTGGCAAAGTGCATTCCGGGCAGGGCATCGACCGCAAACTCAGCCGCATCGGGACACATGGCCGAGAAAGTCGACAAACGCTGAGGTGGTTCCGAGCCCGACCATAACGATTGCGGAAACAGCAGCCGGGTCAACATTTGGCGAA
Organism: Pirellulaceae bacterium; assembly: GCA_031414755.1. Taxonomy (GTDB): domain Bacteria; phylum Planctomycetota; class Planctomycetia; order Pirellulales; family Pirellulaceae; genus CAJQPP01. Next base: position 38,869 of record JANNWJ010000044.1, on the reverse strand, counting down.
ACACCTGGTCATGCTCGTGACGCGGCAAGACCATTTGACGAATGCGCGATTCCACCGTCGAGCTGGAATGCCCGGCCAGCAACACGTCTTTCAGTACGTTGCTTTCCACCCGATTGGAACAGACCTGGTGGTGCTGGGCGACGGCCCTGGTCAGCGCGGTCGTACCGGATCGCCCTTGTCCCGTCACTAACAGCCAGCGAATTTCGTCGAAGGAATGTTGCGTCACGGCTGGCTGTTTTTTCGAAAACGGTACAACGAACTGGCTGTGCGAATAAACAGCGAGTCATCCACAGCAGCGGGAGTCGCCATGATTTGGGAGTCCAATTCATGTTCAGCAACGATTTGCAATTCCGTTCCGTCTGGTCTCACAATGTGCAGCACGCCGTCGTGATCACCAAAATACAACTTGCCATCCGCGTACAAAGGAGACGACGAATAGCCGCGACCAAGTCGGCCCTGCCAGCGCTTTTCGCCATGAACGGAATCGAGACAAGTTATCACGCCCCGATCGCTTGTAAAGTAAATAAGGCCGTCGACCAGGATTGGCGTTGGCATGTTAGGCACCTGCCCCTTGAACGACCATTTGATGCAAGCATCGTTCAGGCCACCTTCACCTGACAAATCCACTGCGACCAGTCTTGATTCCATAAAACAACTGCAAACATACAGAGTATTGTCGTTGACGAAGGGCATCGAAACATTGGAGAACCCTTGCTGTCCGTAACTGACGCGCCATCGTTCCGTTCCTGTTTCAGGGTCGTAACCATAAAACCAGTCGGCGGCGGGTGAAATCAGTTCTGCTTTCCCGTTTCGCTGAATCACCAGTGGAGTACAAAAGGCTTTCTTGTACATTCCAACTGGATTCATTTCACCACTTCGGTTGGTTCGCCAAACCTGTTTTCCGGATTTAATGTCCAGGGCACAAATGTATTGTTGATCGGTACCATCGCAATGAAAAATCAGTTTGCCGTTGTACAAAATCGGTGATGACCCGGGTCCGGTCTCGTGATCAATCACGTTTTCCGAATTTCGCCAGACGACTTCGCCGGACTTTCGGTTGACGGCGGCCGTTCCAAACGCACCAAAATGGCAATAGATAAATTCTTCATCAGCAACCGGAGTAGGTGACGCAAAACTATTCAACGAATGAATAAGAGGAGGTGAATCAACGTGAAACAAATCAATCGTCCGCCGGATGGTGCCTGTTTCCCGGGCAAGACAGATTGCCTTGAGATCAACCGATGCAAAAGCGGCCATGCCACCGATGGTTGCGATTTCCAGTCGTTTTGCTTTTTCGTCTGGAGACAATTCGTTTTCAATGGCGGTTGTCAACCAGATTTCATCGTCCATGATCAAGGGGGATGACCAACCCCTGCCCGGAACGGCAACCTTATACGCCAGATTCGCTGCGTTTCCCAAATCGTCCGGCAAGCTGCCGGTAATAGCGTAGCCGTCAGCCGTCGGACCGCGGAACTGGTTCCAGTCCTGTGTTGTCCCAGCTTGCCAGGCACGCAGGGGGGGCGCCGCCAAAGCGGCCAGCACAATCGTAAAAACAAAAATGGATCGCATTACAAAACTTGAGTTTTGATTTGTTGGCGTCATGGAGTTACCGGCAGTTTACTTGTTAACAGGGAAACAGATATTCATTGCATTTCGGCTTGGACGAAGGCACACTGGCCGTTAGAGGGAATTGCGTTTTGGGGAATTGCGTTTTGGGGAATTGGTGTCCGGACATTATAATGTGATATCGAAACAATTGGAGACGGGAGACTTGCAAGACCGACGCGCCGACCCATTGGATGTGCAAAAAGGAACATGGCAAGTCACCCTGACCCATGACGGCAGCCGGACACTGCGACTTGACGGAAGCGATGTCACTTTTCATTCGACATCCGGTGCCGCAACGGAATCGCGCCACGTATTTGTCAATAACAGCGGAATCTTCGAAAATGCCAGTTCCGGCGGACGGATTCGCATCCTGGAGATTGGTTTTGGAACGGGATTGAATTTTTTGCTGACGGCCGACGAAGCAATTCGACGAAGCCGGACCGTCGATTATGTTGCCATTGATCAAATGCTGGTACCTCGGGGATTATTCGAAGAACTTGGATTCGGCGGGCTCGTTGAATATCGATGCCTTGTTTCGCAATTGGGAGAACTGTTAGGTGAAAACTCCCCGGCGGATCTCGCCTGCCCGTCGGTCGAGTCAGTCAAGACACAAGGTCATCCATACGTGTTTGGTGTTTCGACGGCCCGACGTGTGACGTTGCAACTGCTGCTGTATGACTTCAGAAACGTGCCCATGCCAGCGGGACCATTTGATGCAATTTATTTCGATCCGTTCGGTCCGGACGTCAATAAGGAAATCTGGCAAGCAAATTTTCTTGCGACCATGTATCCATTACTAAAACCCGGCGGTACTTTAGTAAGTTATTGTGTCAAATCAGCCGTGCAACAATCGTTGCGAAATGCCGGTTTCGAAGTGCGAGCGGTCCGCGGCCCGGCAGGTGGAAAACGCCAGGTGCTGATCGCCACGCGACCGGGTGGCGTAAACGAACGGAAAACGGGGAAGGAGGATCAATCGCACCAGTGATGTTTTGCGGCGATCCAGTTGTCGCGCAACAGGCATCCGGATTGCCCCATCCAGAGTTCGTCATCAACTCCCAGGCCGTCGGCGACACGGTTGATGTAGTTGAAGTAGGCGATGACCTGAGTCGCCAGGTGGATTTGTTCGTCGCTCCAGCTAAATTTACGTAATCGGACGATGTCCATTTCGTTCATCTTGCCAGGCGTCATCGTCAACTTGATCGCGTAGTCACACAGGGCCAGGCGATCGGAACTCAATTGAGCCGATCGATAATCCAGAATCAATGCTGTGGCGGTCGCTTCGTCCTGCGATTCCAGACCGAAATCGCGTGCATGAGAAAGCGTTCAGTAATAACAGTCGTTGGCATGGCTGACGACCGTGGCCAGCATTTCGCGATCCGCCGGTTTCAACGAATTTTCGCGTTTCATCATCGATGAATACAGCATCATGGATGATTGACACACCGTCGCATCCAGACTCATGACACGAATGATATTGGCAACACCACCAGCTCGTTCGATAGCAGCCCTGTACACACGCTGCAATAATCCGTCCGCATCGTCCTCCGGATTGATCTGGCGAACGAAAGCCATCAGGCAACGGCCTCGGCCGCTATTTGCAGTGGTGATTCATCGCGTGCGGATTGCAGGCACGCATCAAGAACGATTTGTGTTCGCAAGGCATAGTCGGCCCAGCGATCGTCGACTTTTCCGGATTTCACAATTTCAGAAAACGTTTTGAACAATTGTGTTTCCTGTGAATCCGCCGTGCTGTTGCCCGACTCGTGGACTTGCACGGTGCGTCGCCGATTTTTCATGGAAAAATCGCAACCATCGACAACAAACTCGGCGTTGGAGATATCAAAGCTCGTTTCTGCCGCTTGATAGGGGAGCACGAAGTCATTGACCTGGATATAGCCCCGGTCTCCGCTGACATTGGCCCATTGTTGATGATGAGTAATAAAACTGCAATAAAAGTTTGCCGACACCTGGTTGGAAAACTGCAGCTCAGCGGAAAATTCCAACGGCACATGCTGAGGGCTGTCATGCCGCTTTCGTTCCGTTAATATCCGTGCCGATACGGTATGAGGCATTTCAAACTTCATCGTCCACAGCGCAAACCGGATGCAATACCAGCCTAAATCGCCAAGGCAACCCTGCGGTTCCAGGTCGCTGTTTAATCGAATGTTGGTGGACAACCACTCGTTATCCGCACAAAAACTGAATTGGGTACAGATTCGCCGAATTGCTCCGAGGATGGCCGGATCATCGATGGCTTTTCGCAGTGCCGGCAATCGGTTGCCGTGCATGTACATGATTCCATCCATAAACTGAACGCCCGCTTGCTGGCATTCGTCGATCATCTCGCGCAGGTCGTCTGCTGATGAAGCACACGGCTTTTCGCAGAGCACGTGTTTGCCGGCGCGAGCGGCGGCAATTACCCATTGCTTGCGCAATCCCGTCGGCAAAGGGATATAAATAGCATCGACATCAGGTGACGTAATTAATTCCTGGTATGTTCCCAGGGCGATTGCCGGCGCATCAAACGGAGACCTTGCCTGGCACAAGTCGATAAATTGTTGACTGCGATGGACCTCGCGACTGGCAACGGCGCTAACGACTCCGTTTCCTGCCAGCTTGATTGCCTGCCAGTTTTTCCGGGCGATTTCGGCGGTACTGAGAATTCCCCAACGACACTCTTGCATGCTCGCAATTCCCATGTTGACGAACGATTAGCCGTGTTGACGATCACCCAATTGCAATGCGTATTGGTCGAAACACACACTTTTGTTGTAAAACAATACAGGCTTCCAGCTATTCGCCGTTGTTTTCTTCCTTTGGCACGTCACCTTCGGTTTTCTCCTCTTCAGCCGGAGGCGCTATCACTTGATCATTGGAATCATTTGACATTGGCGCGACTTGATTGTTTGACTTTAACATGATCGCACATTGCTCACCTTTGGAGTTCGACAACGCCAGAAAACGGTAACCATACCCTTCGGCATTTTCATCCTTGAACACCCATCGGGTCCCGGCAAAGTCCAGTTCGCGATGCAACCTGGTCATTCCTTCGCGTCGTATTGTGTTATTAACTCCGGAAACGACCCGGTACGGTCCATCTATTTTTGGGCCTTCAAAAATATCGTAACCCTTGAACTTTTCCAGAGATTCAAGTTCGTCGATCGTAAAATATTTTATGGCGACTGCCTTGTTTTCACATCCGGAAAAAAGGAGCGCACAGCCGACAATCGCAACGCATGAAAAGCAGAAAGTTTTTTGAATCATGGCAATAGTGGATCACAAATGTTTTTAGGGGAAAAAAGCGAAAACACCGCATCGTGCTTATTCCGACGCTATCCTCATTTTAGGTTAAATCGCTCGATACCGCTATAAGCCAATAACGAAATGCTGTGCCCCTGAACTGCAATCAAACTCATGTTGGTTCTGGAAACCTCAATTGCAACCGCCTACTGAAGGATTGCCGGCGCAAAATGTCGGAATCCGTTGACTTTCCAGGCATCGTTTGCTTGCTTGTGAAACTTGAGTTCCACGCTTCGAAACGCCGGACCGTTGTGATTATTGAATCGTGGTGCGTTGACATTAACGAATACGTTGAATTGAATCGTTACCTGATCCGGATTGTCCGGATCAAATTCGATACTTTGAAACCCGGAAACATTGCACGCCGAAAATTCATAGGTGGGCATTTCGCGTTCGATTTGCATCATAACGTCGCCGGCCTCCGGATCGACGAATCCCAACAGACCGGCGAGGTCGTTTTGCCGAACACAATTGGCCATTTGAAAAACGTTTTTCCTGATCCGTTCGTTTTTCGTCTCGATTAGCATGGCCGTAATGATCGGAAGTATTGTCATCAAAGCACTGCCGATAATGAAGGGTAAAAGCCGTTTGTTGTTGCTTTGAAACCATAGGAACAGCAAAAGCGACGTTACGACGAATCCAACCGTCACCAAAAACAGCGGCGATTCGGTTATCATTCTAGCCATTTGGTATCCCCTTTTTTGAATGCCGTTTTTCTAACGCGACCTGATCTCTGCGGTTATTTTACCGTTCGACTGGACCTCGGGCCATGGATTGCCTGACGAAGCAACGCCATCATCGGGAGATTAAACTGTGACTGGACGAGCATTAGCGACCATGTAAAAATAGAACCACCCGTATGGCAAAACCGTACTACCCGGACTTTGTTTGCCTTGCTATCCATTGGATCCGCGCCCGAAGCCATGAACCAGTCTGTAAACCAAACAGTTGTTGTATTGCTCGCGCTTTTCGCTTCCGTGCAAACAATCTCGCCGGTCGTTGCGCGTCAGGATCAACCCGCGCCACAGAAACCAGCCATCGACGAAACGGAATTTCTGTCACCTGCGCGAACATGGACGGCAAATGGCGGGAAGCACACCGTTATTGCGCGTTTGATAAATCTCGACGACAAAATGGCGGTGCTCAAGCGAACTGACAATGGGCGGATTGCCCGAGTCCCATTGGCAATTCTTTCTGAAACCGATATTGCTTTTCTCAAACAACTCGAGGAACAAAAACGAGCGGAAGTGGCGCAAATACTACCAGCTATCGTTGCTGAAAACGCTGAGGTTGTGCCAGGCCAACATGAACTCGAATCTGCAATTGCACCCGATGACCCACCTTTGATGATTGAAGAAAGCCATCCGAATCGACTTGCGGATCCCGATCCGAAAGTCGACGCACCGGCACCGCTGAATACGGCACCGGAACCAGTCGTGCCCGACAATTTTTCACTCGACCTTCCGGCCAATGAAACGACGAGTCCCGATACGCTCCCGCCTGTCGCCGTGGACGCAACGAATTCGAAACCTGACACATCAAACCCGCTATTGGCGATGACAGATCAGGAGATTGTCGCAAGGATCCGTCCGACCATTTCACTGGGACTGGACCCACAAATGCGGATAGGCGACGACATGGAGACTTTGACCCAAAACCCGGACCTTGAGTTTCGGCTTGATGGCAATGTTTTGGGATCGGCATGGCGCGTAGGGTTTATGGATCTTGATTTTATGATTGATCAGGATGGTAAAACTCTCTCGGTTATGCGGTTGCCGCCGAACGAACCCAACGTGAATGATGGCTGGGTATTTCTGGATTCGGGAGCAAGGGTTTTCCACGTCCCGATTAGTCCTCCGATAAACACCCTGCAAGCGATTAACCGTGTCCACGGGAGGATGAAAATTGCCTTTGTAACCGATCTGCTCACAATCCAATTGTTGCCAGATGCAACGACGGCTGAGTTACTGGCCCACCCGTTACTGGCTCAGTCCGGCATCAAGGTTTCGATTCGCAAACTGGACACGGTTACCCTGATCGCAGAAGTTTCCGGTCTTGTATCGGATATTGTCGACGTATCTGTCGTGTGCCTGGACAGCATTGAAGTTGAAAAAAGCCAATCCATTTCAAAGCATTCCGCCTGGTACCAGTTCAAATTCACTCAAGGCATTCCGGCAAAGGCAGCGATACAAATTCAGATCGCCAGGGCTTCACGCGAAGTTACCTTGCCTTTCGACTTTTTAAACGTGCAAACGAGCAAATGAGTCGTACGAGTGGGTGCACTTTACCGGGGAGGATTTTGGTTTCGACACGGAAATTCTCAAACTCCATCGACGTGTCCAAATCATTTCTTTTTTGCGTGACGGGTTAAATCGTTATCAAGCAACCATTCCCAATGTGCTTGGAGGGTTTCGTCCAAATTGCCGGGTTCGTAGCCCAACTCCCGGACGGCACGGCTGCTATTGTAATAGTTGAATTTCAAACCCATTTGCAATGCAAGTGAATTAACTTCGCTTTCACCAACAAGACGTCCCCATCCATCCATCACCCATCCAACGGCTTTCGCGTATGGGCCCCCAAGATAGCTCAGCGGTCCATTTCTCCCGGCGAGACGAGCCATACGGCGCCACAACTCCAGGTATCGGATATTTTCGCCGGCAAGAATGTAACGTTGACCGGATCGGCCACGATGAAAGGCAACGACCAGTGCCTTTGCAACCTGACGTACATCGGCAACCGAAATCCCGCCAACCGGAGCGAGCGGAAGATAGCTGTCAGTGACGGCAAGAATCATCCGGCCGGAAGACGGTTTCCAGTCGAATGGACCAAGCAGCAAACCAGGATTGGCAATTACCACATCCAGGTTTTGCGATTCGTGCAGAGACAACAATGTGGATTCGGCCATCCGCTTTGAAACAACGTAGTTACTATCCCCTTTTGCCGGGTCGATGTTGTCTTCTGTCGCGGGCCGATCAAGTGTACCCGCAGCTAACGCATCGGTTGACGAGACATGGACCATTCGAATATTCCGGGCCGTACATCCCTCGGCGATCATCTGGGTTATGCCAACATTGACCCGGATCGATTCTTCCAGTTTGGTGCGACCCAGCCAAATGAGTGCGGCGGCATGAAAAACGCCGTCGACATCGGAAAGTACCTTTTTAATGAACTCCCTTGAATCGAGGGAACCGGTGATGATCTCAATCGGCAACCCTTCCAACGGACGTCTGGGACTGGAGGATCGGATCGGAGCGACGACCTCGTGCCCTTGTTCAACAAGGCGTCGACACAGGTTGTTTCCAAGCAGGCCAGTCGCGCCGGTCACGCAAAATCTCATGATGGCTTATACCGGCAAAATACCATCGAATCGTATCCTGTTGTCATGAGATTCAAATCAAGAAAGATCGGTGTTACGTCCCGAATTGCACTTTTCGGCGGGATCGGGATACTGATGGTGGAGTCCGTGAATTGGCGTTTTCACGGTATTATTACATTGTTCGTGAAATTTCAAGTCAGCTTTCATGCCCGCAAATCAACCAGTTGAAATCGTCGAGGTCCAGTCCCGCTCCGACAGGAAAAGGTTTTTGACATTTCCATGGCAACATTACCGTAATGACCCAAACTGGATTCCTCCGCTTCGCGGCAACCAGAAAGAGCTTGTAAACTACACCCGCCATCCGTTTTACGACGAAGCCGAAATACAGACATTTCTTGCAATTCGACAGGGCAAGGTTGTCGGCCGGATTGCCGCGATTATTGACAATGCCCACAACCGTTACAATAAGGAACAACGGGGCATGTTCGGATTTTTCGAGTCAGTCAACGATCGCGAGGTTTCGGACGCCTTGTTCAGTGCCTGTCGCGGCTGGTTCTCCGAACGAGACATTCACGATATGCGCGGTCCGTTAAACCCGTCGATGAACTACGAATGCGGTTTGTTAATTGAGGGCTTTGATACGCCTCCGACATTTATGATGACCTACAATCACGACTACTATCAGTCGTTGATTGAAGGGTACGGGTTTGAAAAGGCCCAGGATCTGTTGGCGTTTTATGGGCACGTTGACATGCTCGATACCCTGGACGAGAAGTTCAAGTTCGTCGAAACCGAAGCGATCAGGCGATTCAATCTGAAACTCCGAAAGATCGACACCAAACAGTTTGATCGCGATGTGCGGACGTTTCTGGATATTTACAACAAATCCTTGCCGGGCCAATGGGGCTTCGTTCCGTTGTCCGACTCCGAACTAAAGCACATGGCAGGCGGGCTCAAGCACCTTATCGTTCCGCAAATGACTTCGATTGCTGAAGATGACAGCGGTCCGGTTGGTGTCGTTTTTGGATTGCTCGACTACAATCCGCTGATTCGCAAGATCGATGGCCGTTTGTTTCCTTTCGGGTTCCTGACCTTGCTTCGTCAAAGGAAACACATCAAACGAGTCCGTTTGATTAGCACCAATGTTGTCCCTCAATACCAGAAATGGGGCCTTGGACTGGTTTTGATGGCGCGATTGGTCCCGGAAGCAATCGAGTGGGGAATTGTCGACGCCGAATTTTCCTGGGTATTGGAATCCAACAAATTGTCCCGCGGAACGCTTGAACGAAGTGGTGCAAAACGCATCAAGACTTATCGAATATTTGACTACCATTGGCAGTAGCAATTCAAACCGGAAATTTGCTAAGATCATCTGTCGAGGTTTGTCGAACGACTTGTCATTTGATCTGTTTTTGCGTTTTTCGAGTTCCGGGATGTCGGTGAATTGTGACGTTGTCATAACAGGAATCGGGATTGTCAGCCCTGTTGGAATTGACAGCGGACCGTTCTGGCAAGGAATGATCAGTCGTCGCTCCGGTGTCCGCGTTCGCGAGGAATTCAAGGACGTCAGGCATCCCTTTCGCATTGCTGCTGAAGTAATTGACTTCGAGCCGAAATTGTGGGTTCGCCCGCGCAAGTCGCTAAAAGTCATGTGCCGACCGATTCAACTCGGTTTTGCGGCTTCCTCGCTGGCCATTGACCATTCAGGCATTTCTGGAAACGTCGACCCCAATCGACTGTCGACCGTTTTTGGCACGGAAGCCCTTTATGCGGATCCCAACGAAGTCGCAGCAGTATTTCGCAAGTGCATTGTCAATCGTTGTTATGACCATAGTCGCTGGGGCGATTTCGCAATGACCGAGATCGAACCGCTTTGGATGCTCAGGTACTTGCCCAACATGGCGGCTTCGCATTTGTCGATCGCTTACGATGCCCGCGGACCCAGTAACACCATTTGCCAGGCAGAAGCTTCCAGCTTGCTGGCGATAATCGAAGCATCCGATCTGATCCGTCGCGGAACCGCCGATGCTGCCGTGGCAGGTGGTACCGGATCTCTGATGGCAACGACCGGCATGATCTATCGCGGACTGCATCGACTGACGAATCGGATCGACGAACCGCAACGAGCCAGCCGGCCTTTTGACAAGGACCGCGACGGAATGGTCGTGGGCGAAGGAGCTGCGTCATTCGTATTGGAAAATGCCGCGTCAGCTGCTGCACGCGGCGCGAAACCGCTTGCACGAATTCTCAGTTACGACCGCGGGTTCTCTTTGCCCGAAAACATGTCTCAGGGGATCACCACCTCAATCAACTCAACGTTGCAACGTGCCGGAATGACGGCCGACGACATTGGGCACTTCAACGCACACGGTTTCAGCACCGTCAAGGATGACATTCGCGAAGCAAACGGAATTCGCAACGCTTTGGGCGACGTGCCGGTGATCGCTCCCAAAAGCAACTTTGGCAATCTCGGCCCGGGAACCGGTGCGATCGAGTTGGCCGCTTCCATACTTGCCTGTCAAAATGGAATATTGCCACCAGCGCTCAACGTTGACAACCTCGATTCCGAATGTCCGATCAACCTGGTAACTCGCGATGGCGTCACTGTAAAAAACAGGACCGCCATTTCAATGAACTTTACCGAATCCGGTCAAGTTGTATCCATTCTGATTGCCGTTTAGGCAACCAACATGGAATCATGATTCTTTCGCACAATTTCGGGGCGAACACACGCCGTCCGGCTAAATGAATTGGCCTCAAACGGTTCCTGTTGTCGCCTCCAACAATCTGGTGACATTTCTGACAATGCGTTTGTCCAATTCACAGACTTCGCTCTGAAACACAGAGGCACCGAGAACTCTGAGAAAAATATTACAAGAACTCTGTGCTCTCCGTGACTCTGTGTTTTAATTTTCTTAATACCCATTGATAATCCGCCGAACTCCGTTGACTAACTTGACTTCATGAAAATTGATCAACAGACCGAGCCGAAGTTTTAATAACCGTAGATGAGAGAGTACTTGCGCCTCGTCCACAGGGTGAATAGTCGATTTCGCCTTCAGCTCTACGACGAGCACGCCATTCACGACCAAATCCGCGCGAAAACCGCATTCCAGCTTTACTTCATCATAAACCACCGGGACCGGGCGTTCCTCGACGATATCAAAACCCCGCTTGCGCAACTCGTACGCCAAACAAACCCGGTAAGCCGATTCAAGTAACCCCGGTCCCAATCGTCGATGCACTTCAATCGCCGCACCGATAACCGCTCCGCTTAGCTCGTTTAGTTCGATCATACTTGCCCCATTCAACTGATTTAAAAACACGGAGTCACGGAGAGCACAGAGAGAAATGTTACAAAACCCTGTGCTCTCCGTGCCTCTGTGTTTTGACTTCCCAAAAGTTTCACCAGGTGGCCAGCAATCGTTAATCATTCAGCTAACAACAACCAGGTTCCGCTTTTGCCGGCGACGGCGATGTCGGGGTTTCCGTCGCCGTTCAGGTCGGTGGTGACAAATTGCAAGCCACATCCAACGTGTCCTTCGTCGATCGTGTGGCGCGTGAATCGCAAGGTGCCGGCATCCCAATCGTAGTAGTACAGGCAGGGGGGTTCCTGACCGCCGGGATCACCGCCGTTGTGAGCGTAATAGCGCTTGCCGGTAATCAATTCCGACTGCCCGTCTCCATCGATGTCGGACCAGGCAAGCGTATGAGGTTGGCTGTAGCTGTTATCGATTTCATTTTGGGTCCAGTTGATCGAGCCATCGGCACCCGCACCCTCGTTTCGCCACCAGAATAAACCATAGTCGTGACCGTAGCCGATAATCAAATCGTTTCGAAGATCGTTGTCAAGGTCGGCGACGATAACCGGCAAGCTCGCTTGCACGTTCCAGTTCTGATGAAATAGCCATGGGACGGTCCAGCAGTTTTCCCTGGGCTGTTCGTACCAGCCTTGACCCGTCAACACATCAATCAGTCCGTCGCCGTTGAGATCGCCAACGCCCAATCCATGGCCGTTGCCAATCGGGCCCAGTTCATGAGGCTTCATTTCGTAGATCGCACCATCGGCGGCGATTTCTGCCGGTTGTTTCCTGATCAAATGCCATACAACAGTTGGAACATTTTGGACCCAACTGTTCACGATCCATTCGGGGACTCCGTCACCATCCAGATCGTGCATCAATTGCCCCTCGTTGGACGAGTTGCCCGTATCAACGAGTAAATGTTTAGGCCAGGTTTGGCCCAGCCGCAGTCGTTCCGCTCCCGGGTTCTCGTACCAGTAGATTTCCGTCGGAATAAACGAACCGGCGATGACGTCGAGCCGCCCATCTCCGTTGACATCCAGCAAGTAGTCGCCGTTGCTTTCCACATATCCATTCCAGTCATCGATCGTCCGCAATGGCAATGGGGTCCAGTCCGGTGCCCGATACCAGTTGCGACCGGCAACAAGATCCGTTGTTCCGTCTCCGTCAATATCACCCGCCGCAATCCCTTCGTTGGCGTCAATGGTCAGCAACTTTTTTTGAAACTGTACTTGCGCCTGTGCATCGAATGCCGAAAATCCCGCAACAACAAGCACGAATGAGACGAACTGCGGGCAATCAAATGTTTTTTGCGAACCGATCATGAAATAATTCCCTCAATGACTTTTCCGTGAACATCTGTCAATCGGCGATCGATGCCGTCGTGTCGCACCGTCAATTGCTTGTGATCGATTCCCAACAAGTGCAGGATCGTTGCGTGAATGTCGTAGACTTGCGTCGGGTTGTCCCGGTCCAGCGGTTTGAATCCCCACTGGTCCGATTCACCGCATGTTGTTCCGCCGCGAATGCCTCCTCCGGCAAGCCAGTTGGTGAATACGAACGGGTTGTGGTCGCGTCCGTTCGTTCCCTGAGTGCTTGGCATACGCCCGAACTCGGTTGTCCAAAGTACAATGGTGTCCTCGAGCATCCCCCGCTGTTTCAAATCCTTGATCAAAGCCGAAGCGCCAACAGACATCCCCATGGCAAGCGGTCCATGATCGCGCTGCAGCTCTTCGTGCGAGTCCCAGTTCCTTCGTGGAAAGCTGTTGTCGTTGCCCGACCAGACTTGCACAAAACGAACTCCTCGTTCCAGCAAACGTCGCGCAACCAGGCACTTTCGACCAAAATAGTCGGCCTCTTCGATGGGATTGATCTCCTTTTCAAAAGTCGATTTTCCGTGATCAAGCCCATACATCTTGAGAATGTGTGCCGGCTCGTTGGAAATATCGAGCGCCTCTGGCGCACTGAGTTGCATCCTTGCGGCAAGTTCGTAGCTGCGAATCCGCGCTTCGAGTCGCGTGTCGCCCTGATGAGTCGCTTGATGCTGCCGGTTCAGTTTCGTCAGCAGTTCCAGCCCATCTGCCTCACTTTGCCGGGTGATAAACGGTGAGTCGGCCGTTAAATCAGACAGCGGGCTTTTCGTCCCGGGGCGGATCACCGTCCCTTGATGATGGGTGGGCAAAAAGGCCGAACCCCAGTTATTCGGTCCGTTGGAGGCGTATCCACGGTGGTCGGGCAACACAACAAAAGTTGGCAAATTGTCGTTTTCACTTCCAAGTGCGTAGCTGATCCAGCACCCCATTCCAGGAAAGCCGGGTCGATCGAATCCCGTGGCTTGCAAGTACGTCCCCTGGCTATGAACACCGGTACTGGCAACCATGTTGTGAATAAAGGCGATGTCGTCAACGACGTCTCCCAACGGCTGTACGACTTCGCTCAAGTGCTTTCCGCACTTTCCGTAAGCCTGAAACTTGAAGGGTGATTTCATCCACGGACCAAGGCCATCCTGAAACGCCTCGACTTGTTCTCCAAAGTCCGATACCTCGCCATGCTTTTTGTCCAAAAATGGTTTATGGTCAAACAAATCGATATGGCTGGCGGCCCCGGCCATAAACAACTGGACCACCCGTTTCGCCCGAGGCGGGTGGTGCAAAATCTGAATGGGGTTCTCGGCGCGCAATCCTTCTTCGCGCAACATCATCGCCAGGGCCAGGCCTCCGAATCCGCTCGCCGTGTTACCAAGAAATCGCCGTCGATCAAGCATGTCTTTTACTTTTGGATTCAGTTTCCCAATGTGACTTGCGATACTTGTCGAAGCGCTAATCTACAAAAACGAATTCGTTCAGGTTGAACAAGACGCGACATGCGTTTTCGAGCGTATGCTGTCGAGCATATTCTACAAGCATTGTTTTGGTTTCTTCGGAAGCAATATTCCCGGTAACCAACAACCAGGCCAATTCGATTTGTTTTGCCGGGTCGCTGGATTCCTGTCGGATTCGATGGGCAAAATGCTCTGACATTCGCAGCATGAAGCGGTTATTCAGCAGGGCCAAGGCTTGCAAGGCAGTCGTTGTTTCGTCGCGTTTCGCGACACTCTGCGACGAATCCGCACAATCAAGCGTTGTCATAAACGGATCGGGTTGACTTCGCACGACAAACCGGTAGATGCTTCGACGATGAGAATCCACCGTATCCGGATCGTGTTTTTCGTATTCGTAATGCGGGGAATGTTCGGGCTGTTCGACTTCAAATAATGGAAAACCCGGCCCGTACATTTTTGAATCCAGTTTGCCACTGATTGCAAGTACCGAATCGCGAATGTCTTCTGCAGTCAGTCGTGGTCGATTCATTCTCCAAAGAAAAACGTTTTCGCGATCGATCTCGGCATTGGCCTGTTGGTCGTCCGACGATTGTCGATAGACGGAACTGGTAACGATCAACCGATGCAAGGACTTGATCGACTGGCCGCTATCGCGAAACTCAACCGCCAGCCAATCCAGCAGTTCCGGATGCGACGGTAGTTTTCCCATTCGCCCAAAGTCGTTGGGTGAATCGACGATTCCCCGACCAAAGTGGTATTGCCAAACCCGGTTTACGATCGATCGCCAGGTCAATGGATTGTCATCGCGGACCAACCACCTGGCCAGCGCCATCCGACGATCTTTTTCGGCGTGTGAATCGGGCAAGGCAAATTGCCAATCCAGCCCAGCGATGATGGGAATCGTGCCCGGTTGGACCTCATCTCCTGTCGAGCGAACATCACCACGATGCAAGACATGGATAGGGCGCGGATTGCCTCCAGTGCTTCCAGTTCCAACGAAGTTTCCGCTGCCGTGATGAATGGTTCCACAATAGACCGTTTGTTGGACGGGCAAAGCCGACAGGGCTTCCTCGAGCACAGCAGCTTTTTCACGATTCGTTGCTGTTCGCGACCGCAAATCGTCGGTCATGATCCGTTCGATACACAGAACGCGTCGGGATTCCAGTTGGCCAATCGCTGTTGACTGCCCGTGCGGACTGCCGTTTTCATAAAAGTAGCCATCGACGAGGTTTTGCCGTTGCCAGCGAAGGGGTGCTTCGATCGAATCGAGAGAAGTCACGTAATTGCCGAGTGCCGCGTTTCCTCCCTCCTGATTCAACACCCAAAGTTCAGCCAGCGCAAAAATGTAATCGTTTTGTCGCTCGGCCAGTCGAGTTGCCGTGAAGCGAATGTAGCGAGCGGAAAGTCCGCTTTCCACGATCAAGTCCTGCGGAACTGTCCCCGGATTAACTACGTCCGAACTTGTATTGTCGGCCAACACCGTGACGCCGGTTTTGAATAAACCATCATCCGATGATTCGATTTTGTATCGCAAGGGAAATCCAAATCCATGCCCGATATTGTTGAATGTGTCAAAGCAGGCCACGAAACGGATTGTCGAAATGCTGGTCGACGAGCCCAAATCAACTTGCACCCATTTTGTCGCGTTTTGTTCAGGTGAAATTTCGCTGTGATAACCATACTCGGGCCGAATTGGACCGGCAGAATCGTCTGGAGTCAATTTCAACTGACTGAGCTGGCTATCGATGTCGGCGAGCTCCGGCCCGCCCGCTTCGACAAGTTCCTGAATCAATAATATGTGTTCGGACTCCATCGCCGCCAACTCAGCCTGCAATTCCCGTCGGCGGCTCGCGACTTGAGGATCGACATCATACGCCCGATCCGCGCGATCCAGCGCGGCAAAGACCGATTGCAGGCTGTAGTAATGTTCCTGTGTGACCGGATCGAATTTGTGATTGTGGCAGCGAGCGCACTGCACGGTAGTGCTGCAGAACGTGTTGAAGGTGGAGGTTACCATATCGTCGCGATCAAGATTCCGCGCGACTCGGCCGTCGATTTTGGTTTCAGGCACTTCCTCATGGCCGATGAAATCCCATGGTCCGGCGGCAATAAATCCCGTCGCAATAATTCCGTCGATCGTTTCTGGCGACAGTGCATCGCCGGATATCTGTTCCATGACAAATTGGGAATACGGTTTGTCATTGTTAAATGCGCGGATGACGTAATCACGATACGGCCAGGCATTTGGTCGGGGCTTGTCCTTGTCGTATCCATGCGTGTCGGCATAGTGTACGACATCAAGCCAGTGGCGAGCCCACCGCTCTCCGTATTGCGGAGAGTCAAGAAGCAGGTCGACAAGTTGCTCCCAAGCGTCTGGGCGTTGGTCAGCGAGAAAGGTCTCGACCTCCGCCGGGGTCGGAGGAAGTCCAATCAAGTCAAAATAGATTCGCCGAATCAGCGTGCGACGGTCGGCTTCGGGAGAGGCGGCGAGCCCTTTTTCGTCCAGTGATTTCTGAATAAACGCATCGACAGGTGTGCGAATTGGCAGTCGCAATCGCGGCAGGTCGATCGCTACTGATTCTTTCGTCACTTCGAGCTCGGGAACAGATGGGCGTTCCAGCGGCTTTAGCGACCACCAATTCAAATCGACGACTTGCGGTTCGCTTAATCGAAAACCGTCAGACCACGCCGCGCCTGATTCGATCCATTTTCGAATCGACTCGACATCGTGTTCGGCGAGCGGATCGGCGTTTTTGGGCATTTGCGCTTTCCCATCGACAGTTGTTATCAATTCCATCAGATAACTTGCGTCAGCGTTTCCCGATTCAATGTAGCCGTCAGCGAATGCGGTTTCAGAAGATTGCAGCGAAAAATCGCCCTTGTGATCCTTGTCATTATGACAAGTCAGGCAATGCCGCTGAAAAATCGGGGCGATTGTGTCGCGAAACAGATCTTGTGCAGCGCATTGGGACGAAACAACCAACAGGCCAGCCCCAAATGCAAAACACGAGACAATCGGTTGTTTCATCTCCAACTCATGATTCAAAAAGCGATTTGCGTCGCCAGGCAAGCGGCATTGATCGACAAATACCTGAAAGACCCGGTCATGTCGTGTTCACGTGGAAGTGCTTAAAGTGCTTATCGACCGGACCCTATTCTAAACCATCGATCTTGCATTGTCGATCAAATGAATACTTCGATCCATGAACGCTGTTTGTAACGTTCAAAACAATTTCTTCAGCGTTATTTGTCGATCGGAAATCTGCAGGCAATGACAATAAACCCGGGTTGTCCGGTTGCCAATTGCATGATTGACGATTCAGATACGACAAACGGTTTCGATGCGATTCCAGAGATTCAGGCAATGCACAATCAGGTCAGGCTATCAGTTTATTGCGTAACGATCTTGATCGTAGCAACCGGTGCTTCGGGATTCGGAGGGAATAATGGCGGAAAGCATCATCACTGGAAGAAATCGACGACTGCCAATGGAGCCTGCGTACAAAACGTTTCACCGGTTGGAAGCTTGCAGGATCTTGAGCGACGATTGTTGGCTGAATCACCGACTTCACTGGCACGTTCAGCGAGGGAGGTTGGAGATCCAAAGCGCGGTGCAATCATCTTTTTTCAACCTTATATGGCCTGCTCCAAATGTCACAGGTATGAAGGGAAAGAGTCCCGACTTGGACCTGATTTGTCGTCACCGGAAGCCATCTTGAGTGATGAAGACATTGTTGACGCAGTGCTTCGTCCGTCCAAATCAATCAAAACCGGTTTTGAGACAATGATCGTTGAAACGATCGACGGAGTTGTTCGTCAGGGGACACTCGTTGACGGGAATGAACGGGAAGTAGTGATGCTCGATGCCGGGCGTGACTTCGAACCCGTTCGCATTCTGCGAGCGGAAATTGAAAATCTGGCGACAGGGAAAGTTTCGATGATGCCGGCCGGTCAGGTGAACGTGCTGTCGAGCCGTCAGCAATTCCTTGATCTGATTCGGTACCTGATTGAAATTCGGGATGGCGGCGTCGAACGGGCAAGAGAACTTGAGCCGCCACCCTCACTTTATGCGGCAGCTCCCTTGCCTGAGTACGAAGCTGACATCGATCATTCGGGAATGATCGGCAGCCTGGATGAGAAGTCATTCAATCGAGGGGCCGTGATCTACGCCCGGATATGCGCAAATTGTCATGGCACGTCTGATCAGCCGGGTTCGCTGCCAACGAGTCTGCGTTTTGATTCCGGAAAATTCAAGAATGGCACGGATCCATTTACAATGTACCAGACCCTGACGCGCGGATTTGGAATGATGGTTCCGCAGAGTTGGATGGTACCAGAACAAAAATACGATGTCATCCACTTTATTCGTGAAGCCTGGCTCAAGTCGAACAACCCGTCACAATACTTTTCGATTGATTCGAATTACCTGGACTCGTTGCCCGACGGCAAAAGTCGTGGTCCGGCACCGCGAGACGTTCAGCCCTGGCAGGAAATGGACTATGGACCAAACCTGGTTGCAACTTACGAAATTGGTGATGACGGAACCAACTTTGCCTACAAAGGTAATGCTGTACGACTGGATCCCGGAACAGGCGGAGTTTCACGCGGAAATTCCTGGGCGGTCTTTGACTTCGACACGTTGCGAATGGCTGCCGCATGGCGCGGTAACGAATTTATCGATTACAACGGAATCAATTTCAACGGACAGCATGCCGTTCACCCACGCGTTACCGGAACAATCGAGTTCGCAAATCCCGCCGGTCCCGGTTGGGCAAGACCGGGAACCGACTCCTTCGATGACCCAAGAATGACCGGTCGTGACGGTCGGCATTACGGTCCGCTTCCACGAGAATGGGCCAGGTATCGGGGAATGTTTTACTTTGGTAACCAAACTGTTGTTTCCTATACCGTTGGGACGGCTTCCGTTCTGGAAATGCAAAGTGAAATTCCAGGTACTTCGCCGCTGTTCGCACGACACTTTGAAATCGGTCCGCGAGATTATGACCTGTTGATGCAAGTCGCTCATGTGCCGGGGATGACAAATCGTCCTCCGGTCGCAATTGAATTGCCACGAGATGCCTCGTTGTCACTGTCCACAGTCGTTTTGTGCGACAGTTCGACGACCGCAACAGGTACGGTACTTGCCGGCTTGGCCAGCAGGGATGCGAAGTCGACAGCAGGATTCGAGTGGTCGATCAATAAATTCAACTTGAGGTTGAGGATTCCGAAAGGGGACGAACCACTCCGATTCACCGTTTTGATTAGCCGCCTCGAAGATGCCGCCAGATGCCAGGAATTTCTGGCAACGATTGCAATTTCAGAGCCTGCTCCCGATCTGGCAGCCATGACACATGGAGGACCGAACCGATGGCCGGAAGTTGTAAAGACAGTTGCTGTCATGGGAGACGACCATGGCCCATTCGCCAGCGACGTGCTGACTTATCCATTGGTTAATCCATGGTTGTGTCGAATGCGTCTAACGGGTCACGATTTTTATTCAGACGGTGACAGGGCCGCCGTTTGCGATTGGGATGGAAATGTATGGATGGTGTCGGGCGTTGCGTCTCTGGACATCTCTCATCAGGCGGGAATTGCGCCGGAACTCACGTGGAAACGAATCGCATCCGGTTTGTTCCAGCCACTGGGGCTGCGCATCATCGACGACGTGATCCACGTTACATGTCGCGACCAGCTTTGCAGATTGCACGACCTTAACGGCGACGATGCGATCGACTGGAACGAATGTGTCAACAACGATCATCAAGTCACTGAGCACTTTCACGAATTCGCAATGGGATTGCAAACAGATGCCGACGGAAATTTCTATTATGCCAAGTCCGCGCGGCATGCCTTGCCGGCGCTCGTTCCGCATCACGGCACGTTGCTGCGAATCGACAAGGATGGACAGTCAACGCATATCATTGCCAACGGTTTTCGTGCGGCGAATGGTGTTTGCCTGAACCCTGACGGAACGTTTATCGTGACGGACCAGGAAGGACACTGGAATCCCAAGAATCGTATCAACTGGGTCAAGCCTGGTGGATTTTATGGAAATATGTTTGGTTTCCACGACATTACGGACGAGTCGGATGCGGCGATGGAACAACCGCTTTGCTGGATAACCAATGTGTTTGATCGTTCTCCCGCCGAGTTGTTGTGGATTGATAGTCCGCAATGGGGAGCGCTTCAGGGACACTTGCTGAATCTCTCCTATGGTAACGGCAAGGTCTTTTTGGTCCCGCATGAATCGATTTACGGACAATATCAAGGTGGCATGATCGAGCTACCGGCATCCCCGTTTCCAACCGGAATCATTCGTGGTCGTTTTCATCCGGTCGACGGACAGCTTTACTTGAGTGGCATGTATTCATGGGCCGGCAATCAACAGGAACCCGGTGGTTTCTTTCGGTTGCGGTACACGGGAAAACCAGTCAATTTGCCAGTCGAATTGAACGCTACGCGTCATGGAATCGAACTGGAATTTACGGACGAGCTGGATGCGGTCGATGCCGCCAACATCAAGAACTACCGGATCAAGGTCTGGGATCTTGAGCGAACAAGCAACTACGGATCCGAGCACCTTAATGAACGTCATTTGTCCGTGACGTCTGCGGTTGTGGATGGTCGACGATTGCGACTTCAGTTGCCGGAAATCGCTCCGACGTGGTGCATGGAAATTCGCTATCACGTCAAAACCAAAACGGGCGAATTCGTTGACGGGACGATTCATAATACGATTCATGCCCTTGGAACGGATGTGCTTGTCAGATAGCTTGCGAGAATTTACTGTACAAGGCAAAGATGCCTGGTCAACGTGTTTTTGAAACCTGCCCGCCTCGTCAGAGGTATGAATGGCGTGTTACCTTGCGCCGATTTTCCACAATGAACTGCGAGTAATTAATGATTCAAGTGCACGAACTGACCAAAATATACCCTGGTCCCGTGCCGGCCCTTCGCGGCGTTTCGCTCGATATTAATAAAGGGATGTTCGGGCTGCTTGGTCCCAATGGTGCCGGCAAATCGACGTTTATGAACATACTAGCGGGGCTGCTGGAACCCACGGCCGGGTCGGTCACTCTGTTTGGCGAGGACGTTCTCAGTAACCCGAAATTGCTTTGGAAACAGCTTGGATATCTGCCGCAAGAGTTCGGTTTCTACGATCACCTTACCGGCCATGCAATGTTGAAGTACTTGTTAAAGCTTAAGGGGGTAACGAGCCCTGCCGGATTAGACAAACTGACAGACGAGTTGTTGCAAAAAGTCAATTTGGCATTCGCGTCTAAACGAAAAGTCAAGGCTTACTCAGGCGGGATGAAACAGCGACTCGGCATTGCTCAAGCGATCGCCGGCGATCCGCGATTGATCATTGTTGACGAGCCAACTGCCGGACTCGATCCCGAAGAGCGATTGCGTTTCTACCGATTGCTTGCCGAGTTGGCCTCTGATCGGATTGTCATCCTGTCGACTCACATCGTTGAAGACGTTGCCAATCTTTGTTCCCGCTTTGCCGTGATTCGCGACGGTCGTATCATCGCGGACACTTCGCCGTCGTCGGCCAAGGCTGCAATCGACGGCATGCTTTACGAAGGGGATGTCGCTGCCGAACAATTGCCGGAATTTCAGGTGCAGCACGATGTCGCCAGGGCGATTTTGGTCGAAGGGCGAAACCGCGTCCGGATCAAAACCGATACTTCGTCGCAAGTCCCCGCGGGTTTTGTGCCTGTCCAGCCCTCACTGGAAGACGCCTACTTGTTGATGATGAACCGCGACGAAAAATCGTTGGCCACTGTTTAACGAGTTTGTTTGGCTTTTTTTTGCCAACCACCGCAACCCGAGCCACTCCAGTCACACAGCTTTACTCGAAATTATTCCGCATGTTAAACCGCATTTGGTTAATTGCCTCCAGAGACTTTACAACCGGAATTCGCCGCCCGATGATCTGGGTGTGGCTGGTGATGCTGGCTCTAATGTTTTGGGGCCTCGCCGCCGGGGGTGTGCGAGTCGGCACGGGAGGTGATTCGACAATCGGTGGAACCAAACAACATCTAACAAGCGAATTCGAGCTGACGCGAATAATGACGGCGTTTACCATGATTATTCACGGATTCTTCGCCACCGTGTTGTTCGGTTTGGCAGTCATTCGTGATCACGATACGGGCATCATGGCCATTTTGCACAGTTCCCGACTGAAGCCAGGCGAATACTTGTTGGCAAAGTTTCTGGGTTGTGTGTTGCAGGTGCTGGTCGTACTGACAATCAGCGGACTGCTGGCGATGGTTTTTATGTACATTGTCCCGTCACCAACCCGCGCCGAGTACTTTGGTCCGTTCGCGCCCGGCAATTTTGTGAAACCTGTTTTCAAGTTTGTTTTGCCATCGTTACTGTTGCTTGGTGGGCTTGCATTTGCGTTGGGAACCATTACACGCAATTCGATCCTCGTGTTTTCATTTCCATTAATCTTCCTGATGGTTTTCGGACTGTTCCTGAATAACTGGTCTCCCGCCTGGCTGCCGAACGGCATTAACGAATTGCTTGGCCTGATCGATCCGTACGGCATTCGCTGGTTGAATGAAGCCTATTTCGATGTGGATCGGGGTGCCAACTTTTACAACACTCAGCCTGTAACATTGGGCAGTACGTTTTTGATAAGTCGATTCGTGATCGCCGGAATTGGTTTGCTGGCATTTGCAGCAACGGTCCCCATGTTCCGAAATCAACTCTATGGGCGAAAGCATGGCGCGTTACAGGCAATCAACCAACCTGACGCACGAAAAGCCAGTCTATCGCGGGCAGCGGCGCTTTCCGCCCATGCAGGTCTGGCATCGCTGGCGATGACAAACTCCGACAGCGGACTGTTGCGCGATACCTGGAATATTGCGCGATACGAACTCAAGGAACTGCGCTACTCGCCGAGCCTTTATCTCTTCGTGCCGTTTATAGTCATCGAAGTGATTGGGACTTCGATGTTCATGGAGGGAGCTTTTAGTACTCCTTTGCTTCACACGTCCGGTTCACTCGCAGAAGAAGCGATGTCGACGTTGGCAATTCTTGGTTGCTTGTTGATGATGTTTTACACTGTCGAATCGCAATTGCGCGAACGAATAAAACGGCTGGGCCCGATTTACTATTCGACGCCAGCACGCACGTTTGCCATGTTGCTCGGCAAGTCGTTGGCGAATACAGCGGTTTGCATTGTGATCATGGCAGCAGCCCTGGTTGCCTGCCTGATTATCCTGTTGATTCAGGGTGTTGTTTCGGCCGAAATTTTTCCGTTTGTCGCCTACTGGCTGCTGCTTTTGATGCCGACGTTCATTTGTTGGGGCTCGTTTATCACGCTGGCAGTCGTCTTGACCCGCAGCCGGTACACGGCGTACGGAATCGGAGCTGCCGCCCTTTTGGGAACGCTGTATCTCAATCTAAGCGACAAGATGAGCTGGTTAACGAACTGGATGTTGACCGATGTTGCTCCCTGGTCGGACATCAGCAAATTTGAAATGGACCGACCCGCATTGTGGATCAACCGATTATTTATTTTGTCATTGGCCGTGCTGTTCACCTATCTCGCTGCCAGAATTTTCTGGAGGCGCGGTTTTGACGCTGTGCAAATGGCCTCGCGATTTCAACCAAAATCAGTAATCGGTTTTTCGCTCCGGGCAATCCCTTTTTTGGTCCCGCCCTTCATTCTCGGGGTGACGTTATGGTCGCAAGTCAATCTCGGTCACCAGGGTGAGGCCGCCAAAGACAAGGAAAAAAAATATTGGCAACAGAACGTTGCCACGTGGACCAATACAAAACCACCTTCTGTTTCCGGCGTCGATATTCGGCTCGACATTCAACCCGGGCAACAATCGCTGAAAGTCGACGGAACGATTCGATTAACGAACGATCAAAAAGACCCAATGAGCCGATTTGCGCTGAGCGGCGGCTTGCACTGGAAAGATGTAAAATGGAAAATCGGCGAAACTTTTCAGGTCGGCGAGGGGACTCCCCCGATTCCTATTGGCGATTCATTGAAAGACTATGAGCCCGATAATCGGTCCGGGCTGTACGTTTTCAAGTTCGATCCGCCCATTCAGCCAGGCGAATCAACGACACTTGGCTATGCATTCCACGGCCGATACCCGGATGGAATTTCCAAAAACGGCGGCGGGGCCATGCAATTCATTTTGCCATCGGGAGTTGTGTTGAACACGTTTGGCAACGCTATTTTCCCGGTTCCGGGCTTCGCGGAAAATGTCGGCCTGGAAAAAGATGACCAACCGGAATCCAGGGTCTATGAAAACGATTTTTTCGAAGAGGACCTGAAACCGATCTTTGGCGGAGGGGATCAATTCCATGTTCGCACAACGATTACCGGGCCAGCCGACTTTACGTTTAACGGAGTCGGTACCCGGATCAGCGAGTCGGAAGCCAAAGGACAAAGAACCGTTGTCTGGGAATCCGACCGCCCGGTTTCGTTTTTCAACGTAGTCGGTGGCCGCTGGAAAGTTCACAAAGGCGAAACAACCGAAATCTATTACAGCGAAAAACATACTTACAACATCGATGAGATTTCGGAAACGATCGAGCAGGCTCGAGCCTGGTATTCACGCTGGTTTGCCCCGTATCCGTGGAAAGAGTTGCGATTGAACGAGTTTCCGAACATGTCAACCTATGCACAAGGTTTCGCTACGAACATTACGTTTTCAGAAGGGATCGGATTCCTCACAAAAGACAAACCTGGTGCCGACGCTCCGTTTATGGTTGCCGCCCACGAGACCGCTCATCAATGGTGGGGTAATATTCTGGTTCCCGGTAAGGGTCCAGGGGGCAATATTCTGTGCGAAGGGATGGCACACTTTTCAACCGGATTGCTGTTTGATCAGGTCAAGGGTGAAAGGAGCCGAATCAATTTCTTTGAATTGATCGAAGACCAATACGGCATTCGCCGCAGCGTCGACAGCGAACTACCCCTGGTAGAAATCGATGGCTCCAAAGAGGGAGATTCGACAGTAACATACGATAAGGGAGGCTGGGTATTCTGGATGCTGCTCAACCACATGGGCCGCACCGAAAACTTGCAAGGGACCCAGTCGTTTATCGCCAAATACAGCCAGTCAAACGACGATTATCCCGTCCTGCAGGATTTTGTAAACCACATGCGTGAGTTTGCCAAAGACAAAGAGGCCTACGACGCATTCGTCCAGCAATGGTTTTTTGAAGTCGTTGTCCCGCAATACGAGTTCGCTGACGTTGCATTGTACGAAGATGATAATGAATGGGTCGTTACAGGAAGCGTCAAGAACGTTGGTACTGGCAAGATGCCGCTGGAAATCTGTGCTTCGCTCAACGAACGATACGTTGAGAACGAACCCAACACGGAGTATCAGGACTCGAGGACCAGTGTGACACCCGGTGCCGACGAATCGCTCCCCTTCGAAATCCGCTGTACCTTCAAGCCGGAACTCGTGTCAGTCGATCCCGACGCGATGGTGTTGCAACTGAAAAGGAAACTGGCCGTTCACAAATTTTGATTTGGACGTGGGGTAAGAGACAATGCCGGAACTTCGTCGCCAAGCCTCCTCGTTACCGGCCTACTTTTCGGCGACGGCTTTTATGAGTTCGGTGGCCATCGTGATGCCAGCGGGGGGGATGGTATGCGGACCGTTAAAACTGGCGAATTTAACCTGTTGGCCCGTTTCCACCAGGAGATTTTTTAACCACTCGGCACCGACGTACGGCAAGATTGGGTCGATGCGCCCGTGCGATTGAACGACGGAGAGATCTTTTAGTCGACCAGCATGTTTTCTCCATGAATCTTCGCTTAGCAACGTCCCCGACCAAACGATGAGTCCGCCGACTTGCGGTTCGCTGCGCAAGGCAACTTCTGTCGCCAGCATGGCACCTTGTGAAAATCCCCCGACGATGGTCTTGTTGCTATCCACGCCCGCCTCCTTTTGAACGATTTTGATCATCTCGTTCATTTCAACATAACGTTGTTCCAGCAATTTCGGACGGTCGTTTCTCAAATCGCGTATTTGGCCACTCTCCATCATCTCTTGCAAACGAATCATATCGATGGGCCACCACGCTCGCGAGTCATAGTCGCCAAACTCGTCCAACTTGATGGGTGCCATTGGAAAAACGAATCGAACGCCCGCCAGTCCTGTCGGATCGGCTCGGTACAGTTCGGGAGCGACCGGGACTAAATCCCGACCGGACGCGCCGAAGCCGTGGAGAATCACGGCGATTGCCCTGATTGCTTTTTCGCATCCAGGTGCATCGACAATTGTGCAATCAAGCTCCCCGATTTTTCGTTCAACCGATTTCATTCAATCTTCCAATGGTTCTTGTTAACAATCTAAAAGCCATCGCTACTTCCACGAAAACCACCATTGACCGGAATCACATGTCCGTTCACGAATTGGCTGTCGCGTCCGCACAAAAAGGAAACGACGGCAGCGACATCCCCAGGTTGCCCCCATCGGTTCATTAGCGAATCGCGGCGGGCGCGAGCTTGCCAGGTTTCCGCTGCTTCTTTTCCCCAAGCCGTTTGGATCCAGCCAGGCGCGACGCAGTTGACGCGGACGTCCGGGGCAAACGATTGAGCCAGACTGCCCGTCGCCGCCATGATCGCTCCTTTCGAAGCCGCGAACATTTGACCACTCTCCCCCGCCATGCCCGAAACCGCTTGATCCCAACCCATGTTAACGATCGCCCCGCGGGTTTCTTGTTCTGGTCCCGCTGGCTGGGCTTTCATTCGTTTCGCCACCAATCGCGACAACACGAGCGTTGCGACTACATCGACATCCAGGACTCTTTTTAGTTTTTGCTCGAATGGCCACCTCCCCGGTTCTCCGGTTAAAACATCGGCTCCGGCGTTGTTGATCCAGGCATCGACACGTCCCCGCCACGAAAAACATCGATCGACAAATTCCGGCAATGATGAACCAACGGAAAAATCACATAACTCGATTCGAGTTTCGCATTGACAACATTCGGCCAAATCCAGCGCAAGTCGCCTGGCTCCCCGTGCGTTTTGCGCTGCATGAATAACGACGTGAAAACCGTCATTCGCCAGTCGACGGGCAATTGCAGCACCGATACCCGACGACGATCCCGTGACAACTGCAATGGGTGCAAACGTTTCGGCGTCGCTCATTTTTCGACTGCCGGATCGGGTTCAGGCTTCAAATCCGGTTCGTTGCCTGATTTGACATCGAGGTCGTCGTTCGCCTTGTCAGCAGGATTGGTCGACTCCGTCCGTTCGGGCAAGCGGAAACAGGCCGCCTCGACATCGCTGCGGATAATTACAAAATTCTTGTAAAGGCAGATCGTGTTCCAGCAAACGCCGGAAACAGTTTCAATGCGTCCAAGTTCCGAATGCCCGTCGGGAGTTGCCGGTACCGCTGTCAAGAAACTGTCTTCGCTGTGTACCAGCAGCGTATCGCCGACAAGAAGGATTTGGCCGTGTCCGTAACGACCTGCTTTCCAAATTCGTTCACCGGTCGCCAGCTCAACGCATTCCAGAATTCCGTCAGAAATTGAGTAAGCAAAGGCATCATGGATAACGGCACTTGTTAATTTGGTTTTCAGGACACGCTGGCTTGCCCAAATCTGTTTCGTCGTCCATTTGCCATTGTCGTCATTGACTTCAATCAACTTGCCGCCCAAACCGTAACCCTTGCTGGTCAATACCTGATTAGCGCCGACTTGTACTGGCTGGGAAGTGTTGGCATCGCTATCGCTATGTCCCGGCTGATCGAATCGCCAAAGTTCGTTTCCGTTGTCAGGCTGATATCCGGCAACGATCGATTCATTGACGGTAACGATCTGCCGAACTCCGTCGAGCGTCATAAGAACGGGGGAAGAGTAACCGATTGGAGAATCGCCGCCACGCCAACGCTCGTCTCCAGTTAATTTGTCAAACGCGATCAATGAAACATTCGTTTCGCCATCGGGTCCCCCGCCTGGAACGACGACCATATCATCGACGATAAGTGGTGATCCCGATCGTCCCCAAACGACATTGAACTTTTCCGTTTGAAACGCTTCGCCCCTGGTTGTCTTTCCCTCATCCAACAGAATCGAAAGCAACTTGCTCAAGTCTTTTTGCCAAATCAACGAACCATCGGCCGCTTTCAGGCAAACCAGCAACCCGTTGGCCCCCTGCGCATACAAATTGTCGCCGTCCATTGTTGGTGTTGCGCGAGGTCCAATGCCACCAAGATCATCATCGTGTCGACGTTGGTGCCTGTATTCCCAGCAAACAAGACCTGATTCGATTTCAAAACACTGGACTGTTTCAAACTCACCGTTTTGCTGCATCGTAAATGCGACATCGTTTGCGGCGACGATACCCGACCAACCGGCACCAATAGATCGCTTCCACATCCGTTCCGAATCAATGATCCGCGCAACGTCAATTGTGAAATTGTCGATGCGACCATTTCGATTCGGACCAAGATATTGAGGGAAGGCCGCAGGATCAACGTCGGTAAAAGGGACGGATCTGTTTTCAATGTTGGTGGCAATCGTGTGACTTGCCCACCACCTCGGTTCCCAGCGATCAGGGACCATCCCCCCTTTAAAGAGTGGACGAAAACAGGCGATGCCACCAACAACTGTCACGAAAACGACGAAAGGAACAAACCGCGACCAAAACACCGACCAGTCGCTCCAAAAAAACAACCAAATTGACCAGACAATCGCCAAAAGCAACCCGACACCAATCGTTACAATATTGACCACCGCAAAATCAAATTGCAGGATCCCATCCGACCAGGCGATTCGAAAATAACTGGCAGCGACCGAAAAACCGGCGAGAAGCAAGGTAGCGATCGAAAGTAGTAACGGAATTCTGCGAACTCCTCGTTCGTGGAAATGTTCATTCATTGTTTTTTGATCGGAATCGGCCAATGGGATAATCGTTGACGTGCGATGTTCAATCGCCGACGATGTTTGGAATACCTGGATCTCCCATAAAGCATAAGCGCCAACGCGAAAACCTGCTACCTTGGTAAGCCTCGATTGCCCATGGCTATCCATCGGCAAGATCGATCCAACGTTAACTTTTTTCAAAGATGGCACTTCGAAATATTACCTGATGACCGAACAAGCCCATTTCTCCGATCGACTTTGCGCCGCTATTCAGGAGCGTAATACTCCATTGATCGTGGGTATTGATCCGCGTACCGGGCAGTTGCCGGCATTGATACGAGACCATGTTGTCCCCGGCGATCTACCATCAGTTGCCAGGGCTTTTTCGGTTTTCGGTCGTGAAATCATTGATGTCGTCGCCCCATTGGTTTCAGCAATCAAGCCGCAGTCCGCCTTTTTTGAAATGCTGGGCCCCGCCGGGATGACGGCGCTGGCCGAAGTGATCGATCATGCCATCGCCGCCGGCTTGTTGGTGATCCTCGATGGTAAACGAAATGATATCGGCTCGACGGCGGAAGCGTATGCAGACGGGTACCTTGGTCGGAAACCGCTGTCTGCCTGGGGTTGTGATGCACTGACGATCAATCCGTATATGGGAGACGACAGTATGCAGCCGTTTATTGATCGATGTGTGAAAACAGGTAGCGGTGTGTTCGCCCTGTTGAAGACGTCGAATCCAGGAAGTCCGTTGTTTCAGGAATTGAATTGCGGCACCAGAAGTTTGTATCAACATGTCGGCGCGTGGATTGATTCTGCGGCGGCGGCAACGATGGGGAAATGCGGCTACGGTGTGATTGGTGCGGTCGTCGGCGCCACGCATCGGGAGCATCTGGTCGAGTTGCGAAATTCCATGCCGCATACCTTTTTTCTCGTTCCCGGATATGGCGCACAAGGAGGCAAAGCAGCCGATTTGCGTGGCGCGTTCGATGAGTTCGGAATGGGCGCAGTGATCAACAGTTCGCGAGCCATCATTTTTGCTCATGAGAATCGACGATTCGCAAACGCCGGTTCGTGGCAAGCCGCTGTTGAGCAAGCGACCCGTGATGCAATCGCAGAAATCAATAATGCGATCGGGTAACGTCGATTTCAAACGTCTCTGTTTTGCGAATCAGCGGCGCTTGAATTCGCCGGTAAAATCGTCAAATCAAGGGCGATGAACACACTGGTGACGGGATTTCCATATGAAATTCCGGATCAGGGCCCGGCAGGTCGCGATAACCGGTGTAAATCATTCTGGCGAAATATAACTTTTGTTTGAATGGTTGGTAGTGCGATGCAGGAAAAAAGCTCTTCACAGTCCGGCGAACCTGTCAACTATTCAAAGGCAAAACGGACTTTCGTCGGTGAGTTCGAAGGACTTCGCGGGCTGTTGGCGGCATGGGTCGTGTTTGGCCATATCCTTTTGTTCAGCGGTTTTACTTACCAGGACGGTTTGTTTGGCGTCGTCTTCTCTCCCGTGCTCGGCGTCTACGCTTTTATGATGCTCAGTGGATTTGTGATCTTTGCGGCGCTGGATCAACGACCGGCAAAATGGCTGGATTTCATGAAACGGCGATTCTTTCGTTTGTTTCCCACGTACGTGTTTTGTGTTGGACTGGCGATCGTGCTCATCAACGTTTCGTGGTCCATTTCCCAATCCCCGACCCTCGCGACGTTTGGACCGGAAAACATTGAGCGGCTAACCGACGTCGACAGGCATTTTGGAATTTACCTGATTGCCGACGGGTTGTTACTGCAATGTCTGTTGCCCGGGAATTGGTTTCCGTTTGCACACGAGTCGTTTTTGCCGCCGACATGGAGCCTTACCATCGAATGGCTGTTTTATATGATCGCGCCATTTTTGATTTATGGAATTCGCGAAAACAAATTCGTTGCGGCTGGAATCACGGGTGCATGTCTGTTGTTGATCGGCGTTTACGGGGAAGCATTTGCCGAATGGAACCGTTCGTTTCACATTGGGAACGCAATGCACTTTTTGACCGGTATCGGCAGCTATTATCTGTGGAAACACTTGCCGGAGCGCCAACATGGCCGTTTAGCAAAAGTGATTTTTTGGACCGCGTTGCTGACAGGGATCGTCGCGTTGAATCTTCCGTACAAAATCTGGTTCGCCACGATGGCGATTGTCCTGTATGGCCGTTTTCACGCCAATTCCCTGTTTTTTCTGGAATGGCCACGACAGGTTTTGATGTCCCGGTCCCTGCAGTTCCTTGGTCGGACCAGTTACGTGACTTATCTGCTGCACTGGATTGTCATCGAAATCGTACTGTTTTGGCTGATTCAGTTTGCTCCAGGGTTGAGTGATCGGTTCGTGTTGGCAACAATTTTATCGATTACCGTTTTCCCAGTCACCTATGGATTGTCGCATGTCATCCACCGGAATCTTGAAATGCCGATGATCGAAATTCCAAAACGCCGAGCGGGACGGGCGCGTCGCGAGCTTGTCGGCACGACGAATTGATCAAATGAGAAGCTACGATCCCAATCAGCCCATTATTTTCACGCACATGCCCAAGTGCGGTGGATCGTCGTTCATTCGCCTGTTGCGGCAGTGGTTTGGTTCGGGCTATCACAAGCTGAATCAGGATGAAACGCAAGACGTATTGTTGCCGCGCATTGCGACTCGCGATCCGGAGGGAAACTGGCTGCCTGAGGTTCAGTGCATTCATGGGCATTTTGATAACGGTCGTGGATACGGGTTGCCGTATTTCTATCCCGAGATCAACCAGTACTTTACGATTCTCCGCGATCCCTTCGACATTGCCGTTTCCATGTTTTTTTTCTGTAAGGGACGGAGTCTCGAAGGGAAATTCTGGTATCGCGGCCGGCAGGAAAACATTCTGGACAAGTACCCAAACATCGAGTATTACCTGCGGGAAAGCCCTTATTGGATCTACAATCACCTCCCCCAGGATATTAATTTGCAAAACTATTGCCAACGACTGGCCGATCGTTTTGTTTATATTGGGGTGCAGGAACAGATGGAAACATCGATTGAACGCCTCTCCAGTATATTGGGAGTGCCCAACGTGCAGTTGCCTTTCTTTAACGAATCGAAGTACGATGAACCCGTTCCGGGATGGCTACGCGACCGGTTTTACAATGACTACCCTTTACTGAGATTTGTTTACGAGTTTGCCTTGGAAAACTACGACCGGGACGATTACGTGATTCTCGACCGAACAAAATCGGGCGTTGTTACTTCGGTGCCAGGTGAAATGCGGGCGTACAAACCAGCGCAAAATTCTGATCAAGCTCCCCAATCCCGCCCTGAGGTTTCGACATGAAGTTCGGATTTTATTCCTGCATGAGCGGGATGCCGTGGGGAGGAAGCGAGGAGTTGTGGTGGCGGACCGCGCGCAAGCTGCAAGTTGACGGACACAATGTCTGCGTCAATTACAAATGGTGGCCGGAAATGGCGAGGCAGCTTGTGCAAGTACAGGATTCCGGTGGGCACATTTGGCTGCGAAATCCCCCGCTGACTTTTTGGGAACAGCAAAAGGCCCGGTTTATCGGGCTTCGTGCTCCGCAAAAGCGGCCCGGAAATCAGTGGCTGGAACAGGAAAAACCCGATGCCGTGCTGGTCACTTTGGGCTTTCATCCTGACCGAATCGACATTGCCTCCGACTGCATCGAATCCAGAGTGCCGTACGCGATCAACGTCCAGTGTGCCAGTAATACTTTTTTCATTCATTCCGATTGCCTGGAAGAATACCGCAACTGGTATCGCAAGGCCCAGGTCGTCTATTTCGTATCGGAAGAAAATCGCCAAAAAATGGAAGTTAATCTCGCGATGGAAATTCCCAACAGCGAGATCGTTGCCAATCCATTTAACATGAAACCGACCGATGTTGCCGACTGGCCAGATTCCAATGATGGATTCTCGCTGGCCTGCGTCGGTCGATTGCATTTTCAGTCAAAAGGACAGGATGCCGTCGTTCATGTCTTGCGGCAGGTCAAGTGGCGGGAGCGCGGCCTTCGCGTCAATTTCTATGGATCCGATCAGGGAAATCGCCGCCAACTGGAAGAAATGATCTCCATGTACGGACTCGAGGATCAACTCAAGTACCATGGATTCTGCCAACATATTCTGGAGATTTGGAATGCCAACCACGGGTTGCTGTTACCATCCCGTTATGAAGGTGCGGCACTGGTGATTGTCGAAGCGATGCTTTCAAACCGGATTTCGATCGCCACCGATACGGGTCGAAATCGGGAACTGTTGCGAGACGGGCAAACGGGTTTTATCGCCGATTCGGCCACCGTCTGCCAACTCGATCAAGCGCTGGAACGGGCCTGGGCGGTCCGGCACCAGTGGCAAGAGCTTGGTGAACAAGCTGGCCGCGATATTCGGGCGAATTACACTATGGATCCGATCGGAGATTTTGCCGACAATCTCAAGGCACTTGCCAGCGGTGTCGCCCGCCCGGCACCCTCCGCAAGGTACAAGGAACTTGTTGTCGAAACGGCCACATCCTGACAACCAGGATCATATAAGCATTGGCGGATTCGGTTCACCGCCTGGTTGGACCTGAATGTCAACTTGTCGGCGACTCATCCAGCAACTTGAAACCAGAATCACCAGCGCAATCAACAGGCATCCCCCGTTGATTTGTGTGATGGATTGCCAGACAAGTCCCTCGCGCGGCAAACCGAATTTTTCCTGAAATGAAATTGTCGAAAAGTAATTGACGGCCGGGACTCCTGTCAGGAACACGACGGACCATCGGGCACGCTGACTCAATTCCCGAGCCACAATATCACCAAAAAATGTCAATCCAATCCATGGAATCACCAGCACCAAACAGTCATACGAATGATGGTGAATTGTCAGCAGGATTGACAGTGCCACGATCATCCCGCCCGTTCCAGTTGCTCTAAACTTATGCTCGCTTGTGCTTGTCCGAAACAACAGCCAGCCTGGCAAGATCAAAAGTACCGGCATCATCGCCAGGTAGAATCCGTCGCCGGGGGCAAGTCGCATCATTCCCGATCCCATGCCAATCAGGTCGACCTTTGTCCAGCGATTTTCCGGCAACTCGGTTGTGTCATCGTAAAGTGCTTGTTGTCCCTCGCGATAGCCTTCGATCACTTCACCAATGCTGGAATTGGATGCCAGCCAAAGGTATCCTCCCACGGCGAACAGACTTGACAATCCGACTCCCCAGGCAACCGCCCGAGTGTCGCGACGACAAACCATCAACAACAAAAGCGGAAGCACAAAATTTGGCTTTTCCGAAGCCAACAGAATTCCCAAACCTGCTAACCAGGGATGGGATCGGGAAAAATGCAATGCAATTGCAATTCCAATGACTGGTTGAACGGTGAAATAGCCGGTGAAAAGCGTGATATGCCCTGGTCGCGAAACGAGCACCAGGCACGACAACAGCAAAAAGAATGGCCAGGTAGCCTGCCGATTGCAAAAGCGCACTGCCATCCAGGGCAGAGAAACGAGCATCAATAAATTAATCACAAAAAATACAACATCCGCAGCCGGTAACTCCAAACCGGTTATCGGAGCATTCAGGATAAAAACCGCTGGCGAATACGCGGGTGCCGCGCGGGCCATCTTGTAATCAAGCGCCGTTTGCAATGCATACGGATTATCCTTGTTTACAAATGCCCTGGTCGGCAAATACAGGCCGTTATGAAAATCGCTGTGCCCACGTTTTTCCCATGTGAAAGCCCCGACCACTTCCTGATAATTTCGATGCACGCGCCATGCCGTCAGGCCTGTCAGAATCGCAAAAACGAAAAACAGGAGGAGCGACCATTGCCAACCCTTCAACCGAACAATTTTTTGAGGCAAATTCATTGTTTCCAGGCGGATTCAGGCGGACTTTATTGAACGACCGTGCAGCAGCAGGTTAGTCTGAATAGAGTAGTCGTACACGAACAGAAACTCAATTTGCCATCCTTTTTTTTCCTGCCTGGCATGACCGACCAACCAACCCCGGCCAACCGATCTGGTATTCCAGCCAGCATTTCGCTGGACCTGGATAACATGTGGGCCTATCTCAAAACACATGGCGATCCGAATTGGGAATCGTTTCCTGGATTTTTCGAAACAGCCGTTCCCCGTTTCCTGGATTTTTTTCGTAAACGCGGATTCCCCGTCACCGTGTTTATCATCGGCAAAGATGCGTCTATCCCTTCCAACCAATCGGTACTGAAATCGATTGCCGATGCTGGCCATGAGATCGGAAATCATTCCTATATGCACGAGCCCTGGTTGCAGCGCTATACACGGGAGCAGTTGCTGGGCGAACTGGAGAAAAGTGAAAAGGCGATTCTGGCAACCACAGGCTGCACTCCAGTGGGATTTCGCGGGCCGGGATTCAGTTTTTCTGATGAGTTGTTACGACTGCTGGTTGAAAGAAACTACCAGTACGACGCTTCTACTTTTCCGACCTTTCTCGGTCCGGCCGCCCGCGGCTACTATTTTCTGAAAAGCCGTTTTGATCGTTCGCAAAAAGAAGAACGCAAGCAATTGTTTGGAAAGTTTTCGGATGGATTTCAATCTGTCAAACCGTATCACTGGGAAATCGATGGAAGGCGATTGCTGGAGATCCCCGTAACGACGATGCCTTGGTTCAAACTGCCGATCCATGCCAGCTATTTTATGTATCTTGCAAGTTTCAATACGTTTGCGGCAAGAACCTGGTTCTGGACAGCGACAAAGATGTGTGCGCTAACGGGAACGGCACCATCGTTATTGCTTCACGCACTTGATTTTCTCGATGAAACCGACGTGCCGGAACTTGCCTTTTTCCCTGGCATGAAATATCCATTGAAAAAGAAAATGGTTCTTCTGAATCGGTGTATCGACATGATCGAGCGGCACTGGCTGCCTGGTACCATGTTGACACAAGCAAAACATTTCCAGGAGTTGAAGTTGCCGATCCGGTCCATCGAATCGGCAACCCGTGCCCCTCGTACAGCAATCGCAATCCGATAGTTCATTGCCAGCCAGGCCCGAAATGCCCTGGGTCTCCCGACCCGTCATGGGCTGGTCTCCCGACCAGCTCCCCCGTTATGGGCTGGTCTCCCGACCAGCTCATAGGGTCAAAAGGCACCCACCCCCGTTGTGGGCTGGTCTCCCGACCAGCACACACCACTCTACCGTCAGGAGCGGGCTGGACACCGGACCAGCTCATCGATTCTCGACCTATAAAGTCTCGCCCATTGATTCCGCGCAATGGCTGCAATAAGTAGTCAGTGGTTCCTCTTCCTGAGGGCACTGACGTCTCGACAATGAAAGCCGTCCGCGAGAGCATGAAGTTTGCAATTGGCATTTGCGTAAGTTTCCTGATCGGCGGTATGGCGATGGTCTTGAATTGCGGTGGTCCCGTGTGGTTCATCGCATCAGACCTTCTACTGGCGTACATTCCAATGGCGTTCCCTGGAGGCTTCCTTGCCGGCGGGAAGAGATCTCAAACGGCATGACGATCGTTTGGCGGACACAGATCCACATTTCGAGAACGCAACATTGGCATCCGATAATGTCGATGCCGGTCACGCATAATGTTGGCGAACTGAACCAATCAATGGCAGTTGTTGGCATTTGTATTGGCATTTGTGGCTGGCACCATTTGTCCCTCTGGCTGCCGAAATAGATCGGTGCAAACTTTGGCTCAACGACATCCGCCCCGCCCGGCTCAACATGGCAGGTCCTCGCGAGTCCAATGTTCCTGGAATTTACGATCAGACCCTGGCTTTTCTTCGACGGTTAATCGCTAACAAAACCTGAACTGTTCGTCTCACAACGCGATTTGGCAAAAAGCCTGGCTAACACAACGAATCGCACCCGCATTGCATTTGGTTTCGGCGTCCGATAGGCTCCTGATAGTGAACCTTTGTACACTCCCACTCATTCATTTGGAGACCAGCCATGATTCAGTCAGTTGTCCCCGCGAATATGCTTGTTGAAACCCATTCGCCGAAACTGCTCGATCAGGTTCGTCAGTGCGTCCGCGACCGCCACTGGCCGGCTGCCATTGAGGAAGCTTATGTAAACCGTGTTCGCCAGTTCATTCTGTTTCAGGGCAAGCGCCATCCGCGCGATCTGGGTGCTGCCGACGTCGCTGCATTTTTGCGACACTTGACGGAACGCGAGCAGCTTACACCTTCACAACAATCCCGCGTCCACGCCGCGCTCCAGTTCCTTTACCGGGATGTGCTCAACATGCCCCTCCCACCGATTCCACACGAATCGCGACCGAAGCGACAACCACTGCCGCCGGCACCCAGCGAAAAACCCGTTGCACCCCTTCTATCCATCACTCCCACTATTGTTCCTGACAACCTGCCGCCTAAATTGCTCGACCGCGTCCATCAGGCCATGCGTCTCGGACATTACAGCCGCCGCACCGAGGAAGCCTATGTCGGCTGGATCAAGCGTTACATCTTCTTTCACCGAGTCCGCAATCCCGTGGAGATGGGTAAGCCGGAGATCGAACAGTTCCTGTCGCATCTCGCCGTCCAAGGACACGTCAACGCCTCGACGCAGAATCAGGCTTTCAGCGCGCTATTGTTCCTGTACCGAAAAGTGATGGGGATTCAACTGGAGCACATTGACGCGCTGCGGGCCAAGTGTCCCAAGCATCTGCCGCTGGTACTCGCACCGAACGAGGTTAGCGCCGTCTTGTCCCAGTTGCAGGAACTCCCCCTGCTCATCAGCCAGTTGTCTTACGGCAATGGCATGCGCTTGTCAGGTATCGCCACCACTTGCACGAAACAGTCATCCAAAGAGCGTTTCGCAACGCCGTCCGACAATCGGCCATCAGCAAGCCAGCCACTTTCCACACGCTCCGCCACGCCTTCGCTACTCAACTGCTGGCCGGTGGTTATGACATCCGAACGATTCAGGAACTGCTGGGTCACAGCAGCGGCGAGACCACCATGATCTACACCCACGTCTTGAACCAGGGCGGGCGCGGCGTCCGCAGTCCGCTCGACCAATTGGAAAACGTTGCGGTCAGCCTAACTTGGTCCCCCCGGTCCACAACCTTTCACCCGAAACTGTTGACAACCACAAACTTGGAGAGATAATCGACGAAGTTCAGAAACCGGTTACGCTGACCCAATCCAGCTTCCTATCCCAGTTAGGCTGACCGGATAGGCTGATCAGTCCAATAATTGTTCGGCCGGCGATGATCACCTAACCTTTGAGATGCTTATGTTCGTTAAGCGATACCTTTTTCTGATCAAGGCGTTTCTTTGGACATTGTGCGTTTTTGTGCTTTTCTTGCCTCTCCTTGGATTATTCGGTCCTCGGCCCGGCGCGCCGCTCGGTGATCGTTCATTGGGCATCGGCGACTTCTGGCTGATCCGGATTGTCGAGACGGCTACGCCTTCTGGTGCGAGTTGGGTGATGGATACAAACTGGATGAACCTTATGCTGTGTGCGACAGTTGGTGGAGTCGCAATTACTTGGATGCGTTCGGGAAAATCCGTCAACGCCGAAATCGGGTAAGGGTGGCCATTGCTGACCACCCTCCCCACACCACCTGACATGCGGGTCCGCATCAGGCGGTTCGACGAAGCGGAGCAAGTTCCGCCCACAGACTCTTCAGACTGGGCAGTCCTTGTAAAGCTAGCCAG
>JANNWJ010000043.1:0-216106 GCA_031414755.1 Pirellulaceae bacterium | reverse complement strand
CCACGACCATAGTCGACCAATCCCGTTCGTTTTGCTTCAAATGCCCGTTCGAACGAAAAAAGGCCGAAGACAAATGCCTTCGGCCAGCTGTTTGTTTAATTAACGTTCTTCAGGTTACTTGACGGCGATTTCGATTTTGCGTGGCACGACCTTTTCGGCCTTGGGTACGTCAATGGTCAGCACGCCATTGGAACTGGCTGCTTCGATTTTTTCGAAATCGACTTGTGTTGGAAATTCAAACGACCGTTCGAATTTGCCGACAACCCGCTCCCGCCGATGAATAGTCGACGTCTCGTCAACCTGAATGGACTTCTTCTCGCCTGACACGACCAGGCGGTCATCAACAACCTGAACGGCGACGTCACTGGTTTCGACCCCTGCCATCTCGATGTTTAACGTGAATCCCGTCGCGTGTTCGACGATATCCGTTCGCGGTGCAAAAACGCAGCTTTCTTTTGTGCGCGGGCCAAGAAAGGAACCGATCAGGGAATCGAGTTCATGCAAGCCGTTTATAGGGTGGACCATGCGATCCAGACGATCAACAAGTTTCATTTTCAATCTCCTCGGGTAGAACGTTTCCGGTTCGCTGCTGACAATTTGTCAGCGTGTTCGACCGGCTAATCCGACTTAACGCAAGAGGCGTGCCAATCATGAAAACAGCCGGTTTTGACAAGTTTATTGCGGGTAGACGCGCATCCTGGCCGTTGTCGCCAGTCTTCCGCCCGGCTATTTTCATGACGACACTCGCGCAATCGTGATAGAAATAACAATTAGCGGAAGTGCAATTCCACGAACGGATTTTCTTCAAAAATAAACCGGCAAATGACATCGAAATGACCAGCAAAGCGAAATCTGAAAAACTTGTCAGCGATCGCTCGCGCGATTTGCAAAGACCGGTTCAGTTCATTCGTGGTGTCGGTCCGCAGCGAGCCGAGTTGCTGGAGAAACTGGAATTGAAGACCGTTGCCGACGTGTTGTTCTTTTTCCCGCGCGACTACGAAAATTTTAGCCAGCTTCAATCGATAAACGATCTTGTCGAAGGTAACGCCACAAGCGTTGTCGGAACGGTGATCGACACACAGGAATGGACCTCGGCACGGAATACTTTTGTCTTTGCCGCGCTGATCGAACAAGAGAAAGGAGGGTACCTGCGCGGAATCTGGTTTAACCAGCAGTTTCTGAAAAAGCGCTTCGCCAATGGTCAGTTAATTATGTTACAGGGAACTCCGACGCGTGAAGAAGGGCGTTGGCAGATGTCCCATCCGCGAATCACCTGGTTCGCCGAAGAGGAACGGCCTTCCGCCGGTACGATCGTTCCAGTCTACTCACTGACCGATGGCATCAATCAGCGCCGCATTCGCGAGATCGTCGACATGACCGTTGCCGAGTTTGGTTCTCTGGTCGGCGAGGTTTTACCGGATCGTGTTCGACACGAAAAGAACTTGCCCGATATCCAAATGGCCATTCGGCAAGTTCACTTTCCTGACAATCAGCAATCGCTCGATGCGGCGAGGCGACGGTTTGTGTATCAGGAACTGCTTGTGTTGCAATTAGCACTGGCCATGCGCAGGGCGCGAATGCAAACCGAACAGAACGCGCCGCAGTTGCCACTGGATGCCAGGATTCGCTCGCGAATTCTTCGGAGGTTTCCATTTGAGCTTTCAGAGGACCAGCAGGCGGCCATTGATCAGATCGCGGCCGACATGGGGACAGCGATTCCCATGAATCGTCTGTTGCACGGAGAAGTCGGCAGCGGCAAGACCGTCGTTGCCACGTTTGCCATGTTGCTGGCGGTCGCGCATGGCTATCAGGCGGTTCTTATGGCTCCCACGGAACTTCTTGCACGGCAACATGTGCGTACGCTGGAATCGTGGCTGGCGGGGGGGCGGGTTCATGTTGGGGCATGGACCGGTTCGATGACGGCCACCGAAAAAGCAGCACTGTCCAGTGAAATTCAGGAAGGACGAATCAATATTGTTGTCGGAACGCACGCGCTGCTGTCATCCCCTCCTCCCTTTCCAAAACTCGGCGTGGTTGTCATCGACGAACAACACAAATTCGGTGTTCGGCAACGGTCCAAACTGCGCGAAGCGGGCAATAATCCGCACTATCTCGTAATGACTGCGACCCCCATTCCGCGAACCATTTCGATGACCGCGTTTGGTGATCTGGATATTTCGGAACTGCGCAAGCCGACCGGGCGTGACCATCCGGTGCATACGTATCTGGGTGCCGACG
The DNA here is from genome assembly GCA_031414755.1 of Pirellulaceae bacterium. Lineage (GTDB taxonomy): Bacteria > Planctomycetota > Planctomycetia > Pirellulales > Pirellulaceae > CAJQPP01. Next base: position 213,868 of record JANNWJ010000043.1, on the reverse strand, counting down.
ACTCTCGCGAGAAATGGTGGGAGTTTGTCCGGCAAAAACTTCGCGAAGGGCGGCAGGCATTTGTTGTCGCGCCTCTGGTCCGCACCGATGAAGAATCGGAAGTGTCGAGTGCCGAATCGTTGCTCGAATCGCTTGCCAATGGCCCGTTTGAAGCGTTTCGCCTGGACGTGTTGCACGGGCGACAGAAACCGCGTGAAAAGGAAGCGGTCATGCTCGCCTTTTCCCGCGGAACGACGCAGCTCCTTGTTGCGACCAGTATTGTCGAAGTCGGTGTCAACGTCCCTAATGCCACAGTCATGACGATTGAATCGGCCGAACGTTTTGGGCTGTCCCAGTTGCATCAAATCCGGGGACGAGTCAGTCGCGGCAACTACCCGGGTTACGTTTGCATTTTTCCATCGTCGGAAAATCCGGACGCGCTGGAGCGATTGAAAGTGTTTGTCGAAAGCGAAGACGGGTTTGAGCTGGCAGAAATGGATTTTCAAATGCGCGGTCCGGGAAATTTGTTTGGCGACCGGCAACATGGCATGCCGCCACTCCGCATCGCCGACTTGCTGCGCGACGGGGCCTTGTTGCAGGAAGCCCGCAATGACGCGAGAGTCATGATCCAGTCCGACCCGCAACTTGAAGCTCCGGAACTGGCGGACTTGCGGCGAATGATCCTGGCCCGCTACGGAGCCGCGCTGGAAATAAGTGACGTGGGTTAGTGCAAATCAGAATGACGCATTTACCGAATCAGAATTTCTGATGGCAGTGGCCGGGCACTTTTCTATTGTGCCTGCCGATCGAAATCTGCCGGTTATCGATCTTCTATAGCAAACGGGTAGTTGGCGAATAATGCGTGGCCAAGACCCAGATACGGATCATCAAGGTCGGCGTGCAGGACTTCGCGGTAAAGCCAGGGCTTCATTTCGTCCGGCTTGATTTCCCGCCAATCACGCAAGTACTCGTGGATCGCCCGGCGACGAACTTGCTGGTTGTGGCGAGTATCCAGTGCCAATGTGTCCACGATTTCGGTCGTAACAGCAGGTGCGGAATCCGTATCGGCGAACAGAGTCAGTTGGGCGCGATGAAATTGTGATATTGGATCGCTTCGACAAGCATTCAAGTCGCGATGATGAAGCTCGACCATCTGATTCAACTCGTCTTCGTAGGTTTCGGGATCGTAAATCCCTGGCAGGACGTCAATAACTCGGCCGTCGGCGGTGCAGGCATAGGTTGCCACATTGCCGTGCAGCGTTCGCTTGACGATCTTTCCAATACCAAAGTCGATGGTCACTTGCGGCACGGGTCGCACCGATTCCCACACTGGTTCGAATTGATCGTTGATAAGGCTGGCTATCGTTTCGTTGGAGAACAACACGGTTCTCGCAAGTCGGGCGTTGGTTCACGTGAATCGATGATCGAGTTGTCCGAGCAGTTGAAACAGTAGAACCGGTTTGCCCGATTCAGCGCTGGCCGCACAGGCGGTAGCAAAATCGGCGTGCCAGACAACTTTGCCCGGTTCGACTATCGGGTTCTCATCCGCATCGCCGGCCAGTCCAGGGACCGACTTGATCAGCCCCTCGATCGGCCTTTCGATGAAGCTTTTGGACATGTCGTGCCGCTGTTTCGGTATTGCAAAACCGGCAACCAACGCACTCTCGTCAACAGTTCCCGGTGTGTCGTTGTCAATCGCATTTTCGAGTGGTGCCTCAATCACTTTTTTTGCAATATCCGGTCGCTTGACCGGTTCCTGAACGACCTGCGGTTCCTGATTGGCAAAAACCAGTGACGACAAGAACACTCCGACCAGTGCAACGAACAGGATCAGCGTATACAAAGCCTTCATGAAGATTCTCCTGTGGTCAGGGCGTTCGACAAATGGTTGATTGACGCCGTAATGGTTAAAGGTCGCTCCCAAAGCAACTCTAGTCGATTATCGACCGACACCGCGTAACGAACACGTAACAACCTGCGCCACCGAGGAAGCTTTATGGCGAATCGCATCGGCTGGGAGCACGGTGTAAACTGTTTTTAAACCTGTCGTACCGTTGTCAGGAAAAACAAACGAATAATCAAACGGCTTTATTGTGGAAATCTGCTAATGCGAAAACTGTTCCTTGCCTCCTTGATCGGAATGGTTCTGGTTCAGAACCTTCAGGCCCAGGACAACCGTTTGACCGTCGACCGCATTTTCGCGTCGAGCGAATTCGCTGTTGAAACTTTTTCCGTTAACTGGATGCCTGAAGGTGGACGCTATTTCGTTCAGGAGCCCTACAGCGACGGGGTCGAAAACGACATCGTTTTGGTGGATCCTCTTCCAAATAAGGGCCATGTCAGACGCCGGATCCTGATTGCGGCCAGTGATTTGATACCTGAAGGGGCAACGGAACCGATTGACGTCAGCAGCTTTGATGTGTCGCCGGACGGAAACAAAATTCTGGTGTTCAACAACACCCAGCGCGTTTGGCGGGATAACACCCGTGGCGATTACTGGGTGGCCGACCGAACAAGCGGCGTTGTCAAAAAACTTGGCGGAGATGCTCCTGATTCGTCGTTAATGTTTGCCAAGTTTTCACCCGATTCCCAATCCGTCGCCTTTGTTCGGGATCGAAATATTTATGTCGAACATTTAGCGGACGGAAAAATCACCCAGCTAACGACGACAGAATCCGACGACATAATTAACGGGACTTCGGATTGGGTATACGAAGAAGAGCTCAACTTGCGCGACGGATTCCAGTGGAGCGAAGATGGCAACCAAATCGTTTTCTGGCGTTTTGATACCAGCAACGTCGGCGTTTTCACGATGATCAACAACACGGACGAGCTATATCCTCGTTTGACCCGGTTTCAATATCCGAAAGCCGGAACGACCAATTCATCGGTCTCGATCGGCATTTACGATTTCATCAGCGGAGAAACCCAATTTGTCGATCTCCCCGGCGACCCACGGGAAAATTATCCGGCCCGAATTGACTGGATTCCCGGTTCCAGTGAATTCCTGCTGCAACGGCTTAACCGTTTACAAAACACAAATAGTGTCTACGCCGTCAACGCAACAACCGGAGAATTTCGGTTGGTGTTTGCTGATCAGGATCCGGCGTGGGTTGAAGTATGTACATGGATTGAGTGGCTGCCCGACCACCAGCGGTTCACCTTTATTAGCGAACGGGATGGCTGGAAGCACGTGTATCTGGTGAATGTCACTAACGGAGAGATGGAACTACTTACGCCCGGAAATTTCGATATCGAAGAATTGTACTTTGTCGATCAAACGGAAAGGGCCTGTTATTTTCTCGCTTCGCCCGACGATCCGAAATGCCGTTATCTTTACCGGCAAACGTTTGCCGAAGCCAAACTGAGTCGGCTCACTCCTGCAGACCAGCCGGGCTGGCACAGTTACAGCCTGGCCGCAGATGGCAGCAGCGCCGTTCACCAGTGGTCACAGTTTGGCGTGCCACCCGTCGTTGAAACTGTTCGACTGCCTTCACACGAATCGGTGGCAATGCACGCCGAAAACAGCAGGCTTCGGGAAACACTCGACGCACTGGCAGCTTGCGAACACGAGTTCTTTCGCGTGTCGATCGATGACGGGGCCGGGCAAACCATCTTGATCGACGGATCGGCGATGAAACCGCCCGGATTCGATCCATCAAAAAAATATCCGGCGATCGTTTACGTTTACGGCGAACCGTGGGGAACGACCGTTACCAACCAGTGGGGAGGCAACACCTGGTTATGGCACCGCCTGTTGTGCGAACAGGGCTACGTTGTTTTAAGTTTCGACAACCGGGGAGCGAAAGTTCCTCGTGGTGCCGCATGGCGCAAGGCGATTTACAAAACAATTGGCATCATAAATGCGCACGATCAAGCAGTAGCATTGCGCGCCGCCGTCAATAAATTCGACTGGCTCGATCGGGATCGGCTGGGCATATGGGGCTGGAGTGGCGGCGGCAGTTCGACTTTGCAAGCGATGTTCAAGTACCCCGATTTGTACAAGACCGGAATCTCGGTCGCCCCGGTTCCCGATCAGAGATACTACGACACGATTTATCAGGAACGCTATATGCAGACGCCTGATTTGAATCCGGCCGGTTTCGCCGAAGGATCGGCCATCAACTTTGCCAAAAATCTGCAAGGCGACTTGTTGCTCATTCATGGAACGGGCGACGACAATTGTCACTACCAGACCATGGAGTTATTGATCAACGAGTTGATTGCCAGCGACAAACAGTTTTCAATGATGGCTTACCCCAACCGCTCCCACGGCATCTACGAATTCGAAAACACATCGCGTCATTTGCGCAATCTGATGACCCGTTACTTTATCGAACATCTGCCCGCCGGCGGACGGTGACAGAAAACGCCGGGCGGACATTTCGGAAGGACTTATACGGGTCATTCGCGGACCAGGTGCAAAATTTGACGAAACTCCGCAATGAAGTGGCTTTTCAAAGGATATGACCGGGCTTTTATTGAACTAGAATGGAGCCCTTGCAATCCCCCATGGAGCGTTGCCGGGGAACAACCACCGCCATTCTGGACTTCAAGTACTTTAACCATGTACAGAATCCGATCTTTTGCCTTGCCACACAAACTTGTTGTCGCGATTATCGTCGGCCTGATTGTTTCGAGCATTACGGCACCCGCATCGGCCGTCGCATTGCAGGCGGACACCGACCCGGCCAAGCACCCGCTTTTTGAATCATTGCAGTATCGAAACATTGGACCGTTTCGCGGCGGTCGCGCGGCGGCTTGTGCCGGTGTTCCTGGAAAACCGATGACATTTTACTTTGGTGCAACTGGCGGAGGAGTATGGCGAACGGACGATGGCGGATCGTCGTGGCAAAATATTTCCGATGGGTTTTTTGGTGGATCAATCGGCGCGGTTGAAATCGCGCCATCAGATCCCAATGTCATTTACGTCGGTGGCGGCGAAGTCACAATTCGGGGCAATGTCTCGCACGGTGACGGCATGTGGAAGTCACTGGATGGTGGCAAGACGTGGGAACACATTGGCCTCGATGACTCACGGCACATTCCCCGAATTCGAATTCACCCCAAAGATCCAAATATCGTTTATGCAGCGGCGCTTGGGCATTTGTACGGACCGAATCAGCAACGTGGCGTTTACCGCAGTACCGATGGCGGCAAGTCGTGGGAACGGGTCCTGTTTGTTTCCGAGGACGCCGGCGCGGTCGACCTGGTCATGGACCCGGGCAATCCGCGAATCCTGTTTGCCTCAACCTGGCAAATCAAACGAACGCCCTTTAGTCTGGAAAGTGGCGGGCCGGGTAGTCAGCTTTGGAAAAGTACTGACGGAGGCGACACGTGGAAAGATATTTCACGCTCGAACGGATTGCCTCAAACCTCAATGCTTGGAATTATCGGGGTCAGTGTTTCACCCGTGGATTCCAGTCGTGTTTGGGCCATAATTGAAGCCAGTGACGGCGGCTTGTTTCGCAGTGATAACGGCGGCGAGTCATGGTCCAAAGTCAGCGAAGACCGAAATATCCGGCAACGCGCCTGGTACTACTCACGGGTTTATGCCGACACTAAAAATGTTGACCGGGTTTATGTCCTCAACGTTCAGTTCTGGCGTTCGGACGATGGTGGAAAGAACTTTTCATCGATCGATACGCCGCATGGTGATCATCACGATTTGTGGATTGATCCCAACGAACCGGAGCGGATGATTATTGCCGACGACGGAGGCGCACAGGTTACCTTTAATGGCGGCGTTAACTGGTCGACTTATATGAACCAGCCAACGGCCCAGTTTTACCGGGTCGTAACCGATAATCATTTTCCCTATCGAATCTACGGCGCTCAGCAAGACAACTCGACCGTCCGAATAGCCAGCCGTTCTGACGGATCAGCGATTGGAGAGCGTGACTGGGAATCAACGGCCGGCGGCGAAAGCGGTCACCTTGCTCCGCATCCAGATAATCCCGAAGTGGTTTACGGTGGATCATACGGGGGGTACCTTGCCCGACGAAATCATGAAACGGGCGAAAATCGCAGCGTCGATGTCTGGCCCGATAATCCCATCGGTCGTCCGATCAGTGAAGTCAAATACCGGTTTCAATGGAATTTTCCGATTTTCTTTTCACCGCACGACTCGAAAACGCTTTATACGGCCGCAAACGTTTTGTTCAAATCAACAGACGAAGGACAAAGCTGGCAAGCCATCAGCCCGGACTTGACTCGAAACGACATAACAAAACAAGGCGCATCGGGAGGTCCGATCACCAAAGACAACACGGGCGTCGAAGTTTATTGCACGATATTTGCCGCCGCAGAAAGCCCGCTGGAACCCGGCGTACTCTGGACAGGATCGGACGACGGATTGATTCACGTTTCGCGTGATGGCGGAGCTAACTGGGAAAACGTTACTCCCCCGGAATTGCCTGAATGGGCCCAGATCAACAGTCTGGAAGTTCATCCGACTGTTCCTGGCGGATTGTACGTCGCCGCAACGAGGTACAAATCCGATGACTTCAAGCCCTACTTGCTCAAGACTCTCGATTACGGCAAGTCATGGACAATGATCAATAATGGTATCGACTCAGGGCACTTTACCCGCGTGGTTCGGGCCGACCCGGGTCGAGTAGGTCTGTTGTACGCAGGAACCGAATCGGGCATATACGTATCGTTCAACGATGGTGCAAACTGGGCACCGTTCCAAATGAATTTGCCTGTCGTTCCGGTGACCGATCTGACCATAAAGGACAACGATTTGGTCGTTGCTACCCAGGGACGTTCGTTCTGGGTCCTGGATGACTTGACCATTATTCACCAGTGGGATGACAAACTCGTCAAGAAATCGGCGCATCTATTTGAGTCGCGCCCCGTTTATCGCGGCGCGCGTGGTGGGGGTCGCAGCAGCTCAACAGCGGGTGTTAACCCGACTGGAGGAGTACAACTTCGTTACTGGTTACGCGATGTTCCGGATGATGCTGTCGTATCTATCAAGATCAGCGACCCCAACAGTCAGGTCATCGAATCCTGGTCAACCAAACCGGACAAGAAACTTGATGAACAGGAACTGAAACTGGACGCTGGCATGAACACGCAGGTCTGGGATATGCAGTACAAGGAAAGTGAATCGTTCGACGGCATTGTCTTGTGGGGGGGTGGAACGGAAGGTCCATCCGCGATCCCCGGACTTTACAAGGCCACTCTGGCCGTTGGTGAACAGTTGATGGAAACGGAATTTGAGATCAAGTCCGATCCGCGACTGGAGGTTACCAGCGAAGCGTATCAGGAACAATTCAGGTTCCTTGTAGAGATCCGTGACAAACTGACCGAAACTCACAAGGCCATCAAACGGATTCGCGATGTACGCGGGCAACTGGAGTCACTCAAAAAACGACTAGGCGAGTCCGAAGACAAGAAGTCGCTTGTCGAACAAGCGACCGCTATTGCCAAACGAATGACGGAAATCGAAGAAGCGCTTTACCAGACCAATTCACGCAGCAGCCAGGACCCTTTGAATTTTCCCATCCGGCTAAACAACCGGCTGAGTGCCCTGGTAAATGTTGTATCTTCGGCTGATGGACCGCCAACACAGCAAACGAAAGACGTTTATGCCATGGTTGTTGGAGAAATCGACAAAAACCTCATTGAGTTGCAGAAGCTCCTGGACGAAGATGTCGATGGCTTTAATAATGCAGTAAGAAACGCCAGCGTTCCGGCGATTTTTGTTAACGACGACTAACGTGCCGCCTGAAAGGCAGTCACCCGAGTCGTATTAATTCGGAGTGTTATCGATGCGCCTGACCTTGAGAAACCTGTTGAGATTTCTCGATCGTACAGATCTCGATCCCATGGAACGAGCGCAGCTCGAAGAACTGGTCAACAAGTCGGATCGGGCGGCGGCCTGGATTCATCGTATCAAGTCCCTGAGATCAGACCCGCGCAAATCCGCTGCAGTCGCCATGGGCAGTTCTTCGATTGGGGATGTCGCTCGTTACGTCGACGGTATCATGACCGAACAGGAAGCTGTTGAGTTTGAAAAGACCATGTTGGTATCCGATCATTTGTTGGCGGAAGTGGCCAGCGTTCATTGGATGGTTCACCAGAAACGACCGCCGACCAGCAGCCATATTTCTCTTGTATTGCGACAAACGCTTTACGACATTGATCGGGTCTATGCAACTTCCGCTGAAAAAGTTGCCAGGGGTGGCGATGAAACGGCCGGCAGCATTGTACCGACGTCAATGACGGACCTTCCATTCGAGGATGCAAGTGATGCCGCAAATGATCCGGCAACCGACTCGATTTTATCGACCGTTGACGGCAGGAGCCAACCATTAACAACCCAGCCACCTGTTTCCCTGGAACAAATGAAGCAACGGTCGAATAATCGGTCGTGGATGGCGGTGGCAATCGTTATCGGGACGCTGGTCGGAACGACTTCACTTTCATTTTGGCTGGGGCAGAAGACGGCGAATCGACGGCCTGCCGCAGTTTATAATGACTCGCCGGTTGCCGACAACAAGCCCGATGACGGATCAAAACCCGTTGTTAATAATCCGGAACCCGATCCGGAGAAAGGAACGTCAGAAAACCCTGAAAACGAAGTTGTCAAACCTGTTGCTGTTGATCCTGCTCCACTTGTAATTGCCAACCACCCTCAGCCGCCCGAACACATTGTGGTCACGGAAAATGCCGAAGATAGTTCAGAAAAAAATCTGCCTCGACGGCCGGATATTCGATGGAGCCTTTACACGCCGGTTCCGCCCGAAATGTTCATTGGGCCGATCCAGCCTCCGCGCGTTGTCGCCAGCTCGAGTTCCCGACAACCAACGGCACTTTTCAAAACAAACGATTCCAATTGGGCGGTTGTCGATGCGCAGTCGCAACTGCTCGAAACTGACAAGGTGCTGGTTTTGTCAGGCGGTCAGGCCACTTTTCAGATGGGCGAAGCCCTGACATTGACTGTGGACGGCCCCGCCTTGCTTGCTTTCGGAGATTTTGATCGGGCCAGCGGATCCGAATTGGTCGTATTGGAATTCGGTAGAATTCAGGTTTCAACAAAGCTCGGATTCGTCGATTGGTCGCTCCAAATTGATGCGGAACTGCACCGTATTTCAATGATCGACGCACAGTCGGTTGTCGAAGTTCAAGTCCACGACTATTTCCCTCCGGGAACAGATCCACGTGAAAGCACGGCGGTACAAACGCGCGTGATTCGATCAATCGCAGGCCGTTCGAAATTGCAACTGGCAGAGGCAATATGGATGCTGGACATGGGGACGGCCATGATACAGTCACACAGCGAATTGCCCGAGTGGGCCGTTCCGGTTCAACACGGTGTTTTTGAACCAGACGCCGGGACAGTTCGATATGTTGATCGCGTGGGTGAAATCGTTGTTCAGGAGACGCGCAAGTGGGTGGAATCGCAGGCTGACATTCCTGCCGAATTGATCAGTCTGAAAAACGATTCGCGTCAGGAAATGCGACTTGCCGCCATGACATGGCTTGCCGAGTTGGGGCAGTTTGAGTTTGTAGTCGACTATTTCGGAAATGAAGACAACAAATCGAACTGGCGAACTTTCCTGCAAGCGATTCGCTTGACCATCCAATCGGAACCAGCCTATGCCGAACGCCTGTTCGAGGGACTTGCCCTTGCTGGCCTGGCCGATCAGCCTCGGTGGTACAAGCTGATTTTGGGGTACTCTCCTGACGAACTGGAAAAAGGGGCCGATGCGAATTTGGTGGAAATGCTCAGCGATGCCAGTCTTGGTATCCGCGCTCTGGCCATTGAAAATCTCCGCGAAATTACCGGTGGAATCACCTACGGGTACTTGCCAACCCGTAACACAACAGATCGCAATCGAACCATTAAACGCCAATGGGTTCCCATGCTTGAGAAAAAGGCAATTCGCTACGCCACGCCCCCCGCACCGATCCTGCCTCGAGTGACCGTCGCACCCGTCATGCCCGATCCGGCTGGCAGTGGCGCCGTTGAAAAAGAAAATTCGGGCTCTCGTTAAATCGACAATCCCTATTTGTTTTGGCATCGATCGCAAAAGTACGTCGAGCGCTGTGCTTGCACAATTCGCTGAATGGTTCCGCGACCGCATTTTTGACAGGGCTGGCCGGCATGGTCATAAACTCGATGCTGGTTCTGAAAGCTGCCGGGATCGTTCAGTGTGTTTCGATAAGTGCCATCGCGGAGCGTGGATCCTTCGCAGCGTATCGCCGATTTCAGGACGAACAACATTTGCTTGTGAATTTCAAGCCATTGTTTTGCTGAGACTTTGCAACAAGGTTTCCGCGGGTCCGTCCCTGTCAAATGAAGGATTTCTGATGCATAGATATTTCCGACACCGGCGACCGCTTTCTGATCAAGCAGACCCACCTTGATTGGAATCGATCGATGGCAAAGATTCTCTTGAAGTTGGTTCGGCGCAATCTTTAGCGCGTCAGGCCCGATCTTCCGTGGAGACAAGTAGGCATCGATCCCGGCCTTGTCAAACAGAAAGACTTGCCCCAGTCCGCGCTGGTCCCAATAAGCAATTCGGTTACAGCGCCCGCCTCGCAGCAAGATTTCAAAACGCAGATGATCACGGCCAGGCTCACCATCAGTGACCAGCAGTCCCGTCATACGTGGCTCGATTATCAGGGCTTTATCGCCGGAAAACCGCAGGATCAATCTTTTTCCATGGCGTCCGACCTTTTCGAGAGTGCGGTTCGTCAAGGATCGCGATATCGCCGGCCAGGTTGTATTGAGTTTCAGCGGTTGCTTGCGGCAACGGGTCCGCTTGATCGAAACAACAACGCTCCCTTCCGCCGCCAGAATACCGCGGCGCATCGTTTCGACTTCGGGAAGTTCAGGCATTAGGCAAATACCCGGCGACTGGGAATACAACAGGGTCAACCGACCAACTGACCACGAACCGGCAGACTCAACAAGCCCCATCGAAAAGACTCGATTCCAGCCCAATGAAACGGATTTGCCGGTAGTTTCCCGCCGTTTGCTGTTGTAAACTGAATCTCCGTGACCCTGCACAACGCTTCGTTTCGAGAAATCTACACGGGGGACTATTCGGATGACTACCGCAACTCTTCGACAGGTGCCACCGGCGCAAACAGCAAAACGAGTTTCGCCATCAAAAGTACCGTCGGTATCCAATCCGCCTTTTACATTTGCGCAAACGCTAGAGCCGTTTGGCACATGGGTCGGACAATCGATTTGGGTTCCGCCCAGGGACTCAAGTACCGAGTTCGCAAAAACCATGCTGGACCGTAATGGACTGCTGGCATCCAGAAGCAAGTGCTGGTCGGGTGTAGTAGAGAAACACAGGGCAGCATTTCAGCAAGTACGTGAAATCGATCTTTGCAAGGCATCGATTCGTTTGCCCAAAGGAAAGTTGTTTGTCAGTGTCACAGAACAAGATCGTTTCGATGAAATTACGGATGTCATACCCAACTGTGTACGGACTCGTTTAGAGGAGTTCCTTGAGGGTCCGGGGAAGCAGAAAGGGGTCAAAGTCTATTACCTCAAACCGCTGTGTGTCGAGAGCGGCGATGATCTGATTTTCACTACGCTCGAAAGCATCATGGTAGCGAATGAGCTTGTTCAGAACGAAACGTTTTCTGCCTATCGTCGAATGTACTTTTACCATCGACCGATTCGATCAATATTCGGTGCTGTCGGCTGCGGCTTGAGAATCCCACGCAAAATGATCGGTGCCGGTTACCGACGCAAGCAGAAAGAAGTTGACTCTTACCAAGCTCATCTGGAATTCAATCGCCGAAAATTGGCCCTGGGTGCTTGCAACTTGCATCGCAGTCATCGTTCGGACGGTTGCACGTTCGGTGAAATGCTCGCGTTAACCAATCCGCTGGAACGAGACGAAGTGATTGAACAATTCGGAATCGAGAAAAAACTATCCCAGGCCCAGCGAGACAGGTTGAAAATGGCCGCATTTGAAAGCATGCCGTGGTTCGTTGCCCTTTCGCTTGGCATCGCCTACGCCACGTCGCTCACAGGAACGATTTCCGTCCCGGTCGCTCTGCCGTTGTTAGTCTGCGATCCGGCTTTCGTTGCCGAGATACCCGGCTCGCGCGGAGTACTTCTCAAAATCGGCCACTTCGATCAGGTTCGCGGCGTGACACACATCGAGATTTGAAAATTGGAGGCGTTCGCCGGAACTCGCCCACACTGAAAACGCGATTGAAAACATGCTTTACACCGGGGATTACGGCTGGTAGCGTCCAGAGCTGCCAGCACGCGGCCAACCGAATTGTTCGGAGGAACGCCGCCAGAAAACCACGGCGCATCGTTTCCGTTCGTTTCGTCAGCTTTCCTTCCTTGTCAAATTCGTATTCGAATCCGGTAATCTCAGATGTCCTGTTCTTGGCCGTGGTGAGAAAGGTGCTGAGAAAGGTGCCGCCCATATCTGAGTTCATATTTTGGGCACCAAATTTTGAAGCACCCAATCAATTCGATTCCCAACACCACAGGTGTTCAACAACATAGCCTTGGGTCGCGCAGCGCACCCAAGGATTACGAACCACCTCGAATCGCAACGCCGAAGGTGTTGAACAATCGACGATGTGGCGTTGTTACGTTTTGTTGAACCCGTTCCGGGTTCCGGGATGATTGTCTCCCGGTTCCCGGGGTGCGCTGCGCAACCCCGGGCTTTGATGTTTTACCGCTTTGCGGTAAGCGTCCAACGGCGTTAAAAGGAGCGTCAAAAGGTGCTGGTCAAAATGGTCAAAAGGGGTCAAAAAGTGGGTCAAAAAGTGCCAGCCATGAATGGAACACCATGAATAGAACCAGCCATGAATAGAGGACTTTTCAGGCCCGGCGGGCCGACAGAATCTCAGCCGGTGGTGAAAACCACTGGTAAACATCGCCTGAAAAAACAAGCCCCGGATGGGGCGACACAAACGGTGACGTCGAAAGGGATTGGAATAAAGTGCCCTCTATAAATTGAAGGCACCGAATTCCTACTTGTCGTGCTTGCCTATCTGATTGCGACTTACCGACCAACTGACCACGAGCCGGCAAGCCCAACAAGTCTCTTCCGAAAAGAAGGAATTGTCGGTTCGCACGGCAAAAAACGACGATTGCAGTGCCAAAATGTATTGACCTGCAACTCACATTCTGGCTAGAGTTGATTTGCAACGTATGATTGTGTGGAGGTTGCAAGCATGAATGCTGACCATTCGAACCTGGTCTTCCAGCGATATTTTGCCGGCCTTGCCGAGCAAACGTTTCAAACCCGCCTCGGCGTCGTCGATCCGCCGTTGATCGACTACGTTTCGGACTTGTTGATCCGCTTCATCCGTAGCGATGTGATGCATCGAATTCGCAGTGCGACGGGTCGACCGTTAATGTCGGTTGCCGAGATGGCCGCCGAGGCGCGGCAGCGACTCGGTGATGCCAGTTGGGAACTTCATCGCCATATTGGTGATTTCACCTTGTTCTGGGCCGGCGTTTACCCGGAGGCATTGCGCAAGTCGGACGACCAGTTTGAAACCTACTGTTCGCATGGCAAGCGTGCCTATTTGATTGCCAGCACCATTCACAGCGATTACGAAAAACAGGTACCCGGCCCGCTGTTCGAACGGCTCAGTGATAGTTTTGAACTTTGTTGTTACGGCCTGAGGGAGATTCGGCGGGAATGGGAAACTGGCGACAATGACAACAATGGTCCCGTCCAGGTTTTGCTTAACTAATACTTTTCGCTGATCGCAACGCTTCATGTGTGGTCGATTTACACTTCGCACTTCATCCGCAGCGATCGCAAGACTCTTTGACGGCCTGGTTGTTCCTGAAATCCCGCCGAACTACAACATCGCGCCGACCCAAACCGTTGCGGCCATCCGCAGCGTCAACGCCGCGCCCGATTTTGCCTGGCTTCGCTGGGGGCTCGTTCCATTCTGGGCCGACGATCTCAAGATCGGTAACCGCATGATCAACGCACGGAGTGAAACGGTGCACGAGAAACCGGCCTTTCGGGCGGCTTTCAAAAAACGTCGCTGCCTGGTGTTGGCTGACGGTTTTTACGAGTGGAAGAAAATGGACGAAGGCAAACAGCCTGTGTTCATTCACTTGCGGGATGCACGACCGTATTGCATGGCGGGCCTTTGGGAAAAAAACGACAAGACCGGGCAGGTCGTTGAGTCGTGCACCATCATCACCACAAGGCCAAACGAATTGATGAACTCGATCCACGATCGCATGCCGGTGATCCTGGCAGAACAGGATTACGAGGCATGGCTTGAACCCGAATTCAAGGACTACGACCACTTGAAAGGACTTCTTGTTCCCTACCCTGCCGACGAAATGGAAGCGTGGCCCGTTTCACCCAATGTCAACAAACCGTCGTTCAACGCGCCGACTTGTACCGAGCCCATTCCGTTGCAACGCGACCTGGGTTTTTGACACGCGAGTTTCGTTTAGCCATACAACAGGCGACCCAGGCCGAAAATTCTGAATTCCATTGTGAATTCCGGTAGGCAAATTGTTTACGGGTCAGGAAAAGCCGTTCATCCCGAATCTGTTCGACTATGATGGTTTGTTCTCCGTCCCGGAATCCGGTCGGACAAACGAAATTCGATTATTCTGTTCATCATGGCTCAAACCGTACTCACCATCATCGGCACGCGCCCGGAAGCGATCAAGCTTTGTCCTGTCGTACTGGAACTTCAACGACGAAGCGACGAGTTTCGCTCGATCGTTTGCGTATCGGCCCAGCATCGTCAAATGCTCGACCAGGTTCTGTCGGTATTTGGCATCCAGCCCGATCATGACCTCGACATCATGTCGCCCGGCCAAACACTTGCCCAGGTCACGGCACGAGCCATGAGCGGACTTGACCTGGTGCTGAATCAAGTCAAACCGGACATGGTGATCGTTCAAGGCGATACCACGACGGCGTTTTGTGGCGCACTGGCCGCTCACTATCATCAGGTTGCAATTGGACATATCGAAGCGGGTTTGCGAACGGGCCACAAGTTCTCGCCGTTCCCCGAAGAAATGAATCGGCGTTTAATCAGCCGGCTTGCCGATCAACATTTTGCCCCAACGACCCATGCGCGCAAAGTGTTGTTGGGCGAAGGGATCGATCCGACTTGCGTTCACTTGACCGGCAACACCGTCATTGATGCCCTGTTGTGGGTTCAGCAACGGGTTTCCGGACCAGCACCGCAGGAACTCGCGGAGCTCCAGGATTCACTTGATGCCAGCCCGGTTGTACTCGTGACCGGGCACCGTCGTGAGAGTTTTGGCGTTGGCTTTGAAAATATTTGCCTTGCGATCCGCGAAGTTGCCGACGAACATTCGGGCGTTCATATTGTGTATCCGGTTCATCTCAATCCGAATGTGCGTGAACCCGTCAATCGTCTGCTGGCCGGACATCCACGGATACACTTGATCGAACCGTTGACTTACGAGTCGTTCGTCTGGTTGATGGATCGGGCAACGATCGTGCTGACAGATTCTGGTGGCGTGCAAGAGGAAGCCCCGTCGCTTGGTAAACCGGTTTTGGTTATGCGTGAGACGACCGAGCGACCGGAGGGGATCGATGCGGGAAATGCCAGGCTTGTGGGGACTTGCCGGGAAACGATCGTGCGCGAACTCGGGCACTTGTTGACCAACGAGTCGGCACGAAAAGCAATGACAGGAATCGCCAATCCTTACGGCGACGGAACCGCTTCGCAAAAAATTTGCGATGTGATCACTAAAGTTTTCGCAGACCGATAAACTGCCCGGTCCCGAACCTCGAATGACCCTGGGGAACGGGGGGTGGAATATCCGGCTTAAGTATTGGTTTGCCAGCTTGAATCCGGTTCCCGGCTGGTTGGATCTTGACCCGACGAGTCGACAAATGTGGATTTTACGGCTGTTTACAGTCCCGATTCGGTTTATGAGACCCGGTTCGGGACTTTGTTCCAGTTTGAACTTGCACCCTTCCAAATGGACGTTAATGGCACAACTCGAGTGATTGAACCTGGAATTCGTACTTGAAATAAAGAACTCTATGGGTAACAATGCACCCAAAGTAAAGTAGAAGTTTGGCGAAGCGCGCGGATTGCGCTGCTTTGCGGCCAGTTTTGTTTTGTAACGAATTGTCAATTGTCAGGCTTGTTGTAACAGGAGTGGACCCGTTTTGGTTGTGCGGCAGGAGGCAATCCTGTTGGCCGCAGGCGGGATTTTCAAAACCGATGACCATCACCAAAGAACGTAAAACCGAACTTGTAAAAGAATTCCAGCGTGAATCTGGAGACTCCGGATCGCCCGAAGTTCAAATTGCGATATTGACGACCCGCATCAATAGTTTGACCGAACACATGCAAACTCATAGCAAGGACTATTCAACCCGTCGCGGGTTGTTGGCGATGGTTTCGCGTCGTCGTCGCTTGCTGGATTATGTTCGCGGAAACGATCCGCAACGTTATCTGGATATTATTGAACGGCTTGGTATTCGGAAATAGTCGGTTGGTCCCTGTCTGCATACGTCAGGTTTGCCATTGAAGGTCGTCCCGGCGTTGTAGTCGCTGGATGAATGTCGGGTTTTCGCCAACGAAGCAGAAAGGATTGGCGAGTTGGGTTCGATATTGGCAGGTGCCAAATCCAGACAGGATGTTTGTTGGACTGTGTTAATAGTTGTGTTGGGGCAGTGATTGCTTTTTTGTATTGTTTCTATTGCTCGTAATGGTTCTCCATTTTTGCTTATTGGCCGGTTTTGGCCAGAGCGTTGTTTGAATTTGTGTGCAGGTTGCAACCTGCGATCCCAGTTTACTTGATTATTTGAAGTCAGGAATTATCCCGTGAAAATCAGGGTTGAAAAACAGTTTGGCAATTTTACATTGTCGTTCGAATCCGGTTACCTTGCCAAACAAGCGGAGCGAACCGTTATTGTCCAGTATGGTGATACCGTAGTATTGAATGCCATAGCCAGCGGTCCGGCCCGCGAAGGTCTCGACTTTTTCCCGCTGACATGTGACTACCGGGAACGCTCGGCTGCGGCCGGCAAGTTCCCCGGTGGTTTTCTCAAGCGAGAAGGTCGCCCGACAACCAAGGAGATTTTGACTTCCCGCCTGATCGACCGTCCGATTCGGCCGATGTTTGCTCCGGGATTCAAGGATGAAGTCCAGTGCCAGGCCATTGTCCTTTCCAGCGACCGCCAAAATGACGGCGACGTTCTGGCAATGAACGGAATTGCGGCGGCGGCATTCGCGTCGACTTTGCCATTTCCCGAAGCCGTTGCCTCGGTTCGCGTCGGTCGCATCGAAGGAGAACTGATTCCGTTCCCGACTCACGACGACCTTGAAGAGAGCGATCTGGACATGATCGTTTCGGGGACCGGTAAGGCCGTTACCATGATCGAGGGCTTTGCCCGTGAAATGCCGGAAGCAGAAATGCTGGAGGCTATTGAATACGCCCATTCACTGATTCGCGATATTTGTGAGATGATGAAGGAATTGCGTCAAAAACTTGACGTTCCGGCGACTTCTTACCAGGAGCCTGCCAATGACGGCGTGCTCCAGAAACTTCGCGATCGATACTACGATGCGATGAAACAAGCCCTTTGTACCGGCAGTACCAAACAGGAACGCGCCGAAGCCGGCAACCAGTTGAAAGCTCGCGCTATCGCCGAGATGATCCCGGATGCCAAGGCCGATGGCGCGATCGATGGGGGTGTTTTCAAGACGCGTTGGCATGACCTGGAAGAGTGCGTTGTTCGCGAATTGATTCTCGATGGAAAACGCTCCGATGGTCGAGCCCTCAACGAGTTGCGGGATATTCAATGTGAAGTTGACTTGTTGCCACGAGTTCACGGTTCCGCCGTTTTTCAGCGGGGCGAGACGCAGGCGCTCATTACGATCACACTTGGAACGGGACGTGATGAACAACGTGTTGACGGACTGGTCGACGAGTACTCGAAAAAATTCATGCTCGATTACAACTTCCCGTCATTTTCCGTGGGTGAATGCCGCCCCAACCGTGGTCCGGGTCGCCGGGAAATCGGTCACGGAGCGCTCGCCGAGCGCAGTATCAAACCGGTATTGCCCGAGGCCGAGAAATTCCCTTACACGATCCGCGTGATTTCCGACATTCTCGAATCAAACGGTTCGTCATCGATGGCCTCGGTTTGCGGTGCCACCCTCGGTCTGATGGACGCGGGTGTACCGATCACCCAACCCGTTGCCGGTATTTCAATCGGACTGGTAAAAGAGGACAACCGTCACGTATTGCTGACGGACATTATCGGAAACGAAGATCACTTTGGCGACATGGATTTCAAGATTGCGGGAACCCAGCGGGGGATCACTGGCATTCAGCTTGATCTAAAAATTCGCGGAATCACATTTGAGATTATTCGCGATACCCTGACCCAGTCGCGAATCACGCGAATCGAAATCCTTCGCAAGATGTTGACGACCATTTCGCGTCCCAAAGAGGACATATCGGTTCATGCTCCCCGGTTGCTTCGCACCCGAATTGACACCGACAAGATCGGTATGTTGATCGGCCCTGGTGGAAAAAACATCCGTGCCATTCAGGAGTCGACCGATTCCGTTATCGAAGTTGATGATGAGGGTTGGGTAACCGTCGCCTGCATGGATGCTGAAATGGCCAAGAGTGCCATGCGTCAAATCGAGGCCTGCACAGCAACGGTTCAGATCAACAAGATCTACACCGGAACTGTCAGCAGTATCAAGGATTTTGGTGCGTTTATTGAAATTCTCCCCGGTCGTGACGGTCTTTGCCACATCAGCGAACTGTCCAGCGGATACGTCAGCGATGTTTCCGAAGTCTGCCAGGTCGGCGACGAGATGCAAGTGATGGTCATCGATGTCGATGGACAGGATCGTGTCAAGCTCAGCCGCAAACGAGCGCTGGAAGAGTTGGGCCTGGAAGATGAATACGCGACCGTCCCGGCTCGTGGCGAAGGGGATGACTTCGACGAGAACGATGAAGGCTTTGAAGATCGTCCACCACGCCGACCCCCAAGTGGTGGTAGTGGTGGCAGTGGCGGTGGCAGTAGTGGCGGCGGAGGTGGTCGAGGCCGAAGCGGCGGTGGTGGACATCGTGGTGGTGGTGGTGGTAGCGGCGGACGCGGACGCAGCGGCGGTGGGGGTGGTAGTGGCGGTGGTCGTGGCCGCAGCGGAAGCGGTGGCGGGAGCAGCAGTGGCGGAAGCAGCGGCGGTGGTGGCAGTGGCGGAAGCAGCGGTGGTAGTGGCGGAAGCAGTGGCGGCGGTGGCCGTCGTTACGAGCGCCGTTAATCACTCTGTCGAACAATGTTACGGATAAACCATTTGAGCCCGTCGAACAAAAAAAGTCGACGGGCTCGCGGTTCATAGGGCGGCTGGCGGCGATTCCGACAAAGCAGATCCTGTAAAATTGTTGACCAGTACGGAACCACCCGTACCTGACAAAAAACGTTCCGGATACCAAAATTGGCAATGGTGAAAAAGAACGACAAACCCGATTCAGCCACTGGCAGTTCCGCTTTCACTGAACTGGCACAGCTTACCGGTGCGCTGGCTCACGAAATCCGTAATCCCTTGTCAGTCATTCGTTTGAATGTCGAGTTGCTTCAGGATGAACTGGAGGAAATTCCGACGCCCGAAGCGCGACGGGCGATAAATAAAATTGAAGTCGTCAAACGTCAGTGCACACGACTTGAAAACCTGTTGAACGATTTTCTGCAGTTCACACGGTTGGGTAGTCTGTCTCTGAAACCCGGCAGCCTGAATGAACAACTGGAACAGGTCCTGGACTTTTACGAGTCGACGGCGCAGCAACAAAATGTGGAAGTCGTCCGATACCTGGATACGGAGCTTCCGTTTGTCATGCTGGACAGCAGCACGTTGCAGGCCGCCTTGATGAATCTTGTCAAAAACGCCCTCGAAGCCATGCCGGAGGGAGGGCGTCTGGAAGTACGCACTCGCGCCACTCTCAAGGGCGTTGCCCTCGACCTGATTGATAGCGGTTGCGGAATGAATGAGACAACCTTGTTCAACATGTTCGAAAAATTCTACAGCAGCAAGCGCGGCGGCACCGGTTTGGGACTGCCCACTGCGCGAAAAATCATCGAAGCTCACGATGGGTTGATCGATGTCCAAAGCGCAGTCGGGCACGGTACCAAGTTCACACTATTTTTTCCCACACCGAAACGCCTGTAAGCGGGCATTCCCGGCAACTCAAACACGGACTCCCCTGAATCGTGCAACTGATTCGCAATATTGACGAACTCAAGCGATTGCCGCGCGGTGGCGCTTTGGCAATGGGGAATTTCGATGGCGTGCATCGGGGTCATGCGCGCATCATTGAACGACTCAACCACTGGGCTGACCGGGTTGATGGCCCTTCGATTGTTTTTACTTTTGAACCTCACCCTGTTCGTTTGCTTCGTCCCGAATTGGCACCTCCTCCACTGACATGGACGGAACGCAAGGCCGAATTGCTCGGCGCCTTGAATGTCGATGTCATGATTGCCTGGCCGACCGATCGGCAGTTGTTGCAGTTATCGTATTCCCGATTTTTTCAAGATGTCATTCAGGAACGCATCGGGGCAGCGGCAATCGTTGAGGGGCCAAATTTTTATTTTGGTCATAATCGCCATGGGGATGTCGGAAAACTTGCCGAACTTTGTGCCGAATCAAACATTGCATTCGAGGTCGTTGAGCCAGAATCGTTATCGGGAGAATGGATATCCAGCACCCGAATACGCAATTCGATCTCGGATGGCGACACGCAGGCGGCATGCGAAATGCTGACACAGCCGTACCGCATTCGAGGAATGGTGGTGCACGGCGCAGGTCGCGGTACCGGCCTGGGATTTCCTACGGCTAATCTTGACGCGATCGATACGCTGATACCCGGCAACGGAATCTATTGCGGGATAGCCCGATTGGGGAATCCAAAAGAAGTTTCGTCACGCGTTGCCGCAATTCATATCGGCCCCTCACCGACTTTCGGCGACGATCGACCCCAGGTGGAAGTTCATATCCTGGACTTTGGCGAATCAATCTATGGCCAGGTGATCGAAGTCGATTTCCTGAACCGACTCCGAGGTGTGGAACGGTTTGACACAACCGAATTACTGCTGAAACAAATGCACGCTGATATCGAGCAAGCCCGGTTGATCGGAACCACCTGGCTTGCCAAACAGGGGCGTTAGCGGTCCAATCGCCCATTCCCTGGAACCAGGAATCCCGCATATTAACCACCGAAAATCAACAATCGAATCAATGAACATCAACTGGACTCAATTCAAGGACGTTATCAGCAAGGCCCGTGAAGTCAACCTGACGAGCCACATTCGCCCCGACTGCGACGCATTGGGCAGCGAACTGGGGATGGCCGGTTTGCTTCGGCACCTGGGAAAAAAGGTCCGTATTGTCAACGGGCAGGCGACACCGCCCAATCTCGCATTTATTGATCCTGGCAACGAGATTCAAACAATCAACGTCGATATAAAAGCCGACGAATTGATGGGGGCAGATCTTTGGATTATTCTAGACACAAGCGCAGTGGCCCAGCTTGGTCCGATGGCCGAGATCATCGCGCGGTTTGAGGGAACGCGGATTATCTTTGATCACCATGTCGGCGAAGACGATCTTGGTGCCCTTCTTTTCAAGAACACAACAGCCGAAGCCACAGGAAGACTGGTCGTGGAAGCCGCCGAGCAACTTGGGGTTCCCCTGACCCCTGAAATGGCCGTGCCCCTTTTCGCGGCACTGGCAACCGACACCGGCTGGTTCAGGTTTCCTTCCGTCAATTCGCTTACCTGGCAAGTCGCAGGAAAACTGGTCGATGCCGGTGCCTCACCAGCCGGAATCTACGGTTCGCTTTACGAACAGGAAACTCTGGGTCGCTTGCGACTTCGAGGCGTCGTGCTGAACCGAATTCGAGTTGAATGCGCAGGGCGGCTTGCGCATACCTACATCCTTCGGAACGACTATGAGGAGACCGGTGCCCATCCCACCGAAACTGAAGACCTTGTTAACCACTGTCTGGAAATCAAGGGAACGGAATTCGCTGTGATTCTGGTTGAGCAAATGTGCGGCGGGTTCAAAATCAGCCTTCGCAGTCGTTGCCATGTTGCCAGTAATGATGTCGCCGGGAATTTTGGCGGCGGCGGACACAAGGCGGCGGCCGGTGCATTTATTGATGCTCCTTTCGAGATTGCCCAACTACAGATTCTCAACTACGTCCGCGCTCAACTCGGTTGAGCATTGACTTGAAACGCCAACCACGACAGGCCCGTCAACCATGCCCCAGGTCCGCTCGCTGTTTGTAAGCGATTTGCATCTCGGATTTCGACCTGCCCGGGCCGAAAAATTCCTGGAAGTGCTCAAGGCCTACCCGTCCGAAAATCTGTACCTGGTAGGCGACTTGCTGGACGGTTGGCGGCTGGCGCGAAAGTGGTACTGGCCGGTTGCCTATGATGAAGTCATCGACGAAATCATGGGATTAGCTGCATCTGGCGTTCGCGTATTTTACACGCCGGGCAACCACGATGAATTCCTGCGCGGCCCGCACCCGACCATCAACGGAATCATGATTGCCGATGAATTGATTCATACGACACTTGACGGTCGCCGATTGCTCGTGACTCATGGCGACCTGTTTGACTCGATGGAAAAACGATTTCATTTTATTTCCCAGGCAGGAAGCCGTGCTTATGATGGCTTGATGGCCATCAATCGCGGAACAAACCGGCTCTTGTCAATGATGGGTCTGAGGGACATTAATTACTGCTTCGCTGTCAAGCACTGGAGCAAGTCGATTGTCGGCTCGACAGCGACGATCCCGAACGCCGTAACACGCGCCGCTCGTGATCAAGGGTGTCACGGTGTAATTTTTGGACACTTGCATCGTCCGTCCATGAAAACGACCGGGGGTTTTGCGGTTTGTAACACCGGGGACTGGGTTGAAAACCAATCGTTGATTGTCGAGCATGTCGATGGCACGCTTGAACTTGTGAACTGCGGAAAACGGATTTGCAAATTGCCCCCCCTTATCCCGTGACACACGTGACCGGATGGCCGCCTTGATGTAGACTTGGGTAATGACGCAAACATTTTTCTTGCTCGTCGAATAATGCCGAAAAGGCAATCCAGAAAGGCGCACTTCCTTTTGAAAGTGTTAATAACCATGAAATCAAGCAAGTTTTCCGCAACATTCGTTTTCCTGTCGGCGGTTATTTCCGGCTGGATTACGATTCCGTTGCAGGCTGGCCGACAACAAGTGTCGCAGCCGGACCCCATCCAGATTGACGTTGCCGTTGTATCACCGATCAATGATATCGAAGTGCCCGCCCGACTGAAGGGATTCATTGACAAGCTCGAGGTCGATGAGGGAGACGACATCGCGCTGGGTGATGTGCTCGCCATACTGGATCCAGCAAGTATTGATAGCGAACTTAAGGCAGCCCAAATCCGCGCTGCAAACGCCGAGCGTCAGGCCAGCGACTCCACTCCCGTCAAGTACGCCGAGGCGACTCTGGGAGTGGCGATCAATGAGTTGGAGACCGGCGAAGAGCTGTTCCGAAAAAACGCAACGCCTTCCCAGGAACTGGAACGGTTGCGGCTTTCGAAAATCCAGGCGGAACTGCAAGTGGATCGCAGCAATGCACAAATGGCGATCGACAAGGGGGCTGTTGATCTGGAGAACCAAAACGTTGCATCGGTGAATCAGTTGCTCAACCGGCATACGATCGTCGCACCCTTTGCCGGCCAAATCATCAAAGTGAATCGACGGGCCGGGGAGTACATACAGGAAGGCGAAACGCTACTTCGTCTCGCCGACCTGGCAAATGTCAAAGTCGAAGGGAACATTTCTTCCAGTCGCGTGAACCCTGATCAACTCAAGGGAAAACCCCTGATTGTCCGATTGAAACTTGCCAACGACGAAATCGTGACTTTTGAGGGGCACGTTAAATCTATTGGCCTGAATAACCGGGAGCAAAACACTTACCTGGTTCAAGCCGTCATCGCAAATCAAAAACGTGGTAACGAATGGCTGTTGCGGCCCAACTCAACCGTTGAAATGGAGGTCCTGATGTCGGACCAGCCGTAACACGTCGAGCCGGCTGGAACTCGATTGGTTATGCCAGCCCATGACCCCACACCAGCGCTTGTTGTCGGGCGACCACAATCGAAACCTTATTTGATAGACGACCGTATCAGGCGATGTCGAAAACTCCCTCCAATTCAGCAAAGGCGGCATCGAGACTCATTGTTCGCTCGCTTCGCACAGTGGCCATCTGATACCCGGCAAACCGATCCTGATTTGCGACAAAGTTATTTCCGGTCGCCCAATTGGCAGCGTTGCCAGTTAGTTCCGGTGCCGACACCGGATTACCTTCGGGTTGGTGGGATGCCGTAAAGACTTGCCGCGGGTTGCGTGGTTTAGCCATTCCGGTAGCGGAGATTTGGGCGTTCGCACCGGCGATCGCCACCCCTGCCGGATTGGCGGGTGTTTCGGTCGCAGGCTCTGAATCCGAACTCTTGCTTCCGGCAGATGCATTGCTTGATCCTCCGGACGACGATCCAAAGTCCCGTGACTGTGGGCGACACTCAAAACAAGCGGATTCAGCTCGGCGTCTTTGGTAAACTCCAACGGCGCGTTTTGCAGCGCACCCCAAACGGCGTCTTCCTTGATGTCAAAAACCGGAATGTCGTCGCCTCGATGTGAATTCGATCTGCAGGCACCGCGATCGACTTGACCGAAACCGGCTGCCAGATATCTGTCAATGTCGATACGGATCCAACAACACCTGCCAACAGGTTTTTTGGCTCAAGTAACTCGTACCTCAAACTCGTTGCAGCGGAATCAACCCGTAGACTGTTTACGCTTCGACCCGATTTTGAGTTGTGCATTTTCATTGATTCAACCCAATTGCAGAAAAAAGTATGTTATCGGGAAAAGTCCACTCTCCGAACGGAAAAGCATGGTGCTATTATCAGTGAACCAATTCTCATTGGAAACCCTGCTGCCGGCAGGATTTGGCAGATTTCCCCGGCATGGCGCGGCCGAAATCGGGTGCGATCGTTTCGAATCAGGCACTCAACTGATTAACGGAATTACTGGAACCGGAAGGTGTCGGCCACCCAGCGCGAGGCCCGGCTAAACAAGCTCCGGTTGCCAGCCCGAATTCGGGCCCGGCCTTTGGAACCGACCTTTAGACCCAGTCCGTCGGCGTCCCCAAGATCGGCTGTCGCGAAATATTGATTGGACGCACCGGGCATGGCCGCTGCTGCGATTTGCCCCATTCCACTGGTCGGCTGAGCTTCCTGTGAATCGGGTGGATTGATGGCAAGGCGACCAACAGCTTCGATTGTCGAGTCGATCCGCCGGCTGGCGAATGCATCTGGCTTGAGTTCGATCCCCAGGCCTAGTCGTACAAACGTGACTCGCTCTTCAGTAATCGCCATAACTGCTTCCAGAGCGTCTGGATCACCAATGGTGCAAACCGGCATCCCCAGCGGTAGCCAGGCATGGGCGTTCTTCTTCTCAAATACAGCCAGCGGCAAACTCAGGGGTGACGGGTTGGATTGCTGTGACTGCGTTCCCTCGACCACAGGAAGTACGGTGCCACTGCCGGGCGCGCGCAAGACAAGCCGATCGATTTTCATTTTCGTTTTGAACTGCAATTCGCGCAGCGAGTGGATTTCCGACTCGGCCATGGCAAGTCCACTGATTGCCGACAGGTCTCCGCGCAGCGAATGCATTTTCAGGAGAGCTACTTCTGCTTCCTTCTCGCGCAAACTGCTTTCAATCCCGTCCAGTTGTCCCTGGGCTTGCAGATTCTCCAGCTGGATAATCGGCTCTCCTTCAACCACCGTTTGCAAAGGTGAAACGTAAACCTGTTTGACTTCGCCTGGAGTCAACACATAGACGTTGATGCTGTCCCGGCTGCGCACCGTAAATTCAGTATGCACATAATAGGGAAACGGGATGATCATCCCCACAGCAACGAACGCCGCAATTCCACCGCCAACCAATAATGTTCGTCGCATCTTGATTTGATACCTCATGCCCGGGTTCTTCAAAAATTTGTACAACTTGTAAGCCGGCATGCCGACCATGGTTCCAATTGACATCACTGCAAGCATTTGGCCGATGACCTGCAATCCCCACGGCTCAAACACGCGATTAAGGAAAGTCAAAATGGCGATTACGATTACCCAGCGGTAAATAATTGAGGCAATGGCATACGTCGCAAACAACGGCTTGTTCCGCGTCGGCATCATTTGCGTATGCGTTTTCTCAAATCCAAGCACCCGTTTTTTGAGGATGTCGGTCAAGGCCGCCGAACTCTTTTGCTGAAGGTTTGGAATCTCCATGATATCTGAAAGGATGTAATAACCGTCAAAGCGCAGCAGCGGGTTGCCATTGAACATAATCGTGCTGATGGAACAAACCGTCATCATTTGCAAGCACAACTGATTCACAAGTCCCTGTTCGGTATTCCACCAGATAAATGTGGCCATTGTTGCCAGAATCAGTTCCACATAAATACCCGCCGCTCCAATGGCGGCCCGGTGCCACTTGTTGGGCAACGTCCACGAGTCCGAAACGTTGCAATACAAACAAGGGGTCAGGACCAGCATCATGAAGCCCATTTCATGGCACTCGCCACCAAATCGTTTGCAGGAAAGTCCGTGTCCGAATTCGTGAAGGATTTTTACAATCGCCAGTACGACGGCCAAAAATCCCCAGGAGACCGGATCAAAAAACTGGTTGAATGTCGGCAATCGCGACATGAACAGGTCCCAGTTCACAAATATCGACATTAACGCTGTTGCTGCGGCGACAAGCACTGCAATCAGCGCCGGTCGTGTAAACAACCACCCCGTCCATGGAATCAGGGCATTGAGTATCCGGTCGGGATCGATTCCGCGAAACCTCAGCGCCAGGACGTTACCAAACGCGCTGAAAAGTTTCTTGCGACGAGCTGTCTTGCGTCGCTTCAGCAGTTCCGTCCCCTGCCCCGGTGCCGCGGCCTGCACCAGCCCTGATTTGTGCAAGCTGCCGATAAACGACTGAAGTTTTTCGATCGTCAATTTGCGCGGCGAAAACTCTTCGTTGTAGGCTGCTTCGATCTCCTCCAGATTTCGCTTTCCGTCCAGTTGCTGCAACACAAAGTAACTGTCGTGTGGAAACCGGTAATAGTTCAGCCCCACCGGTTCCTTGATGATCCAGTAGACTTCGCCCTGATAGATGTGCTTGCGCGCGGTCAGGTCGCCGCGCTTGCGCAGCGCGATTGGACGACTGTTACTGGACTCCATTGACGGGGCGAGGGTCATGATCGGGCCTGGTTCCGCTAAAGCGCAAGTGGTTCAAATCGCAAGTTGACTAGAACAAGACACGGGACTGGAAAAACTCAAACAACTCATGGAACCATGCGTATCCGACTGAAGTTGTGCCACAGTGAATCCGGGCTGTCACGGCCGCACCCACATACAGATCGGGCGAGTCCTGCTGGTCAAAGGTTGCAAAAGCCCGAACGGAATTACCATGACGCGTGTGTTCGGTGGCATGCGATTCGATTTCGATAATCTTGCCCTGGTAACTCTTGTTTGGATCGGTTGCCGCAAAAAATGTTACGTCCGGCAGTGCTTCGGTTCGGGCGACATGTCCATATTTTCGCTCCGGAATGAACAACTCCATTTGCCAATCCGAATCGATGGCTGCGACAACCAGAATGACGTCGTCACTACCTACGGGTCGCTCGGTCAATTGCCGAACCGGATCCCAACTGACAATCGTCCCCTCGATCGGACTATAGATGCGCAACTTGGCCGTCATTTGACCAAGCCGGCCGAGTTGCTGCTGGATTGTCGTCTGTTTTTCCCGCAAGGCCGACAATCGCGCGGCGGCCGCCGACGACTGGTCAAGGGGCAATTCATTGATTGAACTCAAGGCGCTGGCCTGAGTCGTCCGTATCTCTTGCTGGATCTCCTGCAATTGTCCATTTGCCGACGCCAGTTGGTAATCCAGCTCATCATTGCGCAGTTCGACCAGTAATTCACCGGCATTTACCTTCTGTTCATGCTTGACAAGAACTTTGGATATCACGCAATTGTCGATATTGGCGTAAACATTCTGCTGCTGCACAGGCTGTAATGTTCCCTCGACACGCATATCAAGCGGCCATGGAAAAAAACAAAAGAACATTGCCAGCGCCAACAATGCGACAAGCACCGCGATCGTCTTTGGAAGTGTTTTGGCCTGAATCAGCCATTTCCATTTTCCAATCGTCTTCCAGACCGGCAACAGAAATATCGTGCTGTGTTCCTGGGCATTTCCCAGCGCGCGGCCAACGTGGTCGGTCAATGTCTCTACATCAACTCCGGCAGCACTTCTCGAAACATCTTGACCAAACCACTCAAAAATCATGGCCCCGACACTGGCGCGAACTGCGACCGGTTCGTCCGGGTTATCTTCGGCCGTTGGTTCTGCCCTGTTAAAAAGGGGAATCACTCCGAGCGTTCGGGAATGAGATTCATTCAGGTAATCGTCGGCCAGGTCGCGAATGGAACGGGACAAATCCTCGAGGCCACTTCCACCAATCCAGAGTGGCTGGCCACTGCGACAAACCGCTTTCGCCAGCAACTGTTGTTTGCGAACCACATTTGACCGGTTATCAAAGTCATCCTGCCCGCTGACTGCCAGGACTCGCGTGTTGCGACTGTCAAATTTCAGGACGCTAAGTCGATCACAATTGGCAAGTAACCGACCATCATTGGCCGCTGCGTAGGCAACTGTCCGCGGGTCCAACGACGTGTGAATATCACGGATAAACTCCATCATTCGCTGCTGTTTGCCGTGCCGGCTGGACTGGCTGCGCAACTGGTGCCGGGCGCGCCATGCCGCAAAGATCTCGCCGATCTCTTCCAGGTATCGCATGTAACCAGTTCGCGCTGCCGTAGCAATTCCCACCCGCTGGAAAAGCTCCAGCACGTAATGATCCTGCAGCGAAGGGTCTTGCAACGGCTTGAGCAACAACAAGAACGTCATCGGATTGACGACTTGCCCCGATTCGCTATCCCTCGCGTCCGGCTCAATCAACGTCGGGCGACCGCTGGCGCTTACGGTTCGAACCAGGCGACCGTGCATTTCCAATTGCTGGTCGTCGAGATTCGATCGACTTGAAGTTGTCCCGATTTCGTGAACCGCAGTAACTTCTTGCTGGTCATTGATTTGCCAAATCGCAAAGCCCGCAGCACCGGTGGTTTCCAGAGTCCGCCGGCCCAACTGCGTCAGAAATGCTTCGTCGTCCACTTCCGATTTGGCCAGCGTTCGCAACTCGCCAAGGATCGCCCGAATCTGTTGCTTGATTGCATCGACTTGATCCATTTCGGTATCGTGTGCCGGCTTGTCAATCATGGGTTTGTGTCCTGAAATGTTTCCGAATGAAAATTTGCCATTCGTCGGGTATGCGGGTCGTTAATTTTATCTTTGGCCTGAATATCTATCAAACAATCGAGCGTCGACGCCCTGATGTTTTTTATCTTTTTAGTCCGCGACGTCCAAATACGGATCGCGGCCCGATTCGCGCAAAACCTTGAAGTTTTCTTTTTGCGAATGCATCATGATCTGCCGTTGCCGAAAATGCTCGTTTTCCACACGATTCTGGGCTTTGCGGAACAATCGAATCCACCATTCATCACTTCGCCAGCCTTGAATAGACCGAAATCGAGCGGCTCGCTTTCGCCCGAAGGCTTGTTCAAGCAACGGGTCCTCGGCGGACGCAAACAAACGAGTTGTTCCCGGATCACCTTGCCGTCCACAACGGCCGAACAACTGCCGGTCGATCCGCGATGAATCGTGCAGTTCGGCGCAGATCACGTGCAAGCCACCTTGTTCGACAACTTCCGGTTCCAGTTTGATGTCGGTTCCCCGTCCCGCCATATTCGTTGCCACGGTGACCCGGCCCTGTTGACCCGCCTGGGCGATAATCGCTGCCTCCTGTTCGACATGACGTGCGTTGAGAACAACGTGAGTGATCCTGGCGTCATTGAGCAATCGTGAAAGCAACTCTGAATTCTCAATCGTGCGTGTTCCGACAAGTACCGGTCGACCGCCGTCCCGAACCTCTTCGATCTCCGCGACAATTGCCTCCCATTTGTCGGATTTGGTGGGAAAGAACCTTGTCGGCAATTCCTTGCGCTGCGATGGCCGGTTGGTCGGCACCTGCGCGCAGGCGGATTTGTAGACCCGCCGGAACTCGCGGCTGCATTCGATCGCTGTACCGGTCATCCCCGCCACAACCGGATAACGATTCACAAGTTGCTGGACGGTGATTTGAGCAGCGTTGCTTGTCTGGATTTCAATTTCCTGCCCTTCCTTGGCCTCGATTGACTGATGAATGCCCTTGCTCCAGCGGCGACCTTCGGCGATTCGGCCCGTTGATTCGTCGACGATTACAATCTTGCCGTCGCGGACGACGTAGTGTTGATCCAGATGAAAATCGCGAACAACCTTGATGGCCCGTTCCATGAAGTCATAAAAGTCGATCAGGCCCAGCCCTTCCAGTTCAGCGCTCTTGGGAATCGAACGAACAAGCGACATTCCGCCGCCGGTCAATTCGACTTTTTTCTTCTCGCGATCATAATGATAGTCGGTTTCGTCTTCGAACTGATCAACGACCCGTGCGCACCAGTTGTATAGCTCCACTTCACGGCGCTGGGCCTGGCTGGGTGCCGCACTGATCACCAGTGGAGTCCGCGCGTCATCGATCAACAGGCTGTCCGCTTCATCAACCAGAATATAATTTGGACGACGCTGCACGCATAACTCATCAAGCGATAACGATCCCCGCTCGCCGAACAACCGCTCGCTCTCGACGACCTGACGCCGCCGCAATCGATCGCGCAAGAAATCGAACCCGAACTCGCGGCACGTTCCGTAAGTCACATCGGCCCGATATGCGGAGCGTCTTTGAGCGTCGGTCAAGCCATGAATGACGACGCCAACACGTAATCCGAGCGCTTCAAAGACCGGCCCCATCCACTCGGCATCGCGACTGGCCAGATAATCGTTGGCCGTTGCCAGGTGCGCTCCTTTGCCCGCCAGGGCATGCAGGTAAAGCGGCACCGTTGCCGTCATGGTCTTGCCTTCGCCCGTTTGCATTTCAGCAACACCACCTCCGGCCATCACTCGTCCACCAACGCGTTGAACCGGAAAGAGTTTGAAACCCAAAGTCATCCCGATCGCCCGATCAACCAACTCCGCTGCCCGATCATAGTACGGCAAGACCTTTCCAGCGGCTTGCACTTCGCCGCGAAGCTCGGCACTGATTGAACGCAACGACCCCAGGAGGATAGGCGCAGTAACGGCGGGTTCAAACGGAACGGGGAGACTGGTCATCGACTCGACGGGAATCTGGTTGAATAAGCAAAAGGACAGGTCCATTTCAGTATATCGAAGCGAGCGCCGAATTGCCCGTCGTTATCTGCCAAAGAGCGGGTTTGCAGCGGGGATTTGACACCGCATTTTGCCGAGCCTGGTCAATCTCTGGCCGCGAAACTCTCCTAACCTGAATATACGGATTTGACGGTATCAGCGACCCTTTGGGAAACCGGCTGTCGGTGTTCTATCGCTCTTGAGACCAGACAATCACCCGAATTACTTGTCACCGTTTTGATCGGGTGGTGCCGGAAGGTCGACCGTGTCCTGTTGAATCTGGTTCTGCAAGTGCTGGACGAAGTTCGAAAGTTCCTGATGCGTGCGACGGAATTCTTCCAGATTGTTGATCAAATGCATTTCCGCTTTGCCATTCGTTTTTTCAAACCGCGACAGCGTTTTCAACAAGTGATTCATCTGAGCCTGATCGATAGTCGAACCATCCCGCCATTCCGAATTTTCCCGAACAAAACCTGGCAATGCCAGAAAGTCTTGCCAAACCGGTGCATTGGAATATCGTGCGAGTGATTGGTGAAGGGCATTTGAGCTGGCTATTAAATCCTGACGCAAAACTTGTAATTCGCTCCCCGAGCCAGTTGGTTGCTCCAGCACGGACTTCATTCCCGATGGATCGGGAAGCGTATTTTTTGGCAGCTCTCGATCAACCAAATTATTCGGTTGTCTGGCAGGTGTTGGGACGGCAGATGATTCAATTGCAGAACTTCCTGCCTGATACGACGGGGCATTGTCGGAAGAATCGGGCATACCGGGAACTACAACAATGTTTGAACTTGCATCGGGCGCGGCATAGACTGGCGTTCCGTATACCGGTGGCCGGCCGCCGTTGTAGTTTGGCTGCACATAAAAAGGCTGCGGCTGGTAGTAGGCTGGCGGAGCATTCAGATTAACAAAGGGAGCCCGAACATGAGTAGGGCCGTATGGATTAGTGTTGATTCGGACAAAGGGAGCGCGAATGTTCACACCGCCAAATCCATTACCGTTGATTTGTACGAGTTGACAATCCGCCAGGTCAATCATCTGGCATGACAACCCGATAAACAAAAGCAGTGTTTGAAAATTTCGCATTGGGTCGTTCCATCGTTATTTTGAAAATCGGTATGCAGCGAGCACCTGTATTCTAGTGGATGGGATGGGATTTGTAACTTGCTGGCATTTCCGCCTGCTGAACGTAATGAGATAATTTCGGACCGGCTATTTCGCTCCAAAAGCACCTTGAATCATTTGCGAATCGAAATGCTCGGGCATCTTGCCTTCGGCTGCGTAGATGTAGAGGGCGGCCAGCAAGATTGAACTGAGCGCCGAAGATATCAGGGATACAAGCAGAATCCATAGGATTCCGACGGCGATCAATACGCCACCGGCGACTGGCGAAGCTTGCATCATCATGACGCCAGCGGCGATCGGAAGCATTCCCAGCAAGCTGCCAAGGAATGTGAACAAGCCGATTCCGAATTTGGCACCGAGTGATTCCCCCCAGGTCTTTTTCATGATGCCGACCGAGCGCTGCACCGCTTCGATCGGTCCCGCTTTTTCAACTACGAGAATGGGAACGACGAAAAAGGTTGTAATGGACCAGGCCATTCCCAGCAGGCCGGCAACGATCTGGCCAACGCGTTCTGATCGCGATTCGATGGCCTTGAGAATCATGCCGACGGTTGCCGCTACCAGCGCCCATCCGGCGATTTGCGGCAAACGGGCCATGACCGCGCCGAACCCGTCGCTGACCGTTGGATTTCCCCCCTTGAGGCGAATAATGGCGCAGGCCACCAGCGCCGAGTTGAAAAAAATGATGACGAAATAGCTGACGAAATAGAACAGGAACCCGAGCACGTACAACAGAATATTTTGGCTACTCGAAGCATTTTCTTCCCCGATTCCATTGAGCATTCCGGAAAAGAAAATGGGGACTGCAAAACTTGCCATCACCACGACGCAGGCGATGGAGCTGAAGATCGGGAACAATAACAATTCCTTGTCCAGCCTGAGCACATGCAAGGACTGCTTCGCGAGTTGCCAACCGGTCGTTAAACGTTCAAACATTTTGGATCTCGTTTCGCGCAAAGTGATTGGGAAAACAGGCAAGAGTGCCTGCCCATTCTAGCGGGACAAAACATCGCGGTACAACAAGTCTGTCAACCAGATTCAACAAAAAACGGTGTGCTGTCGAGTTGACATCAGGCCTTTCGAAAAAGCCTGGAATTGCGAAAAGGCTATTTCTCAATCGATTCGCGCAATTCTTCAACCTGTTGTTGCAGCAATTCCAGTTTACGGGAAATGTCCTCCAGGGTAATTTGTTCCGTGCCGCTGGAGGGCGCCAACAGTGCATCAGCAATATCGATATTGTGAATCAATGGCGCGTATCTGTGAGCGAGGGCGAAATCTTCAAGAAACCGGACATCTGCAAGGGGACTCGAACTTGCCGATGTAATTTCGATTTCAGCTGGTTTCAATTCAATTGTCATTTTGTTTCCCGCACGCACAACAGCGATTGTCAAAGTCTCTCCCTGAGACGCCTGTACGGCTTCGCGCAGCTGATCGGAATTCCCGACCTTGTTTCCATTGATTTCCAGAATAATATCATGAATTTTCAGCCCCATTTTTTCGGCCGGTCCCCCTTCGGTCAGCGAAGTGATCACTGCGCCATCGAATCCCAAATGGATCTGTAACAGTTCGCTCATTTCATCCACATTGACGCCGATGATCCAGCTGGTGCGTTTTTCGATTTGAACCGGACTTAGTTCCACGCTCAACTCCTGTACCTCGCCATTTCGTCGAACACGCACACTGGTTGTCGCACCACGTTTTCCCGTCAAAGCGCAGACCAGATCGTATTGGGTAACAACAGGAATTTCGTCGACACGCAACACCAGATCGCCTGCCAAAAATCCGGCAAGTTGGCCTAATCCATCAGACTTTACCGACTCAATAATAATTCCTTCACCTTCGGCCAGTTGAAGTTGAGCGCGAACCTGTGGCGATTCGATGTACTGGTAAGACATTGCCAGATCGTAGTAGGTTTGGAGTTCTTCTGCGGATTGAGCGAGGTAGTCTCCGTCATCGGCAGCAAAACCGCGTCCGACCATTTGATACAGCGGGAGGACTCGCGGAAGGAGCAGCCACTCGGCATTTGCTACCCGGTCGCCCTTATCGAGACCTAGCCACTCAGAACTCCGGTCCGCCGGCACTAAATCGATGTTCGCGTCGTCTTGTTCCTGCGCCTGGGCGCTGGAAAAACAAAGTGCGATTATCAGCAACGTCAAGTAACAGGTTTTGGAATTCATGGTATTCACCTTTTTGGTTTTCTGATGGAATGGATTGCTGGCTAGAATGTTTCCCGCCCCACAAAGCGATACGTCAACATGTCAACAGGCAAGGCTTTCGTAATGCCATTGGGCAACTTGAATGAAATGAACTGTTGGTGTTTGTTTAGCTCCCAACCGGATTGATGCAGCGTGTGAACCGCTTCTGTCGACAGTTTTTGATCGGGCAACGCCGTCATTTTTTGCGCCAGGTCATTGCTGCGAACAATGGGGTAAAATTTCCTGTTTGATTCGTCACCGACTCGCACCAGCGCAACAAGTTCAGCATCCAGCGAGCCCGTTGATTCCAGCGCAAAGCTGACCTGCCTCATAAGCTCGTCATCGGTCGGAACCGCTGGCGGCGCGGCTTGAACGGCAGACGGCTTGTTCCATCGATTCGCCGAAGTGTAACTTCTGCT
The DNA here is from genome assembly GCA_031414755.1 of Pirellulaceae bacterium. GTDB lineage: Bacteria > Planctomycetota > Planctomycetia > Pirellulales > Pirellulaceae > CAJQPP01. Next base: position 178,751 of record JANNWJ010000043.1, on the reverse strand, counting down.
CGATCCGGTGCGTTCCCCGGCTACCCAAGCGACGGCGATCAAAATCATGACCATTGCAGCAAGGCCCGCGAAACGTTGCCAACCGGGCACCAGCCATGTACCTGGTGACGCGCCGATGGAGCTGAATTGCGGCAAACTGCCGTGACTCATCGGATCGCCCATCGATCGTTGCAATGCCCGTTGCTCCAGCAACGCAAGTGCGCAGCGTTTCCAGCCGATCGGATCCAGATCCAGGCGAGCGAACAACGCGTCCCGCGAATCCTGTTCCATTTCGCCTTCGGTCAGCAAGTCGATGGCATCGTGAAGTTTCAAATCAGTGTTATTCATAACGTCTCCCAATGCTCGCATACCTTGAGCAGTTCGCATCGCAAATTGTTACGGGCGCGCAGCAACCTTGATTTCATCGACGACTCAGTACTTCCCAAACGATGGGCCATTTCACGGCAACTCCAGCCATCTCGATATTTCAACATCAGGACCTGATAATCCCGGGATGCCAGTTTTTCGATAGCGGCCTGAACTTGTTCCCGTTGTTCGCTTGCCACAAGAATCCGGTATGGGTCGTCGTTATGGTTTGCAACAGGATTACCTGATGCGTGAACGGAGGAATGCAACTTGGTCATGTTCCGAAAGCCGTTTCGGCGATAGAGGAGCGCCTGGCGAATCGCAACCCGATAAAGCCATTTGCAAACCCCTTCGTCGTCGTTGGCGACTAGCTGCTGTCGACTGGCGGCCAGCGCAGTTTCCTGCAACACCTCTTCGACTGCATGCGGGTCTCGTAACCGCGCGTAAACGACTGACGCCAGCCAGCCCTTGTGGGCTTGCATGATTGCCGACCAATCTGGTGGTTCAGGAATTGGCAAGGTTACAATCGTCATCGACTTTGCGTAGTTGAGTGAACGCCCAAAATACTGCATATCTGGAAACGCGGGCAATTCAAGTCGCTGGCGAATTCCCTAAACTGCAAACCGTGTTCGCCAATCATCAACAATGCCGTTCACGATGCCAATTACATTGCCTGCAAAGGCTGGGGGATGCGGAAAAAACGGGGGATTTTCAGCAGAATTCCCAAATGAGAATTGGGACAGGCTGTCGGTGCCTTCGCTCGCTTCGCGGCCGGTTAAAGGAACCTGTCCTGGCCGTAATGTTTTTTTGTCACGTTCGCTGAACGTCAAAGAGGATCAGGCAACACGATTCCAGGAATGCGTTACGGGTGGTTGCGGTTGAGCGACAGGAGGTGTGGCGGGTTGGGCAGAGGGATTCGCGGCAGGGTTTTTGGCGATTTTGCAGTGCAGCTTTTCTTCGACGAGCTGAACCAGCCGGTTGGCATAGTCGTTAAACCGGTACCGACTGTGAACCCGTTCGGCGGCCCGGGTGCGAATCGAACGAAACACAGCGGGATGGCTTGCCAATGTTTCCAGCAAGTTGCACACGTTTTCGTAGTCACCATAGGGAGCGATCAAACCGGCACCGTCGCCGATAGCAGACGTAGCGCCGCCCGAACGATCGAAAGCGATAATTGGCAACTGGGCCGCCATGGCTTCGTGAATCACGCAGGGAAATGGATCGACGCGCGATGACAGGAAAAACGCATCCGCGCCAGTGAAGTAGGGTTCCACATTGGATCGTTCGCCAACAAAGTGGACGTGGCCCGACGCAGGTGACCGTTCGATATCGAGCATGACGTAGTGGTAGGGCGAATGTGTCCAGCGATCTCCTTCACCCAGCCAAACAAAATGCACGGGCCGCTCAATCCGGTTGCGTGTCATCAAGGTTCGGGCAACACCGGCATAGTGGTCGATACCTTTGCGCAAATCGAGGGTTCCGCAACCCAGAACGATAAATGAATCTTCGGGAAGATTGAGTTCCTTGCGAATGTCGGCGCGGGCCCTTTCCGGCGTGATACGCGTTCCGAAAGCCGAATCAAGCAACCCTTGCGGCAGCACCTGAACCTTGTCCAGTGGCAATGGCAATCGGCCATGGGCGGCATCGCGAACGGCGTCGACGGGAAAGATTATTTTTTGGGAACAGTCATAGACTTGCTGATAGTCAATTGTTTCGTAGGACGAAGGAAGTTCGTGAATCAGGAAGATAACCGGGATGCCGAGTCGGTAGAGTTCAAATGCAATGAAACGCGATTCCATCGAATTACAAATGGCCAGTTTTGGCAAGTCGTCTCGATGACGCGTGCATAATTTCCGGAGACGTTTCGCCAGCTCATCCGAGGACTCGCGGGGCAGATTCAGGCAATCCGTTTCCGAACACTTCACGAAGTCTTCAGCCAAAAATCCACCGCTATGCAGAATTGATTGAAGCGAAGCGTTTGTGTGTTGTTTAAAATGTTTCAGAATGTGAAGGATGATTTTTGGCGCGCCGGTCCGTGTCGCTTCGTGCGAAACAAACAGTATTCGTGGTGGTCGTGCATCCTCAACAGCGCCGTGCAGTCGCAGCGATGTCGTTTTCTGACTCTTTCGTCGATTAAAAAGGCCCACAATGGCTCCTTCCCTGGCTGGCCTGTAGTCCGTTACAGGAGAAACTCGCCGAAAGATATCCAAACTGCCGGAAATTCAAAAGGCGAATCAGGGATTTGGCTGGTATTAGTGCATGATCCGCTACGGGTTCTGGCCGGATGCTATCAATGTCACTTCAACACCAATGGCCGACAGGAAGCGCGAACGGGAGCGATTAAAGCGTTGATTCGCCGGGAATGGGATAATGTTGTCGCGTCAGGCGCTTTTGGCAAACAGATGCTTGAACTCTTTACTTGACTGGACGGCATCTTCAGGAGTGCTATCACTGACAATGCGTCCCCTGTCCATCACGATGACTCGGTCGGCCAGGCTGATTGTCGAGAGCCGGTGCGTGATAATAATCGTCGTTCGCGCTTTTATGAAGGAACGTAACGACTCGTGAACAAGTTGTTCGGTGTGACCATCGAGTTGGCTGGTTGCTTCGTCGAGGATCAGAATTCGCGGATCGGCGAGAATCGCGCGGGCCAATGCAACTCGCTGTCGCTGACCGGCTGACAGATTCCGGCCTCCTTCACCAATATCAGTTTCGTATCCGTTGGCAAGCTGATCGATGTAGTTATCAACTTGCGCCAGTTTTGCTGCGTTAAGGATTTGGGCCTGTGTCGCTCCCCGCAGGCCATATCCGATGTTTTCCAATACGCTGCCGATGAACAAGTGCGAATCCTGGGTGACCCATGCCATCTGCCGCCGCAGTTTTCTGGGGTTGGTTTGGCGAATATCAATGCCGTCGATCAGGATTCGACCGACGCGCGGATCATAGAATCTTGCCAGCAAGTTCACGAGTGTGGATTTGCCACAACCATTTTCGCCAACGATTGCCAATGTTTGGCCGTAAGGTATGGTCAGGCTGACATTTTTCAGGACAAGCTGTTGTGGCTGGTAGGCAAACACGACATTGTCGAACTCAATTTTTTCGGAATGTTGCGGGATGGACAGCGGCTTGTCCGGTGCGGTGACGCATGGTTTGATGTCGTAGATCTTGACGAGTGTCTCGCAGGCCGTTCCGCCGCGCACCAGGACGTTGACGATTTCGGTGAGCTTGCGGGCCGGATCGCTGGCTCCAGCCAGCATGGCAAAGAACAACATCAGCTTGGCGGGAGACATGGGTTCGTGATTCAATGTATTACCAAATAACGTTGCATCGCTGCTAAGTGCTAACCAGCCGCCAGCCAGAATCGCAAGCGTAATCGATACAATTCCCAGAAGTTCTGTAATTGGTTGAACGAGCGCATCGTAGAACCGCATTCGCATCGACATCCGGTAAAGCATTTCCGCGTTGGCCTTGAAGCGCTTGCGCTCGGTGCTTTCGCGATTGAATATCCGAACTGTCTTGATGGAGCTCAACGTCTCGATCAAGGTGTCAAAAATATCGGCCATTCCCAGCACTTCACGCCTGGTCGCGTTTTTCATTCCGCGGGCAAGTCGATGAACGACCCAGGCCCCAACAGGCATCAAGGTCAGGGAAATCAACAACAAGGGCCACGAAATAAAGGCGGCAACCGACAGGCACGAAATGATCTTGAGTGGTTCACGAATTGATTTTCCGTACAGGATTGCCAGTCCACTGCTGATCAGCATCATGTTGTGCGACAGATGAGTCAGGATATTGGACGTTCCCATCTGATCGAAACGGACCTGATCCATTTCCAGCGCCTTGCGGTAGTAGATCCGCCGCATGTCTCGGGCCGTACCGTTGGAAATTCGCGAAACAAACAAGGCACCAATGATCAGAAATATTCCCTTCAGGGCCGCAGCAACAAGCAGCCAGACCATCGCAGCGATCAGCGTTCCCCACGGTGTCTTAGGCGCATAGTTTTCAACCCACGGACTGATCGTTGCGTAAAAGTCAATGGTTTCATGTGCCGTGCCGATGTTTCCGGATCTTCGATCAATCTCGTCACGAAGATTTACCTGTTCGTTGGCATCTGTTGCCAGATTCAGTTGCGTCTCAATCGATTCGATTTCACCCGTCAATCTCGTGATTCGTGCTTCGGAATCGGTGACTTCTTCGACTATCCATGTCGCAATGGTCTTTTTCTGAAAGACGCTTTCAACGATTGGAAAAACCGTGGTAATACTGGCTACGCAAAGGACGGCGACGATCAGCGAACAGATGACTGCGCCGCTAATGGACCACCGATATCGAAGTGACAGCTTTATTGCTGGCAGAAACTGTTTGATCATACAGGTTGGTTCCGGTCGGGCCTGAATCGGGCGCCCGTTCGAATGCTTGAATTTGTTGACTATCGATAATCGGCAGCCGAAAAAACGGGGCCGCCCTGAAATGTTGCGGGATATTGAAAGAACCGCGAATTGCGGTCAAGAGATGTATCGGGTGGACCGCCGAGGCAGGGCGACATTGCCGAAAGGCCAACGACAAGATTATCCGAAAGTGCTGGCAAACAATGCCGCTTTCAGGAAAGGACGCTAGCCAACCCGGAGCCTGGACTCGAGCCGTTCCAGCGTGGCAGAGAGTTTGACGCGTTGTGATTTAATGTCGATTTCAGCATCGGCATTGTTGAGCGAGTCGATTTTTTTGCGAGCAGCCACAATGGTGCTGTGATTGCGCCCACCAAAATAATCGCCGATTTCTGCCAATGCGGCCGACGTGTGCTGACGAGCCAGCCAAATCGCCAGCATGCGAGCCGTACTTACGCGTTTGATCCGCTTTTGACCCTTGATTTCTTCTGGCGAAACCCCACAGAGATCGCAGACCACCTGTTCGATGCGCTCCATCGAAATAACCGGTGTTTGCGAATGGAATAGATCGGATAAAAGCTGACTGGCATCTGCCGGATGGATGGTTTTTCCCATAGCAGAGGTCGCGGCGTGAATTCGATTGATCGCGCCGAAAAGCATTCGAACATCACGGCCCATCCGCTGGCAAACATGGCGAATGGTATCGGGGCTAAGTTCAATGCCCAAATGCCGCGCGTGATTTTCCGCGATCACGATTCGTGATTTGATGTCGGGCCACGAAATCGGACAGGTCATGCCGCTGGCCAATCGCGTCGCCAGGGATTCGCCCAGGAAATCCAGTTCGAAGATGGGACGATCCACCGTAATGACAATTTGTTTTCCGGAACGCAGCATGGCTTCGATCGTATTTTGAAACTCGACGATCGTGGCTTTCTTGCCTGCCAGGAACTGGATATCGTCCAGAACCAGTAGATCAAGCTGCCGGTACTTGTTTCTGAAAAGCGGCAATCCCTTGCCATGCAATCCTTCGATAAACCCGGTTGTGAATTGCTCGGCGGACAGGCAAAGCGATCGACGATAGTTTCCCCCCAGTCGTGCGGCGGCCACGATGGCCTGGGCCAAATGGGTTTTACCCGAGCCGACCTGTCCATACAAAACCAGCGGATTGAATTTGCCAGGGAACGCAAGTACCTGGCTGATGGCCGTCTTGAGCAACAAGTTATCATCACCAAATTCAAACCAGTCGAGTGTCAATGGACGTGAGCGCTGGCGTGATTCCGGTTTGTCGAAAGGAATCGATGCCGTTTGAGCACCTCCCCAGGCGACCGAAGCGCGACGCAGGCCACTTTGTTTCGCAGCGGGCTCGCGCGATTCCCGGCCAGCATCGACTAATTGGCTGTCGGAAAAAAGGCAACCTTGGTTTGGCAACAATTCCGGTTTGCCTGCCAGCGCAAACCGGATGCTGGTTGCCGTTCCGGAAACCGACGAAACCGTTGCGCGAATGGTTGCATCAAAATGTTGCCGGACAAACGAGAGGGACAAGTCATCGGAAACGCAAATAACAACGCTGTTGTCGCATATTTCAAAAACGCCTTTGCCGCCAAACCACATTTCGAAACGGTCTTCACCGATCGATTCCGCGAGCTGCCGTGCGATGGCCGAACAAATTTCCGTATGGGACCGGGTCACTTCCTGCCGCTTCCTGTGCGCGTACGTTCAGCGCAAAATATTCCGGCTCAATTTTCGAACCGGCGTCGGTTGGCGCTTGTTCCAGTTTGGAGGAACGACGTGATTTTCGGGGGGACGAAATTGTCAGTCGAATCTGCAAATTGACCGGCAAACCGTGGTCGGCAAACCTGGTTATTTTGCAGGGGGACGCCCAGTTTAAGGCCGCTAGCAAACTTGTCAAACCGTCTATCCCGAATTTTGATCAAGAAAAAAATTCGAATAAAATTGAGCTGAAAAAATACGAGCCCGCCCGATTTTTTTTGTTCTGGTTCCCGGCAGAAGATTGCACACCCCCGTTGCCATTAGCGGGAAAAGTTGTTGGAAGTTGACAGTGTTGTTGCTCCCATAACGGGTTTCTTCGGAGTTCGAGAAATGGGAATCGTGCGCGTCGAACATTACATTGAAATTCGCCTTGAAATTTCAACAAGCCTTGAAATTTCAACAAGGTAACTGCGCGGCCTCTATTTTATTGCGATTCGGGAGCAACCCGTTTTTGCAAATACGCCGATGTTCAAAAGGCTTTATTCACCCATGGCAGCGAGAATTTGTGCATTCTGCCGACTAATGGCAAGAGAACTTGCAGGATTGATGATTTCCAGCAGGATCATCAATTGTTCATTGCTGGATTCACGATTAATGACTGGCGGATTGTCCAGTCGCAAGAAGGCCTGTAACTTGCCCCAACTGGTTTTTTTGTACAATCCGGCAGCCTGAGAGGATTGTTGACTCAATCCATGGCGACTTGTCACAAACTGCACAAACTCTGTGGGTTCTCCAATCCATCCACGAAACGTGACTCGCTGAAGCTGTTGAGTCGAGTCAAAATAGTAAGTCAAACTGCCGTGTACGTCAGCCGGTCTGGGCCCACTGACAAGTGCGACGCGCATACCGGTAAGGTTGTCTTCACCTGTTGCGACAGAGATCCGTTCCCATCGCGATCGAATCCAGTCGGGTGTAACGTGGAAATCCAAATACTCGGAGGGATTGGCAAATGCGTTATAGACAGGAGGTTGTCCTTGCACGAGCGGCCGCGAGTCTGGAACCGGCGAAGTCCCGGGCCACCTGGCGGTGTTGACGGTCGTCGATGCCGAGGCGGGGTGGTAGATATTCGGGTTCGATTGGAACGGCTGCATTGAAAAGCCGGCGTTAGCGGCTGGGACCGCCGACGAATATCCAGCGGTCGTGCCCGCCTGTTGCACGTTGATTTTTTTGAGAAGGACAGGAGAACTGAACGCCAGGGCAATCAGTCCCAGCCAGAAAAGTCGTCGTATCATAAATCCCTGAATCCGGAGTAAGTAAATCAATTTGTGTCGGGCGCACGGGCATCGCGGCTGCATTCAATGCGAATGAGTACCACTAATATTGATCGGAATAACGAGCGCAATGGGCATCATGGAATTGTCAAGGAACGTGAACAAGGACTTGTAGCGATTGTTCCGAAACAATCATTTCCCGCGCATCCAGATCGCGTCGTTTATTTACAATGACCTGTAAAATCCTTATTGCCGAGAGGGCCATCTGTGAATCCCATATTCGTTTGTTGCCTCCTGTTTACATTGACGTTACCTGAACCGTGAATTACGACGTTTCATTTCCCATTAACGACATTCAATGGCTTGCCACCAGCGAGGGTGCCCGGTTGCTGGCCGAAACTGCGGTGATGCTTGGCGCGGGCGATAGCGAAATTCGGGCGATTCAAAGGCTGCGTAAACTGCACATCCCGCCGGTTCGTTCAGGTTTGCTTGTCAAGCAATTTCAACTCCGGGCCGCCGGACTTCGCAAGTTCGCGCGGGCTGAATCGATGCTGTTTGATAAACAACTGTTGCAACAATCGACCGATGAACGAATCGCCGCGCACAAGGCACGGCGATTTCAGGCAGCAAGTCATGTTGTGGATATCTGCTGCGGACTTGGAGGTGACGCGATGGGAATTGGCAAAGTTGCAAACGTCACCGCGATCGATTTAAGCGAAGTGGCTTGCTTTTTGGCCTGTCACAATTCCGCAATCAACACAACAGGGACTTTTTCCGTCAACGTCCAACAAGGCGATGCCCGCTCGATCACGATGGATCCTGACTCATGGTTCCACATCGATCCGGATCGTCGCAACACGAAAACACGATTAACCCGGGTACAGGACTTTTCGCCCGGAATCGATGTCATGCAACGGCTTGTCGAACGGCAACGGCATGGGGCGATCAAAATCGCACCGGCAAGCGATCTACCGGATTCGTGGCAGGGCAAATGTGAACGCCAGTGGATCGGCGACCGTCACGAATGCAAACAACAAGTGCTGTGGTTTGGCGAATGTGCCAACTCGGATCGTCGAAAGAGTGCCTGCGCTATCGATGACAACGGTCGCGAAATATTTGCATGGAACCAACCGGATGGAATCGGTTCAGGATCAACAAGACGTCCGGTCATCGCACCAGCGGTCAAGCGATTTCTGTATGAACCGCACCCGGCGATTCTGGCCGGTGATATGACCGATTCACTTGCTGGGGACCTGGAACTTTTCAGGATCGATCACGATGTTGAGTATTTGACGGGCGACGAGCAGGTAATGCATGGTACCTTGTCGGCATTCGAGGTAATTGAAGTGTTACGCCTGAACCGCCGGGACATTCGATCGGCACTTCAGAAAAACGATTGCGGAGTACTTGAAATCAAGAAACGGGGTGTCGATCACGAGTTAATGAAGCCTTACCAGCAACTGAAGTTTACCGGGGGCACGCCACTGGTGCTGTTTCTGACGCATTGCGGTGGTCGGCATTTGGCAGTCATTGGCAAACGAATTACGTGACTAACGATTTTGTCGCCAGATTTGTGGTACAAAACCACCAACGGATGGCGATCGGCGGGACGTGAGCGCCAGGAAATGATAAAAGAGCAAAAGGTAATGTAAACACCATCACCGCAATCAACGCGCGATCACGCAGACCTGCGATGGTGGTCGAGTCGATCGAGTTGAGCAGCAGTCGCGCATCAACCGCCGACAATACAGGGGTCTTTCGTTTAATGATGACGACCTTGGGGCCAGGAACCGACGCTGCCGGATTTACGCACAGGAAATCCAAAATATGGTCGGCACCTTTCTCACTCGTTCACAGAGTGAACGGCCACGTGGCTTTTCACTCCCGTGAAAAGGCCTTCCGTCACCGCAAAGCGGTGAAACATCAAAGCCCGGGACCCAAAATATGGGCAGCACCTTTCTCACTGGATTCCACAGGAGTAACAGCATTGGCGTGCTTCACACCGTTATGCTGCACTCGTTTGAAACCGATGTATTTGACACCAACTTCGTGCCTGGTATTGACCCGCAAACTTCCGGATTGGACCATCGTTAGTCCCGTTTTTCACATAAAACCATCTTTTTCCCGGCGTTTTGCCCGGTTGCGAATTCGACAGGTCTGAAATCGCAAAAGTCCAAAAAACGCCTTGAAGTTCTCGCGAAAATCCCCATAATGGCGGGTCCGAAATCAAATCACCCAACCCGTGACCGGGTTGCACACCACCTGAAATAAAGAATTCGTTGACCTATGTTGAAAAAACCTGCCCGTCCAAAAATGCGTCGAAAAATGAAGGCCAAGACGCGCACCGTTCGCAAGGACCCGCTGTTTGTTGATGGCGAACGGCCTCGACCGATGTACGTCGACTACAAGGACGTTGAGTTTTTAAAGAAACTCGTTAGCCGGCATGGCCGAATCGTTGGACGGCGCAAGACCGGTTGCTCGGCAGCTAGCCAGCACGCAGTGACAGAAGCGGTCAAGCGAGCACGATTCATGGCCTTGCTTCCATTCGTTGGCGACTAATGCTCAGTTACTCCTTCAACTTAGGGTGCCACTGGCTATGCCAGCGCCTCATTAACTGAAGCAACCCGTGCCAACACTGGCAGAGCCAGTGGCACACAACTCTATTTCCAAGGCTGTAACTCAGCACGTGAACACCCAAAGTGGTCAGAGAGCACCCAAAAGGGTCAGCCTGTCCCTGACAGGCTTTTTTTGTAGGTACCAACGATGGCCGGTAAGCTCTTTCAAACACAACGCCGCGTCGAATTTCGTGACACCGATGCGGCCGGGATCGTCCACTTTTCGGTTTTCTTTGCTTACATGGAAGCAGCCGAGCATGAATTCCTGCGGCACCTTGGATTGAGCGTCATCAGTCAACGTGGTTCGAAAACATTAAGTTGGCCGCGCGTTGCTGCCAAATGCGACTATCGCCAGTCAATCCGTTTTGAACAGATTTTTAACATTGATGTTTCCGTCCGACGAATGGGAACAAAAAGCGTCACCTACGGCTTTCATTTTCACATGGACGATGCAACGATCGCGGAAGGGGAAATCACCGCCGTCGCTTGCGAATTTTCACATGGCGATATTCGCGAGCCAAACAAACCTGTGCCCATCGAAATCCCGCAAGAGTTCCGCCAACAGTTGCAACTGTATGCAAGCGTCGAGAGTTAGACGCATTCAACAAGCGAATGTCCAAAGGTCGTTGATCGCTCCGCGATCAAACTGTTTTGATCGCAGAGCGATCAACGACCATAATATTTCGAACAGACCTGAATCGACGCACCTTGTTTCAATGTTACGGTTCCACACTTCATGTCCGCCTACTTGCAAGACTTGACGATTCGACTTGCGACGGGAATAGCAACATTGCCAGTCGAGTTTCGACAGCGGCATGCCGGATATTTGCGTCAGGCCCAAAACGCCGACGGCGGTTTTTCCGGACGAATGGGCGACAGCGACTTGTACTACACCTCGTTCGCCTTGCGCGGGTTGGCGATTCTCGGCGAACTGGATGTGGAAATTGCCGAACGGGCTGCCGTTTTTCTCGGCAAACATATTCACTCGCATCAATCGATCGTTGACTTCTTCAGCCTGATTTACTCGGCAGCGTTGCTGTACGCGATTCAGGGGATCGATATCTTTGCCCAGTCGGATCCTGAATGGGACAAGAACGTAGCGGCATTTCTTCGCACATTGCAACGAGACGACGGTGGTTTTGCCAAAGCGCGGGAGGGGCACGCAGGCAGTACTTATCACACGTTCCTGGTCCTGCTGGTGTTTCAATTGATTGGCGAACCCGTTGAAGATCAGGAACGAATCGTCAGGTTCCTTCTCGATCAAAAAGTCGCTGAAGGGGGGTTTCGCGAGATTCGCGCAGCGCGGCGGGCCGGGACCAATCCGACCGCTGCCGCAGTTGCCACGCTGAAGATGCTCGAGCGCCTGGACGAAACCACGATCGATTCCACACTGGACTTTTTGGTCAATATGCAGTCGGACGAAGGTGGTTTTCTGGCCAACACAAGGATTCCGGTTGCCGACTCCCTGAGCACATTCACCGGCATGCTGACGGTGGATGATCTTGGTGAAATGCATGAACTGGAGATCGACTCCCTGCAGGCGTTCATCGATTCGCTACAATTGGACGGAGGTGGTTTTCGGGCGGCGGCATGGGACGATGCACACGATGTCGAGTACACGTTCTATGGGCTTGGCTGCATGGCCTTGCTGGAAAACTATCGCCAACGCACCCGGTAACCTTGGCCCAAATAAAGTAATACGCATGTCCGCTTGTATTTCCGTTACCGATTTGGTCAAGCGCTATGATACCCCGGCGGGGCCGCTCGATATCCTCGACCGGATTTCGATCGACGTGGACGCGGGCCAAAACCTGGCGGTGGTTGGCCCCAGCGGCTCAGGCAAAAGCACCTTCTTGCACATTCTCGGGACGCTGGATGAACCCACATCGGGGACAGTCTTGTTGATGGATCGCAATCCATTTGAACTGAATGAACGGAAACTTGCGGCCTTTCGAAGCGAACATATCGGATTCGTTTTTCAGGAACATCATCTCTTGCCGCAATTGACCGCACGGGAAAACGTGTTGATTCCAGCGGTCGCCCGAGGCAATGCAGGTGAACAAGCGGTCGAACGGGCCAAACAATTACTGGAACGAGTCGGGTTGGGAAAACGAATCGATCATCGACCGGGTCAGTTGTCAGGTGGCGAGCGACAACGCGTCGCCGTGGCGCGGGCCTTGATGAACGGGCCCCGGATTCTGCTTGCCGATGAACCGACGGGGAGCCTGGATCATGCCAACTCCAGCGACCTGGGCCGAATGTTGCTCGATTTGCAAAAGTCTGATGGACTGGCACTGATTTGTGTAACGCACAACGATGAACTTGCCGGCTGGTTCGATCGGCAAGTCCGCCTCGAATCGGGCCGGTTCGCCGAACTCTAATGCAACTCGAGTCTTTTCTTGTAAACGTCTGGCGGGTTCGGCGTCATGTTCATGGCCCCCATCGCTGATGCCAATCGACGAAAATGGCTTTCGCTTCATTCCGTCACGAGGTGTCGAACCGGGACTTTGGTTTTAACGACCCTTCGCTGAATTGTCGGCAGCGCGTTTGTCCGCTGCCTCGATCACGTCGTTTGCGAGTGCCGGTTCGGTGCCCGACTTCCTTAATTCCTTCAGCCACTCGCTTGTCTCGTTGAGCGCCGGCTCAAATCCGAATGGACCGCGTTTGGCCGCGACCGCCAGACGACCATCGGAACGGACAACAAATATCCGATCCGGGTACGCCCGGTAGGCTTCGTTGACAGCGTTGTCCATGCCATCGATCAAGGTCGGAATCGTCAGGCTTTCGTCCTTGATCAACATGGCCGCAGTTTTGCAACGATCTTCATAACTCGTGTGTTCATTGATCCCTTTTTCTTTCGCGTATTCTACCGGCCGGTTGCCATCGGCGGCGTGGGCTTCGCGTATGTAAATCAAACGAAACTCTACGATGTCCTTGAAGTCCTGATACATTTTTTCCATTGCGTCAACCTGACGCAAAAAGGGAGGTCACGTATAGCTGCCGAACAACAACACGATCGGTTTTTGGCCTTGGAACGATGCGATATCGGTTTCCGACTCGCCATCGAGCGATTTGAGAGTAAATACGGTGGCCACATCGCCAACTTGCGGCGCGTCGTCCTGTTGACCAAGTTGCTGTCGCCCATCCTGATTGGATCTCTGCCTGCGTCGTTCCTGTTGTTGGGTTTTTGAATCGCTTTTGTCCTGCCACGCGAGTGCCGAATCGCTGGTTGCGAAAACCCCGACTCCATGAAACAGTATGCCAATCAGTAACCGCGTCAAGGTTGCGCTCTCAAAAACAAACATGTATTTGACACTTCTCTTGCACGTAGCAGATTCAGCTGCAGGACAGATATTCGCCCAAAATCCGCATGCATCAGGAGTTCATTGATTTCTTGTGCCATTCGTCCCGTCGTCGCCGTAATCCGATCCGGATCCGGTCGTGTTTTTCACGTATTTGTCGAGCCATTCGATCGTTTCGGCGTGCGTGTGAAGCACCGACTCCCGCGCCCGGTAGCCATGCGATTCATTTGGCAACATAACAAGCCGAACGGTTCCGCCATTCCCCTTGACTGCCTGGTACATCCGCTGAGACTGCATCGGAAACGTGCCACTGTTATTGTCAGCTTCGCCATGAATCAACAGGATTGGCTCATTGATTTTGGACGCATGCATGAAGGGGGAGATGTTAAAGTACACATCCCCGGCATCCCAAAGGGCACGACGTTCCGATTGAAACCCAAACGGGGTCAGCGTCCGGTTGTAGGCTCCACTTCGTGCAACACCGGCCCGAAATAAATCACAATGGGCCAGCAAATTCGCCGTCATAAAAGCGCCGTAGCTGTGACCACCCACGCCGACCCGATTGCGGTCAGCGACTCCCATTTCCACGGCCTTGTCAATTGCTGCGGCAGCCGATGAAACGACTTGTTCAATAAAGGTATCGTTCATCGTTTCGGGCTCTCCAATGACTGGCATCGTTGCCGAGTCCATGATCGCGTAGCCTTGTGTTAACAGCGTCAAGTGTGTCAGGCCGGACATCTGGACGAACTGGTTGGGACTTCCAGCAACCTGTGACGCCGTTTGCGCGTCGTTGAACTCGCGCGGATAGGCCCAGACGATCAAGGGGAGTCGCTCGCCGTCACGATAGCCGGCCGGCAAGTACAGTGTTGCCGACAGTTCCACCCCATCGCTCCGTTTGTATTTCACCAACTGTATTCGGATGTCGCGGATTTGCGGTGTCGGATCGCCAAACTGTGTCAAAGCGGTCTTGTTCCCGGATTCCAGATCGAGTTTCCAGTAGTTGGGAGGTATCGTTTTGGTTTCGCTTGACGTGACGATTGTCGGTTTGCGATTCTCGCCGCTGGATACGATCGCTTCCGGAAATTCGTAGGTCCCTTCGCTGCAACGCCAAAGTCTTTCTGTTTCAAGCGTTGCAAGATTCTGCCGATCGAGGAACGGCAAGTTCCCTTCGGGAGACGCACCCGCGCCGATACGGTAGATCCAGTCGCCATCCTGCAAGGCACGGGAATGGCCCGTCGCGTCGGCAACCATTACGATCGAACCCGGGTCGTTGTACCGGTCCATACTGCTCCGATCCATCACCACTCGTGGATCCACATCGGAATTGGCCAGATCGTGCATCATCATTCGTATCCAGCGTCGATCACGGTCATATTCTGCGACGACGATCATGGAAGGATTGGCCATGGTAGAAAAGCCCATGCCACGATGCTCGGTCCGCAATATTTCGGCTGGTTTGTGATCAAAGGGAGCAGTCAATCGAATAAAACGATCGCGATGTTCGGCGGCTGCATTGGGATCGCCACCATCGAGGGCTTCCATCCAAATCAAGGTTGCCGGCTCGCCAGGATTCCAGGTGACCTGACGAGGACCTGTCCGCACACCCTCAATCGGAATATTCTCTTCCAAGGGTACATCGGCCACTGTGTGCACGACGTTGCCCCCCAGGTCCCAGACTTCGATGATCTGCGGGAACGAGTTCCATGTCATCAGGTACGAAAAGGGTTTCTTGACTGTCGTCACCAGCAAGTTCTCTCCACTCGGAGCGATCTGAACATCCGAGAGGATAGCCGGGTTGCCGAGCAACGTCGTTGAGCCATCAACGCCCAGTAACGTCAACTGATTGACAGCGTAGTGAATAAACAGCTCTTCATCGTAAGGACTTGCAAGCAGGTCCTGATAGGTTCGCGTCGGCGAGGCATTTCCGATCGATTCCTGAATGTTGGGGCCTGGCGGGACCATTGACATGGTCGGTTCGGCGCCGCGACTGGCGGGTACTGTTTGGCAAAGTATCGATTTTCCATTCGGCGTCCAGTCGTAGCCCCCCATTACCGTTGAAAGTTGATCGGTCAACATTCGCGGATGCATTGGGTCATCAACGGAAACAATCCAAAGCTGTTGGCCACTGGCAGTCACTGTTGAAAAAGCCAGCCAATCATTTCGGTGCGACCAGCGGGTACTGGAAATTTTTGCATCGTTCGGCAAGGGAACTGTCACCGATTCGCCGCCGTCACGTGCCCGAATTGAAATCGCGCGATCAAATCCGGTGGCAAATGGTCCGTTGGCGACCGGATCAATTCGCATTCCGGCCAATCGAAGGACTCGTCGTGAAACATCTTCGATGCCCGGCATGGCATCCCTCTCGATCATCAACATCCAGTTTCGGTCCGGGCTCAGACTCACATCCGGAACAGGGGCTGCGTCGATAATGTCAACAACCGCTTTGGGTGGCAATCGATACGCTTGTTGCGCGTAGATGCCGGGCGAACCCGTCAGACAGCCCGCATACATGATAACGAAGGTAACGAGCGATGGGTGAAAACAAAGATTCATGTCGGCATCCTGTAAATGTATTTGCGGACCAAAAGCTCAACAGATATCAGCCAAAACCGGACCCGGCATTAAACGCGGGTTAACTTGCTCACACGACCGCCGGCAACCCATTCGGCAACGAGAATATTTCCATCACGATCAAAGCATGCGTCGTGAGGATGCACGAACTTGCCATCGTGCCACTCGGCAGGAGTCGAACGAATTCCGTGATTGCTGTCCGCTTCGATTCGGCTGCGGTCATCACCCAGAACTACAAGAGGCGAACCCGTCTTGTCAACAATCGTTATCCGGCCCAGCAGTTCCGGAACAAGCAACTGGTCGCCAAGCACGTCAACATTGGCTGGCAAACCAAAACCGGTGATCGTCTGGCGATGCTTGCCATCGATGGTCAGGTATTGGAGTTGGTTATTCGCACGGTCGCAAATGCAGATCAAGGCTACCTCGTTCCGATCATCGATCCAGATTCCGTGGGGAGTATTGAACTGACCATCCATTTCGCCCGGTCCTCCAAAGTGACTCTTCCAGTTTCCATCGCGATCGTAACGGTGAATAAAAAATGAACCATAGCCATCGGCAACCAAAAAATCACCGTCGGGCAAAAACGCGAAATTTGTCGGCATGAATCGGTCTCGACCCCAGACCGACGGACCGCGCTTTTCGGCGTTAGTCGCTTCGTCCGAGGCATAGACTCCCGATTCCATCGGCGCAAATTTTTTCCAGACCGGTTTTCCGTCCAGCGTCAGTTTGGCTATGCAATTGAGTCCCAGATAGGCCGAAACGTACAAAAACTCTTCGCTTCCTTCCTTGCGGATTTCAAGTCCATGTCCGCCACCCTGAAACTCGCTGCCAAACGCATTTACAAACGCTCCCTCCCCGTCAAATACAAAGATCGACGGGTGATCGGCCAGTTCCCGCTTGCCTTCATGAATAACGTAAACCAGGCCGCTGGAATCCACAGCAACATTGTGTGTTGTTTGCCACGAGTATTTGCCCGGAAGCCGGGCCCATTTGTGATTGAATTCATACTGGAATTCGTTTTTACCAAAGATCGTCGGACGGGGGGCGGTACGCCGGGCGGTCAACAAGTCGGGTGTGGAGATCGTTGCAGCAACGGCCAATCCTCCCGCTACAAACTGTCGTCGATTCAGTTCAACCATGGGTTCCTGCGCTCCTGTCGGTCGTTGTGGATCACTTCTATTCGCTATCCGGGCGGACAATGTTTGTCAGTCGTCCTTGTCTTTAACTTCGCCGCTTGTATCGGCGTTTCCTTCGTCAGGTGACGGTGGTTGAACGTCTAAAATTTCAGGAAGCTTTACGGGCTGTTCGGCGTCGTCGTCCTTCGCATCAACTTTATCGACTTCGTTTTCGTCAACCATAGCCGGTTTCGCCGGTTTTTTTCCGGTCAGGTTCTGGTAGAGAATCGTTGACTTGTTTTGCAGTTTTTCGTGCAGGCCTTCGTGGGTCATTTTTCCCCCATGATGGGCAACGAAACCTGTCAGTCCCGCAAGCAGTACCAGGCCGAACTTCCAGGGCGCTCCCGTTCCATACGGATCGCGGCGACGGGAACTCGATGCAACGAGAGCTAACAGGAACGTCAGCACGCTCACCATGATTCCACCCCAGCGATGGATGTCGATGCTCCGATTAAAATTGAAACTTTGCCAGTTCTGGTAGTTCTTGTCGATTGCAAAGTACCAGCCTGACAAGCATGTCAATACGGAAATCCACGCCGCCAGCCACAGGCAATAGTAAGCGGCATCCGACATCGGCGACTCGCTCCGGAATCCAATCACGGCAAAGAATGCACCGCCAATCAACAAGGCGACGGGGAAATGCAAAAAGACCGGATGTAGCAAACCGATGACTTCCAAAAACAACTGGCCATTCCCCAATTTTCTGTCGTTTTGTTCCTGGACCTGACGCACGTCGTCCTTGATCTGCTCAACCACTTGCGGCGCGGGAGTGTCAATTGTGACTGATTCCGGCCAGGCTGCTCCCTCGTTAATCCACCGCTTGATCTTTTCGATCGATTCGGCGGCAAGCGGTCCACCTTCATCCGCTGGCGGCATCTGTGTTTCGTCTGCCGCGACAATGAACTCAAATAACTGACTGAATTCACTATCGCCCGGTTCAACATAATCCAGCAAATTATCCTTGTCATCGATACGAAAATCGCCTTCCTGTTTTTCCGATCCATGACAGCGAACACAATTCGTTTCCAAAATCGGCTTGATGTCTCGAGCGAAATCGATGGTCACATCGTCCGGAACGGCCTCTTGTGCTGAAACAGCTCGCCCGAGCAGAAAACATGACGACATCACAACGGTCAAAATAAATCTTGCTGCAAGTATTCTGAATTTCGACATTGTGATATTGGCCCGTAAATCAGGCGAGAAAGACTTGTTTGCCGGAACCGATAGTATAACACTTTTTCCGGGCGATCCACTCGTTTTCGCAAGTGCCAGGTCGAATGCCCGACCGACCTTCAGTATTTTCAGTATGACAACTGACCGCAAATTCAAAATTCGGCAACCCGATCGACAATGTCAACGCAAAATACCTTGCCATCACCCATTCTGCCTGTCCGGCAATTTTCAATGATCGTTTCGGTAATCGATTTCACTTGCCCATCTTCCGCCCAAACACAAATTTCGACTTTGGGAAGGAACACAACCGAATAATCGTTTTCCCGATATTCGGAAAGGTAACTCTTCTGCCGACCGTAACCACGCACTTCACGAACAGTAATATCAGAAAAACCCTGGCGGACGAGCTGGTCCAGGACCCGTTCTGCCAGAAAAGGTTTCACGATGGCGATGACTTGTTTCATAATTCGTTTCGAACATTCAAGCGTTGGCGATCAGTACTGACGTTTACTAAACGACGCGCTATGGATTTTGGTGCTTGATAACATGCCAGGTCCAGTGCCGATCGGATGATTGCTGTACCGATTCCCGGGCAAACCCGAGCCCGTTGATCATTTCGCGAATTTCATCCAGCGACAACGCGGCATGCAGTGATTCGGCGAACAACTGCTGCGAATGCGCGTTCTCGGCGCCCGCGTAAATATGAACCAGTGCGGCGAGTTGATCCTGATCGGCCGGGCGCAGCAAATCGCGAAAGAAAAGTACGCCACCACTTCGCGTCACGCGAACGGCTTCGCGCAAACAATCCTGTGGTTCAGGGATGTGATGAATTATGCTGTTGGAAATTACCACGTCGAACATGCCATCACAAAAGTCCATTCGCTTCGCATCGACTTGTTGCAGTTCAATTCGCCGGTACAAGTTGGCCTTTTCGATGTTGAATCTGGCCAGTTCCAGCATGCTGGCCGCAGCGTCCACAGCCATCACCCGGCAATCCGCATGGCGATGACACAGTTCAATCGGGATCAAGGCTGTGCCCGTACCGAGATCAAGCACATCGTTTCCGGAGAAACCGGCTAGCAACAGATGGTCGACAAAAAGTCTGTTTACGGATTGGTGATCCATGGCGTTGTAGTCGCGCGCCTCCTCGACGGTATCCATGACTTCCGCCTCGAGTATTCGTTCAAGCGTCATAAGCATTACCCCTGCAACTTTTCAAACGGCTCCTCGGGAACGGAAGTTTAGAGTCCCCAAATTCGAGTGTCAAACTTACCAGCTCATGGAGCGAGGATTCCCATGGACGGGTCTTCTCATCGTTTTTCAAATCCGGTTTGGCCCCGTTTTTACAAACGCGAACTGGAACATGTTTCAATTTTCACCGCGGTCAATTGAACTGTTCGCGGTTGTTCTTGACCAGCAATTCGTCGCCACCACTTCGCTTTTTCCCGTACGGAATTCGGCGAAACCAGTCGAGTCCGACCTTGCCGACGCTATCAGTTCTGACGATTGGCACGTTCTTTGCGAAAGGGTAATTCGACCGATCTCGAGTGCTTTTTTCAAATTGGTGGAATGAGCTGACCAGCCTTGTCCCGCCACTTGCGATAAAAACTCCTGGAAAGGCCCGATTTTCACGTCTAGAGAGGAGTCGCCCAGCAAGGCTGTTCGGAAAAATTCACGAAGTTAACGTTTTTTTGAAGTTTTCCCAAACCCGGCCGCATACTGGTGCGCACAAAATCATGCAAGCCATCATTTCCGATTTGCACTACAACACCCGGCGACAACTTCAGGCCAAGGAAAACCCGGTGACGGACGAGCAATTGCTGCAACGCTACCGAAAAACGGGTGACCGTGAACTGTTCGCTCAACTGGTGTACCGGTACGAACGCGAGTTGTACTCGTATTTGCGTCGATACCTGGGCAATGCCGAGATGGCGGAAGATGCGTTTCAGGCGGCGTTTTTACAAGTCCACCTGAAATGCGACCAGTTTGAAACGGGGCGACGATTTCGCCCATGGCTTTACGCGATTGCGACCAATCAGGCGATTGATGCCCGTCGCCGCAATCGACGCCATAAAATGTTGTCCCTCGATGGTTCGTCGGGTGATGATTCGGTAGACGACGTTGGTCGGCTGGCAAACTTGCTGGAAGGGGGCGAGATCGGACCTGATGCCCAGGCGGAAACGAGTGAACGCGACCATCGAATTCGTACAACTCTCGAAACGCTGCCTGAGTCGATGAACGTCTTGATCCAGTTGGTATACTACCAGGGGATGAAATACCGCGAAGCAGCCGAAGTGCTGGATATTCCAGTGGGTACAGTGAAGAGCAGGATGCACGCTGCCATTGCAAAATTGACGGAGCAATGGAGTGAACTCAACAAGGACATTGAATAACTTTTTTGAACAAGTGCTGTGAACCGAGCTTCTGAAGAAGACTTACTGGGTTACACCCTGGGTGCCCTGGAAACCGACGATTACGATCGCGTCGATGCCATCGTGCGCGAAAACGAAAATCTGCGTGTTCAAATAGAGCAACTGCGCCGCAGACTGGCGCCGCTGGATGAACTCGCTCCGCCCTCGAAACCGCGCACTGGCCTTGCCCGGCGCACCTGCGAGTGTATCGCCACCGTTCCTCTCGAACC
Source organism: Pirellulaceae bacterium (assembly GCA_031414755.1). Classification (GTDB taxonomy): domain Bacteria; phylum Planctomycetota; class Planctomycetia; order Pirellulales; family Pirellulaceae; genus CAJQPP01. The sequence goes on along the minus strand of JANNWJ010000043.1, from coordinate 157,563 downwards.
GCTGCAAACGACCCTCCATTCCGGCGGTGCGGTCCACAAGAACACCCGTCGCAACTGGTTTACCGATCGAAAGGAATTCCTGCCCGGGATCGGACAGCGTTCGGTGATGGACTTTGCCATTGTCGCCGTTGTCCTGTTGTTACTGAGTGCGATCACCGTGCCAGCCATTCAATCCAGTCGTTACTACAGCCGCCTCGCCAGTTGCCAGGACAATTTGAAGACGATCGGACTCTCCCTGCTCGACTATGCCAATAGGCACGGCGGCCAGCATTTGCCCATCCCAAAAGACGATAAACTCGGGATTGCCGGCATCTTTGCTCCAACACTGCTTCAATCCGGTTACCTTTCCGATCCTGGAGTCTTTCTATGCAATGGTTCCCCATCCTCTCGTAAAGCGGTACCAGTGATTCCGACAAGGGAACAAATCGAATCGGCGGAAGGGTCGGAACTTGCTCGTCTGCAACACATGGCTGGAGGTGATTATGCTTACAGCCTTGGGTGCCTTGTTAATGGGCAGTACATGGCAGCACGAAACAGCAGCCGTCCCGATTATGCGTTGCTGGCTGATGCCCCTAGCGCCGACCTGGCGGGGCGCACCAGTTCCAATCACGGTGGCAACGGCCAAAACGTTTTCTTCGAAGATGGTCATTACGATTTTCTTGTGTCACCGGTTGTTGGTGGCGGATCAATTTTCGAAAACGACTCCGGTACGGTTGCTCCCGGCGTTTGTGCTGAAGACTGCGTTGTCGCCCCCAGCGCAACCCCGCTGCTGCAATCAACATTCATTACCAATTAGCGCGAGCCGTACGGACCTCCCGCGTCGTGGATCCGTGCTTAAGCACGTTTGACCAGCATTGTTTCCAAAACCGCCAGGCGACGTCGTTGTTAGCGTGGCTGCAGGGGTCGGTTGCTGCTGTTGTTGTGTGGTGACAACAAACGGAAATACAACCTGGCGATGATAAATTCCGCTCCCCAAAACCGTGCGGTTCCGCGAGTTTTGAGCCGAAATTAGCAGGTCTGTTTCGAACATCGCCACGGATTATATGGAATGGCGCCATTGCGAAAAGACGGGAGATGCACTCCATTGAAACACACTGCTGTTTTTCATGAGCCAACGCATTGAACGTCATTGAAATTGCCGGGCTGCGAAAATCCTACGGCAACACCGAAGTACTTCACGGAATTGATCTGTCAGTTCGGCTACAACGCCTGACAGGATTTCTGGGACCCAATGGTGCCGGCAAGACTACAACCATCCGCATTCTGTTAGGACTGGTTCAACAATCGGGCGGTTCGGCCCGCTTGTTTGGTCAGGAAACACGAAGTTGCGGGCCCCGGTTACGGAAACGCATTGGTTATTTACCAGCCGATGTCAGATTCCCTGTCGGCATGTCGGGATGGGCAGTTTTGCAATTGTATGCCCGCGCCCGACGCATTGATTGCCAATCGGAAATTCGACGGCTTGCCTGGCAATTTGATCTGGAACTCGACAAGCGGGTGCGAAAGTACTCGACCGGCATGAAGCAAAAACTCGGGTTGATTCAGGCACTCATGCATCGGCCTGAGTTGTTGATCCTCGACGAACCAACGACTGGTCTCGATCCACTTGTAAGAGAGAACGTTTTTCGGGAACTTCGCGACGTCGTGGCCTCAGGTCGAACGATCCTGTTTTCCAGTCACTCGCTCAGCGAAGTTGAACATTTATGTGATGACGTGGTGATTCTGCGGAATGGGTACGTGATTGAGAATCAGCCCATCGATTCGCTGCGACAACGGGCGTTACGACGAGTTTCGGTTGAATTTCAGTCTGCAGCACAGATTCCCGATCAAATGCCGCTGGCGCTACAAGTCATCGAACGAAAAGGACCGCGAATCACGGCGACCTGGGCCGATGGCATTGATCGATTAATTGAATGGCTGAGGCAAATTCCGATTCGTGACGCGACCATTGAAAAGCCCGACCTTGAGGATCTGTTCCTTACTTACTACAGCGACAAAATGGCCACGATCGACTCCGGCCCGGATAAAGGGGAGCGATTATGAACCTGGCAATAACGCAACGGTTTTTGCGGGAGTCGCTTTGGCCCACATTGGTATCATGTGCCGGTATCGTGTTGTTTGTCGTTTTGTTTGTATGGGCCATGGATCAGATGGGCCCGCAGCTTATGGAGTTCGTGTCCAGCGTCGGTTTTTTGCGGCAGATGCTGGAACTGGCGTTTGGCATTTCACTAACCGGAGCTGTTTCCAGCAACGTACTTTTTTCGATCGTCTGGATGCATCCCGTTGTATTGGCGCTAAGTTGGGGTTTGCTTATTGCTGTTGCGACGCGTCAGACTTGCGGTGAAGTAGAAAGAGGTACCGCCGAATTGTTGTTGACTTTACCGGTTTCACGGCAGGGCATATTGGTCTGCGGTGTGGCGACCTGGAGTTTGATCTCGGTATTGATTTCCGTTTGCCCTCTTGCAGGTGTCTTCGCGGGCACATGGTTTGTTGAGCAAACCGATCCTGTTCAGTACTCAAGGTTCACAATGGTGATGGTGAATTTTCTGGCGCTGAACCTGGCGGTGGCATCGATGGCGACTCTTGCCGGAACCTGCATCATGCGGCGCGGCGTTGCTATTGCTGTTGTTGCTGGAATGCTCATCGCCGGACTTGCCATGAACTTCCTCGAATCGTTTTTGACTTTTATTCAGCGGATCCGTTTTTTGAGCGTGTTGAACTATTACCATCCCGGCGATATCGTGCGTGACGGAACCTGGCCGATCGCCGACATTGCCACGTTGACAGGAATTGCTGGTGTTTGCCTGACGGCCGCGCTAATCGTGTGGGTACGCCGAGACATTCCCTGTCCTTGATTTCAAATGGTGCATTCACCCGTTATCGTTCGACTTATTCAGTTGAGCTTTCAATCGACGATGATGACGGTTCGCAAATCGCAAATGGTTGCACCCAAAGTGGAATTGGCTCAATCGAAATGCGTTCGTCAATCTGTTGATGATTGCCGACAACTGATATTGAAATGTCAAAATGCAAAAGTCCAGGTATAACTTGTAACGGCCGCTGCCAGTTTCCCCTTTTTCCGCACATTTCCGAATCAACATTGGTCGTCCACGATTCAGGTTGGTCGCTAAACCGTCACGACGTTTGCGCAAAAAAACTTTTGGCAAACCTCCAGGTTTGTCTGGCAAATTTTTCTTGTTCCATGTTCGAAGTCAGAATCATCCGGAATGTCGCTATTCGCCATTCGATTGTTTTTACACCAATTTGCGAGTTTGGTGCACGCAAAGTCAGATTGGGCCCAAGCAGGTCATGGCACGTTATTTGCGACACGTCATGTTCCGTACCGATCACCTGAATGCGAAATGACGATTTTCCGTCGTCTGCATCGAGCTGACGGATACAAGGTTAAGGAAATTTGCCATGAAGACCCGAACTTCCGGAATCGCTGCTGCGATAGCGTTGATGTTTGCCTTTGCCGTCGTTGGGACGAATGCGTTCGCCCAGCAGACAAAAACGCAAGAAAAAAAGACGGAACACACGGAACACGATGCGATGATGCAAGAGTGTGCCAAAGCGTGCTCGGATTGCGCGCTTGCTTGTAATCTTTGCGCGACCCATTGTGCGCATTTGCTGGCCGAAGGCAAGAAGGAACACCTGGCGTGTTTGATGAGCTGTCAGGACTGTGCGACCTGTTGCGTCGGCTGCGCTCAAATCTGTTCGCGGGGCGGTCCATTCGCGGCTTTGATGGCCGATTGCTGTGCAAAGTGTTGCGCCGAGTGTGCAAAAGCCTGCGAAGCGTTCCCTGATGATGCCGAACTCAAGAAGTGTGCTGACGAATGCCGCAAGTGTGAGAAGTCCTGCAAAGCAATGGCCAAGCACTAATTCCTTTTTCATCTGAAAGATTATCGGTTACTGATACTGCGGCCCGTCTATTCCAACGGGCCGCAGTGTTATGATTCGGTCAATTCTCCGAAGGCAGTTCAACCCAGGTGGCATTGTGGAAACCTGGGTCGTTGTGAAATCCGATCCACCGATAGCGAATTGAAATTTGAATCATCATGGCAATTGATCCTGTTTGCGGCATGACTGTCGATGAAGCGACGGCCCGAAGTGGAAATCGTGACGGCAAGACGTTTTACTTTTGCAGCGAGCATTGCCGCCAGAAATTTCTCGGCGGCGAATCAAAAGAGAACTCACAGTCTTCCAACGATCACAAAAGCCATGATCGCAAGCCGGATTCTCCGCGGCCGGTTTCAGGAAAATATACCTGCCCGATGCACCCGCAGATCGAGCAGGACCAACCGGGGCAATGCCCGATCTGCGGCATGGCTCTGGAGCCGAAAAGTGTTCAACGTGAGGGTGAGGAAGACGACTCCGAACTGCGCGGCATGACCTTGCGGTTTTGGGTGTCCGCCGCCTTGACCGTGCCGGTTCTGTCGATGTCGATGCTCCCGATGTTGGGTGTCCCGGTTGATCACTGGCTGGGAAGCTCGCTGTTCCTGTGGCTCCAGCTCCTGCTCAGTACACCGGTGGTACTTTGGGGAGGCTGGCCGTTCTTCGAGAGGGGATGGCGGTCGGTCGTCACTGGCAATCTGAATATGTTCACGCTCATCTCCATCGGCACGGGTGCAGCGTACCTGTACAGCCTCGTGTCAGTACTGTTTCCGTCCCTCATCCCCGACACGTTCCGGCATCAGGGGATAGTGCATGTTTACTTCGAGGCTGCGGCAGTGATCGTTACCCTGGTTCTGCTCGGACAAGTGCTGGAGCTTCGGGGCAGACGCCGCACCGGTGCCGCCATCCGGGAGTTGCTGTCATTGGCCCCGCCCACCGCCCGGATCATGCGAGACGGCCAGGAACGGGAAGTGCCGTTGGAAGAAGTTCATCAAGGGGACATTTTGCGAGTGCGGCCTGGCGAAAAGATCCCCGTCGATGGCCGATTGACCGATGGGCGGAGTACGGTCGATGAGTCGATGATTACCGGCGAACCAATGCCAATCGAGAAACAACAGGACGACCTGGTGATCGGCGGGACAGTCAACCAAACGGGCTCATTCCTGATGCTGGCAGAGAAGGTCGGCGAGGAGACGGTGCTGTCCCGGATCGTCAACATGGTCGCCGATGCCCAGCGAAGCCGTGCGCCGATTCAAAAAGTTGCCGACACCGTGGCGGGGTACTTTGTGCCTGCGGTCCTGGCGAGCGCCGTAATCACGTTCCTCGTATGGGCCATTGTGCAACCGGAGCAGCCCGCTCTTGCTTACGCCTTTGTCAACGCTGTGGCGGTGCTGATTATCGCCTGCCCGTGCGCCCTGGGCCTCGCCACGCCCATGTCAATCATGGTTGGCATCGGACGGGGAGCGAAGGAAGGCGTTCTCATCAAGAACGCCGAAGTCCTCGAAACGCTCGAGCAAGTCGATACGATCGTGGTCGATAAGACCGGCACGCTAACGGAAGGCCGACCGAAGCTGACCGAGTGTATACCAGTTTCATCCATCGCCGAGGAAGATTTGCTTCGTTTTGCAGCCAGTGTTGAACAGAATAGCGAGCATCCGTTGGCCCACGCCATCGTCAAAGGGGCCAGGGATCGAAAACTTAATGTGCTGAAGGTGGACGAATTCAACTCGGTGACGGGGGGCGGCGTACAAGGGACCGTTGAAGGCAAGTCCGTTCTGATCGGCAAGCGGTTACTTCTCGCTGACAAGCACGTCCTGAATCTTGCCGCTCTGGACGAACAGGCCGATGCGTTACAGCAGCGGGGGCACACGGTGATGTACATCGCTATCGATCAACAGTTCGCCGGTCTGGTCGTTGTTGCTGATGCGATCAAGCCATCCACTTTGGAGGCGGTGCGATCGCTGCACGAACTTGGCATGCGGATCATCATGCTCACCGGTGATAACGAGAAAACTGCCCGGACCGTGGCCGAGGAACTTGGGATAGTCGAGTTCCACGCCGGGGTGCGACCTGAAGAAAAGCACGAAAGGATCAAGGCGTTGAAATCTGAAGGCAGAAAAGTGGCGATGGCTGGCGACGGCATCAACGACGCTCCTGCCCTGGCCGAAGCCAGCGTCGGTATTGCAATGGGGACCGGGACCGACGTGGCGATTGAATCGTCAGGCGTAACGCTGGTCAAAGGTGATTTGCGGGGCATCGTGAAGGCCATCAAACTCAGTCGGCATACGATGCGGAACATTCGCCAGAATCTCTTCTTCGCGCTGATCTACAACGCCCTGGGCGTGCCAATTGCGGCGGGGGTGCTGTATCCGATCTCGGCCCATCTGCTGCTCAACCCGATGATCGCCGCTGCCGCCATGAGCTTCAGCTCGGTATCGGTCATCGCCAATGCACTGCGTCTGCGAATGAGCAAGTTGACATGACTGTCACGGGGCAATGCGAAATTCGATGTTAACAGCGTATGAACCGTCAAGGGACGAGCATGAAAGTGAACCACGGAAAAGAAATCGTCGCGACGAAGCAGATTCTGCGGGCTGTCTCGTTGGTCCGCGTTTTTCCAATTCTACGCTGGTCGTTCCATATCCAGGCTTCGCTTGATCTATGCCGCGCGCTGAACAAGGAAATTCCGTCGATCAAACGATGGTAAGAAGCGCCGAAAAAGGAACAACAGAGAAGTGGCACCGGTACTTTCTAACCACCGGTAAGGTCAAACACAAAATAAGCAAATAGACTGTCCGGAAAAGCGAGGCCCCTCAAACGGAGATCAATACGCAAGCAAACCCCTGGCGGCTTAGCGCGAGCTATTCCTGCGGGCTCGCTTGCCGCCTGACCAATCGTTAACCTTTAACCAGAGTGACCATCGACATTTACAACAACAAACGGGACATTCCAGGAAAAAACAGGAAAAAAGCCGGCTTTGGCTGTAACCATTGCGATCGAATTGCTTAGTTATATTTGAGACCCGACTGCAAAACACACACGCATAAAATCCTGCGGAAAAGGCAGCTTAGCCATGAATCCGGTTTGTCCCAACTGCCAAAAGACTTTGCCCGCCAACGCTCCATCAGGTGTATGCCCGGGATGTTTGTTGGTGGCAGCCATGCCCCCCACCGATCGACCGGTCGATCAGACCCTGTCGATGGATGGGTATTTCAATGCGCCGCAAGTTGACGAGTTGGCACCGTTGTTTCCGCAACTCGAGATCATTGAACTTTTGGGGCACGGCGGGATGGGGGCCGTCTATCGAGCCCGGCAAATCAGCCTTGATCGCCACGTAGCACTCAAACTTCTCTCACCGCGCCTGGGTCGTGATCCTAGTTTTGCGGAACGGTTCATGCGCGAAGCGCGAACCATGGCCCGTCTGAACCATCCCAATATTGTGATGATTTATGACTTTGGACAAGTCGAACAATATTACTATCTCGTCATGGAACTGGTCGAAGGAGTGAATCTTCGCGAAGCCATTATTGCCGGCACGATTACTCCGGAACAGGCAATTGTAGTTGTGCCGAAAATCTGCGAAGCCTTGCAGTTCGCTCACGATTTGGGGATCGTTCACCGCGACATCAAACCCGAGAATATTTTGATTGGCCAGCGTGATACAGTAAAAATTGCTGACTTTGGGCTTGCCAAGATCATCGGATCGGCTGACCGCGGCTTTTCGCTCACAGGCACCAACCAGATTCTCGGGACGCGCAATTACATGGCCCCCGAGCAGATTGAGAAACCTGCGACCGTCGATCATCGCGCCGACATTTACTCGCTGGGCGTTGTATTTTATGAGCTATTAACAGGAGAGTTGCCGCTCGGCCGCTTTGCCCTTCCCAGTGCCAAGTCGTCCTTTAATCGAAATCTGGACGAAGTTGTGATGCGAACGCTTGAAAAGGAACCGGAGCGGCGATTTCAGCAAGCCAGCCAGGTCCGAACGGCCGTTGAGTCAGCCGGTCCTCGATCCACACAGTCGATTCCGAACGAGAAGCCAATTCCCGGGTCAAACTCGCCGGAGGCACACAAATCAGTTTCGCTCCCGTTCAAAAACGAAAAAGTCTACGCCGGTTTTTCGAAAATGCATGGATTGGCCCACGTCGACCGTCATCAACTTGTCGTCGAATACCGCTTGCATCATCTGGGAATTGCGCCAACCGGCATCAAGAAAATCAATGTGGACCTGTCGCGGATCGCCCGCGCCCATCTGCAACGCGGCGTACTGCGACATTCTGTGATGGTCCAATGCGACTCGCTGGCACCTTTCGAAAGCGTTCCCGGTGCGGCCAACGGAGTCCTGACATTGAATTTTGAAAGATCGCATTTTCATATTGCCGAACAATTCTGCAGCAGGATCAATGACAATATTGCCGGTCGTTCAACCGTGCAAGGCGCTACTGGCGAACAGGTTCTTGCACGAATCGCGTTCAAACTCGACCTGGGTTACAACCAAGGGCTTGGCGGGGGATCGGGGCTCTGCAAACTGGTTGAAGATGCACTGGTTTTCGAATTTCAAAAAGAAGACTGGGTTGGAAACACAAGTGGAGCACCCGTCATCGTCCGTATTCCACTGGCCAGGGTTGTCGAAACGGACTATCGCCAGGGCATCCTGTGCGACAAGTTTGTGCTTCAAACTGACAGCCTGGAATTTCTCGCACAGTTTCCCCACAGCCGCCAGGGAAAACTGGTTGTCCACACCAAAAAGATCGATCGGCCTTTGGTGAGGGAATTTGGTCAGCAGGTTGCCCGTCAGGCAAACTTGCCCGCTCCCCGATCGTTGCTCGCAACCAAGGATATTGCTGACGTCAATTCGAAACCGGCAATTCAGAAACGACTTGCTCTCGCCCAATGGGGCTTACCACTCAGCATCGCCATTAACCTGGCGTTTTTATGCCTGGTAGCAATCGTCAACGTGGAGTCACTGCGTCGTCCCGTCGAGGACTTCGCTGCGCATAATCCCAAACTACAACGACCTGTCGAAGAATTTCTCAATGCCCGAATTTTCGAACTCACCAATCAGGATGGTGTCGGGTTTTCCATCGCCGCCGCTCTGATGATTGTTGTTGCATCCGTCGCATGGATTCTTCTGCTTCGATTTCAGAAGTTTGGAATCCTCGTGGGACTTTTGATTGTGCTCGTCGTACTCCCTTTTCATTTCGGTGCTGTGGTGTGCTTTCCGTCGGCGCTATGGTGTCTGTATGTCTTGTTTCGGTTTCAGGCCATTCGGGAATTCAATTGAACTTGTTCAAAAACGATTCGCCGGCCGGTTTAAGGATCGCTTCAACACCTGGGATTTTGTAAACATTTGCCAGTATTTCTTCCAGTTTGGGACGGAAAGCTTTCACGGCCACTGAAACCCCGGTATTGGCCAATCCATCAAGTTTTCCCAGTCCAAGAGCATCGACCTTGTCGGAGAGTACTTTCAGCCGGGTCGCTGCGCTTGTTGCAGTGGCTTCGTCCTTGACGCTTTCGATGGTTGTCATGACGTTGCCAAACAGGTCTCTCACCTGACCGAGTACGTTGCCGCTATCCAGATCACCGACGAGTCCGGAACCGCCCGTACCGGGTAGCTGATTTGTCTTCGGAGCGCCGGGACCGGCGTTCGGAGCTGGCGGTGCCAACAAAAATTTCCAGGCCAGGAACGCCAGCGCGACAACAGCAAGCAAGGGCACGACAATCTTCAGCAATGATCCACCGGCTTGGGCTGTGTGACCGGCAGTGGCCTTGGCCCGATCCATTCCGCCAGCCACAACGCGGCCAGATGACGCCACCGTTTTCTTGCCGGCACCAGGCAGATTTTTCATTCCAGGTGCTTTCGTTAAACCCGGGTCCATTGTTGGCAAAAGCTCTTTTTGGCTCATCAACGCACTTGAAAATTTGGTAACGTCCCAGCCGGAAGTTTTCTTCTGTTTACCAAGAACACTTATCAAAATGGGTGCCAGCATTCCCGGCAAGGAATTCGCTTTCGCAGAATCCAGCCCAGTCAATTTCCCGATTGTTCCGACAATGGATGTGAGCTTGTTTCCAAAAATGGACTGCAAGATCTTTTGTCCCATTTCGATCAACATGGTGTGCTTGCCACCGGTAAATAGTTCCCCAAGATTGCCAAGCATGCTGCCGTCATGTTGTTCGACCAATTCAAACAGTTCGCTGGCACCCGCCGGGCTTTGGGCTTTGTTTATCAAGCCGCCAACCAGCGCTTGCAGCGCGAGACTGATTGCCTGCCCGGTAGATTTTTCATCCAGATCCAGCAAGCCAGCCATCTGTGCAGTTGTGTGCTTATTTATTGCCGATTTGGTCAATTCCAATAGATTAAATGCCATTTTGTCCTTATCTTTCGCAAGGAAGATCAGTTATAAACCGGAAAAATCTGCCCAGGTTTTTGGCGTTTCATAGACCCGGACATTTTTGAGAATGCCCGGGCAGCGACCATTGCTGATCCAGTTCCAGACGACGATAGCAATATTTTCCACTGTGGGATTCAACGATGCAAATTCGTCAATTTCCACGTTCAGGTTGCGATGATCAACCCGATCGATCACATGCTGTCGAACCGTTGCCTCCAGTTCCGAAACCAGGTTGATACTATCCCCGTATGCTGAATCGTCGATTCCGATCGTGATGTCCACCAGGTAGTTGTGTCCGTGACCATGCGGATTATTGCACTTGCCAAATAATTTCCGGTTCTGATCGTCTGACAAGTCCGGATTGTGAAGTCTGTGTGCAGCAGAAAACTCAAACTGTTGTGTTAACAGAATCATCGAACCCGTTTCCTTTGATATTGTCCAGGAGAGCCACGGCGTTGGGCAAAGCATTAACGTTTCAAGACGAATGGGGGGAGGAAAACATTGCTGCAACGATTGCCAGGCAGATTTCAGGAAGGCAGCGTCGTCGAAAAGTATTTCGCCCTGGACAGCCTTGACAACGACGTGTTGACGAATTGCCTCGTCAATTCGCTTGATGTTGTAAAGATAGCCGCTGTTTTCGTCTATTTCACCGGCCAACGTTACACGAAATAATACCGACGGCGCCCTCAGGTTCGGTGATGGCCAACCTGCCCATGAGTTTAAAACCGGCTCCAGCGCGCGGTCATCACGAGGCAGGGAAAACCGGACTTCGCGCGTCAATCGTATCATGGGAAAAGAAAATCGCCACCGTTCAGGAGCTGCTAAACAACAAACCGTTCAAAGAGGACATTCTGGCTCTTCAAGAGACCCCGATTTGGTGCCACTGCTGGCTCGTCCAGCAATGCGGTTTTTAAGGGAATTGGCACGGTTGGACAAGCCAACCGTGGCACCCTCACTTTCAGACAAAATGTTCTTGTCAGAGTCTTTCAGACTCAATTTTCAAATTTGCGTTGAATACATAAAAACGCCCCATTCCCGAAAATTGCGCCAGACCCCGTCGAGCACTTGTTCATTGTCGGGAAATATCGACAACCTGACCACTGCTGTACTGGAATCCCGGCTGACATATGCTCCAGATCAAATGGGCGATGTCTTCGGGTGCCACGGCTTGATCGGCTGGAAAATCGGGGAACAGGCTCCGCAGCATTGGGGTTTCAATCGCACCGGGCCGAATGCAAAAAGCGCGAATTCCCGACTCGCGACCTTCGCGGGCCAGCGCCAGCGTGAATAGCTCAATCCACGCTTTTGTGGCGCCATACAGACTGAAACCGGGAAAGGGATCAATAGCGGCTCGAGAAGAAATATTGATTATGATCGCACTCCCCTGCTCTTTCATCACTGGCCAAACAGCCCGCGTCAGCCGGTAAACACCGCCAATATTCAAATCGACGGTTGAATCAATGGCTGAGTCCGTCATTTCGTCGATCGGGGCCAATGCTGCCATCGCCGCGTTGTTGACGAGGATGTCAATGCGGCCCATCCGCTGAATTACCGCATCGCAAAGCAACTTGGGAGACCGGGAATTGACCAGATCGAGGGCGATGGAGTCGACTGCTGAATAATCAATTCCGGCTGCAAGTCGATCGCGGATTTGTCCGACAGCTTCCTGGAGACGCCCGGTGTCACGACCGCAAATAAAAACCCGGTATCCGGCGCTGGTAAATCGCATGGCCGTTGCCAAACCAACGCCACTGGATCCGCCAGTGATCAAACAGACAGGTGAAGGGTTACTACTCAAAGTTCGACTCGTCCAGGCGGGCTTCAAGAAAGGAATGCAAGTCGGCTGCGTTGGTTGCCGGTTCGCCACCCGCCGTATTATCGAGGCGTCCCTCGTGCAACCATTTTTCCATTTGGTCGACTTGTTCAAACAAGTGGTCAAACGAATCAACAATGAACAGCAGTTCCTGGAAGTGATCGATCTCAAAATACTGGTTGATAACCCATTCAAGCTGGAACGGAAATCGCTGGACGATGGGCGAAACAAGGCAATGTTCGATTTCTGCGGCGGAGCTCAGCAAACCGCTACCATAGACTTTCAGCTCTTTTCCCTGGCGCATCAAGCCAAACTCAATCGTAAACCAAAAGAAACGGGCCATCGCCCTGATGTTGCTTTCAACGATACGATCGCGCACCGCGTCGTCGTCTTCATTCATCGACTGGGCTCGAATTGCGGCTTGCCGGGCAACTTCTCCAAATCGGACCAAAACGTCGGCAAACATCTTGTCGGTGTGCATCGGGACGTGCCCGGCAATGTCGTGAAAAATATCGGGTTCGGGAAGGTAGTCCAGTTTCTTCCCATCGCGAATCGTGATCGTGGTCGGAAACTGTCGCTGCCGCAAACAATCGAAAAACACAAATGCCGGAACATAACCGGCAACCGGCCTGGCCTCGAATGCCGTCATTGGCTGCAAAAAGCGATTGACATCTTCCAGCCGCGGAATGTTTTTGGGATCAAGCATCAGATTCTCGATGCCATCCATGAACTTTCGATTGGCGTATTTGTGCCATTTGGGCAAGAGTCTCGCGTAAAGCTGCCTCCAGGTTTCCTGGTTTTCGTCGCTGTACAATTCGTAAGGCTGGTGAATAAATGTCAAGCCATGTTGTTGGGCGTCTTCGATAAACGGAGACCTGGTTGTCGTTAATCCGGATTCTATCGCCGCCATACGTGCAAACTCCCGTTGGGGATATTGTTAACTCAAATGAATGTGCCTGCCATTATATCGGCAACGATCGACTTTGTGCGGAGTGCTTGTCATTCCAAACTCAATTCCACGCGCGTCGAACGAATTTACCCTCGATTTCCAATCATTCGCAGGTATTTCTGCTCCCCCCGTTCGAATCAAAAATCGTGTCGCTACAATTGAACACCTTGCGAACAATGCAAGACATCCCACAACATCCTGTAACGCTGATTTGACAAACAAGACTTGCAAAAATGCCGAATTACCGACGATTGGGGTCGATTCCCCCAAAACGACATATGCAAATGGAGCGCCCGAAAAAGGAAAGTTACCTTAACGAGGGCTTGTACTACGAACATGTCGTCACCACCCAGGGATTCGATCGGGCCTACTCGATCTTGTACCATCTCCGTCCGCCAACTTGTATCAACAAGGTCGAACATCTTGGAAACATCAAAGTTGAAAAAGCCGATGAAGGGGCCCTGAGCCATCGACACATCAAAACCCAGGACCTGCCTCGAACGGGCGATCCGGTCACTGGCCGCGTACCCATGCTATTCAATGACGATCTGGTCACATGGCGGTGCAAGCCTGCAGAACAGCAATCAACCATCTATCGCAACGGCGCCGCCGATGAAGTGATCTTTATTCATTTTGGCAGCGGGTACCTGGAGACGTCCTACGGCAAAGTTCCCTATCGTCGGGGTGACTATGTCGTCATGCCCCGGACAACCAACTATCGCATGGTCAGCGACGATATCGACAAAGAAGACCACTTGATCATCGAGTCGTTCTCTTCGGTTCGCATTCCCCCGCGCTATCAGAACCAGGACGGACAGATGTACCTGGGAACTCCCTATTACGAACGGGACTTTCACAGCCCTGCCGAGTCCTTCATCGTCGATAAAGAAGTCGAAACAGAAATCGTTATCAAGGATCATGACCGATTGACCAAAGTCGTCATGCCACACAATCCGTTTGATGTGATTGGCTGGGATGGATTTGTCTACCCTTACACTTTCAACGCCTGGGATTTCGAGCCGTTGACGGGAACCTTGCATTTGCCGCCACCCGTGCAACAGACTTTCGAATGTCGCGGATTTGTTATTTGTACGTTTGCACCGCGCTGGCTCGATCATCATCCAAAGGCGATCAAGGTTCCCTACGTTCACAGTAATGTCGAAGCGGATGAAGTGCTGTTTTACGTTGACGGACAATTTGGTTCACGCCGTGGTGTTGACCTTGGCTCAATGACCCTGCATCCCGGAGGAATTCCCCATGGCCCGCATCCCGGTACGATCCTGGCCAGCATGAACGTGGATCAAACCAAAGAGATGGCCGTAATGTTCGATACCGATCGAAAATTGCATCTGACCCGGCAAGCGCTCGATCTGGAAGACCGCAATTACCCCATGAGCTGGCTTGCATCCTCACATAAACAGGACGCCGAGCCGCTGATCGGTCCCCGCTAGATTAACCAAACCTCGCTGATCCGGAATTCGTCGCTTCGAGAGCTGCAAATTGTATGAATAAAACTGTTGCAAACGCACCGGCAGCCATCGCCGGGATCATGGACAATATGACCCTGATGGTCGGCGGTTTTGGACTGTGTGGTATTCCTGAAAACTGCATTGCTGCCCTTGTGGAATGCGGAGTTACAGGATTGACCTGTATCTCGAACAACGCTGGCGTTGACGATTTCGGTTTGGGATTGCTGCTGCAGAAGAAACAAGTTCGAAAAATGATCTCGTCCTACGTCGGTGAGAACGATGAGTTTGAACGACAGATGCTCAGCGGCGAACTGGAAGTCGACTTGATTCCCCAGGGATCACTCGCCGCCCGATGTTACGCGGGCGGCGCCGGTATCCCGGCTTTTTTTACGCCGGCGGGTTACGGAACGGAAGTCGGCGAGGGAAAAGAAGTGCGGCAGTACAACGGTAAACCGCACATCCTGGAATTGGCGCTGACTGCCGATTTTGCACTGGTGAAAGCATGGAAAGGGGACCGCCTGGGCAACCTGGTATACAAGGGTACCGCTCAGAATTTTAATCACGCCATGGCGATGGCCGGAAAAATCACTGTTGCCGAAGTCGAACAACTCGTTGAACCGGGGGAACTCGATCCCAACTTTATTCACACGCCGGGAATTTTTGTGCAAAGGATTTTTCAAGGCACGATCTACGAAAAACGGATCGAACAACGAACCGTCCGAAAACGCACATTCAAAACCTGACCACCCACTTATCTGAAATCTGAAATCTCAAATCTCAAATACTGACCACAAACACTCAGGCATCGCATGCTGGACAAAATTGGAATCGCCAAAAGAATTTCGCAAGAGTTGCGCGACGGCTGGTACGTCAACCTCGGCATTGGAATTCCGACTTTGGTCGCCAACTACGTACCCGCCGGGGTCAATGTGATTTTTCAATCGGAAAACGGAATCCTGGGAATGGGCCCCTTTCCCTTTGAAGGCGACGAGGACGCCGACTACATTAACGCCGGAAAACAAACGGTCACGCTCTTGCCAGGCGGATGCATTTTCGATTCGGTCACCAGTTTTGCCATGATTCGCGGCCAGCATGTGCAACTCACCGTTCTCGGTGCCATGGAAGTCTCCGACAGGGGCGACATCGCCAACTGGAAAATTCCAGGAAAACTCGTCAAAGGCATGGGTGGCGCGATGGACCTGGTTGCATCCGCCGAAAATATTATTGTGGCGATGATGCACACCAATCGTGAAGGGGAATCGAAACTGCTGAAGAAGTGTTCTCTTCCCCTAACGGGCGTCGGTTGTGTGAAACGGATCGTTTCCAATCTTGCGGTACTCGATGTAACACCTGACGGATTCCGGCTCATCGAACGCGCCCCAGGAGTATCGGTTGATGAAATCCGCGCCGCCACCGAAGGCCGGCTAATTGTCGAAGGAGACATTCCCGAAATCGCCTTTTGACGTTGCCCAATAGCCATTGCAAGTACCTCAATGACCAAATCATGATGAACGACGTAAAATTGACCGAACGGCAAAAAAAGATACTGGATTTCATTCGCAGGCAAATCCAGACGCGCGGCTACGGCCCGACGATTCGCGAAATTGGCCATGCATTTGATATCGCTTCGCCCAATGGCGTTGTCGGGCATTTGAATGCGCTGGAAAACAAGGGGTTCATTCTTCGGACGGTCGGCAAGAATCGTTCGATCGAGCTTTCGCGGGAAATTCTGGATGAACAACGTGGAATGCCGCTTGCGGGAACCGTTGCCGCAGGCGAATTGACCGAAGCCATCGAACAGGACGAGCGAATCGACATTGAAAAAATGCTTAACAGGCGAAATGCCTATGCGCTGCTGGTCAACGGCGATTCAATGATCGATGCCCACATCTGCGATGGCGATTTTGTAATCGTGCATCCGGCGCGCACTGCCAACGCTGGCGACATCGTGGTTGTTCAAACGGATGAGGACCAGGCAACACTGAAATACTGGTTTCCCGAAAAGAAGCGGATTCGTCTGCAACCCGCCAACAAGCGAATGAAACCGATTTACGTTAAGGACGCGAGGGTGATAGGCATCGTGCATGGAGTCGTGCGCCGCGTGAAGTAGCCTGGCAGTCATGTTTCGTTTAGTTGGACACCTCGCCAGCCGTTTTCCTGTCCCAGCCCTGCTTGATCCAGTTGATGGCATATTTGCACGGTTCAATATACGAAGCCGCTGAATAGTGGCTGATGCCGTTGACCTCGTGAAGTTGCACCGTCATGTCAATTTTCTGCAACTGTTCGACTGCGCGGCGCAAGGCAATTGCCGGAAACACTTCATCGTTTGTTGACTGGACGCATAGCATGGGTACGGTCCATTTAATGTCAGCAAAGTTCGAAATGGGTCCACCGGCGACTGGAAGTCCGGCGGTAAAAAAGTCAGGGTACCGCGAAACAAACTGCCATACGCCGCTGGCACCCATCGAATAGCCCATCACGAGTATCCGGTCGCGATCCACCGTGTAGGTTTTGCAAACCTCTTCAAGCAATGCCATGATCTGTTCATTGTTCCGTTCACTTGTCCACGAGTTGTCCAGAATATCGGGAGCAACAACGATTGCCCGGGTGTCGCCGAGTATTGGGAGTACCAGCAAGCCCAGCATGTCATTGGCAAAAAACCGCGTATAGGTTTTTGCCCCTTGATGCAGGAACAGCACCAAAGGGACCTTATCCTCCGGATCGAGCCCAGCGGGAACGGACAAACAAAACGTAAGCAGCGTTTTATCGTCTTTTTGCCACCATTGATTGTGAATGCCCGGGTTTTGCCGGTGCAGTTTACGAAAATTATCCTTGTTGCTCGCGTTGGGACCATTGGCAGTTTCATCAGCCGAAATATTGTCGACGGTCGCGTCGTCGTTATTACATCCTGCACCCGCGAGCGTCAACAGGCCGAACGATAGCAAGGCGCACTGAAAACTCAACGCGGTGAAACGCTCATACGAATTTCGCAGTTTGCCGGTTTTGGCGTTCGAAAGAAATGCTGAATACACAAACAGTTACCTTGCTTGCTAATTGCCCATCGAATCGCAATCGTGGACGAAACAGGAAAAAAACAAAAACCGTCAAACGACGACCTTGCCGCGCCCGGTACCAACCTATAATACCCGGACGGTCAGGGCTTGAAACAGGCAAAGGCAAAAATAATGGCGGCAGCTCCCTTGCGACAGCTCGCATTTCGGACATTCAGCGTTTCGATCCTTCTCTTTATTTCATTGTTGAACAGGTCTTCCGCCGGCAAACAGTTTGAACAGTCGGGCAACCGGCAGCTGGCCATTGATCATGCCATGGCGCAGTCAATGCAATTGTGCAAAGCCAGTGCTGCCACGGTTGCAATTGGACGAGGTGACGAAATCGTTTTTCAAGAGGGCTATGGTTTTTCAGACCGGCAGCAGAAGACTCCGACTCGCGCCAATACAACAATGCGTATTGCCAGTTGCACCAAACCGGTAACCCGTGCGGCGGTTGAAGTATTGATCCGCCGGAATAAACTCCAGCGCGACACGCTGATATTCGAGTTCCTTGGAATTCAACCGGACGGGGGCCAGCTGAACGATGAACGCATCCGACAGATTACGTTGGAGCACTTGATGAACCATCAAGGCGGCTGGGACCGGGATGTCACAATTGATCCGTTGTTTATCACCGACGAAATTGGCCGGGAACTAAAAGTTGCTCACGTTGAAAAGCGCCATCTTGTCCGGTACATGTGGTCGCGGCCCTTGCAGTCCGATCCCGGAACCGAAGAACACTACTCGAATTTCGGTTTCCTGTTGTTAGGCCTGGCAATTGAAAAGGCTACCGGCAAATCCTGGATTGAATCGACAAGAGAGTTGATTGCAACGCCATTGGGGATTGACGACTTCTCCCTGTCATCCACAACGCGATCGGCTCGTTCTCCTGCCGAAGTGTTCTACGCACGAGACAGCAACATTAACTCGCGAATTCGCGATTCGTCAGACGGCCTGACAACGTCCGCTCCGTCGATGTGCAAATTCATGTCCGAATATTGGCTGGACGGGATAACACGCGGTGATTTTCGCGACATTTACCTGTACCAAATCGGAACCCATCCGGAAACGACAACGGCAATCGTTGAACAAAGGCTGGACGGCCTGCACTATGTCCTGCTGTTCAATTCGCGCCGCGCGGAAAGCTACGCTGCCGACAACGAAGCCATTCGCGAACGATTCAATCTGGTTCTGGACACGATCGGCGGGGAACTTGGTGATTGACATCGTCAAAGGACATCAGGCCGCGCGGGTTTGCACCAGTCCCTGGTTGATCTTGTTGTACAGTGTCTTGAGACTGATTCCCAATTCCTCGGCGGCGGCGCTTTTGTTCCCCTGATGTCGCTCAAGTGCGGCGGTGATGGCATGTGCCTCAATATCGCGTAACGACATTCCACTGGTTACGAGTCTGCCACCGACGATGTTTCGGTTGCCAAACGAGCGCGGCAAGTGTTCGGGAGTCACTGGAAACCTGTCACACAGAATCGAAGCGTGTTCAATCACGTTGGCCAGCTCGCGAATGTTGCCCGGCCAAACGTGCGATCGTAGCGCATCGATGGACAGATCGTCAAACAGCCGCGTTGTATGAATCGCGTCCGAACGAAAACGACACATCAAATGTCGGGCCAGCTCAGCAATATCGTCAACACGATCGCGAAGTGGTGGCAACTGGATTTCAAAGGTGTTTATACGGTACATCAGGTCTTCGCGAAATTCGCCCCGCTGTACCATTTCCGGCAGATTACGGTGTGTGGCACAAACGATTCTTACATCGACCTTGAACGATTCATTGGCCCCCACGCGGCGAATTTCGCTACTTTCCAGGACCCGCAATAATTTGGCCTGGAGCGACGAGGGCAATTCGCCAATCTCGTCGAGAAACAATGTTCCACCATTGGCAACTTCGAACAGGCCGGCTCGGGACTGATCAGCCCCCGTGAATGCGCCTTTTTGATGACCAAACAGCTCGCTTTCAATCAGGTTTTCCGGCAGCGCACCGCAGTTAATCGTTACAAACGGCGCATCGGCCCGGTCACTTTGATTGTGAACCGCAAGAGCGGCCAGTTCCTTGCCGGTTCCCGTTTCGCCAAGCACCAACACAGTCGAGTTCGTCGGAGCGACACGCTCGATCAAGGCCCGAACACGTTGCACGCTTCGGTGTTTCCCGATCATCTCGTTGGTACCCTCGAATCGAACCAGACGCAGCTTGAGTGCCTGGCAGCGTTTCGTCAGGGCTCTTTTTTCGGCGACGCGCTGCAACAACGATTGCAAGTCAACGAGTTTGCAGGGCTTTAACAAATAGTCAAACGCGCCATGGCGCAGGGCGGCGATGGCGGTATCCGTCGAGCCCTTGCCAGTCAGGACAATGGAATCGGTTTCCGGCGACATTTCGCGTGCCCGACCGATGACTTCGATTCCGTTCATGCCCGGCATGTCAAGATCGACGAGAATGCAGTCGTAACTGTTGCGTTCGAGAGCGGCGATCGCTGTCAATCCATCGGGACAGACGGTGACCTGATGTCCCATGCGGGGCAATTCCGCAGCGATCAGTTCTTGAAGCGAAACTTCGTCGTCGGCAAACAATATTTTCATGGGACTAGGCTGCCTTGAGGATTTCTTGTTCATGGTGTACCAATGGTAGAGTCACGGTAAATCTGGAACCTTGCCCGACACCCGCACTAAACGGTTTGATCGAGCCGCCATGTTCTTCAATGATTCGATAAGTAATTGACAATCCCAGCCCCGTCCCCTGCCCTTCGCGTTTGCGGGTAAAGAACGGTTCGAAGATGTTGTCCAAAACTTCCGGCGTCATGCCGCAGCCGGTATCGGTCACAGTCAATCGGGCCATTTTCCCAAGGGTGTCCAGGGCGACATTGACCTGCCCGCCCAGTTCCACACTGTCCAATGCGTTGGTCACAAGGTTGAGAACGACTTGCTTGATTTCCTGTTCATTGACCATTGCCAACAGGGGTCGCGGGCATGTGAGTGTGATTTCCTTTTCGCGATACCGACTCAGGGGCTTGATGATTTCGATGACTCCTTCGACCAGCAGCAACAAATCGGTTGGAGCCTTGCGCGCTTCGCCGAGTCGCGAAAAGTCCAGGAGGCTGGATGTGATTCCCTTGCAACGAAACGCTTCGTCCTGAATTCTTTTCAGATACTTTTTCAAATCGGCTATCTCGGTTTCACGTGCATCGGCTTCCAGCCGGGTGTCGGGGTCGAGAATGTCGTGGATTCGCATCTCGAGCGATTCAGCGCTCCAGGCAATGGACGCCAGTGGATTGTTGATCTCGTGCGCGACTCCAGCCGCCAGAAATCCAACGCTCGCCATTTTTTCACTGCGAATAACTTCGGCCGTTCGCTGCTGGACCTGTTTGTTCAAATCCTGATTGATGTCCTGGAAATTCGCCGTCATCGCATTCAAGGCTTGCGCCAACTCGGCCACTTCATCATCCGTGCCAACATCGATTCGGTAGTCGTAATCGCCGCTGGCGACGCGCCTTGAACCTTGAACGAGCGTTTCCAATGGGTGGAAAACCCTTTGATGAAACCGCCGCATCAGCAATAACAACAAGACTACAGCGAACGCCGACATCACCGCCGAAAGTGTAATCCATGTGTGATATTCCGAGCGCGACGATTCGGCAAACGACTCCATGCGTTGTTTCATGTGCGCCGGCAATTCGCTGGCCAGGTCCTGAATCTGAATGAGGCGTTCATCGATTTCTTCGTGAAGACCCCGGTCAACGACCCAGCTACCTCGTGTTTGATTATTCAACCAACCCAACAGGTCGCGCATCCGGCATACCGACTCGCGTTCATTGCTGTTGTCGGAAAGATCGGACAAACTCTCCTTCGTCGCCATTTCCAACTGGTGTTCATAATCATCAAGCGCTCGTGAAACGGCGTTCAAGGCAATATTAAACTCGCCCCCCCAATAGAATTCGTCCTGAATTTTCTGGTTTACCGATGTGCGAAAATCGCAGGGCTGATGGATATGCGAAAAAATTACCCGCAAGTCACTGACTTCCTGGTTCAACTCTGCTACCAGCGGCAACTCATAGGCCCGCGACCGAATGTCCTTGGTCAGTTTGCGAAATTTGAGCGCTCCGTGAATTCCGGCAGCCGACAGCGCAAGCACGATGAATAACAACATCGCGACGCCATAGTACATTTGCGAGCGGATTCGCTTGCGAAACTGCACGGGAACGGCTCCTGTCGGTTGAGTGGCCGGGAAACTTGAACAAAATCACCCACCTGGGTTCGGGGCGGGAGAGTAGCAATTTCACCCATGACGCGGCAACGCCATTTAAACCATTGAAAAACGACCGCTTTGGCGGCCTGTTCCTGGGAATTGCCGCAAGGAATGTGCAGCGGATTTCAAATTTGCTATCTGCCAGGTATCACTCGCAAAAATCATGCTAGCGCTTTGGGCTGGCCAGCCGTTATCACAGGAAATTGTATGCAGGAATGGACTTTGAACCAAAGTCACACGTCTGGCCTCAGAAGGCGATGGTGCCGACGAGCCGAACCTGCGTCGCAGTCTCGTTAACTGCCGCAACCGGAATTCGGCGTGGTGTCCCCTCGAAACGGTTCTGCATCGACGCAGGGTCGATTATTTCCATACGGATCGAATTCGAATCCGGAAACAAGCCCACGTAATCAGAGAAGCCCGGAAAACTGATTCCAATGACAAACAGGAGATTCGAAATCCAGAGTTTCAACGTATTCGATTTCATCGGACCCCCTCGGTTTTGATGTGTTGATACAGCCATTGTTCAGCCGAAAAACGGCAAACACAATTTGATTCTGTAGTTGTCCGTGTTTCAAAAACGAATTTAACCACGAATGAACACGAATGAAGAATCCTTTGCCCGTTTCCTTCTTGTTCGAAGAGTGTCCATTGGTGTCTATTCGTGGTTTACTACCTCCCCACCCGCTTTCGTCGCCATTGCTGGAATAAGCGTCGGATCGATCGAATAGCTGTAAAAGTGAACGGAGCCATCGGCAAGTACAAAGTGCGTTCCGCCTGGATGAAACGACCAGAAATGGAACAAGTGGCACTGTTCATCAATCACTCCGGGCGAAAATTCATAGGAACCGGCCGGACGTTGTTGCCGCACTCCAATCGCAGCGCCGATGTTCGCACGAATTGCACGGCTGGCAACAGCAAACCCGCCAGAATTCCGATGATCGCCATCACCACCAGCAGTCCAATGGGCGTGAAACCGTTTCGTTCGCAGTGTGTGTGTTCATAACCGTCACCGGACGATGATTGAAAGGTGACCAGATCGTAACGCAGCGCCGATCCCGGCGCCAAAGGAATTCCGATCGGCAAACCAATAATTCCAGAGATTTAAGTACATATTTTTTCAGAATTTTAGCAAACGCACGGGCGTTTTTTCGTTAGCTAGCTGAAACACCTGCAAGACTCATTTTCCGTCAGCCGTCACTCGCTTGCGCTTCGGGCTTGTATTATTCAAAACGTGGCGCCGTCCAGCCAATCCGATATTGATATCGAGTTTGTCCAAGGCGTATACTTTCCGCACTATCAGTGGATTCTCAGGCGGCTTCGACGTCTCCCAAATTCGCAAAGGAATGCGCGAATGCAAAAGCATTTGACACCACACGGATCGTATGCACGATCAGGCACTGCGGTCGTGATCATCGCCATCGTAACATTTATCTTGTACAGCCATTCGGCAAATGCATCGGTGCAGGAAAAGTCGCCACCCGAATCTCCTCGGAACGGAACTCCATCCAGCGATCTCCCGTGGCAACCGGGCCTGGGCCAGCCGATCAAAAACGTTCCGGTTCCACAAACCCCTGCGCCTCAACCATCAACGGATTTGCCGGCGCAGGCTTTTCCGCTTCCGAACGCCCGGCCAATTCCAATGACCGACCCGTTAACGGGCGCTCCGGTTCAGCCTGCCGTTAACTGGCCCGTTGTGCCAGCCGCATTTTTGCAAGAATCAGCTACGGGCCAACCCGCGACCCCGGAATCGACACAAAACCCGAACAGCGCCGCGACCGCCGGAAATCCAAACCTTGTCGATACGGGCATTACTACGGTATCGCGCGGCATGGAAAGCCTACCCAATTCAGCAGGCCAGGTCTGGCGCACATACGACATTTCTCCTTACACCTTTATGATGCCCAATACGAAAAACCCCGAGCAGGCGATCGTCGAATGGATCATCAAGGAAACCGGGACCGAGATGTGGTTTATGCAACCTTTTGGAATTCTCAGCGCATCGGGAAACGAGTTGCACGTCTATCACACGCCCGAAGTACAGGATCGTATCAAGCCGATCGTCGACCGCTTTGTCAGTTCCCGGGGCGCCGCACAGGTCATGGGTTTGCGACTGATGACAATCGCCAGCCCTGATTGGCGCCGACTTTCGCTGACGATGATGAAGCCCATCCCCATCGAAACACCCGGAGTCGAAGCGTGGTTGATGAGCAAGGAGAACGCGGCCGTGCTCGCTGGCCAACTTCGCAATCGGGCCGATTTTCAGGAGCACAGCAACGGAGATCTCGTTCTTAACGACGGACAGAAATTTGTCTTGTCCAAAACCCGACCGGTCGAATTTATTCGATCGTTGACCTGGGTCAATCAAGGCGCCGGATACTATCAACCGATGAATGACCGTGTTGATGAAGGTTACTCAATCGATTTCAGTGCCCTCAGTTCGCTCGACGGACAGACCATTGAAGCGATTATCGGCTGCAAGATCGATCAGATTGAAAAGCTCCAATCCGTGACCATTCAGGTTCCTTCACCAGGTGGGCAATCTCAAACTGCGGAACTTCAGGTGCCACAAATGGTTAGCTGGCGACTTAACGAACGTTTTCGTTGGCCAAGTGATCAGGTTCTCGTGCTTGGGTGCGGCGTGGTCGCGACACCGGGTCCGCAACGGGAAGCCTTGTTGGGCATTCCCTCCTTGTTCAATGGTACGCGCCGCCGGGCAGAGGCCCTGATGTTCGTGGAATACAAGGGAAAGGCCGCGACAAGCCCCGTTGTACCTCCCCAGGCCTCGGCAAACGCCAACCAGATGCTGCCGGTTAATCCCAATCGTTGATCGTCGACGATCCAATCCATGAAGCGGAATGCGGGCTTGTGCCGGTTACTTTCAACGACCTCTGCCGCCTCGACGCCAGTCGCCAGATACCTAAAATAGCGACTCGATTCATTCGTGAAATAAGGGGTCAGGAGTCAATTGTGCAAAGCACCCGAAGGGCCGTACCGGCAATTGACTCCTGACCCCTTATTCCCGCAATCCTGATTTTCAATACCTTACTGGCAATCATGTCCCAATTCCAACGTCGAGTTGTAATCACCGGTGCCGGTGTCATTAGCCCTTTGGGAAACAGTCCCGCCGTTGTTTGGGACAACCTGAGTTCGGGGACAAGCGGTGTTCGGAAACTTCAATCGCTTCCCGAAAATAATCCCGGCACGGCTATCGGTGGTGAAGCTGTCGATTTCGACGGTTCCATTGAAAACTTCGGCCAATTAGAGAAAACGCTTCAACGTACGATCAAAAAAGCACTTCGGCTGATGTGCCGGGAAATCGAAATGGGGGTCGCGTCGGCCCAACTTTGTTTGCAGGATGCCGGGCTAAAGCTCGAGACAATTCCTCCCGAGCGAATCGGGACCATGTTCGGATCCGACTACATCATGACGCAGCCGTCAGAGTTTTCGGATGGCATTCGAAATTGTCTCGATTCCGATGGCAAGTTCCACATGGATCGATGGGGCGAAAAAGGGCTAACCAAAGTCGAACCCCTTTGGTTGCTCAAGTACTTGCCCAACATGCCGGCCAGTCATGTTGCCATTCACAACGACTTGCGCGGACCAAGCAACTCTCTGACCATGCGCGAAGCGTCCGCCAACGCTTCGATTGCAGAAGCGGTAACCACAATCCGTCGCGGCGTTGCCGATGGCATTCTGGCAGGTTCGACAGGAACTCGTCTGCATCCATTACGAACAGTTCACGTTGCCATGCAGGAAAAACTGGCAACCAATTATGACGACCCGGCCACCGCTTCCCGACCATTTGACCGTCGTCGAACTGGAATGGTTCTGGGCGAAGGTGCGGGCTGCCTGATGCTGGAGGAGCTTGAATTCGCTCAGGCACGCGGAGCAAGAATACTCGGCGAGGTCATCGGATATGCCAGCAGCACGGTTGCCGATCGAAACTGCGTAGCAAATTACTATCAGGCATTCCTGAATGTGTTCGAAGGAGTGCTTCATAGCGCTCAATGCAAGCCATCGCAAGTTGGCCATATTCATGCGCACGGGCTTTCGACGATTGATTGCGACCGGGCGGAAGCAGCGGCTATTTGTCAGGTCTTTGCAGGCCGAAAAACGCCCGTTGTCGCCGCCAAAAGCTTCATGGGGAATCTGGGTGCCGGGGGCGGAATGGTGGAAACCGTTGCCAGCTTGTTGGCTCTCAATGCAAACCGACTTTTCCCAATCCTCAACTATCAGGAACCCGATCCGGAATGCGATATCGTCGCAGCCGATCCGGATCAGCACTCGCCCGGTGATTCGTTTATCAACATGAACATTACACCCCAGGGGCAAGCCAGCGCCATTCTCGTTCGCAAGTTTACAGCGTAATACTGGGTGGGGTCACGGCATCCCCACGGACAGGTTATTTCCCGGATCAATACAAAATCATTCGGCTCAAGCCGCCAGGCGACTTCGTCTCCACGCAGGACGAATCTCAAGTCCTGACCCGATCGTTTAACCACGAATGGACACCAATGCACACGAATTTTCGGACAGCTCATTCGTGTCCCTTCGTGTTTATTCGTGGTTTTTTTCTTTTCAGGATTCAGGTGTCAGGCTTCAGTCGGTGAACGGTTACCAAAGAAAAAAAAGGCATCGAAGCGACGTCGCTCGATGCCTTTGGGTTTTATCTGGAGAAAGAGTCTCTTGTTCCGTTGGGTTGACTACCAGGGACCACGAACGGGGTAGTATCCGAACTGGCTTGTGCTGGAGGGATAATAAGGGGTATTCGAGAATCCGCCTCCACCTCCGGAAACAGCACCGCCACCTGCGCTCCCAAATTGGTGATAGATTGGCAAGCTGCGAGTTTGGCCAACTCCCCAGTTGTATTCGGTTTGAAACGAAGCGGTTGGAGGTACAACTAATGCGGTCGGCTGACCGAATCGCCACGAGTTGTAACTGCCGTGCCAGGCATACTGCGATGCTTGTTGGCCATTCCAGTGATTCATGCGCGTCGCATCCAGTCCTGCCGAGCTGTACGGATAAAAACGCTGCGGACTGTAATGATCCTGTAACGCCAATCCGCCAGCCCTGATTGGACCGAGGTAGCGTTTTCCATTGGGGCCAACGGAACCAATACAGTCATTACTTGGTGCAGCGTCAGGGCAAGGAGTCGATGGACGTGGACCACAATTGCCATCGCCAACACTACCACCGTTTCCACCAGCGCATGCACCCGTGTTGCAATCCTGGGCATTTGTTGTCGTGGACAAGCAAGCCATCGCGATCAGCGCTGACAAGCTCATCAGTTTGTTAAAGAGCTTCATGGTAAAACCAATCCTTCGAAGATTTTTGCTTTTTTTGATTACTCGATTGCGGGTCAGGCGTATCCGTGATTCGATCCAATGACTTGCTGAAATGAACTAGTGGCAACCGCCCGGTCCACAACCGCTGCTATTTCCGCCGGTCGATCCACCGATGCCGTTGTTGCTGCGAAGTCCGTACTTGCGTGCATGGCTGGCGTAGATCAGTTTTTGGGCCGGGTAGGAACTCAATGGGAAGTTACCCATGTGATAACCGGTTCCTTTCCAGACTACGGTCGTCTTCGTCAACGAGTCACCGCCACGCCCAAAGCGCTGGTTGTCACTGTAGAACTGGTCGGAATTACCGTTGTAGTTGTAGTAGTTCTTGCTGTGCTGGTACAAATGTTGGTGCGGGTAGAACGGCTGGTAGGTGTAATGCGTTCCGCCAACCCAGTAAGGAACGGGATGGGGTGCCTGGTACATGGCCGCAGTCGTTTGGCTCGGGCCCTGTGCTGTGTGGAAATTCTGGAACAAGTTAAATTCCAGTTGCTGGCCCGAGGGACTGTATTGGTCCTGGGCTTGACATGCATTGGCAGCGAAAAATATTACGCCGGCGCCCAATACACCCATTGAGATTTTGATAGAGTTCATCCAATCGCTCCTTCGACTGTTGGCGGCTATTGCAATTGCCCGGATTTTTTCCAAAGCAATTGAAATCGCTCCCCGGATCCCCGGCGAGACGGTATTCGTGGTTAGTTTCGGCAATACCGGGGCCACGATACGGGGCTTTCCCGGTCAACTCTTTAATCAAAATTCGCAGGCCCCTGTACAACCGTCAAAAACCGTCTGTGACCATTTCGAGCCAGCCGTTACAATTCCTCCCAAATCCCCCAGTCGTTGAACTTTGACAGCCGCATTCAATAAATAGTCCCTATCAAACGGACAAAGGAGTTCCCGGTTTGGTCACACCCAAGAAAAAGGAAGCCAGGAAGGCAAATGATGGGACGGATGCCGATCTCCAGGTCGCGACCGCATTGCCCAAACGGCGTCGCGCGACGGCCGAATCGATGGCGGGCGAACAACGGCATATTTCGGTCAGTGAATTCTTTACCAAGAACAGGCACTTGCTCGGTTTCGATAATCCACGCAAGGCACTGTTGACCACGGTCAAGGAAGCGGTCGACAACTCGCTGGATGCATGCGAAGAAGCGGGGCTCGTTCCGGAGTTGTGGATTTCGCTGGAACCGATTGGCAAGGACCGGTTTCGGGTAACAGTACAGGACAACGGTCCGGGGATCGTCAAGCAACAGATTCCATTGATCTTTGGAAAACTGCTTTACGGTTCAAAATTCCATCGCTTGCGCATGAGTCGAGGACAACAAGGAATCGGAATCAGCGCTGCCGGAATGTACGGTCAGTTGACGACTGGCAAGCCGATCAAAATCGTTTCTAAAACGTCGAAAGGCAAACCCGCTCACTACTTCGAAATCCAGATCAACACAAAAACCAACTCGCCGGAAATTCATAACGGCAAGGGTGAAGGCGAAGACTTGCCCGTTCGCGAAGAAGGCATTGCCGCGTTTTGCGAAAAGAAAGCAATCATTTGGCACACAGAAACACCGGCCGCACCAGATGCCAAGCCGCAACCGGTTGCCAGCGGAACGATGGTGGCAATCGAAATGGAGGCGGGCTACAAACGTGGACGGGGAAGCGTTGACGAGTACCTTGAGCAGACGGCGATCGCCAACCCGCACGTCACGATTCACTACATTGACCCCGACAAAAACACTCGTACCTTTTTGCGCAGCACCGAGCAGTTGCCTGCGGAAGCTCACGAGATCAAGCCGCATCCGTATGGCGTCGAACTGGGCCGTTTATTGACGATGCTCAAGGACCAGAAGCCGCCTGTCTCGCTGGCCCAGTTTTTGACGGGAAGTTTTTCGCGAGTCAGCTCATCGGTGGCCCGTCGCATTTGCGAACAAGCCAAACTGAGTACACGAGCCTCGACAAAAAAGATCGGGCAGGGTGACGTCGACAAACTTTATCAGGCGATTCAGGTAACGAAAATCAGCGCGCCGGCAACCGACTGCATTTCTCCCATTGGCGAAGGACTTTTGCTCAAAGGGCTATTTCAAGTCGTTCCAGGCGAATTCTATGTTGCGGCCACCCGGCCACCTTCCGTTTATCGCGGCAATCCGTTTCAGATTGAAGTCGCGCTGGCTTACGGCGGTGGGTTTGCATCGCGTAAGGTCGGTGCCGAAGAACTGGATCAACTTCTGTCCGAAACCGACGCGCGAACGACCCGCCAGTTTCTGATAAGCACGTTTGACGGACTGGGTCCGGAAGGGGCGGATAAAATTATCAAGGCGTCAGAACTCGGGACGCGTCAGGCTCCGGCCAAACTTAAACCGCGCGAACGAGCCGCCTTGCACGAAGCGATGCGTGAAGTGAAGGTCAGCGAATCGCAATCAATGAATATTCTGCGTTATGCCAATCGCGTCCCTTTGCAATTCAAAATGGGCGACTGCGCGATCGCAAAAACAATCATGTCCACCAACTGGCGAAGTTACGGATTGAGCCAGTCTCGCGGTTCGCTTCCCAACGGGCCCGTCACAGTGATGGTTCACATGGCCAGTGTCTGGGTTCCGTTTACCAGCGAATCCAAGGAAGCAATTGCCAACTATCCGGAGATCGAAAAAGAACTGCGGCTTGGCTTGCAGGCGGTCGGTCGAAAGCTCGGAATGTACTTGCGTCGCCGACACTCGATTCGGCAGGAAGGCGAACGGCGCACGATTTTTTTGCGGTACCTGGGCGAAGTAGCCAGCGCTGTCAGTGATATTAACGGTGTCAGTCGCAAACAGTTGTACGACGACTTGTTGCTGGTCGCCCAGAAGAAAACACAGGAAGCGGACACGAAACTCGACAAACACGGCAAACGTCTCGATGACAACGACGATGGAGAGCTTTACGGCGACAACGTCTTGATCGTCGAAACAACATCACAGCCGGAAATCGTTCCGTCAAAAAACGGCAAGCAACAAGCCGAGTTGTTCGATGAATGACCGGGTCGGGTTCTGCCGCATTTTTCGGCGATCGTTGTAAATTTAAGGGCGACGCAAATCCGAAAAATGGGACTGATCCCCTCGAACACACGCATCCTGATTTCCATTGAGAACACCCAAACCCGTTTGAAAAATAACCATGGCAAAAAAGAAAGCTGTTAGAAATGCGACGGCAGCGGGGCCGACCCGGAAAAGTGCCGCTGTGCGACTGACAACCGAAGACAAGAAAACGATCGGTTCGCTGCGCAATCTGGCCGATGGCGTCGTCAAGATCGCGCAGCGTCGCAAGGCACCACACCTCGATATTCCTTCGCGTTCTCTTTCCAACGTCCGTTTCAGCCCATCGAAAAAAATCATCGAGATGGGAGGGAACACCAATCGCCGCGAGCTATTCAATCTGTCTCAAGCCAAGAGCTACATGCAAACACTGCTCGTCGGCAGCGGATGCAAACAGTTGATCGAACAGGGAAAAACGACAAGCATCCGGGGTATGTATTACCTGTTGAAACATACGATCGAGGGGACCAGGGAAGAGACCTTTGATTCCCAGAACGACTGTGATCCGATCATCGAGGATCTGGAAGTCACGCTCGACGCCCTGCGCGAGGAATTGCATTTGTACGCCTCGAATCGTGGCAACATGATCGGGGACTTGACGCTCAACGATTCGGGGGTCGAACTGAATTGCAGCCGCGTTGGCCGCAATGGCTACAGCATTCCATCGATCGTCGAAGCCAATGTCTTGAACTTCGTCAAACACAATTGCAAGTTCATACTTCATGTCGAAAAAGACACGGTGTTCACCCGCTTTGTCGAAGACCAGTTCTTTGTCAAACACAAATGCCTGCTGACTCATGGAAGCGGCCAACCGCCACGCGGGGTGCGGCGCATGCTCTACCGCTTGCACAATGAATTGAATCTGCCGGTTTATTGTCTGCTCGATAACGATCCGTGGGGGTACTATATCTATAGCGTGATGAAGCAGGGTTCCATCAATCTGGCATTCGAATCCAAGCGAATGGCGATTCCGGGGGCGAAATTTATCGGCCTGCGCAGCA
This sequence comes from Pirellulaceae bacterium, assembly GCA_031414755.1. Taxonomy (GTDB): domain Bacteria; phylum Planctomycetota; class Planctomycetia; order Pirellulales; family Pirellulaceae; genus CAJQPP01. The sequence goes on along the minus strand of JANNWJ010000043.1, from coordinate 126,339 downwards.
AGGACTTCAAACGATGCGAGTTGAATCCAAGCGTGACGATCAAGCTGAGCGACACGGACAAGAAACGTGCCAAACAAATCACCAAATATCCCTGGTTTGAAAAAAAGAAGGATTGGCAGGCCGAAATCAAGATGATGCTCGATAATGACTTCAAACTCGAAGTCGAGTCGCTCATCAGCAAGGACATCAGCTATGTTACCGAAGAGTACGTTCCGCAACGCATGCGCGACAAGGATTTTCTCGATTGAGTGTCGGTTGAACAACAAACCCAGTTGCGACATTTTGTCCGAGGGTTGGGGTCTGACGCATTTTTCGGTCAATAATCGTCGCGACTGATGGCGTCCTAATCCCGAAAATTGGGTCTGACCCCTTCCGAGTCTGTGGTGATGTCTTCTGCTTGTGAACGGACAAAGCCGACTCATCGTGGCATTCAAAGCGCTGTTTGCAGTAGGCCAGGCGGTTTTCTTGCGCTATAATCCAATTCACGGGGCCTTTTGGTTTGGCGCGAACGCCATCGCCCCGGTTGTGCTCTTACGCTCTTACTTGCGCATCGACTTCCTGTCGGGATTCCCACGAATGCATCAAAAACCCAGTCACTTGTTCCGCATAAAATTGACAATGGATGCGGATTTACCGAATTCGGTCGGGTTAGTCCTTGCGGGTCTTTTGATTCTGGCAACCGGATGTGGAGATCCCGATCCGATTACTGTTTACGAATCCATTCCGGTAACGCGCAAGATTGACCCGGCTGATGCGGAAGCGCCGCGTGAACCCCGCTTCCGGATGATTGCCGCAATCAACGATCAGCCAGAAGCAACGTGGTTTCTTAAAATGACAGGCTCGATCGAGCAAGTCGCTGTCGCCGAAATCAAATGGCAAGAATTCCTGGCGTCGATCCGTTTCGAGAATGGAAATCCAGAATGGACCCTTCCTGAATCGTGGCGAACGGGTGACAAACGCGAAATGCGATTCGCCACCTTGTTTTCGGCGGCGGGCGATGACGCCGCCGAGATTTCAATTTCCAGCTTGCCTCCCGGGCAGCCACTGGCCATGAACGTGAATCGATGGCGGGGGCAATTGGGACTGGCGTCGGCAAGTGAATTGGAAATCACATCGGCTCTGCGAGACGTTGCGGGAGCGGGAACAACGTTTAAGGTCTACGATGCACGGGGACCGCAATTGAACACGGGAATGGGAGGCGCACCATTTGCCAGCGGAATGGTTCCCGGAATGCCGGACTCCAGCAAAGTTGCAAAAGAGAAACACGGTGTAGAACCGGTTGCCGTAACCGAGCCACCACCTCCCGACAGTCTCACGTTTGATCCGCCGACCGATTGGGTCGCCGGCAAGCGAACGTCGTTTGTCGCCGGGAGGTGGTCGAAGGAATCCGGCGACGGTTCCGTCGAGATGGCATTGATGCGTATGAATCCGACCGATGAATCGTGGCAAATGAACATACGCGCCTGGGCCAATCAAGTCGGGATGACGACCGAACCGGTGGCTGATGAAGTCACTGAGACGATCAAGGTGGGCGATGCCGACGCGAGATTTGCACGATTGGATGGCGCGGGGATAGATAAGGATGGAAACCCTTTTGATCGCGCGGTTGTCGTTACGATGTTTTCCGACCTTCAGGAAAATGGCTGGGTCTTGAAGCTTGCCGGTTCGCGGGCCAACGTTGATCTCTATCGGGAGACGTTTGACAAGTTTCTGCAATCGGTGAAATTCGCGCCGAAGCAATAATTCCATGTCGGGCAGTTGGCGATTCCGGATGTCAACAAGACGACGAACAAGCGGGTAACAAAAATGAGCATAACCGAACAAACCGCCAACAACGAACCGCTCGACCGCGACTTGCGAGTATCAACTCGCGGCATTTTGTCGGCCCTCGGTTCCTTGCGCTTGACGGTGTTCCTGTTGGTGATGGGGCTCATTCTTATTCTTGTCGCTACGCTGCAGCAGACTCGCTACAACATTTTTGAAGTGAAGCAGCAGCACTATTCCGCGCCGTTGGTCTATATTCCCTTTCAGGAACTGATCATCCCCGCATGGTTCCCGAATTTGCAAGACGTGGGTGGTGGCGTGATGTTGCCGAGCGGACTGACGATCATGCTGGCAATGCTGGTCAATTTGGTTTGCGCGCACATGATCCGTTTCCGTATTCAGGCGACGGGAACTCGACTGATCACCGGTGTGGCCGTTTTGGCACTTGGCGTTGCCACAACATTGATGGTGATCCTCAACGGCAACTCAGGTGGATTTCAGGAGACGCCGCTGATTCCCTGGGACACACAATGGACTTTATTGCAAGTCGGTGCGGCCATCGTTGGGGTTGCCGGATTGATTGGCGGGTTTCGCCTCGAGAGCCCTGTCCGTCGAACTTTTTCGGTGATCGCCGGTGTCGGTTTGTTGGCGATTGTAGGCATCCTGTTGTCGTATGGCGAATCGGCCTTTATTGGTGACAGCGCGATGCGCGTACTATGGAGATTGATCCAGGGGACAATCGCTGCGATCGTCTGCTACCTCGGAGCACTACTCGTGTTTCGACGCAAGGCAGGGATTGTGGTTGTGCATTCCGGATTGTTGCTGCTGATGGCGGGAGAGTTACTTACTTCCTTGTCGGCCATTGAGCAGCGGATGTTCTTCTATGAAGGCGATACAACCAGCCACACTTTTAACGTCGATGAATCCGAAGTCGCCTTGATCAGTCCCGTCGCCGATGACAAGGAAACCGTCGTCGCCCTTGATTTTGATGCACTGAAAGTTGAATCGACGTTTACCGATTCGAGATTGCCTGTGCGACTCAAGCCATTGGCCTTGTTCACCAATTCCATATTGCAAAAAAAGCAACCGGGCGACCCGTCGATTCCGGGCGAACAGGGGATCGCCAAGACTTATCGCTGCGTCCCTGTTGCTCCGACCAGCGGAGCCGACACGAACAGTACCAATTTATCGAGTGCATACGTTGAAGTACTTCGTACTGACAAGGACGAGAGTCTGGGAGTGTTTCTGATCAGCCAGCAACTTTACCAGAATGACACCTTTGACCTCGATAGTTTCGAAGTCGATGGCCGACGCTGGCAAATTGCCTTGCGGTTTCGGCATTATTACAAGCCGTATTCGGTTTTTCTCGAGTCGACCGAACGTACCAACTACCTCGGCACAACGACCCCCAGGACCTATTCTTCCAGGTTTCGGATCATCGATCCGCAGCACAATACGGACGAAATCAAGTCGGTCTCGATGAACGAACCGTTGCGCTACAACAACGAGACATTTTATCAATCGGGCCACGATGTCGGACCGGATGGCCGGACCTGGTCGATATTGCAAATCGTTCAAAACACCGGCTGGCTGATTCCGTACGTGAGTTGCACATTCGTGGGTTTTGGGTTGTTCATGCATTTCATGGCGATCTTTCTGCGATTTGTCGAGCGCTGGTCGTTTTCATGGTCGGCCGTTCCTTACGATCGTCTTTCCTGGATTTTCGTGATCGGTTCGCTTTTGATTTTTGGCATGTGGTCTTACAGGGAACTCAAGCCGGAAAAAATCCAATTCGAATCAATCGATCTTGTCGAATTTGGAAAGCTCCCGGTTGTTGCCGGCGGACGGGTTCAGCCACTTGACTCGGTTGCCCGTACCATCTTGCGGGAATCGCGCAAAGTCGAAGTCGTCGTCGATCGCAATGGCAAGGAGCAACCGGCCATTCGCTGGCTGGCTGATTGGGTTTTTGATGAACCAGGCGCTGACGAATACCTGGTCTTCAAAATCGATGACCCGGAGATTCAGTCCGCTTTGCAACTCGCGCGCCGCAAACGCAACATGTACTCGATCGCTGAAATCAACGAATCGAAAGCCGAGTTTGACCGGATGGTCGGTGCCGCCGCAGAGGTTGCCGAGCGCGACAAGTCCGAGCTGTCGACTTTTCAAAAGCGCGTTCTGGAATTATCCGAGCATTACAGCGCTGTGGAAAACGTCCGGTTGGCGATGGTTGATCCGGAAGTGCTGAAACGCTCCGACCCGACTGAACTGCTGAGCATGGCACGGCAACTGGCAACGGCGGTCGGCATCGTCAAATCGGTGCCGGGCGAATCCGAGGATAGCTGGAGCGTGCTTTTTCCCGTCAAGTTCCGTTACTGGCTGGCCGACTACGCCAGGGGACACAATTTGAACACGCCTGGGGCACTTGCCGAGCACCTTTGCGAAAAGGAAGCGAAAGCAAAACTGGAAGAGCAATTATTCACCGAAGAGCTGATGCTTGATTTTGCCCGAATAGCACGAATGGAAGGACGCAGCCTGTCACCAGACAAGCTTGAGGAGATTGTCAAGGAAGTTCTCAATGATCCCGATCCGGCAATGCACGAAGGACTCGTTCGTCGCCGCAAGGATTTTCAGCCAGCAATCGACGAACAAATGAAGCTCCGGTTTCCGCGCTATATAAAGCTTGTGGCCACCGAGATTGCCAGCACATTGCCCGTTAACGCGAAAGGCGAATTTGACTGGCAAAGCCTTCCCGAACGTCCGCCACTGGCCCGCCTCGATGCGTTTTGGAAATCGCGAGACGCTGCCGGATTCAATCAGGCGGTTGCTTCGCATTTTGAATTGACAAGCGATCTGCCGGAAATTCAAAAGTATAATCGGCGTGTGGAAGCGGAGTTTTTTCAAAACCAGGCCGCCCCGTTTTATGTGGCGTCGACGCTGTATATTGTTGCCAGTGTATTGGTCTTATTGTCGTGGTTGGCCATGGCAGGAGCGATGTCCAATGACTGGTTCGCCGGACTGGCAAACGGAACGCGGCGCGCCTCGTTCTGGTTGATGGTTCTGGCGTTTGCTGTTCACACAATCGGGTTATTGCTGCGTATCTATGTGTCGGGGCGGGCACCCGTCACCAGTCTGCACAGCTCGACGATATTTATTTCGTGGGCCTGTGTTCTATTGGGAATGTTTGTCGAGCGAGTCGCCGGTCAGAACTTCGGCACCTTGCTGGGCAGCGCGTTTGGTTTCATCTCATTGCTCGTGTCGTTCAGTCTTGCCACCGATGGCGATACCTTTTCGGTCATGGTCGCCGTTCTCGATACGCAATTTTGGTTATGGACACACGTCGTCATCATCACGTTGGGTTATTCGGCAACGTATGCGTCCGGCGCGCTCGGGATTATCTTTTTGGTTGCGTCGGTAATTTCACCTGTCGATATTCCGAAAGTCCGGGACATATTGATTCGGCTGATTTACGGTATCAGTTGCCTTGCACTGCTCTTGAGTTTTGTTGGCACCGTTCTTGGAGGGCTTTGGGCCGACGATTCGTGGGGCAGGTTCTGGGGCTGGGACCCCAAGGAAAACGGGGCCTTGATGATCGTGCTGGTCAACGCGATTCTGCTACACGCGCGGTGGGGAGGGATGGTTCGAACCAACGGCGTCGCCATGATCGCAGCCTTTGGCAGCATCGTAACGACGTGGTCATGGTTCGCCGTCAACGAACTGGGAGTCGGCTTGCATCAGTATGGACTGACCGAAGGAAGGATGTCGGTCGTCACCAAAGTCTGGCTTGCACACCTGTGCGTTATCTCCCTCGGCTGGCTTCCCGCCCGGTTTTGGTTATCAAACCTGATCGGCAAAAGTCCTCCAGCGACTATCGGCGATAATAATCGGCCGGACCAAAACTAAATGGAGGTCCGTAACCATAATACGTCGTCACCGGAAAAGGAGCCGGTGCGTAGTACATCGTGACCGGAACTGCCGGTTGTGCCGGCACCATTGTGTAGGGAACGGGTCCTCCCGGTGCGTAATATGAAGTGACACCCTGCGACCAGACAGGTTCCGCAACGGGTGCGTAATACGTTGTCACAGGTACCGGAACCATTCCCGTGACCACCGGTGCATAACCCAATCGTTGCCCAAAAAGTCCACGTCGTACAGGAACCAGCGTAACAGCCGGTGCTGGTGCATAATACGTGGTAACCATTTGGGCGCTGGCATTCGGAAGCCCGATAAAAACGAACATCAGTCCAGTGACGGCCACGGTCAGGGTAATTTTCAACATTTCGGATTTCCGTAGTTTTGTGTAACGAATAGGTAGCAACATCGGCAATTCATCATAGTCTGCGACCAAATTGAATTCCAATCGGTAACTCCCGTTATTCAGCTTTCGTTCCGGAATTCGTGTTTACTTTTTGCAGGACGCTATGATGGACGCTCCAGGAAAAGTAAATGACCAATCCAATCACCATCCAGACTGCAAAACGGATCCAGGTTGCCCAAGGAAGGCTGACCATCAGGAATGAACAGATAATGATGCAGCCTGGCGCGGCAATCCAGACAAACGGGATTCGGAATCCTCGTTTAATTTCCGGCGATTTGACGCGTAATATCATGATTCCGCCCGCGACCAGTACAAAGGCAAACAGCGTTCCGATATTTGTGAGTTCCGCCGCCATGCCGATGTCAATCAGTCCGGCAGGAATCGCAACCAGAATTCCCGTCAGTACCGTACACACAACGGGAGTTCCAAATCGCGAATTGATTCGACTCAGGAATTTGGGAAGCAATCCATCGCGGCTCATAACATAAAAAATCCTTGTCTGCCCCAGTTGCATTACAACGAGGACGCTTGTAATTGACAGCACAGCGCCCAGGGAGATGATCGTCGCCACATTGGTTTCGCCAACCGCGTTAAGTGCAGCAGCAACCGGCTTGGAGTTGTTGAGAGTTTCCAGAGAGACCATTCCCGTTAGGATGGTAGCAACGACGATGTACAAAACTGTGCAAATGATCAGTGAAGCAATCATGCCAATCGGCAGATCGCGCTGCGGGTTTTTCGCTTCCTCTGCCGTTGTACTGACTGCGTCGAATCCAATGTAAGCAAAAAATATGAGTGCAGCTCCGGTGCTGATACCGGCGAATCCATTAGGGGCAAACTCCGCCCAGTGTGTTCCGAAATCGACGTGGCGAATACCAACAAAGATGAACAAGCCGATTAAGGCCAGTTTGAGAAAAACCAGTCCGGTGTTGAAGTTGGCACTCTGCCGAATGCCGTAGACCAGCAGCGAGGTTACCATCAATACGATGATCATGGCAGGCAAGTTAATTATGATCGGGATTCCAAGCCAGGGTGCCGTTGCAAACGCATCGGTTGCCATCTTTACTTGCTCCGCTGTGATTCCTTCACCACCAGCAAACCATGCATTCGCCGACATGGGATCGACCAGTAACCAGGCGGGCAGGTGGATTCCGAAATGTTGCAACACGTTGACAAAATATCCGGACCAGCCAATGGCAACAGCAATATTCCCGACAGCATACTCAAGGATCAAATCCCATCCGATAATCCATGCGACCAACTCGCCGAATGAAGCATAGGCGTAGGTGTAGGCACTTCCCGAAACCGGCACCATCGATGCGAACTCCGCATAACAGAGCGCTGCCAAACCGCAAGCGACAGCGGTAATGACGAATGAAAGAACGATAGCCGGGCCGGCTCCGAGGTGATCCGCACTTCCAGCCGCTGCTGTTCCGGTCAAAACAAAAATACCCGTGCCGATAATGGCGCCGATTCCGAGCATTGTCAGCGCAACCGGACCCAGGACTCTTTTTAGCCCGTGTTCGACTTTTTCATTGACTGGTTTGCGCAGAAACAGATTGGCCATGGCCACACCCCAGCATTTGAAAGAGTTTGCACCGAAATAACGACGTCTCAGAATATCAAATCCCTGTTTCAAAAATAGAGTGGCAAATCCAGCAGGCCGGTAATCGATATCGATTCAGTGAAAGGGCTTCCCGCGTTTTTTATCAGCTTTTGAAAGTACCGAAACTGGAATAGACTAGGTCCACAATCCTGGCCTGGGTTGCGACGCGAGAACTAATCACCAAACTTCGAGTGCCCAATGCTGGAATTCAATTGCCCTGCCTGTGGACATAAATTGAACTTGAAAAGCCCAAAGGCCGGTCGCTTTCGCCCCAGGTGTTCGAAGTGTCAGGAATCGTTTCAACTGGTTATCGATGCCGGATTAAGTACGGCACTTGTTGAACGTCTGAATTCGACACCCGTTTCCCAAAAACCCAAACCGGCACGACCGGAAAAAGTAATTGGTGGAGCAGGTCCCGAAAAAAAGCAGCCGGCAAGTGCGACCAAACAGGCTTCGATCAATCATCCGACCAGGAACGACGACGGAGAAGCGGCTGCCGGATCACCGCAGCCATTCTCGATAAACCCCGCCGCGATGCCAACTAACAAACGGCTGGGAGGATACCGGCTTGTAAGTGAATTGGGGCGTGGCGGATTGGGTGTCGTGTATCTTGCCCAACAAATGTCTTTGAACCGGGAAGTTGCGCTCAAATTGATTCAGTCGCATCTGGCGGGTCGGTCAACGGCGGTAGCCCGATTTTTTCGCGAAGCCTATGCGGCCGCGCAACTGACCCATCACAACGTCGTCCAGATTTACGATATGGGTCAGGACGCCGGCACGAACTTTTTCAGCATGGAACTGGTGCGTGGAAAAAATCTGGCGGAGCTGCTTCGCGATTCGGGAAAACTGGAACAACGTCAGGCAGCGGGTTACATCCTGCAAGCGGCACGTGGATTGCACTTTGCCCATGAACAAGGAATGGTGCATCGCGACGTCAAGCCTGCCAACCTCATGATCGATTCCAATGGAGTCGTAAAAGTCGCCGACCTCGGACTTGTCAAAGTTGGAAACGTCGAGGAGCCAGAGTCCCAACCACGTACGGAAAAATTTTCCGGGACGCAGTCGATGAGTTTGACCGCGATGGGAACGACCGTCGGTACGGCTAACTATATTGCACCTGAGCAAGTTCGCGATTCCTCCGCTGTGGATTTGCGTGCGGATATCTATTCGCTGGGTTGCACTTTTTATGCACTGTTGACCGGCGCTCCACCATTTTCCGGAAACACTGCCGAAGAAGTCATTCGAAAACATCTTGCCGAACCCCCGCGTCCTCCGGCAGAAATCGGAATCAAAATCGATCCGCGACTGTCCGGCATCTTGATGAAAATGGTTGAGAAAGAACCAGAAAACCGGTACGGCAGCCTTTCCACGGTGATTCGCGATTTGGAAACCTGGTTGGGACTCGATACTCAAGCAGGCTACACACCTACAGAATCCCAGGCGGAATTGCTAACAGGGGCGCAGCAGTCGTTTAACAAGTCACCTCTCATTTGGTTGCGGAATATCGTTCCACTTTGCATTGCGGGTGTCCTGGTTTTCGTGGCGTTTATCCTGCTGTTCACAAGCCTGCGATGGTCGCTCGCCAGTCTGTTGGCGTTTCCCGTAGTTCCATGCACGTTGCTCGTATTGGGTGGGATCCGGCAACGCAGTCCCGTGTTCGATCGAATTCGGGAATGGATTGTGCTGAGCGGATGGCGAATCTGGATGTCAATCATTCCCCTCGTGCTGCTATTGGCAACTTTGGCATACGCCACCGGATTATTGATTCCCTGGCTGGTGATGGCGTTTTTGGCAGCCGGGGCGACTGTCGGCTGTTTCTTTTCTATCGACGAAACACTTTTTCGCCAGCGCGAAACGAAACTGGAAACAACACGAAAGATGTTTCGCAGCCTGCGAACTACCGGAATTGACGAAATCAAGTTGCGAAAGTTCGTGGCCGGTTACGGAGGCAGCGACTGGGAAGAGTATTTCGAACATTTGTTCGGTTACCGGGCACTGTGTACTGCGCGCAAGGAACTTGCTTTGAATTCCGAAGGAGCGAATCGGCGCAAGTTCCGGCCATGGCGGGATGCCTTAATCAAACGAATCGACAAAAGGATCTTGGAGAAACGTCAGGAAAAAGACCTTTCCAGTATTCGGGCGGTCGAGCAACAATCGCTCGTTGCCGGAGGTGCATCGCAAGCCGACGCGGCACGCGAAGCGGACCGCATCAGTCAACAACTGGTGCATCAGGGGGCCGAGTTGCGTGCGTCGGCTGCCTCATGGCAACCGCAAAAGCAAGCGGGCTCAGCGACTTCGGCAGCGGAAAAACGGGCGCGATTCCGTGCCATGATGGATGCCGCAAGAAACGCCCCGATGCCAAAGTCCTCTCAAATCGGCGGACGAATCGACCAGTTGCTCAATTCCTTCCTGGGAAGCCACGTTCGAATTGTGATTGGCGCATTGCTGCTGACAGGCTGCGTTATGTGGCTCAACCACAACGGAATGTTCTCGCAATTAAATTTGCAAGACTTGAAATCGACTGTCGATTCGGCAATCAAAAGCGGAGACGTTTCCAATTTGGCGAACGAAACGGGCATTGACTTGCAGGCGACTCGGTCACCATTACCGTGGCCAATTTTTGGCAGTTGGATCAGCAGTTTCAATGCAGGAGCCGCTGGTCTGCTGCTCTTGATCAGTGCCTTGTTCCGGGGTTGGAAAGCGGGGATTGTGTTTCTGGCCGCCGGTGCTGTGGTGTGGTTAGGTGGCAGTTTTGGAATTCCGGCCCTTGGACCCTGGCATTAGAGGTAAGAGGTAAAATTTGCAGCGTTTGAAAGTGAAACACTTGATCGTCAAAGTCGGAGAGTGTTTTCAACTCCGGGGAGTTTTTTGATGCCAACAAAGTATTGCCGCAGGTGGCAAGCCGTCATCGTTGCCGCCGTTTTGCTTTTGCCGTGCACGACAGCGCACGCTCAGGCGACTGACGAAGAACTGTTGGCCTTTGCCAAGAATCGTTCCATTCAGCACCGGATCACACAATATCCCGTTTGGATGGATTACCAGGCTGCCATGGGTTGTGCATTCCCACAATTCACACAACGCGATTTGGCCTCCCCACATTGGCAAAAAGCGATAAATGTTTACGCCGATCAAAAGGGCCTGGCACCGATGTGGGATCCTTACGAGACGTTTCCGGAAGGGGCTGTATTGCTCAAGGAAAAATTCGACTCCAGCAAGCAGGAGGAAATCGAACTGTTTACCGGGATGTTCAAACGGGAAAAAGGATTCGCGCCCGAGATAGGCGACTGGGAGTTTTTTACGATCGATGGAACTGCAACGCAAGTCACGTCGCGCGGCAAACTTGATTCCTGCATCGCGTGTCATCGCGACTACGCCGATTCGGACTTCGTCTCAAAGATCTATGCATCGCGTGCATCGAGCGCATTTCAACCGAGCGATCGTGCAGCGGTATGGTTCGAAGCCAAATGGGACTCGACAAAAACACGGATTTGCAACGGATCTGGCGACACTATTTTCTTACCCGCGTCATTGGCCGAAACACGCGGGAAAAGTTTGACGCGCAATGAAGCCAGGAATGCGTGGTGGAAGTCGCACCCACCGTCCGAGGCCGATAAGTCAAATGCGAAATCGGAATCTTTGCCGGAAGACCTTACTTCGGTCGGCGGGCCGACACTTCGTTACGAACCGATACGTCAAAAGAACACGCTCGGATGCTGGAGCAGCGTCGACGACTCGGCGAGTTGGCAAATCGCCTTCGAAAAACCGGGTCGATTCAAAGTCAACGTCCTGCAAGGCTGCGGCAAAGGAAGTGGTGGTGCGGAGGTCTCGGTTACGCTGGCCGGTCAATCGCTGAAGTTCACGGTTGAAGACACTGGTGGATTTCAGGAATTCGTGTGGCGCGAAATTGGCGAAATCGATGTCAAAACAGCGGGTCAACTGGACCTCATCGTTCAACCAAAAACAAAACCGGGTGTGGCAGTGATGGACTTGCGACAAATCCGCCTCGATCGAATCCGTTAGTTTCAATGAGCCGCGTCACCCCAAAATACATTCGGGCTATTCGTTACCCGCGCTTCGCAGTTTTGCTTCGAAGCGCCGGTCGGGAATCAACCAGATCAAGGCAACGGCAATGTACAAGGCTACGGCGACCCACGGAAGCAGAAATGCCAGGCCTATACCCGCCGCGTACAAGCCCAGTGAAAGCAGTCCTTTTTGATCGCTTCCCAGCGCTTCGCGCAATTTCGAGTTTGTTTTGCCGTCAAAAATCAACGCCGTCTGCAGCAACTTCCAGGCACCGGCACTGGACAGCAACACGCCACCGTAAAGGGCCGTGGGTAGTGGTGCAAAATGATTCTCCCCCATCCACCCGGTAACGAAAGGAATCAACGATAACCAGAAAAGCAGATGCAGGTTGGCCCACAGAGACCAGCCGTTGACCGACTCGGTCAAGTGCATGAGGTGGTGATGGTTGTTCCAATAGATTCCCAAATAAACAAAACTCATCACGTACGTTGCCAACACAGGAACGAGTCCATGCAAGGCCCCCCAGTCCGTGCCGTGCGGGACTTTCAACTCCAGAACCATGATGGTAATGATGATCGCCAGAACGCCATCACTAAACGCTTCAAGCCGACTTGTCTTCATCCGTACTTCCTGCGAAACCGTTGAGTTTTTCCGGGATTGGGGTGCCACTGTTTGCTTGTCAAACACTGATTATCAGCCAGCATTGCTCGACGAGCCGGCGGTGGCACACGAGTTTTCATCGATGACTGAATTGGAACATCAGAATTCCTGGACACCTTTATCAGGCTTCTTTGACTTCACCATTCGCCATTGCGATACCGGTCGCCAGTATCAGGTCAACTGACCCATTCGGCCAGCCTGGTAGTCCTGAATGGCTTGGGAAATCTCTTCCCGGGTATTCATCACGAAGGGACCGCGACCCACGACCGGTTCGTTCAGTGGCTCGCCAGTCAAAACAAGAATCCGCGTGTCGGATTCGGCGCGAATAACGATCGAATCGATTTCCGATTGTCGCGCAAACAGTACCAATTCACCTGACTTCACGGGCGTGTCGTTCACTTTCGTACTTCCCGACTTCACAATCAAGATGCAAGTGTGTCTGGCCGGTATCGGCAAGTCAATCGAACCATTGGCATTCAGTTCCAGATCCCAGGCATTGACCGGAGTAAAGGTCTTCGCCGGACCATGAACTTCCATCAACTCACCGGCAATTACGCGCACCGATCCGGCATTGCCGGCGAATGGCACTCGAGGAATCTGCGCGTTGACGATTCCCTGATAGCGAGGCTCCGACATCTTGTCTTTTGCGGGCAGGTTCACCCAAAGCTGAACCATCTCCAGAGTGCCACCCTTTTTTGAAAACGCCTCGCTGTGAAATTCTTCATGAACGACACCCGACGCAGCGGTCATCCACTGGACGTCGCCCGGCCCGATCGTCCCATGGCTGCCGCTGGAATCTCGATGGGCCAGTTCGCCCTGATATACAATCGTGACCGTCTCGAACCCACGATGCGGATGTTCTTCAACACCCCGCCTTGAAACGCTGGGGGTGAATTCGAAAGGTCCACCATAGTCGAGCAACAAAAACGGATCGAAATCGGTTCCTTCGTTGTACGAGAACAGACTCCGTACGGGAAACCCGTCTCCGACCCAATGCGGTTGAACATCTCGAACGATACGCTGGATTTCCTTTGTCATGTTATCGATTAACTTTCTGGCTTCGCAGTAATTTTGGCGGAGCATTTCTTGCCGCAAAGGCAATGGTCCATCGAGAAATTTCCCGCTCCCGTGCAGATGAGAGTCAGGTAAACGGCCAAATAAGTTGCCGCAAGTTCTTTTGTTTGCCACGGATCAGCCCGGTGAACGATAAACAAGGCAACGAGCATGGTGAAAGCGAGTGGTATCGCCGCGAACCTTGTTCCGATTCCAAAAATCAGCAACAGCGAACAGCCGAACTCGGCACCGATCGCCGAAATCAGGCTTAACTGGCTCCCCATCCCCAGCGGATCGGGGAACGTGTTGGACATTTCGCTGAAGCCCGATAACTTTTGCCAGCCATGAACGAGCATAAAACTTCCGAACGCAAGGCGAAGGAGCAATAGTCCAACCGATGTCGACGTTTCTTTTAAAGTCATGGAGGTCTCTCCGATGAGTTTGGGGCTGTTTAATTATTGAAAGGGAGTTTGTTACTTTTTGGCGCGGTAACTTGTTATGAGGTTACGATAGGCAGGAAGGTGATTCGAAAAAAGTGCGCCAAGTCCAGCGACATCATTTCTCCAGTCACGGTGCAGTTCGCATGCGACGCCGAACCAGCTCATCAACTGGGCCCCGGCTGCTTCCATTCTCGCCCATGCAGCATTTCTTGTCGTCAGGTTAAAAGTCCCTGACGCATCCGTAACCACAAAAACCTCGAACCCTTCTTCGAGAGCAGACAGCGCCGGGAAAGCGACGCAGACTTCAGTAACAACACCTGCGATGAGAAGCTGCTTTTTTCCTGTAGCCTTTACCGCTTTTACAAAATCTTCGTTGTCCCACGCATTGATTTGACCTGGTCGGGCTATGCAGGGGGAGTTGGGGAACAACTCTTTCAACTCCGGCATGATCGGACCGTTGGGTCCTTCTTCGAAACTGGTCGTAAGGATCGTTGGCAACCCGAAGTATTTTGCCGAATCGGCCAGGGCCAGAATATTGTTCTTGAATTCGTCGGGGGTGAAATCACCTACAATGTTACAAAGCCCCGATTGGTGATCGACGAGCAAAACAGCCGCATTGTCTTTGTCGAGGCGTCGATACGTGAATTGTCGCATGGTTTTTCCTGCATACTGGTTTGTTGGAAAACAACGATTCAGGCGTTACAATAAATGGTTCGTCGATCCGCATTCCAAATCAACTTAACGAGGAACCGTCAGTGGGCACAAGCCGACAATTGTTTGCAGTATTAACAAGCGTTTTCACATTCTGGCTGTTACCTGCTCCATGTAACAGCCAGGACGGCAGGCCGACCGACGTTGAGCAACAGGTTGCCAACGAGAAGATCACCGAAGCTTCGATTCGTGCCGATGTGCAGTTTCTGGCGGATGATTTGCTTGAAGGGCGGGGCCCCGGTACCAACGGTGATTTGCTGGGACAGCGTTACATCATTTCCCAGTTCCAGCTTGCGGGATTGCAGCCGGCCGCGGCCGATGGCGGCTGGGTTCAGAATGTTTCCATGATCGGCGTGACGACTCATCCACCCGAGTCATTGACATTCAAAACAAAAACAGATTCGGTTGACCTTGCGAATTCCACGGACTACATCGTGACTTGCGGCAATGCGGTCGAAGACGCGAAGTTTGCCGATGCAGAAATTGTGTTTGTCGGTTACGGAATCCAGGCTCCCGAGTTTGACTGGGACGATTTCAAGGATGTCGATGTAAGCGGCAAAATCCTGCTCGTCATGAATAATGACCCGTCAACCGATGAAGACTTGTTTGGCGGTCGCACCCGATTGTATTACGGTCGTTGGGACTACAAGTTTGCCAAGGTCGCAGAAATGGGGGCACTCGGTGCGTTGATAATTCATACGGATGAGTCGGCAGGGTACCCCTATCAAGTCGTGCAGACATCCTGGACCGGCGAACAAATGGCGCTGGGAGGTGCACAGGAGGGAAGAGCATTGCTGGAAGGCTGGCTGACCGAGGATGCTTCGAAACGCCTGGCTCAATTGGCTGGCATGGATCTTGATGAATTGCGAACGGCCGCAGAGAGTCGCGATTTTCGGCCTGTTTCATTGGGAGTAAGTCTTTCGGCCGAAATTCCCTGCCGTGTTCGTGAACGCACGACCGGAAATGTGCTGGGCCTGCTCCCAGGAAGTGATCCGAAACTTTCGAAGCAGTGGATTGTCTTTACGGCGCACCATGATCACCTGGGGATGTCAGAAACTCGCGACGAACGTGGCGACAATATCTACAACGGGGCAGTCGACAACGCATCGGGGGTCGCTTCGATGCTGGCGATTGCCAGGGGAATGGCCAGTCTGCAGGAGTCCGATCGTCCGAAGCGTTCGATTCTGTTTGCATCGGTAGGTGCCGAAGAACAGGGACTGCTCGGTTCCGAGTTCCTCGCCCGTAATCCACCAATTCCCGCCGGTCGACTTGCAGCCACGATCAACATCGATGGAATCAACATACTTGGTCCAACGACTGACGTGGTGGTTATTGGACGAGGAAAATCGGATCTGGATCAGATTGTTGAACGAAACGCCGTGTTACAAAACCGCGTTGTCGTGGGCGATCCGTTTCCCGATCACGGATACTACTATCGCTCCGATCAATTCAGCCTGGCGAAAGTCGGCGTGCCCGGCGTTTATCTGGGAGCGGGTGTCAATGTCGTCGGCAAGCCGGATGGTTGGGGTATGCAAAAACAACGCGAATGGACGGATAACATCTATCACCAGACAAGTGACGAGTACAACCCGGAATGGGATTTGAGCGGAGCGGTCGAAGACGCCCGGCTGCTTTTCCACATTGGCATGCAAGTGGCGAACCAGTCTGCAATTCCCGCCTGGAAACCCGGCGACGAATTCGAGGCCGCCCGTATCGAGGCCCTCAAGGGTGCCAACAAATAAATAAGGATCGATTGCGTTGTGCGAGGGTCTCCCGATGTGTTGTGCGAGGGTCTCCCGACCCCGCACCAAGTGACTCGGTCAGGAGACCGGCCACAACGTTGGACCCCGCACCAAGTGACTCGGTCAGGAGACCGGCCACAACGCTGACCGATGGCGTCGAAATCACGTTAACCATGCATTGGTCATTCGACGCAGAACTTTGTTTGAATTCGGCCTGGTTTACCAGTGGATATCGACGCCAAAAATGGCACCGTGGTAGAACACGTCGCTTTGATCCAGTCCGGTCGGTACAAGGCCTGTAAGCGCGGAACTCATATTAGGCAATTGGTCCGCCGCCAGTGCCACGCCTGATACCCACATCAGTTGGTATCCGCCCACAAGCGAAATTGACTGGGTGAGTGCAAAGTCTGCGATCAATCCGGTTTCACCTACAAAAGCCGGAGTCGTTTCACCAGCTCCATTTGAAAACACTGGCCCGCCAGTGATTGCCGACGATTGGTCGGCCACGTTTGCATAAATGCCACCCTTGATCCAGCCAGCAACGTTAAAACGGTTACCATGAAACAGCACGGCGTCACCGCCCAGTTGCAATCCATACAGGTGATTATTGGTGTCGATCTCGAACAGGACGGCGGCTGGTGAGAATGTTTGTAAAAGGTTTTCGCTTAATTCCATCCAGCGAAAACCCAGTGACAATCGAAAACTTTCGTTTGGCAACAATCGATTGACAAGGTTGATCTCGGCACTGTGAATCGATGATTGATAAAGGTAGTCAACCGTTCCGGCAACAAAAAGTGTGGAAGGGGGGCTGGTTGCGATCGCATCGGTACCCACAAAGGGAGAGGAGAACACCGCATCCCATCCGTCGATCTGGAAGTATCGCATTTCAATATTCTGATTATCACCCAACCGACGCGAAAGCGCCACATCGAATCCAACGTTCCATCCGAAATCCATTTGGTCGGCGTTGACCACAGTAGCGCCGCCGCCATCAAGTAACAAGGGAAAACTCGACGAATTGCCTCGCGTCATGTACAATCCGTTCCCTTGAAGTGTCCATAGCTGCTGGTATCCGGTGTTGAAACCGTTGGGATACGGGCTGGGTGCCAGATAGTTTTGTGGCGTGTAGTAGGGTTGAGCCTGTGGAAATTGTTGCGGGAACTGTTGTTGAAATTGCTGTTGCTGGTATTGCTGTGGTACCTGGGCAACCTGATAAGCGGCAGCCTGATACCCCGCGTTATAAGGACCGTTGGTAACCGTCGGCTGGGAAGCGAATCCATTGAAGCCCGCTTGAGGTTGAATCGGCGGATTGTATTGATTGGGTACGACGTAGGTTTGGCCCGGATTCAATGCGGCCATCTGATAAGCCGGGGCTCCATTATTTTGATACCCGTTGGCAAGCTGGGGATTTGCCATGTCCGGTCTTGGATTAATCGGGACAAACCGCGGATTCTGGGCGGAGAGCGCATTGCTGGCACACGTGAGTGCGACGAAACCAATCAACAAGTTGATTTTCAAAACGGTTGGGGGGTACTTTGGCATTGGACGAACACCGTCGATCAATTTGAGTTCAGAAGATTTCAGACGGGTAGTTAACGACGAGCCAAAGCGGCGTCAATCCACCTTTTTCAAAAGCCTTCCTGTCCCGGAATTATGGCGAAAATACCGCCGTTTCGCTGGCGTTTTCACTGAATTCAATGGACGCGCAAATCCGTTAGCTGGAATGCAGATCGTTCTTGATTGAGCCGCAATTGTGAGAACTGTGTTGCCTGGACAGATGCAACGAACCCGTTAGGAGAAACCATTTTGGTTTCGCTTGCCAGCCAGATTTGCGAGAGTGGAACAATTGTCCCCAATTGTTCATTGGCGGCGCACATGCGGCTGCTGAACAATTAAGACAATTGTTCTACTACCCGGCGTTCCACCGGCACCACTAACGGCCGAGTTGCAACACATTGGTTCGGGAGGCGAGGTATTGATCGGCGGCGCGTTGGAGGTCGCGGCTGAGATGGGGGCGGATTTTTGATGAAATGCTGCGCGAATCGTACAGCATGAACTGATCGACCCAGTTTTCCGGCAACGGTGATGGCTTGCCGCCAAAGAACTGGCCGATTGGATCGTCGGTCGATTTGCTGTTCTGGTGCCGTTGCCACGACGAAGCGCCCTGGCGGAAACGGGACTCGATGTCCGCGTATCGATCAACAATGGACTGCGCTTCCAGGTCCCCTTTGAGCCAGGTTGCAATGACAAAAGAGGCATTTCCCGCCTTCACGTCATCTTTGTGACCGAACAATCCTGATCGACTGCCTGTTGCATTGCAATCGATGCGCATCATTCCGCCGCGCCACGACGTTGGTACACGAATCGTTATCGACAACTCGTGCCCTCCTTCCAAAGTTGTTTGCGGAGACTGATTGAACTTGAAATAAACACCTCGGCCTCGCTCCAGCGTTCCACTTGCCAGTAACAACTGTTGATCGGGGATTTTCTGGTAGTTCTCGCTGTAGCCGTTCGTTTGCCCCGTGCCGGCTTTGGCATTCAGCTTGACGGAGTCGGCAATGGAGCCACTGGCATCGATTCCCAGCGACACGTTGGTTTCCTTGCGCGACTCGACGGCGATAGGCCCTTCGATGTTGGTAAACAAGGACGTTCGCGGTGCGTAGTCAATAATTAACGAATTTCCGCCAACCGATTTGATTTCGATTTGCATTTGCATGACGGGCTCGTTTTGTGGGCAACCGATGCGCGTTGAAATGGGAATGATCAATTGAATTAACCGTTGATCGGGATTTTCAAACAACATTTCCGGCGGAGTGACGTCACAAGCCATGACATTCGAAGGCGTATCGAACCGCACGCAGCCGTCATTGGCCGCGAGTTGACCAATGGAATTGATCGCGATAACTGTGGCAACTGCGAATCCAATCGCCCAGGACACTGCAAGTTTGGCCAACATAATGGCACTCCAGAGGATGACTTTTTTGCGGGATAAAATCCTAAGTCATCATGACGAGGTAGCATTCCATTTGTCGGGTGCAAATGGATTGCCACCAGGCGACTCCCTCATGGAGCGCTTGTGGTTCGATTCGCTGTTTGAACATTGATTTTTTCGTGCCAGGCGCGGGGGGACGTCGCCTGGCGCGTGTTTCGTCAAACAAAATTGCCATAAATCTGGCAGCTCAATCGAGAACACGACACGCTGTACGGGGGGACTGGCGAGTCGGTTCGGGATTGATAGCAATCGCTCAGCAATGATAGGAGTGCCGGCAGCCAGGTCAACGAATCTGTTTGGCGGCCGCGATTAATTGGCCAAAGTTCGTGTTAACCGTTGTGGCTGGGTAAACCTTGCGGGCAAAAAACCAGGAAAACGCAATTACGTCGTCAGGTTTTTCTTGAAGATTTTCCGGGAAAGTGCCGGTTGATACGTCGTCCACGGACTGGTCGGATTCGCATCTTCGTCAATGATTTTGGCGACGTTATGCATTTTGGCATCGAGGTTATCGATAAAGTGCAGCGCAATCGCTTCGAGTGTCATCGGAAGGACCGGCGAACCGAACTCGAGCTGTCCGTGATGGGATAGGATCAAATGTTTGAGCTGAACCGTCAAATCTTCCGGAAATGGCTCCGAAGTCTGACGCTGGACATCGTTAATTTTTTGCTGAAGGATTTCGACTCCCATCACCATGTGTCCAAGTAGCTGACCGGCGTCGCGGTATCCCAGGTCGGGATCGTAAGACAATTCATCGATTTTGCCGACGTCGTGCAACATGGCTCCGATGAGGAGCAAGTCGGAATTAAGGCGCGGATAGTGTTTGCCGACGAACTGGGCCAACTCCATGAGCGAAACGACATGCTCGATCAATCCTCCGTGGTAAGCGTGGTGGTTCTTGATTCCAGCCGGAGCCTTTTTGAAGCGCGCCATAAATGCTTCGTCCGTCAAAAAACAATCGGCGAGATTTCGCAAGTGCGGATTCTCGATCGAACGCAACATATCGGCCAGGCGGCCGGTCAACTTCTCGATACCGGCTTGCGAGATTGTGATAAAGTCCGATTCGTCAACCTGCGATTTCTCAACCGTATTGATTTCCCGTGCGATGAGTTGCATATTGCCGTTGAATAGCTGGGCGTTCCCAACCATGCGGACGAAATCACCGTTATTGAATCCGTCAAATTGTTTTTGGCTGGCGTTCCACATCATCGCAGTTAGCGAGCCGGTTTTGTCGCTCAAGCGAACTTGCAGGTAGAGGTTTCCTTGCCGATTGGGCCGCAGTTGCTTTTCCGACGCCAGAAAAACGTCGTCGATTCCTTGACCATCAACGAGCTGGTTAACAAACAGTCGAGACATGGGCGATTGGCTACTTGCAAAAAAAACGGAGTTGTGAACCTGGACGCCGCTTTTCGCGACTTGATGTTGGCCAACTTGTGCCATTCCACGGAATTCTAGTCGCCCGGAGCAGGAAACGGTACTGCACCTCCTGGGCTCGGGCTCGCAGCAATGGCCTCGCACCCGTTGCCTGCTCTGAAGCTGGAAAGTCCGGTTACAGTTGGAAAGTGATGCGGTAGAATCAGCTTCCCGATTTTGATTTATTGGCAATGGGTTCTTGCACTATGCAATCAGTCCTGGCCGGAAACGAGAAAACAGGAATATGGCAAAAAGCGCAATTTCACCGACGCGACAGGACGATTACCCGGAGTGGTATCAAGAAGTGATCAAGGCCGCCGATCTGGCCGAAGTTTCGCCCGTGCGCGGCTGCATGGTAATCAAGCCCTGGGGTTACGGTATTTGGGAGAATATGCAACGTGTGCTGGACGGGATGTTCAAGGCGACCGGCCACGAGAACGCCTACTTTCCGCTCTTCATCCCGATGAGCTTTCTCGAAAAGGAAGCGGAACATATCGAGGGATTCGCAAAGGAATGCGCAGTAGTCACCCATCATCGGCTGGAGCCAGGACCTAACGGAGGACTTGTGCCGGCCGGCCTGCTGGATGAGCCGCTGATTGTTCGTCCCACCAGCGAAACGATTATTGGGCATATGTTTGCGAAGTGGGTTCAGTCCTACAGGGACTTACCGATTTTGATCAATCAGTGGTGCAACGTCGTTCGCTGGGAACTGCGAACTCGCTTGTTCTTGCGAACGACCGAGTTTCTTTGGCAGGAAGGGCATACCGTTCACGCGACGAGCGAGGAAGCGTGGGCAGAGACGCGGCAGATGCTGGGCGTGTATGCGGATTTTGCCGAAAACACGATGGCGATGCCGGTGATCCGTGGTGAGAAGACAGCAGGCGAGCGCTTTCCTGGCGCCGATTCAACGTTGACGATCGAAGCCATGATGCAGGACCGCAAGGCCCTGCAATCAGGAACATCGCACTTCCTCGGCCAGAATTTCTCACGAGCCCAGGAAATTCGTTTTCAAAACGAAGCGGGTTCGCTCGAATATGCGTGGACGACTTCGTGGGGATTGTCGACGCGAATGGTGGGTGCCTTGATTATGACTCATTCCGACGATGACGGTTTGGTATTGCCCCCCAGACTCGCGCCAAAACAAATCGTGATCCTTCCGATTTACCGCAACGATGAAGAGAAAGCGGACGTATTGGCCTATTGCCATTCACTTCAAAAAGAACTGGTGGCGCAGCAGTACAACAACCAGCCCGTCAGCGCATTTATCGACGATCGCGACCTGCGCGGCGGCGAAAAGAAATGGTACCACGTCAAGCGCGGCGTTCCGATTCGCGTGGAAGTTGGCCCGCGTGACATCGGACAGAACAAGGTGTTTGTGGGTCGCCGCGATCAGGAAAAATCGGCTGGGATGGACCGAAGTGAATTTGTTGCCAAGGTTGGCAACATCATGCAGGAAATCCAGGACGGGCTGTTCGCCCGGGCGCTGGAATTGCGAACAGCCAACACGCGCAATATCGATTCGCTGGACGAGTTCCGCAAATACTTTACGCCAGTGAACGAAGAACGCCCGGAAATCCATGGCGGATTTGCCATGAGTCATTTTGTCGATTGCGAAGAAGCCGATCAGATTTGCAAGGATTTGAAAGTGACGAATCGATGCATTCCGCTGGACGGCGATGATGAACCTGGCAAGTGCATCTTTACGGGTCGCGAAAGCAAAAAACGGGGCGTGTTCGCCAAGGCTTATTAATTAGCGTTTTAGAAACCAAAAATAGTCGTTGATCGCTCCACGATCAAATCAAGGAAAATGATCGCGGGGCGTTCTGCGACCATGTGTCCCGGAATCCATAATCCATGGCGCGAGCCCGACATCAGCATCCAGCGCTTCGATTTGCCGCCATCTTTGGCCAGGACCCGGCGGCACTCGATTGGGCCTGCGCGCGGGGGGCGCGGGAATGGGGAGCCATTGTTCAGCAGTCAGCCGACATCCGGTTTGACATGACGCGATACTACAATGCGTCGATGGGTGAAGGGTTGAGGAAACGGCTTGTCGCGTTCGAGACATTGATTGACCCGGTGCTTTTGGTGGCATCGAAGACCAGTTCCAATGCATGGGAAGCCGAGTATCAGGCCACTTACACCGGCCCCGTTCCGCGGGCCATCAATATTGATCCCGGATACCTGACGGAAGCGAAAGTGGTATTGGCCACAATGAAAGACCGGGACCATCGGTTATATCTCGGTGAAAGCGTTTTTGCAGAAGTCACCTTGATTTACCAGTTGCCTGGAAAGTGGCTGTCGTCCCGCTGGACTTACCCGGATTATTGCCGCACTGATTATCACGAGTTCTTTCTTGCGTGCCGTGACTATTTGCGACGTTGCTTGCAGGAACGGGGCGCGACCGATTAAGATAGTATGGTGATTGTTGGCAAGTAGCAAATGTCCTTTTGCATGGCCTGTAATCTCCGATAACTTTGCTCCGATGACTTTGCAAAAGTGAATCGTTAAATCCCCATGATTAGTTCCTCCTGAATGATCGCTGTTATTGTGAAGAAGTCCTTGTCACTTATTATCATCGGAACCGTTATCGGATTGCTGTTTGCGATTCTGTTTTTGTACCTTGAGTTTGGCGGCGAAACCGAAAATTTCAGCCCATACAGCCCCGAAGGCTGGAAACGGTAAGGAATTGAAAACTCATGTTGTACCCCTTGCTCACTCGATTGCCTGAGCAATTAGTCGATCGATAACTCGCTCGATCCGATGCTTATTCCGGCGATGGCCACAAAACGTTCCGGGGAAGTAGTAAACCACGAATAGACACGAATGAACACAAATCGGACGGAGGGAATCGGGCCAAGGGTTCTTCATTCGTGTCTATTGGTGTTCATTCGTGGTGGTTTTCTTTTTAACCATTTCTTGGTGAATGTCGTTGATCCACCTCGCAAAACGACGGAATTAATTTGTGTCTTTGGGTTTCGGTATTGATGTAGATGGATCAAACAATCAAAAACCGGGAGGTGTCCAATGAAATCGAACGCGATGGCAATTTGGTTCTCGAATGGATTATTGGTCATTGGGTTAGGGTTTATCGGATACGCCGTTTACGGAGCGATGAAGCCGAATTCAATCGGCATGGAAATCACCGACAAGGCCGCGACGCAGGACCGAATCGTTTTCTTGCTTGCGTTTCGGTCTTGTATTGGTCCAATCGGGCGCTTTCCAACAGAGAGGCCATTTTTTCCTGGCTCCCATGCAGTTTGCATCACGGTCAACGGCGTTGACTTGGCCCTGAGCGGTTCGTCAGGGAGCGAAGGGTTGCCGTGTTTGCCTGGCGAATTGGGGAAAATAATCGATTTGGGGAGTTGTTGACCAGTTTCGCGAATACGGGTATCTTAATTGCTGTCAAGCGGGCTACAGAATAGTGCCGGTCACAGGTACCGGGACCGTTTTTCGTGCATGCTGAATTGCGGAACCACATGTGAGGAGTGCACTCGTGTATTAGTCGTCTTTATCAAGAGCATCATTGGCATTCGGTTACGGAAGCAAATGTATGCGACAACTTTGAACTCGGGTAGATTTAGAATAAGTGTCTTCCCGGCGGTTGTCCGGCGGTGATCGCTTGTCCACAGGTTTTGTGGGTTTGGCGGGATCCGGCGGTTTTGTTTTTGACTGAGGCGACTTTGTGCCTTGCGTTCCCTATAAAAAATAAATTGAAAGTAACAGGCAGGCTGCCCGGATATCCCGGCAGAACTGGAGCAAAATACTAAATGAACTCAACCGAAGTACTACGCATCGTTGATTCGTTGCATCGCGACAAAAACATACCCAAGGAATTGGTATTTGTCGCGATTGAATCGGCGTTGGTATCGGCGGCCAAAAAACATTTTGGCGAAGAAGCAGACGTTGTGTTTAACATCGACAGGCAATCGGGTCAGATTTCCGGCAGTTGCGACGGCAAGGAACTGGATTACGAAGAAGTGATCGGGCGAATTGGCGCTCAAACTGCCAAACAGGTGATTATCCAAAAAGTCCGGGAGGCTGAACGCGATGCCTTGATGATTGAGTTCGATCAGCAAATCGGCGAGATCGTTAGCGGCACTGTGAACCGCAGCGAAGGGAGCGTAACCACGGTTACGCTTGGCAGTGTCGAGGCGATCCTGCCGCGAAGTGAACAGATACCGGGCGAACATTATCAGGCAAACGATCGAATCCGCGCGGTGGTAACCGAAGTCAAGGCACAGGGAAGTCGGATCAAGGTTGTTTTGAGCCGAACACGTGGGGTACTAGTGCAAAGATTGTTCGAACAGGAAATACCCGAGATTGCCGACGGCGTGATTACCGTCAACGCCATCGCTCGCGAACCTGGCTACCGGACGAAAATGGCGGTAAGCAGTATCGATTCCAAAGTGGACTGTGTTGGCGCTTGTGTGGGTGTTCGCGGCAACCGGATCAAGGGGATCATTGACGAGTTGTCCAACGAGCGAATCGACATTGTTCGCTTTGACGAAGATCCTCAAATCATGATTCGCAATTCCTTGCAACCGGCCAATGTTGACGAAGTCATACTTTGTCGCGAAATCGGGCGGGCGATTGTACTCGTGGCCGACGACCAGTTGTCCCTGGCGATTGGCAAACGGGGCCAGAATGTGCGGCTTGCCAGTAAACTTTGCGGCTGGGACATCGAAATCATGACCCAGGAAGAACTTGAAAAACAAATCGAACGTGCCGTCGAGGGCTTTTGTCTGCTGGAAGGCGTTAACGAAGACCTGGCCAATGCGCTTGTGGGCGAAGGCTACCTCTCCTATGACGACCTCGAAGTAATTGAACCGGACTTCCTGATGTCGATCGGAAGTTTGACTGCTGAACAGGCCGACATGATTGTCGCACAAGCTGAAGTCAAGGCTCAAGAAGCAGAGCGCCTGGTTCAGGAACAAAAACGCAAAGACAAGGCCGACAAGGCTGCGGCTGATCGAATCGCCGCCGAAAAGGCTGCTGCAGAACAGACTGTCAAAGACGATGAGGCCGCTGCTGAACAATCAACATCCGCAGAAATGAACGGTGAAGCCGGCAAACCGGTAGCGCCAGAAGATGAACAAGGTGAACCAGGCAGCCTGCCAGGCTGAGCAGTCGCTGGTTAGTCAATCCCCGTATCAGGGTGATCCTGCAAACGGGTGACCCTGCTTTCGGGTTACGAAAGTCGCAAATCAAGAAAAGTGGAACGACCAATTCGAATAAACCTGAATTGGGTCAAGCGGCAATGTTTGATTCATGACATTGCCTGCGAATTTGTGTCCACAACCAATTGACCCCCAAGGAGGTCCTTACATAGTGTCAGTTCGTATTTACGCGTTCGCGAAAGAACTCGGTATCGACAACAAGGAACTTTTGGATATCTGCGAAAAAGCCGGTATCAAGGGGAAGGGGTCTGCGCTTGCCAGTCTCGACGAAGCAGAAATTGTAAAAATCAAACAACAAATGGAAGGTGGCAAGCCCGCCAAGGGAGCTCCCCCAACGCGAACCACGATCAGGGAGATCGCCCCGGAAAAACCCGCTGCCCCCGTTCGACAAGATGTCGTTGCCCAGCGTCCACTCGGTGCGGTTCGCGATTTGGGACGGCGACCACGCAGCAATGACAATGGAAACGGAAACGACAAAACGGACAGTCGTGATTCACAAAACCGTCGACCGGCGATTAACATAAAACTCGCCGCGATGCCGGATGTAAAGCAACCGGTGGCCCGCGCAGCGCCAGTCGAAAAAGTTCAAAAACCCGATATCGCTTTGCCCCACGATGCGATTCGCGATGCCATGCGAAAAAAATCGGCGTCCGGATCATCCGCTCCCTTGCAGGATTTTACCAGCGCGCGAGTGAACAAGCCTGGCGGGCGCGGTCCTGCCAAACCAGCAGTTAAGGACGCTGCCGACGACACCAAATCGTCCGGCCCGTTGACCGGGCGCAGAAAAGGCAAGAAAACCAAAAGCGATGTCCCCGACAAGGAAGGTGTGGACGCCGGCACAGGCAGCACACGTCAAACTCGAACAACACGACGAAAGCCCAATACCGGTCGAGACACCGACGACCGGCCCTCGCGTCGCCGCATGTCGCGCAGAAGAAGCGGGCCTGCCAACAATACCGCCGCGCCACGAAAGGATAACGTGCAACTGGAATTGCCATGCTCCGTTCGTCAATTTTCAGAGGCGGCCGGAATTCCGGCCGTCAAGGTCCTTTTGACCTTGCAGAAAATGGGGGACGAAAACGCCAGGACAATCAACTCGCCGATGGCCGATGAAATGGTGGCGTTGTTGATGACAGAATTCGAAATCGACAACGTCGACATCATGCTGCCGGAGTCACTTGAGGATCAAATGATTCTGGCGTTGGCGGGCGGTGACGACGATGATGAATCGCTCGAATTTCGACCACCGATTGTTACCTTTTTGGGGCACGTCGACCACGGCAAGACTTCGTTGCTCGACTACCTGATCGGGATCGATGTCGTGTCAGGCGAAGCGGGCGGGATCACCCAGCACATTCGCGCCTATCAAATTGAAAAAGATGGACGCAAGATCTCGTTTGTCGATACGCCAGGCCACGAAGCGTTTACAGAAATGCGGGCCCGGGGTGCCAACGTTACCGATATCGCCGTGCTGGTCGTTGCCGCAGACGACGGCATCATGCCTCAAACCGAGGAAGCCATCAGCCATGCCAGAGCCGCCGGCGTTCCTATCGTGGTTGCACTGAACAAGATTGACTTGCCAGGCGCGAATCCCGACAAGGTGCTGCAGGAACTTGCCGCACACGAATTGCTCCCCAGTGAATGGGGAGGTGATGTCGAGGTGATCCGGACCAGCGCGATTACCGGTGAAGGGATGGACACCCTGCTCGAGACCATTCTGCTGACCGCCGAATTGCATGATTACAAAGCCAACCCGAATCGAGCAGCGTTTGGTACGTGTCTCGAAGCCGAGCAACAACCAGACCGTGGCGTGATCGCCAAACTTATCATTCAAAACGGTTCACTCAATGTCGGCGATATCGTTGTCTGTGGTGCCGCACATGGTCGCGTCAAGGCCATGTACGATACGCTTGATCCGAACAAGACGCTGCAAACTGCCGGCCCATCCGTTCCGGTAAACGTAACCGGTCTCGACGTGGCTCCCGGAGCAGGCGATCGATTTTATGTGCTCGATGATATCACGAATGCCCGCGAAATCGCCCAGTCCCGCGAATTCCAGTCGCGGCAGCAGTCGCTGTCCGGTTTTACAAATCGGATTTCATTGCAGGAATTCCAGGATCGCCGGGAGTCCGGCACACTGGGTATGACGTTGGAAGTCGATACCCTGAACCTGATCATTCGCGCCGATGTACGCGGCTCGATCGAAGCCCTTCAAAAAGAGCTCTCCAAACTGGAACACCCCGAAATCCGCATCAATATTTTACAGTCGCTGGTAGGCGGCGTGACCGTTGCCGACGTGCGGCTGGCACAAGCCTCGCAGGCCGTTATTATCGGTTTCAACGTCGTGCCCGATGAGACCGCCCGAAATCTCGCCGACGAGGTTCAGGTAGAAATTCGTCGCTACGAAATTATTTACAAAGTCACCGAGGATATCCGCGCCACGCTCGAAGGACGCCTCAAACCCGAAGAGCAAACTGTCGAAGTCGGTATGGCAATGGTCTTGCAGGTGTTCAGTATCAGCCGCGTCGGTTCGATTGCCGGTTGCCGGGTCATGCGTGGAAATATCGAACGGGGTTGCCGGATCCGGCTGATTCGCGAAAGCCGTGTCATCGGAGACTACCCACTCGATTCACTGAAACGTGAAAAAGATGATGCAAAGGAAGTGCAACGCGGCATGGAATGCGGAATCAAACTCGCCGGATTTAACGATATCAAGGAAGGCGACACGCTGGAGGCGTACCGAATCGAGGAAGTCGCCCGTACGCTGTCGTAAATTTCACCGGATTTCATTCCCTCTTCCCACCCGTTCCTGGACAGAACATTACCATGAGTTCCCGTCGTGCATTGAAGGTAGCCCAGGCGATTCGCGAAGTCGTCAGCACCGCGATCCTGCTTGAGATCAAGGACCCGCGGGTGCGCGATGTTACCGTGACTCTTGTCGAAGTTTCCGGCGATATACGCAACGCCAGGGTATTTGTCTCGGTCATGGGTGATGAGACCAAACAAAACCTGTGCCTTCGCGGATTGAGCAACTCGTCCGGATACTTGCAACGAAAGATCGGTGACCGGATCGATACACGATACACTCCCAAATTGAGTTTTGTACTCGACAAGGGACACATGAATGCCATGGTCGTTACGCGAATACTGCAAGAAGTCTTGCCCGAAAGTAACGAACCCCCGCATACCGAAGACGAATCTGGTCCCGACATCGAATCCGGTTTCGAAAGCGAAAACGATTCGATCAATAAAGAACTTTATGAAAACACCCCGGATTTGCCGTCGCCATAAAAGCTTTCAATTAAAATTGGCTGGCAGCGAGACGTGAACCCTCGATCGCCGTCCCACACCACAAAACCCGATTTTGTAGATCCCGATGAATCCACCCGACCCAAGTTACTCAACCCGACTCCGGGAGTAAATCGCCAAATGGCTGTAAACAATCGTGCTTCCAAAATTTTCGCCGTGCAAAAAGTTGCACGAAAGCATTACCAACCTGTCAAACCTCCGAATCGTACCGTGCTCGAGCATTTGCTTTACGCATGTTGCCTTGAAGATGCACCTTTTGATGCCGCTGATATTGCCTTCGCCCGCCTGCAGCAATCCTTTTTTGACTGGAACGAAGTTCGCGTCACGACGGCAGTCGAGTTGGCCGAAGTCATGAGCGGTTTGCCGGACCCCAATACCGCTTCGGCTCGACTGAAGCGAACTTTGCACTCCATGTTCGAATCGCATTACTCGTTCGATATCGATCAATTGCGCAAGGAG
Organism: Pirellulaceae bacterium; assembly: GCA_031414755.1. GTDB lineage: Bacteria > Planctomycetota > Planctomycetia > Pirellulales > Pirellulaceae > CAJQPP01. The sequence goes on along the minus strand of JANNWJ010000043.1, from coordinate 96,681 downwards.
AACCTTGGCAAAGCAGTTCAGCGAATGGAAAAGTACAAGGGCATTTCTTCATTTGTCGTCTCCTACGTTGCTCAAAATGCCCTGAGTGGTCATGCAATCGCGGCCGATAAGTCGATGCTGAACTTGCTGGAAACCGTTGGTGTTATCGATGACAAGGAAGCCGCCAAAGGCCTGATTCCAGGACTGGAGCGCGCCATTCCAAAAACAAAGGCCATCGACTTTTTCTCAACCGTTCACCAATTGGCCGTTGCCTGGAATTCCTCACCATTCAACAAGGAAATGCGCGAACTGTTGTTGACGATCGATCCCGAAGCTCAGGAACGATTCCCCAAGCGGTCCCGGCCGGCAAAGACGTCGTCGAAACAAAAAGTGCCTTCCGGAAAAACAGCCAAAAGCGTGGTGGAAGTGACGGTTGTCGAAAGCCCCGAACCGCCGACAAAATCTACAGCCAAAAAATCTCGCACCAAACCTGCCCCCGCCAAAAAACCGGTCACAGGAAGTTCTGGAAAAAAGAAAGTCGTCGGGAAAAAGTCCGCTGCCCGCAGCGCCGGGAAATCCGCCGGTACTCGCAAGAAATCGGCCGCCAGCCCTTCCCGAAAGTCGCCGGCAAAACGACTGGCGAAAAAGAAACCCCGCTAGTCAATATTGCGAAACATCAGGCCATTCTCCTCACCTCGCTCGACCTCTGGCCGATCACCTGAATCCCCATCGATTCAAATACCGAAAATATTTTACTCAGACTTCCAGGGCGGTTTCCAGGCCTCTTGAGTTAAACTAGGATATTCATTTAGCCTTGCGGACCGATGGGCGGTTGCTTGACCGATTCCTGAATGCAAAAAATTGTGGGAGAAACTGTCGTGCGACATCTTTGCTCGTTGGTCGTCTTTTCAAGGGTGGTGGTTGGCCTGGCCATCACTTGTTCCACTCCCCTGTTCGGGCAGTTCGATGCTTACAACACAGTTGTAAATAACGGCGCCTCGTCGAATCGGGTCGACATGATTTTTATTGGTGACGGCTATCAGGCCGGTGAAATAAACTCGACCTATTCCGGCCATGTTCAAAATACACTTGGACATTTTTTTTCAAGTGCCCCGCTGGGACGCTACAACAAGTTTTTCAACGTTCATCGCGTCAACGTCGCCAGCAATCAATCAGGTGCGGACAGACCCCTTGATAATTACTACGTTGATACCGCTCTGGACGCCAGCTATTCGTTTGGAGGGAACGTGGAACGTTGTTTGTACTTCGATACAAACAAGGCCAACGCAGCTGTTGCTGCGGCGCTTGCCGGAACGGGAATCGATACCAACGACGGCATGCTGCTCGGCACTGTCAACGATTCGAAGTATGGTGGTTGTGGCGGTCAATGGGGTGTCTATGCCGGTGCCAATTCGGCTGCGAACGAAATCGCCTTGCACGAGATTGGCCATTCCTTCGCCAATCTGGCCGACGAATATTTTTACACGAACGACCATTACTCGGGCGGAGAACCGTCGTCCTGGAACGTAACGGCCAACCAGAATTCCGGCAAGTGGAATCGATGGCTTGGATACAATGATCCCGATTCTGACATCGGACCGATTGGTTATTATGAAGGGGGAATGTACAACGCCACCGGAATCTGGCGACCTTCGGATAACTCAAAAATGCGCGCCTTGAATCGACCATTCGATGCCGTAGGCCGCGAAAAATTCATTAGTGACATTTATCTGGAAGTCGATCCGCTGGACGACTGGCTGGACCTCGGTTCCGGATCGACAATGCCCAGTTCCCTTTGGGTCAGTACTGTTGATCCTGGCGTGATCAACGTGGAATGGTATGTCGATGGCTTGTCGGTGGGTATTCTCGGCGAACAGTTGTTGATCAGCTCGCTGGGACTGGCAGCAGGGAACTATACCATTAGCGCTCGAGGCTATGATTCCATTCTGGATCATGGCTTTTCAGGCGATTCGCTGGACTGGTGGCGTCTGTCACCCGATTTGCTGCAACAAACCGTTTCATGGAATATTGTCGTCTCCGCAGTTCCTGAACCGTCGTCCCTGGTCTTGTTGGCGTTGTTAAGCCCCTTCGCATTCCGCCGTCGCCGTTGACACCGGTATTATTGAAACAGAGTTGCAATACTCCGGTTGAAAACGAACCGAATAGCCCGAGTCATGTCAGTCTGTTCGGCTTGCCGATCGCTGTTTCAAACGCTAAATTGTGCACTCCCATTCCATCATCCCATTCCATCACAATGCACCCGTAGCTCAACTGGATAGAGCATCGGTCTTCGGAACCGAGGGTTAGGGGTTCGAATCCCTTCGGGTGTACTCTATTTTCCCCGTATTTTACGGGCTTTTCCGATAATCTCTCCGGTCGCTTCTTTCCAGCGTACTAGACCGGTATACTAGAGTCGTGAAAAAGGTGTACCCCCCGGTGATCTAGACCGGGGGGTACGACCGACACCTAGCCCTTTGCTCTTGGAGGTGCCGATATGGCCAATTCTATGCTAAAAAAACCGACTCGTAAAACCACCGCTTCCAAACTCCCTCGCAAACCCTACCCCGATTTTCCGCTTTGCGCTCACGCTAGTGGAAAGTGGCAGAAGTCGATTCGGGGCCACGTCTATTACTTCGGTCGATGGGGCCATCAGGTCAATGGCAAGATGGAACGCTTGCCAGAACTTGGCTGGGTGGAGGCATTGGAGCTTTACCAAGCTCAACGCGATGACCTGTACGCTGGTAGGACTCCCCGGTCCACGGGGGGAATGGAGGATGGCCGGATTCAGTTGAGAGACCTCTTCAGCGAATTCCTTGAATTCAAGCGTAACCAACTGGCCAACCGTTCGATCACGGAAAAGACGTATAAGGAATACAAGCTGACAACTGACTTTCTCATTCAGGAGTTTGGCAAGGACCGATACGTTGACGATCTTCGCCCTGAGGACTTTCGGGCTTTGCTAGTCCATATGAAAAAGCGGTGGGGACCGGTTCGACTCGGAAACGTGGTGGGCAGGGTAAAGACCGTTTTCAAATGGGGATGCGGGGAAGCCTTATTCAAGGAGCAAGTCAAATTCGGTTCCTCATTCAAGAAACCGTCCAAACTGGAACTCCGCAAACATAAAGCCGCGAGCGGTTCGAAAATGCTTGAGGCGGATGAAATCAAGAAGCTACTGAAGATCGCACCGGTTCAATTGAAGGCAGTTATCCTTCTCGGAATAAACTGCGGCTTTGGAAATAACGACTGCGCCAGCCTTCCATTGGAAATGGTAGACCTGAAAAATGGCTGGGTCGATTACCCCCGTCCCAAGACCGGTATTGGCCGGAAGTGTAAATTATGGACAGAGACGGTAAAGGCGTTAAAGGATGCCATCAAGGAGCGGCCAGAACCTAAAACGGAAAAGGCTGAATCGTTGGTATTTATTACCGAAAGGGGGAACGGCTGGCTCAGTTGTATTGGCAAGCGTGTTACCCGACTAATGAAAAAGGCAAAGGTCCACCGGGAGGGAGTTGGCCAATACGCATTCCGTCACTCGTTTCAAACTGCGGCCAGTGGATGCCTCGATCAGGCGGCTATCAATCTTGTAATGGGTCACGCCGACGATTCGATGGCTGCCAATTACCGGGACCGGATTGACGACAAACGGCTAGAGGCGGTAGCGAACTACGTTCACGTTTGGTTATTCGGCCCCAAGAAGAAAGCGAAGAAGGGAGGTATTGCGTAATGAAAACGAATCTTTACCTCCTAAAGCCTGAAATCGACGGGTATCAATTGAATAACCTCGGCAAAAGTAAAGTCAGGTTGTTCCATGATTTTCCTTACTTAGAGAACTATCTTGGCAAAGAGTTGGAATACACAATAAATGAACTTGAATGGTTCAACCGAATCGATGGTCCACCAAACGGTATCGGAATCGATTCGGAAGCAACGCTTCGAAAACATTTGACCGGCGTTCAAGAATGGATAAGAAACGGATGCGGTGGGTTGGAGTGGTCGCAACTTGACGGCGACGACCGACAAACCTTTGACCTATTCGCTCTGATAGATCGATTGGAGACTGCCTTCGTCATACATTCGAATTCGGTCCTTCCGAATCGCCCCAACGGAAAATCGCAAATCGAAATACTAAATTTCCTTACAGCGATGATTGCCGTTTTAACGGAAGTTGACGAGAGGCACCCGATTCAAAGGATTTTGGAAGAGCACCACGGATATCAAGATGGTAGCGTACGTCGCTTGGAACCGATCAGTTTGGCACGATTGGAACAGGACGGGAAGATGATTCCGACCTCGACGAGCTCTGATTGGTTCAAGAAAAACTGGGGGAGCCATACAGATTACGTTGATAAATGCAAAGAAGATATTGATTCCGAATATCGTTGCAACGGTTGGACTGCATTTAGATTCGCTATGCTAAATAACGACTATGAGTTAGCGAAAAAAATCAGGGGTCGTCTGCCCCAAACCGATTCCCTACCGTCTCACATCAAACCCATCAAACGACGGGGCAAAAAGAAATGAGCAAGAAAAAGAAGCCGCCGAACTATTCCAAGTTCATCGATAATGAGTGCTTCCTGATATTCAATCCGGCCCCGCCAGAATCATCCTCAGAGACGCTTGAGGACGGAACGGTTGCCTACTATTCCGACGATTACGGGAACCCGGTAGAGAAAGCGAAGGCGACTAGAATTGAGATAATCGAGTCAGACGGAACCCGAACCTATGGGAGTATTGAGCCGCAGCAACGTTAATCAGGCGATTCACCGTTGGATTCCGGTCTTGGAGCCAGCAGTTTTGGCGGATCATATGTTAGCTTCGGGAGATTGGCTTGGGTGGATTCGGCTAATTTAACGTCCATATCCGCGTGCATTTTTGCCATAGCCTTGTTTGTGTTTTCAATTGCGGTTCTAAGACCTTTAACGGGCGCACCTAGCACCGGTATGTCGCCAAATGCCTCCCAGCCAGTATTTTTTAGCCATTCAATTAAGAAAAACCAAGCATGTCGATTTGCGATATAGGAACCATTTCTTGCCTTTTTTACTGTGGCAATAATCGACTTGAGTTCGTTTAGTAACTTGACGCTATCGATCTCACCCGATTCTACAATTTCCTTCAACCACTTTACGATTTCATCAAACAATTCAGGAATTTGGTTGGTTGCTTTTGCCTCTTCGTATATTTGGTCAAAGTCGAATCCGGACTGCTCGTCAACAAACGCCCATTGGTGATCCTTCATTGCCGGCAAGCTGACGGTCGCCACGGAAAAGGCTGCTTGAATGCCATGCTCTGCTTTCGGATTCTCTTGGAATCGTTTTAGCTGCGAAAGTGTTGCCTGAAGCCAGGGCGGGCGGAAATTATGGTGTACCACGCTTTGCAGGTCTTGCATCGCAGAGATAGCTTTGACTAAGGCGGCATCCTTTGCCGCCGTGACGGCATTTGCGTAGTGAATACGGACAAAGTTTTCGACAGCTGTAACTGCCTCGTTGTGTTTTGTGGAAACGGTCGATATTAAGAAATCTTTGGCAGACAAATTCATGCAATTGGACAACCATTTAAGTTAACGACAAAAACAAAATGGACAAACAGAAAACCCAAACCTATGGAACGATTGATAAGTTCCGCCTCAACTCGACAATAATTTCTCGCGCAGATCGGCCAAAGTCGAACCGTCGTCAATCCTCCAAGCAGTCCATCCATTGACCGTAGTCCGTGAACTACCGGAATCGCGCATTCCGAAAAGTGCGGCATAGCTTGGAGCAGAAAACGTCCGGTCCAGGACTCGCAACGAGCCGTCTTCTGTTACAAATGCCTCATATGTTTTTTGTTCACCGTTTCGTGGTTTGTATGGCATTACAAGCCGCTGTCCTACTGAAAGCAAGTCCGCGTCGACCAAATCAGAGACCGACACGTCATACCGGGCAACTTGAGAATTATTGTTGACATCATCCGGCGACGCATCAAAAACAGGCCGGAACTCTTCAGGGATTTCGTAAACAAAATTCCGGGGATTGTTGAACTCCACGTACTTTTGAACTATCCATAATCGGACATCAACCTTGAGAGTAGCGGCCCATTCACGAAGATCGCTTTTGACCGCGTCAATCGGCATACCAATAATTGGGTCGCCTGCCAAAATTTCGCCGAGTACCTTTCGGTAATCAATCGTTTCAATATCTTGCTCTGCGAACTTCTCTTGAAGCTGTTCGTCATCTCGAACACGATCTATGACGGTTTCGATTAGCTTTTGTTTTGTTGCCGGATTATTGGCGGCAATTATTTGCTTGGCAACTTGCGGTGCGATATGACTCCAAACGCTATGTTGACTAACTTCGGCTTCGACAATGTACCAGCGTTTACCATCCAGATCGATCACATATCCATCTGGAATTGTACCAACACCGTCGCCCGTCTTGATAAGGGATTTGGACAAGTAAATTGATGACGGTCCAAAAATATACTCGGCATTCGCAACAACAACGCGTTCAAGCTCTTCCTCGTTGTCAAACTTACTCAGGACAAATTGCCGACCGCCGAATATCAACATCTATCGGACCTAAAACGGAAAAACCATACAAGACCTGCCGCCGTTAGCTTACTCGATGATGGTCCGGAATTCCATTGCCAAAACAAAAATGAAGGGAGGCGGTTCGCTGGTTGCCCAGCGTCCATACCTCCCCTCATTCGTTTCAGGAGAAACGTTACTTCCGTTTATAGTTCATCGTTGGTGCCACCAATGGCTCCTCCGAAATGGCTCCCGTCTCCGGCGGTTTTGCTTTTGCCGTTTTCGTTTTCTTCTTCGCTGGGTTTCCGTCGCTGCCATAATTGAGCGTTGGCATTACTAGCGGAATCTCTTCGCCATTACTGGTCAGATTGGAACCGCCATTCGAGTAGTCGTCCCCGTCCTCTGGGAGGATATCGAGAACGGTCGATGGCATCAGTAGTGGCGTCTCCTCAATCGGTGGTCCCGTTTTGTTTCCTGTTCCGGCCGGCTTGTTTTGAATCATTCCGGTTCCAGAACTAACCAAACCAACCTCGACGTAGACGCGACGACCTTGCCCGTCAGTAAACTCTCTTCTTTCAAGCACTTTAGACATGTTACTGTCTCCTTTCTAATTCAATTGTTTATGGCACTAAATTCGAATGTTCGAGACTTTCCCCACGAACCTCTCGTTGTTCAGGGCATTCTCGGCAACGTGTTTTCGTCGTCTGATCTCTTCCTCTGGCGTGGAATCTTCATAACGCTTTTCAGCGTCTGCCAATTCCTTCTTGCAAACGGAAACAACTTCCTTGAGTTCTTCCAGCTTCTCGATTTCACGAGCATAGTCGCAACCGTGCGGTCCCTTTCCCATTGATAACAACCGGTTCTTGAACTCCACGAAGTTGTCTGCCGCCCGTCGCAGTTTCTCTTGGTAGTAAAAGACAACGACTTTGTCCCGTACGTGCTCCCTCTTATCCGGTTCGGCCAGCAATCCCATCGAGTCGCGTTCTCGCATTGCTCCGTTGGGATAGTAATGCCAACCGTCGACAAATAGCGAGTCTCCCGTTGCGCTATGCTTTTCGTGAAAGGCGGCTACTCTCGAACCGGGGGTTAGATTGTCGTTCATTTCGAAACTCCTTCTCATTGGGTTAGGGGTAAAACTTCTCAATTCAGGACGCCTGCCATCCTGCAATGTGCGGTTACTTCAACGGCGACTCCTGCGACGACGTTAGCAACGTCATCGTGTCCGCCGGGAGGATGGTCGATAATGTCCTTGCCTCCGCTACGGGTTCGCCGTTCAAGATTCGATATCTGGTCAACCATTACCGGGTCGTCCAGTAGTTCAATCTCTCCACTACATAGACGGGGTAACAATTCGGAATACAGGGCTGCCTTTGGCATTTCGCATCGCTTGTATCTGAGTTCGTGACGCTTGAATCCCTCGGCAACAAACTCTCCGGCGTAGTTGTCGCCGGTCACCCGATTGACGTTGTATCGTTTGACGATAACCGACATCTCTCCGCAAACCTCGTGAGGATTGAACGGGGGTCGCCAACGTCGAACCAGATCAATGATGACTCGTGTCCGATCTTCCTTATGAGCGATGGCAAGGGTGGCATCGTCTCCCCGTCCCCCTGAGAGATCGACGAAAGCAAAGTATTGGGTTTCATCAACCGGCATTAGTTCCTTGCGATCAGTTACAACCAGATTCTCAACCACGGCTCTCGGAATGAACTGGTCAACGTCGTCTCGAAACTCACCCATATATTCGGCTCTGGCACCAATGGGGTCTTCTTGCATTGCTTCGTCGATAACCGATTGGGGTAGTGTCGGGTTCATCGTTCGGGACGAACAATTCCAAACGAGTACCTTTCCGTCATCGTTTCCGAATCCGTTTTTCCAAGTCTTGTAGCCCCAGCCCTTCATGGCATACGGCGTACTGATGCCGATAAGTTTCCCTCCAACAGTGGCAAGGGATGGACGTAATGCCCGAATCAATTCGGTATCTGATTTGACCTTGCTATCCGAGTCGTATCCAAAGAAACAGAGTTCATCGACGATTGATGCCACAACGGTGAACCCTCGAACTGATCGATAGTCACCCGACAGGATTTCAATTCGGGTTCCGTTCTTTAGATTGAATCCGACGTTGCTTTCCGACTCGACTTCCTGCCTCAATAGCGGTGTATCAAAGATTCCCCGAATGTAGTCCTTGACGATTCGTCCCTGAATTTTCGTTGGAGCGCAGATAAGTACGACGCCACGTTCACCCTTTGCCAGTTTCGATTCGTGACCAGCCAATACTCCCTCGTAGGCACCAACGACCGCTGCCATTCGAGACTTACCAGAACGCCTGCCCGTTAGAAACAAGGTGGTACTGTATCCCTGAGGATTCAATCGATTCGTTTGCCTACCAGTACACTTGGTCAACAATTCCCGTTCCTCCTTTGACTTTATTGGCAAGCCATAGACTGCCTTTAACGCCGTCATCCAGGTACGCCACGAATCGAGGTTATCCCCCAGGAACGAACCGAACAAATTCCGGTCCTCAATCGCCTTCAAGATATTCATTACTCAGCCTCCTTGATCTTTCTGATCTTTGGTTCCTTACGGGGATCAAGATCAATGGCGTTACCGTTCTTTCCGGCATCGATATACGCTGCCAAATCAAGTCGCCTTAATTCCGTTCCGAGTTTCAATCCACGTAACGCCTTATCCCGATCAGTACTTGCCTTGGCAATCTCCCGACTGAAGTTCAACCTTTCGGATGCGGATAGTTCGTCATAGGATTGCTTTAACCATCGTTGGGCTAACGCGGCATGACGTTCCCAACGCATCGCGGTCTGGATATGGGCAGCGTCCGGTATCGATACCTCACCCTTCATTTCGATAACCGCATCCTCAACGAGTCGCCTAAATTTATTCAGTCGAACCTCGATGTACTTCGCGTCTCTCGGAAGCTGACCAGCTTGTAATCCGTGACGTAGCCGGTTTCGGTTCCCTCTCGCAGCACCGCTACGTCCCTTCATCCCTCCAGCGTTTTGCTTGCCGGGTTTGGGTATACGCTTACTTCGTTCCCTCTGACTTCCGTTCATAGCGGGTTTTCCTTTCGAATAAATTCAGCCCTCTAAAGGCTGAGTTAAAACGTCGATTTTTAATGGGCTCTTTTTTGTTTAAATCAACAACGATTCGGTCTCCCCGTCTCCTAGGACGTATTTCCTCTCGGATTGTTAGAGACGTGTAATCCGGTGTTCCTAGCCGGTCCCTAGGGTTCGATATAACCCCCGAATTCCGGTATTCGAGGGGTAAGGCCTGTTAGGGAGGTTACTAGCGTTGTTAGTACGTCTCGACCTAGCCGGGATATCAAATGTCGGTAGGCGTGGAGGATGGCGGTATGAGGCTTCGGTCTCGGATACCGACGTTGAAAAGGAACTGTCGGGTTTTTGTCGTTTCGGGTTCGGTTCGACTTGAACGGGAGCGGTTCGGGCTAGTCGCCGGGGTTCAAACTGAAACGGGAACCGAACTGAAGTCATTCGTCGATTCAACGATTCAATAAATTCAACTAGACGATTCAGTTGCCATTTCGTTGATGTGGCACGAGAGTTTGGAAGATCGAAAACTGATGGTGGAAGTACTTGAAACTGAAAGATTAAACCTTCTACAACAATTTTCGTACGAATTAGCTTCGCCCTTTTCAACCTGTCTAAACCCCTACCCCATCCGATACAGCTTTTCCCGCTAAACCCCTCGACAGGTTTTTCCTCGACTTTCTGTAGCAGTCGTTGACAGTCTCGAATCCGTCGTTGAATATTCATTTCGCCAGTCCTGATATCTGCATTCAATATTTAATAAGTAAAAGGAGAGAGGGGCATCCAGCCCGTGATTGCGTCTTGCTGACTCTCTCGATTGCGGAAAGTCCTTTAGCGTTTCGCTAAAACCTCCCGATCCAATGCGAGTGAGAATTGCCAATCGTCTTGAGCGGCTAGTTCGATGATCGCTGCCAGTACTGAACTGAAAGGAACCTGACTCCCCTCCCCTCCCCTAATCCTTTGGGATGGAACGGAACTGCTCTTCTGAATCCGTCCGAATTCCTGCATGAGGTTGGCAACCCGAATCTTTCGTTGCGGGAATTTCTCACTCGGATACTTATGAATGAGAAAATCCCAAACGTCGCCTCCTGCGCCGCAGCCGTGACACTTGAAGCGTTCCTTCGTGTTCTGCTTTCGCGGTAGGGTAAAGAACGATGGCGTGTTGTCGGCGTGGAACGGGCAACACCAACTTGAGCTGCCGTTTCCTTTCCGATGAACCGGTGGGCCGATTAGTTGCCCAATAACGAATTCCAAAAACGTCGCGTCAGTACTCATTTCGTTTCTCCTGATTGATTGAAATGGGTTTCGAAAAAAGGTGATCGGTGAGAAAATAAAAGTCCCTCCCCCAACCCGGAACCGATGTGGACTCCGATTGCGGGCAGTCGTTATGGGGAGGGACCATTCGCGGACTCACCAGCGGAATATCGCAAACGCTGGTTGACATCACGCGAACAAGGAGACGCGATTGGGCAATGCGTAAAAAGCGTAAATAGGCCCGGTTTACTACTTTGACTCCGGTAATTACCGCACGAAGTCCTTGCGTAAATCCGTAAACAGACTTAGGGGGGTAGGGAGGTACCCGTCCGGTGTTTACTGTTTTCGCTAGATCGAATTCGCGGTTTGATTCCACGATTACCGGGATGTTATGCGTAAACGTCATTTTTTGACCCTCTGTTTACGGTTTACGCTTTTTGCCGAGAGGGTCTTTGCTCGTGGCAGAACCGGCTCCAGTTCTATCCCGGTCCATCGCCATAACGTTGGCTTTGGTCCCCGGCCTTTTACTTCGCACCTTAGAACGCCCATTGATTCGAGTCGTTTCAGGACTTTGTTGGCAGTAACCTTTTGATTGAATACCTCTCCCTGAATTGCTTGAGTCGTCGTGAACTGGTTCGGGAACTTCGATCTCAACAAATAGAACGAGTCATATGCCAACCGTCCGACTCCTAATGCCTCGTCAATCGGGCCTAACAATAATTTTTGAGCAACGGCGTAGTCGCCTAACGTCGCTTCCAATCGGCCATGGTCATCCTTATCTCGTTGATACTGATGAATAAAGGCAATCGCCTCGATGGTCGCGAATACTTGTTGAATCGCCCGTCTTGATTCGACCTTGTCTTGAGGGATTAGCCGGGCAAGGTTTCGAGCGAATGGAATCGTGACCGTCACCGGCTGTAGTGAACTTTGAAATTCCTGATGCCGGGAAATGATTGATTCTGAATCGACTCCATTGCCAACCTCGTACTCGGATGCCGCAGCATCGACGATTCGCCGGGTCTGTTCTTCGCTGTCGTCGGCAAAAACCTGGAGGCAACGATTCAAGTCCTCATTGAAAATCGAATCGCTCGTGGTCGTTTCGCAAAAGGCAATCGGCCCTTTTTGCTCAATCGTGACTGCTTCTCCCTTAACCGTGACGACCTTTGAGATTCGGTTTTCGCTGATTAGTTGTCGAATCGCAGCAGTCGCGTCTGCTGTCTCGTCATCGTTTCGACGACTGCGTTCACCCTTGACGATGAACTTATTCTGAAGCCAACCTTCTTGGCCGTAGTACAGAGCCTGCGGCGTTATCGACGTGGCTAGCAAAACCGACTCCGGCGGAAACATTCTAGAAACGATTGCCAGTGGAAAACTTTTACCCGATCCAGACTTTCCCCGGACGATGAGCCTTAAAGGTTTTTCCAATAGTCGGCTACTTCCAGCCAAATAAATCAAAAGGGCAAGGTCGGACTCCCCAACAACCCCCAAGGATTCAATGTCGCTTCGAATTGTTTGGATTAGTTCCGGGTCGGTTGCCAGTCCTGGTAACGTTGTTTTCTTTTTGTTCGAGACAATCCGTTCCTTCTTCCCTCCGGGGAGTGGGGACGTGGAGTGGGTCAGCTTTCCGTTGCTGGATGGCTTGCTATCGGTATTTGTTTTCACGGCTGAAACTCCTTGGCGTTATTTGTAGACCTGAAACGTGGTGGAATTTCGCTTCCGATTCCGACCACGGGCAGTTGGCGTCGGCTGATTAACCGAACGCAATATCTCAAACGCCTTTAGTGCCTCATCGTTGATACGCCAGCGGGGTTTCTGATTGCCGGGTTTCCGACCGACGTTGAAAGCCTTTAGCTCACCCCGTTTAATCCAGCCCAATACCGTGTGTTCAGTAACGCCGTATCGTTCACTGACTTGATTGACCGTGAAGGTCTTATTCGATTTTGTTTCGTCCACGTCCCTTTACTCCTCAGTTCGGGTAGTCCACACTTCGCGAAGCCAAAAACTGGCTTTTAATGAGCGGCGGAAAATCCGGGCCGTTTTGAAAATCGCGATTCGGTTTTTGATACTCACTAAGGAAATACTGGGGTCAGAAAATTTCAGAATAAATGGAACATCCGTAGCCGGACGGAAACCGGACGGGAGAACCGGCTAACCGACAAGAAACGTATCGAGATACCTATTCCCGCCTAAAAAACGAATTCGCATTCTCCGGTCGATAGCCGGGAAGATGTCCCCTAGGACTCGGATACCCGGAAACGTTGTGGAGCGGTGTTCTACGGTGTCGATAAACGGGAGACCGAATCGAACCGGAACCGGGATAGCAACCCGATGCATTTAAGCGGGAAAGGGGTCTAGTACGTACTAGCCGACTGAAGGGTCTGCGCGACGTTTCGAAACGTTTCGAGACGTTTCGCGTAATTCGAAAAAATACCGATACGTTGTTAGTCTCTAGGGAAAACTAACAATATCGGCTAGCAACCGATTTTGCGTCGTCGGGCTTCGGAACCGAGGGTTAGGGGTTCGAATCCCTTCGGGTGTATTTTTTAAATCCGTGGTACTAAACACTTTGCAATTTGGTGCGCTCTTTGATGGGCTTCGAACCAATCGTCCATTCCCACCACTAATCCCCCCAATAATGAACGAAAACTGCGCTTTGCAAACTCGGTGGTACCGAGCTTAATTGCTACGCAGCCGTGCGACGCCGCAACTAATATGGGTTGTCCAAATATTCACGATGCAGTTCCAGCAACTCGGATAAGTCGCCGGTATCGGCTTTCTTAACTGCCGCCAGATAAGCATCTCTTGCAATGCTCTTTTCAATTCCGATGGTTTTTTCTGGCCATTTGACCAGCGGATGATTATTTTGTTTCAAGTAGATGTTGCCAAGCAAACGAGACCAGCGACCGTTACCTCCAGCAAATGGGTGAATGTGAACCGCTCGATAGTGAAGTCGCACCGATTGCTCCAGAACATCGCACGTTTGGTTCTCTTTCCAGAATTTGACGTCGTTTGCGAGTTGATACACCTCCGTCAGGATGCTTTGCCATTTGATCCCGATGTTTAAATCTTCTTGGCGAAAATTACCGGCATATTCCCAGACATCATAGAACATTTCTTTGTGAAGCTGCTGGAACCAATTCAAATCAAAAGGCGCAATCTTTCGGGATGGCCTGGCACCCAAATATTTGACGATCGGCTTAAGGATATTCCTGGCTTCGGCAATGTTGAGCTGTTCGCGGGTTTTGATTGACGTGTCTTTAAGATGCGACGGGTCAATTGGCGTTTCGGCTTCGATGGGATCCCAAGTTGCCATTCGTCAAGCCCAAAGCTTTCGCCGTGAACCCGCCATCAACTGGTGAATCAGTTGTTGAATCATCAAATCGATTTGGCTTTGTTCAACCGCTTGCGACTCAAGGCCAGAAGTCCCTTGAACCATGCCCACCAATTCGCGGGCCTTCTTAATTGCCTGTTGGTGAAGCAACTGATAACTGTCCACTTCATCTGCGAATTCAATATCCACACGAAGTGCTTCAGCGATCGCAGCAACGTTCCCAAATGTTGCGTGCTCGACGCCTTTCCTGAAGATGGCTTTTAGCGTGGAAACAGGCACTTCACTACACTTGGACAGTGCTTCAAGCGTCATTCCTAACTCTTGGCGGCGATCATCCAGTTTTTCTGTAAAGCTCATCCCAATTCCTTTCTATAGCCTGAAAATTGACTGTTAAGCCATATGAACATACTATTCAATAACCGGTTACATGTCAAAAAAGTATGTATTTATGTACTTTTTAAGAAGGAGGAAGTTCGTAAGATGATTAAAAATCATCGAAATACCGATAGTTCGGCAACATTTCGAAGATTCTCTCCAGAAAACCTCACGCAGAATTTCAAATCCCGCGTATTTTCCTGTGACACCAGTTACTGCCTGATCAAAGGAAATCCTCAGATTGAATGAGCCGACGACAAATGGCGAAACCAACCCTGTCCTTTGAATCGCCGCTTTGACTGCGGATTGGGGAGTGCGGATAATGGTCGTTTCCCAATCGGATCAATGAAGTGAGGTCAGGTTTCTGTCGTGACGACAAAAATTGTGCTGGACGTTGGACAATGCAATGCGGATCATTCGAGGATTTCCCAGGTCCTCAAGGAAAATTTTGATGTAGAGATTTTGCGGGCAGGTTTGCCGGACGAGGCGCATCGTTTAACTGAATCTCATTCCGTGGATTTAATCCTGGTGAACCGGGTGCTGGATTCCGACGGAACGGCAGGGCTCGAAATCATCTCGGCCCTCAAATCCAATCCCTCAACGAAGTCCGTTCCTGTCATGCTCGTATCAAATTTCAAGGAAGTTCAACATGCGGCGATACAGGCCGGGGCCTTGCCAGGTTTTGGCAAGGACTCACTCCATGTACCATCAACGATCGCGTTGCTGGGAAAGATCCTGGGTTCGTAGCTCGAGTCAATTCCTCCCTAATACGTATTCATTCAGATGATTTGCCGGTGTTACCCGCGTTGATCAGGGCCCAAATCTGTTGTTGGAACGACAATCACAAGTTATGATGGAGTGCTTCCAAGCCCGGTTTTTGACCGGTCTTTCACGGGAATTTCCGAAATTGGCAATCCAAACATCCCTTTTCCGAATTCGAAACGGCTCATGACCAGTGTTGCACCGCAACCGACGACTGATTCGAGCAGTCAAACGGGAAACTACCAACTCACGCATTTGAAACAGCTTGAGGCGGAGAGCATCCACATTATACGCGAGGTAGCTGCCGAGTTTCGCAATCCGGTCATGCTTTATTCCATTGGCAAGGATTCGTCGGTGATGGTGCACCTGGCCATGAAGGCATTCTACCCGGCCAAGCCCCCTTTCCCGTTGATGCATATCGACACGACGTGGAAATTTCGCGACATGTACTCTTTTCGCGATAGCTACACCCGTAAGGAACTGGGCCTTGAAATTATCACACATATTAACGAAGAGGGTCTGAAGCTGGGTTTGTATCCGACAGACAACAGCACCAAACATGTGTCTGTCATGAAAACCGACGCCCTGAAACAGGCGATCGACAAATACGAATTTGACGCGGCCTTTGGCGGCGCACGGCGCGACGAAGAAAAGTCCCGAGCCAAGGAGCGGGTTTTTTCGTTCCGGGACCGCAGTCATCGCTGGGATCCAAAAAACCAAAGACCGGAACTCTGGAATTTGTACAACACGAAAGTCAACAAGGGCGAAAGTATTCGGGTTTTCCCGCTCAGCAACTGGACGGAGCTGGATATCTGGCAATACATCCACATGGAAAACATCCCGATCGTTCCGCTTTACTTTTCTGCCGAGCGGCCCATGGTTTTGCGGAATGGTATTTGGGTGATGGTGGATGATGACCGGTTGCGACTGAAGCCGGGCGAGAAACCGGAAATGAAGATGGTACGGTTCCGGACCCTGGGCTGTTATCCACTGACTGGCGCTGTTGAGTCGAGAGCGACGACGTTGCCGCAAATCATTCAGGAAATGTTGCTGGCAACGACATCGGAACGTCAGGGTCGGGCCATCGACAATGACGAAGAAGGAAGCATGGAAAAACAAAAAATCGAAGGGCACTTTTAGTCGCTGGCCGGATCGCTATTAAAGGAACCCGGCCCCCTGCCCTGCTCGTTCAAACTGGAAACTCCCGCAAGCTGTCTTTTGATACAAAACCCATGTCACATCAATCCGACCTGATCGCAACTGACATCGACGCTTATTTGGCCGAGCACGAGCGTAAGGAGCTACTGCGCTTTATTACTTGCGGCAGCGTGGACGACGGCAAGAGTACGTTGATTGGCCGGTTGTTGTACGATTCAAAAATGATCTACGAGGATCAGCTTGCCAGGATTGAAAAGGACTCGATCGTACACGGCACGACGGGCGGCAAATTTGACCCGGCGTTGCTGACCGACGGTTTGCGGGCCGAGCGCGAGCAAGGCATAACCATTGATGTCGCGTACCGCTATTTTTCCACGGCGAAACGCAAGTTCATTATCGCAGATACTCCGGGACATGTTCAGTATACTCGCAACATGGCCACCGGAGCCTCGACGGCTGACCTGGCGATCATCCTGATCGATGCGCGACTTGGTGTGCTGGAGCAGACGCGTCGCCACAGTTTCATAGTCTCCTTGCTGGGTATTCGGCACATTCTCGTTGCCGTCAACAAGATGGACCTGGTGGAATACGATGAAGGGGTCTTTGATCAAATTCGGGACGACTACCGATCGTTTGCTTCTCGACTCGATATTCCCGACTTGCATTTTATTCCCATAAGCGCCTTGAACGGCGACAACCTGGTCGACAAAAGCGGGCACATGCCGTGGTACAACGGTTCGACGCTCATGAGTTTTCTGGAAACGGTCTACATTGGCTCGGACAGGAACTTGCAGGATTTTCGCTTCCCGGTACAGCTTGTTTTGCGTCCCAATCTCAATTTCCGCGGGTTCGCGGGGACAGTCAGTTCCGGTGTGGTTCGGGTGGGTGATGAGATTTTGGCGCTGCCGTCGCGCAAATCAAGCAGGATCAAGGAAATCGTTACATCTGACGGAAACTTGCAGGAAGCGTTTGTGCCGATGAGTGTCACGTTGACACTGGAAGACGAAATCGATGTCAGCCGCGGCGACATGATTGTTCGACCAGGCAACGTTCCAAAGCTGGAAAACCGTTTCGATGCCAATATTGTCTGGATGTCCGGTCAGCCGCTGGTCCCCGGCAAGCAGTATTTGTTCAAACAAACGACCAAAACTGTCCCAGGAAACATCAGCACACTGCGTTACCGGATCGACGTCAATACTTTGCATCGTGTCGAGGCTCCCGCCTTGACATTGAACGAGATAGGACGGATCAGTATATCGCTATCGGAACCGATTTCATTTGATCGATATCGACGCAATCGATCGACCGGCGCGTTTATTGTAATCGACAGGATTACCTACGAGACGGTAGGCGCCGGCATGATCATCGATCGCCAGACAAACGAGTCCAGAAAAGACCACTGGGACGACGATCCGCAAAGCGACACTCTGGTTCAATACGACAGCAAGGTATCGCATGAGGAGCGAATGGCCCGATTCGGCCAGACACCCGTGACTGTGTTGTTTACCGGATTGCCGGGAGCGGGAAAATCGACAACCGCCTATGGAGTTGAAAGGGCCTTGTTTGAACGGGGCCGCAGTGGCGTGGTTCTCGATGGACAAAACCTCCGACTGGGGATCAGCAAGGACCTCGGCTTCTCACCGGAGAACCGGTCGGAGAATGTGCGACGTTGCGCCGAGATCGCGCGCTTGTTCAACAACTCGGGACTGATCTGCCTGGTTTCACTGGTCGCTCCGCATGAAGAGGTGCGACAGCGCGCCGCAGAAGTTATCGGAAACGATCGATTTATGGTGGTTCACCTGAACGCGCCTGCGGAATTGTGTGCCAAACGAAGTGTTGGCGAGCGCGATTTGTCCGATCCGGTTTTGCTTCGATACGAAGCGCCGCTTGCTCCGGATCTGGTTTTGAACACGGATCAACTTTCTCCTGCCGAATGTGTTTCCAGGGTGGTGGAACTGCTTGAACAACGAAACGTCATTTCGTAATGCCACGCTTTTCGGTGAGTTTCCGGAGTTTCGTGCTGCGCGCCCGATTCGTGGCGGCCACTTGCAAACGATTGCAGGCTCGTTCGCCCCAATACGAAAAAAGCCCGGCAATACGAAACAATACATCGTCGATACGACCCAAGGTGACCAGCTTGTGCTGCACATGGACGAGCCGGGGTCAGGCGTCGTTAAACGCCGCGAAGTCCTGCTGGTTCACGGGTTGGGGGGAAGTCACGCAAGCCCCTACATGATTCGTAGTGCCGCGTTGCTCGTGGGTGCCGGTTACCGGGTCTGGCGATTTGATCAACGAGGTTGCGGAGCCGGCATTCATCTCGCGCGATACCATGCTCATGCGGGACGAACCGAAGACCTGCAGGCCATCGTCGAGTGGATCGAACGGCGGGCCAATCGTCCTCCCGATAACATGGTTGCACTTACGATCGCCGGATTTTCGCTTGGGGCAAACATTTTATTGAAGTGGCTTGGCAATCGCGGCTCCCTCAAAACACCGTTTGTTGATTCCGCGATTGCTGTCGCGCCGCCTGTCGATCTGTCGGCGACTTCTCGCTCATTAAATTATGGGGCGGGTCGATTATACGATTGGTATTTTGGACGAATGTTGAAACGACATTTGTTGATGCGTCGCCAGGTCCGATCTGATTTAGCCGATACCAGGGTGAATCCGATTCCGGGAAAGCTTGCACATTTTGATGCGGCATTTACCGCACCTTTGGGCGGATTTGCAAGTTTGCAAGACTACTATTCAAAAAGTAGCTCTGGTTCCGATCTTTGCAAAATCAGGACGCCGACAATGTTGCTGTATGATCTCAGTGATCCGATTGTGCCTGGAACAATTTTTTCGCAATTTCCAATGGGGCCGGGAATCCAGCAAGTTGTCACAACTGGAGGCGGGCACTTGGGATTCATTGCCAGGCCCGGGTTAGACGGAACGTCTCATTGGCTGGATTGTCGAATCCGCGACTGGATTGTTCAGTTGGGTGAATCGAAAATCGAGTCCGCGGGCCCATGACGGAACCGGAAATGACATACGAAGCCTGGCGGTTTTCAATCGATGTCGGTGGGACATTTACCGATGGCATCGGTGTATCGCAATCCGGCGAACAACGACTGTTAAAGCTGCTCAGTTCCGGAGTGACAAAGGGTTTGGCCAGTAGATGGACGAGCGATCGGTCGTTTGTCGATCCGGAGCGGGCGGAAGTCGAAGATTTCTGGCGGAGTGCCGTTGTGGGGTTCTTCGGCCAACATGGTCAACCGGCCTGGACAAGCCAGGTCGAACACTTTCATTCGGGTTCGAGAGAATTCTTTTTGCGTGAAGCTGTACCGGAAACGTTTCGGTTGCCGGAACAGGGATACGAACTGACGACTTTGATGCATTCACCGGTGCTGGCCATCCATCGAATTCTGGAGATCCCGCTGGAAAGTCCCTTGCCACGGTGCGTTGTGCACCTGGGAACAACGCGCGGGACGAATGCGTTGTTGACCCGAACCGGGGCCCGAACAGCACTTGTAACAACGCGCGGGTTTCGGGACTTGTTGGCGATCGGAGATCAAACCCGTCCCAACCTGTTTGCCTTGACCGTGCGAAAGCACTTGCCACTTTCTGAAACAGTGATTGAAATTGACGAACGGATACTGGCTGACGGGATCGTCGAAACCGTCGTCGACCCTGACAAGGTCCGCAGGCAACTGAAAGACTTGAAACAAGGCGGAATTCAGTCCCTGGCTGTCTGCCTGATGCACGGCTACAAATATCCCGAGCACGAACGCATCACAGGCGAACTGGCGCGTGAAGCCGGGTTTGTGGAGATTTGTCTTTCCAGCGATGTCGCGCCGCTCATCAAGATCCTGGCAAGAGCGGAAACAACCGTGCTCGATGCCTATCTCAACCCGGTTTTGAGAACGTGGCTGGACGAACTCGAATCGGCCCTTGCTCCCGGGAGTCATGTTCGGAACATGACCTCGGCAGGAGGGCTCGTTTCCCGAAATCGTTTTTCAGGCAAAGACAGCTTGTTATCCGGCCCCGCCGGAGGAGTGGTCGGAGCCGCGTGGGTTGCGAGGCAGTCCGGACTCGACCATGCGATCGGTTTTGATATGGGTGGAACCAGTACGGACGTTTCACGTTTCGATGGCAAATACGAGTTCGAATTCGAATCGACCAAAGCGGGTGTTCGCGTCTTGCTCCCCGTCATGTCGATCGAAACGGTAGCGGCAGGTGGGGGATCGATTTGCCGTTTTGACGGAACTCGACTGCTGGTGGGACCTGAAAGCGCAGGTGCCAGCCCTGGTCCAGCTTGCTACGGGCGCGGTGGTCCATTCACGGTGACAGATGCCAATTTGTTGTTGGGGCGAATTATTCTCCAAAAGTTCCCATTCAGGCTCGATGTCGCTGCGGCCCGCGATCGTGCGCACGAGATTGAAGTGCAAATGCTGGCGGCAGGTTTCGTTTTGTCGACTGATGAAATTGCCGAAGGATGCCTCGAAATAGCGAATCAACATATGGCCGAAGCGATCCGCACCGTTTCGATCAAAAAGGGCTATGATTCGAGGAACTATCCGCTGGTTTCCTTCGGTGGGGCGGCTGCCCAGCATTGCTGCGCCGTGGCTTGTTTATTGGGAATCAAAACCGTCCTGATTCATCCGCGTGCCAGCGTGCTTAGCGCAGTTGGAATGCACATTGCCGAACAAGCGAATCATCAAGTCAGTTCAATTTTGCGGCCGCTGGATGAACAATCGACTTCGATTCTGGATGCCGCGTTCGCCCGTATGAGTCAATTGGCAATCGAGCAACTGGCGACCGATGTCGTGGGATTCAACAGGGGTTCCATTATTATTCAGTCGGGAGTTGAACTCCGATTCACCGGTACTGAAGCTTGCGAACTGATCGACTATCGTCCCGAATCTGATTTGCAGTGCGAGTTCCGGAAAATCCATCAATTGCGATACGGCTACACGCAGCAACGATCGATTGAAGTTGTATCGGCACGGCTAGTCGCGACCTGTCCTGGAGGCAAGCTCGATTCAATGAGTGCTGATGACCCAAGCAGTTTGGAAAGCCCTTTCCCCGACGCTATCGATGAAGTCAGAATTGATCAACGCATCCAGCCTGTTCCCCGATTTGATTTGGGGACTCTTTGTCGAGGGCAATCGATCGACGGCCCTGCCCTGATCGTCGATTCGATGACAAGCACGGTATTATTGCGTGGCTGGAAATGCACGGTCGGGCCGGAAAAGCTGTTGACTCTGGATTTCGGAGGTCCTGATCCCGATGCGCTCCGCGACAACGATTCGGAAAGCGAAGTGGCAAAAGCGAATGACCGTTTGGCTGGCAATGAGCCCGTTGATCCGGTGATGCTTGAGATATTCAACCGCCGGTTTGTTTCGATCGCATCGCAAATGGGCATGGTGCTTCAACAGACCAGCAGCAGTGTAAATGTCAAGGAACGCCTCGATTTCAGTTGCGCTCTGTTTACCCGCGATGGAGAACTGGTCGTCAATGCCCCGCATATTCCTGTGCATCTGGGGGCGATGAGCGAATCCGTCCGATCGACCATCGATCTGAATTCCCAGGCAGCGCCGGGCGATGTGTTTGTCACCAACGATCCTTACGCCGGAGGTTCGCACTTGCCCGATGTGACCGTTGTCACTCCGGTATTCGATGCCATCGGAAACCAAATAATTTTTTGGGTGGCCAGCCGCTCGCATCACGCAGAGATTGGGGGTATTGCGCCGGGATCGATGCCCGCTGCAGCACGCACATTGGGAGAAGAAGGCGTTTTGATATCGAATTTTCAACTGGTTCGGTCGGGCGAAGAGCGTTTCGACGAGCTGCAAGATCTTTTGTCCAAGGGTCCATCGCCATCGCGAAATCCAACTGAAAATATTTGCGATATTCGCGCCCAGGTCGCTGCCAACCGCTGCGGTGAACTGGCTTTGCGGGAACTTGTCCAGCGGTACTCACTGCAGCTTGTTCAACGTTACATGCAAAATATTCAGGACGCGGCAGAAAGGCAGGCGCGGAATCAACTGGAACAAATCGGCGATCATCAGTTTCGCTTTTCCGATCAAATGGATAGCGGACAACGGATTGAGTTGGGGATCGCAATTGCCGGTCGGGAGATTACATTTGATTTTCACGGGACCGACCCGGTCGGGCTCAATAATCTTAACGCCAACAAGGCGATTGTTTCATCGGCAATCATGTATGTCATGCGACTGATTGCCGGGACAGATATCCCGATGAACGAAGGGATGATGAAACCGGTCAATCTTGCATTGCCCGAGTGTTTTCTAAATGCCCAACCCGCCACAAATCGATCTGAGAGTCCTCCAATTGTTGGTGGCAACGTTGAGACATCGCAACGGATCGTCGATGTGATCTTTGGAGCGATGGGACTGGGAGCCGCCAGTCAGGGGACGATGAACAATTGGCTGATTGGCGACGAGACGTTTGGTTACTACGAGACGGTCGGTGGCGGATCAGGTGCAACTTCAACCGGCCCAGGAGCTTCGGCCGTTCATTGCCACATGTCGAACACGCGATTAACAGATGCGGAGATTTTGGAAACCCGCTATCCCTTGATACTTCGAGAATGTTCGATTCGACGCGGTAGTGGCGGTACCGGAAAAAACGCCGGGGGGGACGGGATGATCCGCCACATCGAGTTTCGCAAACGGCTGTCGCTATCGCTATTAACGAGTCGCAGAAATTCCAGACCGTGGGGGTCGGAGGGAGGCAATGCTGGAGCTGCCGGAGAAAACTGGCTGATTCGCCCGGACGGAACTCGAAAAGAGCTGCCGTGGCGATGCGATGTTGTCATGCAGCCGGGAGAAGCACTTCGGCTGGAAACCCCGGGGGGGGGCGGCTGGGGAAATCAAACGATGTGAGGTTGGATGGTTTGACACCCGATCGCCGAAAGCGCTTCGGACAAAAGCCGAAAGTGTTCGTCGTTGGCAAAAGTTCCCACGATTGCACCACCGGAACCGCAGAACTTGGCGCTCGCCCCCGTTGACCGGGCAACGTTAATCATTCGCAAGTGCTTTTGGGGCAATCGACAAATTTGCTTTCGTAAATCGAAGTTCTGATCGATCAGCGAATGAAGCAGTCCAACATCACTTGCAAGCCAGGCTTCGCGACCGTTCCTTGCCAGTTCAGCAAATCCGGCCATGGCATCGACGACTTCTGATTCGCCATCGCGATACCGCCGGGCAAGGTCATTGTGCAATACTTCGGTAGGTTCGCTGGTCGACGTGTCGTAGGCAACATAAAGTGGAATCGACGAGTTGACTGGAAGCCGTTCGTATCGCCCGACGTGCATGCCGTCGTGAATGGAAGTCGCGGCGGGCGAAAAGTCCATATAAACGACTTGTTCAAGCATTTGAATGACCCGGTCCTGCAAGCCGGCCGGAATTCCCAACACATCCCGTTCAACACTCAGGGCCAGCGATGCCAGAATTCCCGGTTCAATCCGTACTTCGTAAAATTTCACCAGCGCCTTGAGCGTCGCCGTGATAATAGCACTTGAGCCAGCCATGCCGACGCCACGCGGAATGTTGGTCTGATACGTCAGGGAAAAGTTTTCACGTCTCAATTCAAACTTGCCTGAACTGAAATCATGGAATCGCTTGACGGTCGCCTTGAGCAGTCGAACTCCGCCGTAAAATCCTCGTTGCCTGACAATCGTCGAGAATTGATCGAGCGAATCGAATCGATCCACGTCCTGAGGCGCAGGCAGGAATTCCAGGTGTTTGCCCGGACTCAACTCGACCGTGGCCCGATACTGCCCAATCGTAAACGAAATGGTTTTTCCGCCGTAGCCATCGGATGGGTTTCCAAGCAAGCCGGCCCGCGCGCAAGATTGACAACGAATCATTTCTTGAATAACTGTGCCAAATGTACGTCGGTGAAAATTCGACCTGCCTCTTCGAGCGGGCGATCGGTTTCGTTTGCCGGCGCATCCGCAGATGGTTCGCCACCTACCGGCAGTTGTTGTTCAATGATTTTCTGACGAAGGACCTGAGTCGCAGCGCTAAATATTTCCAGTGCGCGCTGACGAATGGATTCAGGCAAATCGTCGACAGTGTGAACCTTGACTTCGATCAGGATTGAATCCGGCACGAAAATTCGAGGGCGAATCCGGTTTCTTGTTCGTTGAGTTGCCCGTCGCCAAAAGTCAGACAAGTCCGACCATGCAAGTGGTCGTTCGAACGGTTCACCAAAGGAATCGAAATGACAAAACGCCAGCATTCCGTTTTCGGCAATCGTATTGTGAAAATCAGCGAAAACTACCGGAACACCAGGCAAGAGTGCCAGGTCAACAACGGTCCCATTTGCTGGCTGCGAATCGTTGAGTATCCACTCGTTGCGCATATGATTGGCGATGGCGTCATGCCAACCGGGCCATGCCTGGGAAACGGATATTTCATATTGAACTTCTGGACGGGACGCATCGCAAAACGTCCATGAATTTTCGTAGGCGCGAAAGGCAGTTTTCTGTGCTGGTTTTGTAATATGATGCTTGAGCATTTCAGCTCCGGCAAGCGACGGCGGTAACAAATCCCCTGACATTTCCAGCCAGTCGCCGTTACCTTGTTGCAGCGCATGTCGTCCGGCAAGTGAACTTGCACGGCCAATTCCCATTACCTGAAAAACAGCCAGCACGGTACAGCCAATGGCGGCAACCCAGAGTTTGCGCGTTGTACGATGGGATAGGGCGGAATTTCGCCATTTGGCCCAGGCGACTTCGTGTCGCACGTTGATGTCGATTACCGGTGACTCGACTCCTGCCACTACAAAATTCCATGTTTGGCAAAGCCAGAACTGGCCTTTCATATCTTCGTCAATGGTCGCCATTTCGACTTTGCCAAACAGAAAGGCAATGAAGTGATCGGACAATAAAGTCATGGAAAATGAAAACAGCAGTATACCCAGACGGAGCCAGCCCGGCTCGGCATTTTCAAGCCAGTTCATTTCAAACGAACTCGCTCCGGCCACGCAAATAACTGCATGAATCGCCTCTCCAACGGTCGCCCAAAAAATGCAAACTGCCAACAACGCCAGGCTTCGAAACAACGGCCGGCGCATGACGGAAATATAAATGGCCGTGGCAATCAATAATGAAAAAACCGAGCTGCCGCGAGTTCCAATGTCGATGGTATCGACACTGCCGCCGGGAACTTCAATTCGCGACCCCGCAACAAGGTTGACATAGTCCATTTTCAAAAGAGGAAAGCCCAACGCGTCAAGAATGTCCGAAGCGATCGAGGTCGACCATGAATTGATCGTCGACATAAGCTGGATATCGCCCTGAACGTTGTCAAAGTCAATACCGGTTGGCGGCTGTACCAAAACCAAAAGTGGAACCAGCAGCGAAATCAGTGATCCGAATCGTGCCCGGTCGTTGGTTCGCGCAAACAAGCTGCCGGTAAACGCAACAAGACTCGCATATCCGAACCATGGCGACAGGAACAACGTTCCAAGAATCGCAAGCACGACGCCACATGCCAGCAAGACCATCGAAAGAACACTCGGAAAAAACGGGCGTTCTTCACCTTTCGGCCAACGCAGCACCAGCAAGAATACAACCGTCAACAGAGCTGCCGGAAAGAGTTTGTAGTGCTCCCGTGATCCGGCAAGGTTTAACCCATAGATAACCGTCAACGGAATTTGCGAGCCGATCAGGATCAGCGACGGAACAAGCACGGAACGGACATCTTGCGAGGGTTCCGATGGCCCCGTCCCGGGGCTGTCAATTCGGCTGGATTCGTTGCTCATAGGGGCACAATGTAATCAGCAGGCAAGTTCAATTCCATCACGATGCATCGGGTTCCCGATACTTCAGCAACGCCGAACGGATCTGTTTTCGAATTTCAAAAAACTGGTTGCGTACTTCCTCTTTTTGTTCGTCAGGCAGGGGTTTCAATGAAGGGACGAAAACCTGCATTTGGTAGGACTGGCCGCGAAACAGGCTGGAACGAATTCGATAGGACAGCCGGTTTTTAGCCCGTTCAAAAAAGGACCGCAATCCGTCCCATTCGATTGGAGCTTCAACAGGTTCACCGTTGCTGTCGCAAAAGCAAAACATAAGCCACCCATGTTGAAGCGAATCCGTATGCTCCAAACCGATTTCCACAAACGTCCATTTCACCGTTTCACCGCTCTCCAGGGTGATCGGTTCCGAGAATTTGCGACGCAAGGATGCGACTTTCCAACCCACGTTTTGATAACAGGTGGTCAATTCGTGCCATCCCGGGAACGGCTGGTCGAGCGAAACCTGGATCGCCATTCCTGTTCGGGAAACAAACGTCCACAAATCGGATCGTTGTCCCAGGTCACTTCCTCGCGTTCGATCCGATCGCTCATGACGAATGTTCTTCCATTCGTATTTGTTATCACCAGAACTTGACAATATCGAATCGGGAAGGCATTTGCCATCAACGTCGATGATCTGGTTCGTATCGAAAAAACGAACTCGATAGTCGGGGTTATTGAGTGAGCGAACGACGTCCGACATCTGAAAAATGCCCAGTACCAGCATCAACACCGAACTACCGATCAACGCCTTGCGAAACAAGGGGGTCACTGCACTCCGTTCAACCTTTTCATCGTCATCGATCTTTCGATTAAAGAACCACGGAGTATGTCGAGCGCCTATCGATTCGATGTCCCTTCGGCCGAACAAGTACTCCAGCAACTGATCGGTGCTCAGCAGCATGGCGCAGGCAAACAACATGACTGCGTAACCCAGCAGTTCATGTCGTAATCCACCCTTGAGGTCCAGGTCAAACAGGGATTGCGCGATCGGAATTGTCATGATCCGGACACTGTTCATCAATATCGCCCAAAAGATCGCGGAAAGAATCAGCAAAAGGCCACGAACCCAGCGACGGCGAAATGAAACAATAATGAATGTTGCACAAAAAACGAGCGTGAAAAATGACTGAACACCACTGCAAGCCCGCTCAACCTCGTAAGCGTGATCGGGGAAATTCAACGTCGTTCCCGGGGCATAGTGTTTGAAGCCAAGTAAATCGAGATAGGAACTGCTCAGTTGTGAACTGATCAATTGCAACCATGTGATCAGGCGATAATCCAGGTTTTCGGGGAGGGAGATGATTACAAACAACGGGATCGCCACTCCAATCAGCGTTCGATTCGGGAATTCGCCGTCACGCGTTCTGGCAAAAAGGCTCGTAATCAACAGCGACATGCTCATCGCCGAAAACCAGCCATGTGCAAAAATGGAGCCGGCAATTCCGAACATAATTGCAATCCAGAACATTACCGAACTGGACTTGCTGGCAAAAAACGGGTCGGGCTCGTGTCGAGGCCATCGAATCCAGGCAAAAGCAACGACCATCACCAGTGCGATGGGAAAAAACTGATAGTGGGGGCGTAGCCAGAGCAACGAAAAATACAGCAACAACAACGGAACTTGCGCAACGATGGCTACGACATACGGAATCGCTACCATTCGGGCGCTTCCGCTGCTTGCACGACTGGGACTCAATGAGATTTCTTTGGCGGCGGATGACATTGATCAAACTCGGGAGTTGGAGTTGTTTGTACTGGATTCCTTGTGTTCCGTGTGTCAACGACCCGATCGGAATGTCAATCGATTTTTCGCCAAATGAAACAGCGACGTTTCCACAAACGCAACAAGGGGAATGAGCTCCCCGAAAAACGATTTTGGCGGTGAACCATAATAACTTTTACGACACCATCCCGTCTACGGTTTCCCCGACGGACACTCCCTTTTCGCCAGTATTTCCGCGATTCTACCGGCGGCACGACCGTCCCAAAGCTCAGGACAACTGCCGATCTTGTACGTTCCATCCAGCACTGATCGAAGATTCGATTTCAGTAATTGTGCCGAGTGTCCAATCAACGTACTCGTCCCTTGAGTCACGGTTATGGGGCGTTCTGTGTTTTCACGCATTGTCAGGCAAGGAACTCCGAGCGCCGTCGACTCTTCCTGAAGTCCGCCGGAATCAGTGACGATTACCCTGGCCTGGGAAGTAAGGCAAAGGAAGTCCAGGTATCCCAGTGGTTCAAGGGCCTTTATCCCGGCCGATTCCGAAATACGTTCGTACAAGCCGAATTGCTTGAGCCGGCCCAGTGTTCTTGGGTGAATCGGAAAAACCAGCGGCATCTCGTCGGCGATTTCGACGAGCACATCGACGAGGCCGCCGAGCAATTCGGGATGATCGACGTTGGAAGGTCGATGAAGGGTTACCATTCCAAAATGCCCTGGATTCAGTACAAGTCGTGCCAGCGTGTTCTGTTGGCGAGCGCGTTCGACCTGAGTCATCAACGTATCAATCATGACGTTGCCCACCAGAAATATCTTTTCGTTGTCGTGTCCCTCGCGCTTCAAATTCTCAACGCCAGCCGGTTCGGAAACAAATAACAAATCGCTGATGGCATCGGTAATCAAACGGTTGATTTCTTCCGGCATTTCACGGTCAAAACTTCGAAGTCCTGCTTCCACATGCGCCACCGGAATATGAAGTTTCGATGCCGCAATAGCTGCTGCGGCGGTCGAATTGACATCGCCTACAACCAGTAACATGTTGAACGGATCTCCTTGCTGGCCGGCTTCGATCAAAACTGTTTCTACCGCGACCATCACGTCGGCGGTTTGTCGGGCGTGGGAGCCGGAACCAATTCCCAGTGAAATGTCGGGACGGGCAATTCCCAGCTCGTCGAAGAAAATATCTGACAGGTTTTTGTCATAGTGTTGCCCCGTGTGAATCAACACCGGTTTCAAATTGTCGTGGGCAGCCATCGCGCGAAGGATCGGCGCGATTTTCATAAAGTTCGGACGAGCACCAACGATGCATGCTATTCGCATAAGCTAAAATTTCCAGTCGAATGTAGTAGCAGGTTGATTGGTCTTGATGACAAGGCGATTGGTACTCGACTCGGCAATCTCCAATTCAATATCCATGTCGTACAGCACCCAGCCCATTGGCCGCGGCACCGCTTCGGTTTGTCGATAGACTATCACCGGATTCTTTTTTCGAATACCGAATGCCGGGCATTGCCAGCCATCGACGATTGATGTTTGTTCCGTGCCGAAGAAAGTCATTTGGCGTTGCTGCCGGTGGTCGTCGAGAATTAATGTTCGCTTCGCTGGATCCGATTCAGGAATTTCCAGAACGTCGATATCATAGGCGAAATGCAAATATCCAACCAACGATCCCGTTGGCATTCCATGGGCCAAATCAGCACAGACCCACACGTTGTGTTCCGATGAACTCGCAACAACCCGCTCCATCCGGTTGATGCCGAATCGCCGATAACCATTGTGGCTGGCTGATGCCCAGTCGAACTGGTCGCGACTACCATTCTGTTCATATTTCACGCGGGCGCGTCGGCCCATTCGAAACGACGACCAGATTTGACACTGGTTTTCGTTATTAACAGTAAGGACGTTGTGAGCAATCGAACTGCGGCAATAGCGGCGCATTGAGCTGTTTTCATAATCGAAGTTTCCACTGTCCACAATCCACGGTCGACCTCCAATACTTGCGACGATATTCAGCAAGTCGCAATGACCGTGCGCTGGCAACTCGTCACAACAAGCCTGCCCCCGGTCAAAAAGCAACCAGTTTGATTCCTTTGACTGCAGCGAATCAAAAACCCAGTACGGTCCTGTTTTGTGAACTGCGGTTCGGGCGCCGCTAAACCTGATTGACGCCAATTCCGCCAGTCGATGAATCTGTTTCGGATTGGGTGCCTCCCCATACCCGCTATCACCCAGCAGAGGGATTTCATGGTCGGGTTGAGTAATGCGCGCGAGGAAATTCAGCATCCGTTGTGCGGAATCGAGAAACCGCATTGCCGTTTTGTGATCGCGTTCGTCCAGCAAACAGGCCATTTTCAACAAGTTGCCCAGTACCTGGCAGTGATACATAGGGGACAATTCAAAATGCTCTCCATGATCGAGAATCTGTTTCGAGAGTTCACGACGCAATTGCCGCAGAGATATCGTTAACCACCGTCGGGATTCCTTGCCTTCAAAACAACACGCGGCAAGAACCAGCGCTGTCAGGTTCTCGAACAAGTGGTTGCCACACAGATCCAGTTCCAGGTGATCGCACAAATACTCTGCTTGCTGAAAGATACACTTCTTGACCGGTTCCATTACATGGCCCCGGATTTCGTATCTCCCAAGAATCCACAACCAAACCGGAATTCGACGGGAGATGCAATAAGGATGCCAGGAATCACTAGATGTTTCGACTTGCTCTGGTAAATGTTCACCAATCCAGTGCAACAGGAATTCCTCGACGAGCGCCAGTGAGTGGAAATCTGAATTGCTTTCGGCCGTGTCCGCCAGAAATGACAACAGGTATTCATGGTACTGCAATTGAAAGCGCCAAAGATGTGGCAAGCCGCTCAAATCCTGCTGCCAGTCGATCGGCCAGCCCGTATCGACGGAACGATTGAGAAGCGACAGCATCCCCTTCGGCAGGTCTCCGTTTTGGTGGCTTGGGTGATCGCGATGCGAATCGATAACGATTTCTGCAACACCAGCAAGTTTGCCCGGACAGCGAAAGGTTAGGGTCGCCGGGACTGAAATCGAGCCTACGCGACGATCATCGGAAAATCGCTTTCGAACCAACGACATACCACGTCGGGCGATCTGGCTCCAGCGATAATTTCGGGCGATCTGCATCGCGCGGCCCGCCCGTTGCATCAGACTGTCCCCGCGATCACGAATGTCTGTCAATAGCTCAAGCTCGACTTGTTCGCTTGTCATTTCGCGCCCGAATTGTACTTCGATCGATTGGCACCACTGACAGATTCAATTATTTCAAGAAAACGGCCAGCCAGAACGTCGCGAGTGTAGTGATTGACGACGAACTTGCGCCCATTGGCGCATCGTGTTTCATAAAAGCCACGATCGTCTCGCAGCTTCAGGACAGCTGCGACAAGCTCGTGTTCGTTGCCAGGTATTATGTCGATACCAGAACCACTTCTCCGAACGATTTCGGCAGACTCGCCACGAACGCCCATGATCAATGGCCGTTGCATGGCCATGGTCTCAAATATTTTAGAGGGAATGACTGTTTCAAAGAGTTCCGACCTTTTCAAATGGACGAGCAAACAATCGGAACTGGCCAGGACAACAGGCATTTCAGATTTATCCATAAGACCGGTGAAACGAACAAGTTCCGACACTTCTTCATTGGTTGCCAGTTGCTCCAGTTCATGGCGACGGGCTCCATCGCCGACAAGACAAAACACAATGTCGTCGCGCCCTGCATCTCTTAGTATTCGTGCAGCGCGAATAATGATCTCCAAACCGTGTGCCATGCCTATTGTTCCGACGTAGGAACAGACAAACCGACCAGCCAATCCATGAGCCGCAAGAAATTTTTCCGACTTTTCCCGAGGACGGAATTGTTCCGGGTCGACTCCGTTGGTTACGACGGAAATCCGGTCCGCGACATTGGCTTTGCCCGCAATGTTGACTCGGTAACCCTCGCCAACGGCCACAATGTGATTGGCGCTCCTGTACATCATTCGCTCCATCATTTCAAGCGCGCGGGTCGCGAGTCCTTTTTTCATGGCACCCACGGTCATGATCGACTCGGGCCAAATGTCACGAATCTCAAGGATGAATTTCGTCCACTTGAGATAACTGGCAAACACGCCCGCCCAACCACAGAAAAACTGGGGCGAAGTCGCGATAACCACTTTGGGTCGCCGACAGAAAAACACAAACGTAACCACTGCCGAAACAAGATACGAGACATAGTTAAGGATTCGATTGACACCCCCGGCATTGGCTGCAACATAAGTCCAGGTACGAATGACCTTGATTCCCTCCATTGTTTCTTTTTGCGGCCAGAGTCGATTCCGGTACCCCTGATAGATCCGGCCATTGGGTACATTGGGCGCGCAGGTGATAACGGTCACGTCATGACCGGCCTTTGCCCAACGCCTGCAATGATCGTACGTGCGCGATGCCGGTGCATTTCCCTCAGGCGGGAAGTAATGGGTGAAAAAAACGATTCGCACTTAATTCAGTCGAAAAAAATCAGGAAGGCAAAGATGGCGAAATCAGTTGCGTTCCGCCCGGCGACTTTGAACCTGGATGGCGGCGTCGACGGTCACACGCGAAACCTCGATCAGTTCGTCGCGGGCGATTGGCCACTCTCCACCCGCGGAAACGCACTCAAGAAAGGCCCGCAGTTCGGCCGCGTGCCCCTTGTCCTGATTTCGTGTCTTCAGCTTGTCTTTTCCGCCAATGACGTGCGACTGACGAAAGTTGTTGCAAACGAACACCTTGCCAGCGGCGAAAATCTCGATCCGTTCCTTGGGAAAATCCTTGCTGCCATTGGCAAGATAATGAACCGTTGCAATCGAGGCGTTTTCAAAACCAAGCTGTATGGAAACGCAATCGCCCAACCGTCCGTCACCACCACCCAATGGGATGGCATTGACTGAGTTGATCGGTGATTCGGCAAGAAACCTTGCGAGGTCGATAAAGTGACAACCCTCGCCAATGATTCGGCCACCACCAATGCCCAGGTCCTGCGTCCAGTGTTTTGCCGGAATCGCACCGGCGTTGACTGTAATGATGATCGACCGCGCCCCCGGGCAGGCACCCAGCCATTTTCGTATCGCAACGGAATGCGGCGAGAAACGACGATTGAAACCGACCATCACCATTCGCGAGGGATTGGCAGCTATGGCGTGTTCGACTTGTGCCAACTCTTCGTGGTTCATCGCCAGCGGCTTTTCGACAAACACATGTTTGCCAGCATTAAGTACATCACAAACCATTCTCGCATGGCTGTTGTGCGGCGTCGTAATAAAGACGGCATCGACGTCGGCATCGCCAAGCACACTGGTGGCGTCGCTGCCCATATTCTGAAAGCCGAATTTTTTTCCCGCGCAGGCTGCCGAAACTCCCGAACTGCTGATTATGGACTTTCTTATGACACCCTTGCGTGGCAACAGCGGCAACAACATCCGTGTTGTAAAACTGCCAGCGCCTATAAAGGCGATGCCGGTTTGCCCTGCCGATTTTGCGTGAGCAGCGACCCGAACGCCAATGTTTCGCCTGATTTGCGTTTCGAGCGTGTCCTCACCAGCCGTGTATTCCAGCAAAATTCCCATGGCCCCAGGTTCGCTAACGGCCTGGTATCCCCGAAGCGCATCGTCGATTGGAAACCGGTGAGTGATCAATGGTCCCACATCGATTTTGCCGTCCGACATCAACTCGAGCACAGCCTGAAAATTCCGTTGCTCTGTCCAGCGCACGAACCCGATGGGATAGTCGAGACCCTTCTTTTCATAACTGTCATCGTATCGGCCGGGACCGTAGGAACAGGAAACCTGAAACGAAAGTTCTTTCTCGTAGAAATCGGCGCGACGCAGGTCCAGCCCAATAACCCCAACCAGGACGATGCGCCCCCGTTGACGACACATGGTCGCTGCCTGATGGATCACCTCGTCACTCTTCGTGGATGCCGAAATAATGACGGCATCAACTCCGTTGCCCCTTGTCCACTCGTGGGCACGTCGAATCGGGTCTTGTCCGGCGCCCAGGTTAACGGTCTCGGCACCGAATTGTTTCGCCAATTCCAGTTTCCTTGAATCAAAATCCAATCCCAACACCTGGCATCCATGGGCTCGCAACATTTGCACCGTCAGGAGTCCGATCAATCCAAGGCCGCTGACGACAAACTTTTCTCCCAACGTTGGCTGGGCCAGCCGAATTCCCTGCAATCCAATTGCGGCGACAACAGCAAAGGCAGCCGATTCGTCGCTGACATTGTCCGGAATCTTTGCGACAAGGTTTTCCGGAACGGACACCATTTCGGCATGAGGTCCGTTGGAAATGACCCGATCCCCTGGTGCGAATGTGCTTTCCGGATCCGATTCAACAACACGTCCGACGTGGCAATAACCCAACGGGATGGGTGTATCCAGTTTTGCCCTGACGGCATCGAGTGTCGGCCAGAGCCCGTCCGTTTTGATCTTTTGCAGAACCTGTTTGACCTTGTCTGGCTGCGATCGGGCTTTTGCGATCCAGCCCGCTTTGCCGAAATCGATCAGCAGCTTTTCCGTGCCCAGCGACACGAGCGTACGAGTTGTTTGGCAAAGAACAGCTCCCTTGCTCCGACGCGGGCACGGCACCTCCGCAAGGATTGTTTCGCCGTTACCGAGGTTTTGAAGTATTTGTTTCATCAGTCAATTGTTTGGTTTATTTGATTAGCCGCGATCCAGCAAGTTTGGTCCTCGGGCAACAACTCATTTGATTAAGAAAACAACAATGCAATCAGTTCGTCAATCCGGTTTCGCAATAAAACCATTGGCCTGGGACCCGGGTCGCCAATCGCCGTTGCCACGCAATCGGCAATCGATGCTGGCGACAACGGTTCAAACGTATACGACGGCTCGATAACTTCAGCAAAGGCCCGGTCATTCGACACAAGTACTTTGCAACCGAGCAGACAACCTTCCACAATCCCCAATCCCAGTGTTTCCAGCAGGCTGGGGAAAACAACGAACTCGCAACTGGCGGTCAACTCGAGAACTGATTCACGTGGAATGATGCCATGATTCCTGATATTCAAACCCGACGTGTTCAGTTCATCAATTTGTTTGATCAGGCGGACGTTTTGAGAAGGGATCGTCAAATGCAGAAGCGGTGTCAATGCATGGTCATCCTTTAACATTTTCCAGGCTGTCAGTAAATTACGGTGGTTTTTGTGGGGACCGGCAGCACTCGCGTAAATAAAGCCTTCACGAATGTATCCTTGATTGATTTTATCGCATGTTTCCCTCAACTTGCTCTCGTCAAAAAACGGAAATACACCCAGGTTGTCGATCGGCCCGTATTCCTGCTGAAACGCATCGCCAATGTACCGGGTCTGGAAAAGCCACACATCGGTGTGCGCTAGCCAGGTGCGTATGGATCGTCGTAACAACAGGTAACGCAAACGATCCCGAGTCCCGTACCGACATTGTCGATCCAGTCGAGATACAAGGTGGGCATTTTGAAAATAGGTGACCGTTCGTGAAACGGACAAGCGGCGGCGCGGCGGCAAGTTGCCAAAACACAAAACCGTGGATGGATTGTAATTGCGAACCGCATTTTCCAACAGGGATTGTCTGGTTCGGCCAAGCGGATTGCAGGGATCGGTAACGATGATGTTGCTGGATGGACGAATACCCGTATTGGCCGAAACCAGTGCCTTGAATGATCGATCGGAAATGCTCTCCAGCAGATATCCAAGTAACGCGCCACCTCCGCCGGTATTCAGGTTGGTTGCATCGATCAACAACATCAGGTGGTCAATCCTTTGGCTCGCGCAGCAAACATAATTGCATCCAGAAAATTCTGCGCCATTAATTCGATATTGAATTCATTGCGAACGGTTCCCATGGCATTCCGACTCATCTGTATTCTCAAGCCCGGGTTACGGACGATCTGCAAGGTGCGATCGGCGGCTTGATCTGAGTCCCCGTCAACAAATCTGAAACCGTTTACGCCATCCCTCAATGCTTCGACTTCCGGATTGTTTAGCCGTTGATGGACACCGGCAACGACTGGCAATCCGTATCCAAATGCATGGAACAGGCTCAATCCGATTTGCGACGGATAAAGAAATGCGTCTGCCGTCAGGAACCACGGAGCGAGCTCCGCTTCGGCATAAATGGCACCGGGAAAACGAACGGCGCCAGCCAGACCCCGATCTACGGCCAGTCTTTCGATTCTGCGCTGTTCGTCGTTAGGGGCACCGATAATCGTGGCACTCGCATTAGGGAATTCGAGGCGGATTTTTGACAGCGTTTCCAGCAGGATTGCCAGATTGTTTCGTGGCTTGATACGGGAAACAAACAACAAATGGGGACCGGTACCCAGTTGATTGCGGATTCTAAATTCTTCCAGCAGCTCCGGTTGGTTCGACCAATGTAGTTTCGCGTCAGTGATCGACCGCTGATCCAGCGCGTTTGGAGCGACGAAGGTCTTTGCCGCAAGCGCCGGAGACAGTCGAATAGCATTCGCAACGTCGTGGCTGTAGCAAAGAATGCTGTCCGCCAGTCGAAAGTAAATTTGTTTCCGGACGGACTCGGACAGGAGTCCAGCCGATTTCCCGTAATGATGCCCCCAAAGTACAGTCGCAATCCGGTTGCGGCGGGCACGTAATAACCCGGGAAGCAAGCTGCCATAACGCAGATTGCCCGAGAACACCAATACATCGCAGTTTTTCCTGGTCGCCAACGTCAATTGGGCGTGATGCCAAAGAATCCGGCGGCGAGCCAGCGGAATATCCCATTCATCAATTTCTTCAGTTACGAATCCATCCCCTTCGCAATTGGGAATATCGGCCGACTGCCCATGTACAACCTTTATCGATATTTGTGTGCTTCGCGCCAACTCCCGAAACAGCGGTACCCGATAAGCGGCCAAAGTTGGTTGCTGGATACAAACGCGGATAGGGGTTTTCAAACTCACTGTCGCTGTTTTGGAAATAGCTTCGAAACAAGGTAAATCGCCACAAATCCGGAAACCGTTGACATAAGGACTATATCGAGAAAATAGTTCACCTCACCCCGGGACGTGGCAAACAAATCGCCCAGGGCAGACGCAAACGTGATTCGATACAGCGGCGACGGCCGCGCGATCACAATGGCATCCATGATCTTCAGTCCAACTGCCATCAGAAATGCGTACAGGATCACTGCGTACCACCCTCCCTCGGCACTGGCATGACCGATCATACCCGCTCCGACATTCAAGCCACCGACCCGGGTCATTCCCGCAAGTCTGGGGATCGTAATTCCAAGGCCCTGAGGTTTGTCGGGCCAAAACGTCCTTGGCAGAAAAAACCAGACAAACGCCTTGGGCGTATACATATGACGATACTCATTCGGACTGGGATGGTTTTCGACACACCAGATCGAAATGGGGGCTGAACCCTGAAATGTTGCAAGTCGACGTAACCCCTTTTTAATGTCAGCATTGACCATGAATTCAAGCGATTCCGCCACGGAGTCGGGACGCTTTACTCGTGCTTCCGAAAATGCCGCGAGGACCGTAAGCGTAGGAATGGCGATGATCAAACTGACAATCACGATCTTGATCGGCTTGAATCTGAAATAGATTCGATAATACATGACCCAGGCCACAATGCCGGCAATCGAAAGCAGGCCGCGGCGTCCGTATTCCGTCAGATGCGGTGCCAGATTTACCAGGGCAACTCCGATCAACACACTCAGAAAAAACGGATTTTTACGCCGGTCGGACCATGCCCATGCTGCAGCACCCGTTGCCGTTACTCCTATGCCGGAACTAATAAAGCGCATTAGCTCCTTTAAACCAAACCGGCCGGCGAGCCAAATTGCGATCGCCATAATCGTCAGCAGAATAGCCAGTTGCGCCATCGACAGGGGAGACAGCCCGGCAACTGAATCCAGCGCCTTGGGGCGAAAACGGATTTTGAAGAGTTTGTAAGTGGTAAGGAATACAAGCAAAAACGTCAAAAGCATCGAAACATACGTAAGGGATGATTCGTAATTGGAATCCCTGATTATTGCGTGCCACGGGCTGTTCGATGGTCGATCCAAAACCCAGCTCAATAGCCCAAACGATTGAAAGTACAACAACCCGAACAAAAATACATTTCGAAGACTGAAAAACGGAGTGGTTCCCCGTCTGTTGTCGCCAATGATCACCCAAACGGTGATGGCAATCACTGCGAAATTCAGAACTATGACGGCAGCGGCCATAAATCGTCAGCTTTCAACAAGTAGTCTTGAATGGATTCGCGAGAGGAATCAAAGTTCTATAGGGTGCAGTCAAAGTGTTCCATCGTGCCAACAGTTTGACCGCGCATAATTGTCGGCTTTTCCAGGACGAACAGTTTGTCCTGCTTGCCTGGTTTGCCTTTGTTCCGACAGGAGAGGGCTGTATTTCACTGGCGTAATAAAATCAGGTTCCCGGATCTTTCCGTTCTGGTACGTTTGAACGATTACCAATTGGAAACAACAATCATCGGAAGATGGATCGCCGATCGATTTTTCAAATTCAATCATTCGCTGCCAGTCAATTGGATCTCGCAGGATTTAAGGAAACTGCGGAGTTCCGAAAACCGCCAGCAGGTACGTTTGGACATGGCTCGCCAGGCCCGGCAGGTTTTTCGGGCGACCCTTGGGTAATCAATGCCGCGACCAAAAACCAGTTCGGCACAGGCACCGCGAATCACTTGCATTCCCCTCCCTCTGGGCAGTGACGCCATCAAGTGACTCGCTATCGTACCCAGGACATGAATTTGTCTGTCGGGGAAAGGGAAAAAGTCTTTCGCGAAGGCGATGCTGTTGCGGACATTGTAGTAATCGATCAGCCCTCGATTTCCTGTCGCTGGTTGCGGGTAATGATCGATATGGTGTTCGGCCGCGACTCGTACCAGAAATCCCTCCTGTAAAAATCTCAGGCAGACACCGCGCTCTTCGCCTTGTCTTGATTTGCCGCTATATCTGCCAACCTTCATGAAAAGGTCTTTCCTGAGTGCGTTCGCACCACCACTGAAATTCGCAACGCAGGGAAAGTCGGTTGTCGAATTTTCAATTGGAAGTCTTTGACGAACGGTTCCGTCGGGGAGATGATCGATGATGGGAATGGTAACCGCGCCAACGCAAGGTGGTGAAAATTCCTTCACGACGCTTCCTACGAGGGATGGGCCTGAGAATACCGCATCGTCATCCAGGGTAAACACAATCTGGCCTTGCGCCACTTCAAATGCCTTGTTTCGTGCCGCGATAATGCCCAACGGTCTCTCGTTGCGAAATACTCTCGCCTCAGGGCAAACCGATTTTGAACGAATTGCCGTATCGTCCGACGACCCGTCGTCAACGACGATGATTTCGCACTCGTAATTTTGTGACATCGCGGAACGAAGCGCGTTTTCGCACAGGTTCGCCCGATCTTTGGATGTGATCAGGATCGTCGCTGTCAATTGAGTGTCACTCATTGGAATTCAATTTTGACAAGGAGGCAACGATCCCGAATGTCGGCAAAGCAACAACCTTCAGAAACAACCACTCATTCATGATTTGTCGCTGATGGTTTTCCGAACATCCGTTTGCTCGAACGAGCCAATCAAATAAAAACCGGAAAGAAAGAAAGACGACAGATTGCGGTTGATTCGCGTGAGCAGTCTTGAAATAGCCCTGCCCCGCCTGGGATTCGTCTTTAGTTCCCAT
This sequence comes from Pirellulaceae bacterium, assembly GCA_031414755.1. Lineage (GTDB taxonomy): Bacteria > Planctomycetota > Planctomycetia > Pirellulales > Pirellulaceae > CAJQPP01. The sequence goes on along the minus strand of JANNWJ010000043.1, from coordinate 57,020 downwards.
GGTGCAGTCAGGATCGTTTGGGTGGGTCGCCAGCCAGTCGATTCGGCCATATCACAAAACGAGTAGATATTGAAATAGGCGATGTGACCCCAGTGGTTGCGTTGCGTTCGGTAATTGTCATGACGAAACGTCGAGAAATTGCCCAGCAAGGGCTGCCGTACGATCAGGAACCTGGACGCTGCCGCGACTATCCGCAGCATTTCCCAGGGGTTTTCCAAATGTTCCAGCACGTCAATCAGCAACGTCACATCAAACGGACCATCATCCAAGGTAAAAAATCGCTGGTGAAATTGTATTTCCGGAAACTGTGCCTTGCCCAGTTCGATGGCAGACGAGGCGATATCAAATCCATGAAGCTCAAGATTCTGATCGGGGAAATTCTGGTGGAGGATCTTTCCCGTTTCGTGCAACACACCTCCGGTCCCGGTCCCTACTTCCACAATGCGAAGTGTCTGACCCGAATAGTCTGAAACCAGCGGTTTCAGGACCGGCCAAATGTCCAGAGCCTTGCCGGGCGAATCGGGGAGATGCCAATCCGGGTGCGTATCCATATAAGCACCCGACGAATATCGATCTTCAGCGGTGTTCACGTTATTGGGCCGAGTCATGACAGGTGGGAAGCAAAAAAGATTATTTCCGGGCCTCATAAACACTACGGTGGAGTTTCTGAACAAACGGTCCTAACGGCCCTAACAAGCTCAGTGTTATCCAGGACCAGAGTTCTCTGGTTGAAAAAGCCAGCTTGGGAGCAACAAGTGCCTTAACCAGCCCGATAATACCCTGCAATCGAATGAACGGGTTCCAGCGTTTGCTTTGACAGCGGCTGTGAATAATGGTCCGCGCCTGATCAATGCTTGCAAGCCCCGATTCCTGTTGTGTTTTCTGGATGAACCCCATCGCGTATCCATGATTAATGTCATCAAGCAATGTCTTCCAAAAGACGTTGGCACGCGGTGTCGGGCGATCAAGATCCGTCAAAACGTCTTTGGCAATAACGTTGCTTTGAGAATTTGACGACTTGCGATACCGGACGAGTATCTCAGGGACATACAACACGTCCCCAAGGATGCTTGCCCGAAGCGGGAGGACACGATCTTCGGCAATGGTCAACCGATCCAGTGGTGCAAATTCGGTAAGTACCCGTTTGTCGTAGGCATAAGTCGCTCCGGCGCCGTAACCGCCCAGTCCCTTGACCATTTTTTGAAAACTTACACTGGTTTGTTGGTTGAAATAAGCGAACGATCCCGAATTTCCCTCACCTTGCTCGTTGAAAAATTCCGCATCGGAAAAGCAAGCGGTCATACCCGGATGTTGCATCCTGAGTCTGGCAATCTTTTCCACTCGATTGGGAAGCGACACATCGTCCCCAGCCGCCAACACGAGCCATTCGCCGCTTGCCAGTTCAAAAATGCGATTGACATGTCCGCCAATTCCAAGATTAACAGGATTTCTGTTTGTACTCACCTTGTGAGGACCCTGGTAAGTTGCGGCCAGTTCCTGAATAATCGTCCACGTATTATCCCGGGAATGATCGTCCGAAAGAATTATTTCCAGTGGCGACCAGGTTTGCGCAAACGCGGCGGCGACCGCTTCACGAACGAACCTTTCCTGATTAAATGCCGCGACAACCAGCGTTATAAGCGGAGGTGTTTGCGTGGCGTCGGTTTTCGCTATTGAATCAACGTCACTCATGGTCCATGACATTCATATTCGCTTTGTTCATTTGTCCCCCGAGGAAAAACATACGGAGTCCGTCACCCGGAGACAAACTGGACGAATAAATGGAAGTGGCCTGCAAAACCAACAAACTAATCTCATCCGCGCTTCCCCAGAATGAAACGCATTCCCGGAATCCGCTTCACGGATCGAACAATGCGATGGTTGCTACCGGCACGTTTTGCAATACCGCGAATTCCAGCCGCTGCAGCAGTTAACGTCAACGCCGTACCGACCATCAGGTTCCACATCGTTGGCAACAACGCGGAACTGGTGAATCCGAGTATAACAATGCCCGTGCTAAATAAAATCAGTTTGCAAGCGGACCTGGAACAAACGAACCCGATTAACCGGTTTGCCACATACAGGTTGATAATCACCGCCGGTATGAACGCCAAAACAAATCCAACTCCAACTCCCAGCATCCCAAGATGCCCGATAAGTATCGAAACTGAAACAATGTGAATTACATAAAACTGCGTTTCCGTTACCAGAAACCACCGCGCCGCTCCTTTAGCCAGCATGGTAAAACCCAAGGGCCAGCAGATGACCCGGCAAAAAATTCCAAAAACAAACCAGGGCAACAATTCGGCACCCGAAATAAACTCTTCGGAATAGAAGATGGTCAACAGAATTGGGCCAAAAGCAAGTGTTCCCAAAAGTCCCGGCAGCGCAATCAGGTTTCCAATCTCGATTTGCTCATTCACCATCGAGTTCATGGTCTTGTGATCGTTGGTCACCGCAGTCAGTCTTGGATAAAAGTCCGTTCCCATTGCGGTCAGAATGAAATTGGCAAACAGCCCCGACATTCCCCAGGCCGCCTGATAAATACCCGTTCCCATCAAACCTGATTCACGCACGATCATCGAACGAATTCCCAAATCCACCAGTGCGGCCAGCAATCCTGTCCACATGAAGGCGAATCCCAGGTTGGCGAGCTTTTTTCCCTCCCGCAATGTATCCTGCCAGGTCAGCTTGCCGGAATCCGGAACTGTAATCTGTCGGGCATACCACCAGGAAACGCAGAGGTTGATGATCGCCGAAACAATCAGAACGGGTACGATTCCCTGCTCACGAAAAATCGCGTAGATCGAGACCGCAACAATGGTTCCGGCAAGCGACGAGTAGATGTTGATTCGGGCGATATCGGCGATTCGGCGCGTGCCCTGTAGCAGGGAACGCTGTCCACTGGAGACAGCCGTGAACAGGAGCGAAGCTCCCAGGATCGCGATCAGCCAGGCTTCGTCGGGCGAATCAAAAGCCCAAAGACTCAGTGGCTTGGCCAGCAGGGCCGTGACGACCCAGCCCAATATTCCTGTCGCCCAGCATACGCGGCGCAATACGCGAACCGTTTTGCCTGTGAATTCGGAATCGCCCGACCCATGAGCTTCTGCAATTTGCCGGACGCCGCTGCTCCCAATCCCGAACCCTGTGATCTGCCCGACCAGCATGGTCGATGACTGAAACAACCCAACGATTCCTACGCCCGACGGTCCCAATAGCAGGGCGACCAGCTTTGTACGCACCATGGCAATGACATAGCTGATAGCTTGCGAGCCGCCGATAATCGACGTTGCTTTCAGAATGTCGTTATAGGATCCGGCCCTGGAATCAGGACTCATTTAAATACAGTCGATAAACGTACGGCAACGCAACGCGAGTTGGACAGAACAATGACATTTAGCGGAGCTTGTTAATTGTTTCTTGAACAACCAATTCCGTTGACTCCGGACTTTGATGAGGTCCAATTGGCAAACTCAGGACTGACCTGGCCAACTCGTCTGCCACCGGAAAAGCATCGGGGGCGAATCCCTGATTCTGATAAGCGCCCGCGCGATGGGGAGGTACAGGATAGTGAATCAGTGTGCCGATTCCCGCGTCGGCCAGGTGTTTTTGAATTCCGTCACGATCCGGGTGGCGGATCACAAACAAATGCCAGACTGGCTCAGTGCCTGGCAGGCTTGCAGGCAACTCCAAATTGCCGATTCCAGCCAAATCGCTCAGGTATTGATTAGCAATCTTGCCCCGTTGGGCATTCCACTTGTCGAGATAACGGAGTTTGACCCGGAGAAAGGCGGCCTGCAATTCATCAAGTCGCGAGTTGATTCCGGGCAAATCGTGTTGATACTTGGTTTTCGATCCATAGTTTCGAAGTTTCCGTACGGACTCGGCGATGCTGGAGTCATTCGTCGTAACTGCTCCACCGTCACTGAACGCACCAAGATTTTTTCCAGGATAAAAACTGTGGGCTGCTGCGTTCCCCAATGCTCCCGATCTTCGATTCTGGTATCGCGCGCCGTGCGACTGGGCAGCGTCTTCCAGAACAATCAGGTTGTGGCGGCTTGCGATTTCCATTATCGGGTCCATGTCGGCGAGTTGCCCATACAGGTGTACCGGCATGATTGCCCTTGTATTGGGTGTAATGGCTTTTTCAATCTGCGCCGGATCGATGTTAAACGTCGCCGGGTTTGGCTCAGCAGGTACAGGTCGTGCACCGACATGGGTAACGGCCAGCCATGATGCGATAAACGTATGTGATGGCACGATGACTTCATCGCCCGCCCCAATATCGAATGCCCGAAGACAAAGCATCAATGCATCCAGCCCGTTGGCTACAGTGACGCAGTGTTTTGTACCGCAGTAACGGGCGTATTCTTCTTCGAACGCCTCCGTTTCCTGGCCCAGCAAGTACCAACCCGACTCCATCACGCGGTGGTACGCCTGATCAAACTCTGGTTGCAGTTCCAGGTAGGCGGCCTTGAGGTCAAGAAACTTGATCACCGTTCGTTCGGCCCCTTTACGGCTGACAGGAATTCGTTGTAGTCCCGGTAATAATCATTTTCGTCATACACGTTCGAGGCCAATACCAGGCAGACTGCTCCCGACGAAAAATTATCCATTCCCCTCCAAATCATGGGACAGACATAAAGACCCTGATAGGGACGATTGAGATGGAAGCGTTTCTTTTTCGAGCCATCATCCAATACAATGTCAAAACTGCCAGACAGCGCGATAATCAGCTGACGTAGATCCTTGTGTGCATGCCCACCACGCTCAGCTCCTCCCGGAACATCGTACAGGTAGTAGACACGCTGGATGGCAAAAGGAATATGTATGTCGCCTTCGACGAATGTCAGGTTACCACGATCATCCTCGTGGTTTGGTAAATCGACAAGTCTGCACTTGTTTATCGACATCGATTCTCTATTTTGTATTCGCACAAACTCATTGGTTTCTCAAAGCGGCGTCGGTTTTCTGGCGAGCAATGACGTAAATCTCCCCCGCGATGTCAGGATACCTTTCTCCCAGCTGCATAAAAGCATCCAGCATTTCCGGGTTCCAGGATGCTTCGATCTGACGGTTCGAAACAGGTTTCAACCAATAGCCTCCAAAGACTTCGAGATTGAAACCCGCCTCAATAAAGTTTTGCCGCAACAACTCGGGATTGTAGACTCGACGGTGGCCGTGATGGATGTCCGCATCGTTTAGCTCATCTTCCGCCGAGAGCAACCCCATGCTGACTGCAGCTTGCCGATGTAGCGACCTGGAATTCGGAACAGCTGCAAAAACACGCCCGTTTGACGTTAGCCATTGGTATGCCAGTTCCAGAATTTCGACGGGATTCTGCACATGCTCCAATACATGCCCAAGTACAATATGATCGAATTTGGTATTCGGACGAAAATTTTCGAACAGGGAGTTGACGACGGTCGCCTGCGGGAATCGTTTCGAAAGCAGTTGACAAAACGTCTCCGCACCATCGACCAACGTTACATGATCAACCAGCGGAACGAGGAATTCTGTCATTGTCCCCTCGGCCGGGCCTAATTCCAAAAGTTGACCTCCGCGAATATAACGAGCAAAGATCTTTCCGCTGTACTCGATTGTTCGTGGAGCAATGCCCTTTAGATACCAGGAGTCCCGGGCAATAGCGTTCAGGCGTTCATGTTCCGGGGAATGCACGATGTTCTCCTTGAAAAATCCAGTGTTTGGATACGATCAGAAATCTGATGTGTTCAAAACCCTCGTTACAACTGCCTGAAATGATTTCTCGCCGTCGACAAATCCTTTGGTCGCCATAAATTCCCGCGATCGCTGCCCTGTTTCTACAGCGAAAAATCGCGTTGCCGATTCGCTTGCCGCAAGACCATCCGATTCCGAATCGCCAATCATTGCAATGGGACGAAAGTTGCGAAGTCTTTCGGCCTTTTCGGCTGCGGCAGTTGCCGGTCGCACAATGAAAACATCGTCCAGTAAACTGCGTAAACCCAGCGTCTCAAGTTGTCGTTCAAGCCAGTGGGAATGGCATCGCGCGGTCAACAGGGACAGTCGTAGCCCACGCGAACGCAACAGGCTGAGCGAATCATGAACACCATCAAATACAACATCCAGCGACAACCAAAATGGTTCCTCAATAATATTTTGCCATCGACCGGAAATTTCGTTTGCCCGTACTTTTTTGATCCCGATCGACTCAAGGGCCGTGACCGTATTATGGCCAAATCGTTTCAGATGCCAAACTTCATCCAGTTCTCCCGAACAAATTTCAGGCGCCACCGCTCGCAAGACTTCCATTTGCCGGTTTCGACAATCAACAAGTGTTCCGTCAAAATCCATTGCCAGTCTGATTTCCATTAGCTCATCAAGAAATCAGAGTATTGTCTGGTTACAAACAAGGGTGATGTCAACTTGCGAAAAAATCGCCCGGTTTCCTCGCCCATTGCATGCGCGAATAATGCGCCAAAAAAATCGTTACCGGTTGCCGCACAGGTCGATGTCGCGGCACCTGGCCTGGCATTGATGTCAACGACACACCAATCTCCATCAAGCATCATGGTTTGAAAACAGAACGTTCCCGAGATATTCAAACCCTCCGCCAATCGAGTTGCCAGGCTCGCCAGTTTCGTATCTTCATAGATGCGGACTTTTGTGGAAACACCTGATTTCACTTGCAGCCGATCTCTGCACAAAACACGGACTGCGTTGTCTTTCGCCGACCGAAACACATCAATTGTCACTTCCGGTTGATCGCAGCGTTCCTGAATAATTACGCCGTCCGATGGATTCGCAGGAAACGAAGTCACTTGCAACTCGGCATCCATTGCTGCCGGCGACAAAATTCGCGTGCCGACACTTCCGGAACCCATTCTCGGTTTGATGCAATAGAAGTCCGCCCGAAATTCCGGTTGAACCAAACAAGTGCGTGGTGTTGGAAACTGATTCTCTTCAAGCCACAGCGCCGTCAAATACTTGTCGCTTGTAATACGACACGTTTCCAAACCGGGCGACAACACCGTTGTCCTGGAATTCAGGAATCCCTGTTCACGAAGCGACGCCGCCAACGGAATCTCGACTGGAAAAAGTGGCAAATAAAATCCGACATTCTCGCGATTGAGAATCTCCAACAGTTCGGATTGAAATAGCTCGTTCGAAAATGGTGAAACCTGAATGTAGACATCACTCAGAATACTGCTCGAAACCAGGTGTTTTGGATTGATGTCCATCACGACGATTTTTACGGAATTCCCCCAATGCCTTCGCAGCGCGGTGCAGGCGCCAAATGCCGTGCCTGTGCCGCCGGCACCAATCAGAAATGTTCGTTCAATCGGCTTCATTTATGGATAACTGAATCGGGAACGATTTGACCGGACACGTCACTTCAGGCATCCGGTTTCCCGGCATCTCGCTTGACAATGATTGCCTGGCCGGAAAGGTTATGGATAAACAAACGGTCGTTTGCGGTGGAGTTTTCGTTGACAAGTTTTGTTATTCCTTCACATCCCCAAAAGCCGTAATCATCAAAAACCACCACGCCCCCGTTGCAAAGTCGGGGCCAAACCCATTCGAAGACATCGCGTGCTGACTGGTATGCATCAACGTCAATGTGGCAAAAACGAAATTCGCGTTTGGCCAGCAAGTGCGCCGTTTCCTCGGGAAAGAGCCCCTGGAGCACTTCAACATTTGAAAGCTCAAGTCCGTTTACCAGCTTCATTACCAATTCCGGCGTCGTGTCGCGATGTTCACCACCACGATACAGCGTGTCGTTAACTCCTGCCTTGGCGACGCCGCAAAACGTATCCGCCAAAAAAACTCTCAAGCCTGGATTACCGGTTGCGCAGCGCGATGCGATTAGGCATCCAGAACCGCCTCGCCACGATCCCACCTCGAGAATGTCACCGTTGAGATTCCGGTCGCCGCAAACTTGACCTGTCAACGACCAAAGCTGATGCATTCGATAGATGTCAACCAAACTGTTCTCGGAAACCTGACGCCAAATCCTGTCAAATTCCCGGTCGTCCAGCCAAGGCGAATACGTTGAATTTGAAACGATCGCCGAGTGCGAGATATTCTCGACACTGGACTGGTATCGAACGCCTCGCAACGTTTTCGCAAACGACTTCATAATGGACAACAAGTGCAATTTGAATTCCGGGTCGTCTGGCTTCATGGTCCCTACCGATTGAGTCAAGTCTGCGTTTACCGGAATCGAGCTTGTTCGCGGAATTTCCGGCGACGGTTGCGATGCGCGCATTTTGTTGTTGGCATAACAGAAATCAACGTGATTTTGCGATGGTGCGAAGATACTCCCCATAACCGCTTTTGTCGAATTTCGCAGCGAGATTCAGAAGTTGTTCACGATTGACGAAACCTCGACTGAATGCCACTTCTTCGATGCATCCGATTTTCAATCCCTGACGTTCCTCAATCACTCGAACGAACGTGGAAGCCTCGTTCAGGGACGCAAATGTTCCTGTGTCCAGCCAGGCGATACCACGATTGAAGACGCCGACTTGCAACTGGTTGCGATTCAGGTATTCGTTGTTGACGCTGGTGATCTCGTATTCGCCTCGCGCCGACGGCTCAATCGTGCGGGCGATTTCCACGACGCTGTTGTCGTAAAAATACAGTCCGGGAACGGCGTAATTTGATTTTGGCCGGACCGGCTTTTCTTCGATCGAAAGCACCTTGCCCCTTTCGTCAAAATCGACGACTCCATATCGTTCCGGGTCATGGACCCGCGCCGCAAATACGACAGCTCCAGCTGGATCAGCATGCTGGCGAAGCAGACTGCCAAAACCCGAGCCGTAAAAAATGTTGTCACCCAGGATCAGGGCAACCTTGTCGTCGCCGATAAAGCCAGCACCAATCACAAACGCCTGGGCCAGACCGTTGGGGACTTGCTGAACCGCGTAGGTAAACTTGCAACCCAGATCTTCGCCGTTACCCAGGAGCCTCTGAAAACTGGATGTGTCTTCCGGAGTCGAGATGATCAGGATATCGCGAATGTCCGCCAGCATCAGTACCGACAGCGGATAATAGATCATCGGTTTGTCGTAGACCGGCAGCAGCTGCTTGCTCATTGCAATCGTGAGCGGATGCAAGCGTGTCCCGGAACCGCCAGCGAGGATGATTCCTTTCACTGCGAAACTCCTCTCTCTATCGCCGACGAACCGCCCAATCCCTGCCGTTCAAGCTGGTATTCGCCGGATAATATCTGTTCCCACCAGTTTTGATTATCCAGGTACCAGCGTACCGTCTTGCGAAATCCGCTGGAAAAGTCCTCGACCGGTGACCATGAAAGTTCCGTACCAATTTTCGTTGCGTCGATGGCATAACGCAAGTCATGACCGGGTCGATCGGTGACAAAGCTGATCAGGTTGCCGTAAGAATCAACATGCAGGCCATTTTGGCGAGGGGGTCGGGTTTCGTCCAGGATTTGGCAAATCATTCGCACCAGATCGATGTTACGTTGTTCATTATTTCCGCCGATGTTGTACGTCTCGCCGAGGCGGCCGCTGGAAATGACTTTGTAAAGCGCTCGAGCGTGGTCTTCGACATATAACCAGTCGCGAATATTTTCGCCTTTGCCGTAAACAGGAATCGGCTGGCCCCGCAACGCCTTGAGGATCACGACCGGTATAAGCTTTTCGGGAAACTGATACGGACCGTAGTTGTTCGAACAATTGGTAACCAGAACTGGCAAGCGGTAGGTGTCAAACCAGGCTCGGGCCAGGTGGTCGGACGCTGCCTTGCTGGCCGAGTAGGGAGAATGCGGATCGTAAGGGGTGGTTTCGGAAAAGGCCGTGTCGTCGTTACCGAGTGAACCGTAAACTTCGTCGGTCGAAACATGCAGAAAACGGAATCTGGCTCGTTCAGCGTCGCTGCGGCTTTCCAGGTAATGACGGGCCGCGTGCAACAAGTTAAATGTGCCCACGATATTCGTTTGAACAAACGCGCCTGGGCCATCGATCGAACGGTCGACATGCGACTCCGCCGCCAGATGCATGACCCAGTCCGGTTGCCAGCTTGCGAATGCTTCGGCGATGGCATCTGCGTCGACAATATCCAGTCGCCGAAACGAATAACGGTCGTTGCCGTCAACGTCGTCAAGTGAGCGGAGGTTACCGGCGTAGGTCAGTTTGTCGACGTTCAGCACTTTATGTCCGGTTTCATTGATCAGAAAGCGAACAAGGTTGCTGCCGATAAATCCGGCACCACCAGTAACCAGAATTTTCATGGAAGAAAGCAAATCAGTTCAGGCAGAAAATTGTTATTAGGTCTGCCATTCAGAATTCATGCAGGCTGGCAGAAGTCGCTTCCCGGCGCGCCAACTCAAGGTCATGTTCGGTCATCAACTCGGCGAGTTCACGGCATTTGGTTTTCGGGACCCAGCCGAGCGTCCTTTTGGCCTTCGAATAGTCTCCCAGAAGCAAATTGACTTCGGTGGGTCGAAAATACCTTGGGTCGATTTCCACATACTGCGACCAGTCAAGGCCCAGATGTCCAAACGAATATTCCAGAAACTGACGGATGGTTTGCGTTTCTCCGGTGGCCAATACGAAATCATCCGGCTTGTCCTGTTGCAACATCGACCACATCCCTTCAACGTAGTCTTTGGCATAGCCCCAGTCCCGTTTCGCGTCGATGTTTCCCAGGTATAGTTTTTCCTGCAAACCCATCTTGATTCGACCGGCGGCGCGAGTGATTTTTCTTGTGACAAACGTCTCACCGCGTCGCGGCGATTCATGATTAAAAAGGATCCCGTTGCAGGCGAACAGATCATACGCCTGGCGATAATTGACCGTCTGATGAAATGCGTAAACCTTGGCGCAGGCATAGGGACTCTGCGGATGGAATGGGGTCGTCTCGGTTTGAGGTGTTTCAACCACATCGCCAAACATCTCGGAAGACGAAGCCTGATAAACGCGAACTCCTTTTTTCTTGTTTAGCTGCCGGGCTGCTTCCAAAACATTGAGCGCGCCAACTCCGACCGCTTGAAGCGTGTATGCCGGCGAGTCAAACGAAACACGAACGTGACTTTGCGCTCCCAGGTTGTAAATTTCGTCCGGTTCGACGTCAAGCACCAGATTTGTAATGTTTTGTCCGTCGGTCAGGTCACCGTAGTGCAAAAACAGGTGTGATTCCGTGTCATGCGGATCGCGATAGATGTGATCAATTCGCCCCGTGTTGAACGTGCTGCTGCGGCGAACGATTCCATGAACCGTGTAGCCTTTTTCAAGCAGCAATTCTGCCAGATACGAACCGTCTTGGCCCGTGATGCCGGTGATAAGTGCTGATTTTCCCATCCGTTGAATTTTCCCGTCAGTTAGTGCGAGTCGCACGGACGCAAAGCGTTTGCCGCTCGCAATCCATTAACTCGATCAAGCGAAATATCGCCACACCCAATAGAACCGCGACCTGATTTTCGAGGCGATTCAATTTTTGTTGTGGAATTGCCAGTGTCATTTCTGTTGCCAATTGTATCAAATCCTGCCTGGGTGATCGCGCACTCCGTCCCCGTGGGTGACATCTTTTTTCAAAAAAAATGACCCTGTTGGCCCCGGAAACCCGTCCATCGCAGTTTCCATGTTAATCGAGTTTGACTGTTCGCTAATGCGAAATTGCCTTGTTTCGGTCTCTCAGGATTTGAACAAGATGCCTATGCCGAATTCATCGCTTGTAACAGCGCTTAAGGGACCACAGACCCTGGGTTGTTTCGGAGTTATTTTAATACAAGTCCTGGATTCTGATCTGTCAGACCTTAGGTGCCGCACCCATCGAGCCAACTAAACACTTCTTAACCCTGCTCCTTCTATTTCTTCCAAATAATTCTGATACGTCAACTTCAAACCTCTGGCAAGTTCGATTTCCGGTGACCAGCCGGTGGAATTTAGCAAACTGATGTCTGTGCATTTAACAGGTGTCCCGTCGGGCCTGGTCGGATCCTGAACGATATCGCCATCATAACCTGTGACTTCGGCAATCATCGCCGCCAGTTCGGCGATGCTGACATCGATCCCCGTTCCGACGTTAAACCAATCGGCCGGTTCCTGGAGTTGCAACAAATGAATCGTGGCTTTCGCCAGATCATCTACGTGCAGAAACTCGCGGCGGGGACGACCCGATCCCCAAATAACAACTTGCGGATCATTGTTGATTTTGGCCTGATGAAATCGGGAGATCAGGGCCGGCAAGACATGTGCGTTTTCAGAATGGTAGTTGTCGCCCGGTCCATACAGATTGGTTGGCATTGCCGAATGAAAAAGGCAACCGTACTGGGCGCGATAGTGCTGACAAAGCTTGAGGCCGGCTATTTTGGCAATCGCATACGCTTCGTTGGTTGTTTCCAGCGGGCCCGTCAACAAGCTTTGTTCGCGAATCGGCTGCTCTGCCATGCGGGGATAAATGCACGTGCTCCCTAAAAACAAAAAGCGGGACACGCCACTTTTCCAGGCCGCATGAATCGAATTTGCGGCCATCATCAGGTTGTCGTAAATAAAATCGGCTGGATACGTCTTGTTGGCATGAATGCCCCCAACGCGTGCAGCAGCAAATACCACCGTCGCCGGACGACTTGTTGCGAAAAAATCCCGCGTTGCCGACTGGTCGCGCAAATCCAGTTCCGAACGGGAACAAGTTATTATTTTGTGACAGCCACGCCGCTTTAATTCACGCACAACCGCCGAACCCACCATCCCCCGATGTCCGGCAACGTAAACTGGTTGATTGATGGTTAGATTCAAAGTGACGAATCCCGGCATGAAGGCCTGGCAATGATTTCAGGAGCGCGATGATCGATCGCTGGCCAGTATTCTTGCACGAAACAGAGTTCGCTGGCAACGCCGGTTATCCGGTAGCGTTCGGGAGTACATTTCGTCGTTTGAAATGCGAAGAAAACACAAACCGGCACAGGTGTATCAGATCGGTTTCAGGACCGCTTCATCGAGTTCCATCGAAACGCCTTGCTCCAGGAAATTCAGTCGCAAAAGCAGTCGGGTCTTTCCTTCGCGACGCAATACTTCGCCTTCGAAGCCACGGAACGGACCAGCACTGACGCGCACCCGTTGCCCCTTGTCCAATCGGGCTTCCGGCGTCAGGGGTGCGCCCACCAGCAAGGCAGCTCGTATCTGCCGCAAATCGTGAACAAGTACTGCGCCGTCCACGATCAACTGCGATCTCGAAACACAATTTGTCATCAATGCTGTCAGGCGATCCGGTTCGCTGCCAAACAAAAATACATAATTGGGAAACAAGGCCGTATGTGACGTTCGGAGACGCCCGGAAGGAGACCGAAACCGTTTCGCGACCATCGGCGAATAACAGGGAATTCCCTGGGCAATCAATTTGCGCAATAGCACTTTCTCACGGCGAGAAATCGTATACAGGCAATGCCATTGCCGATCCGCATCGGTTTGTTTTCCGGAGTTTTCCAGCAAATCTTGCGGAAAGATATCTGGTTCTTGCTTTAGAATCGGCATGAAAACGGTGACCCGAACAAATTCGAAGGCAAGAACAGATAACTCTGGAAACGATTGAGGTTGTGACTTCGCAATTGGAAATGATAACAATGGATTGATTATTTGTCATTCGAAAATATTGTCGATCGGATCGCTTGATTTGGCTGATCGGCGTGATTTACCGGTTTCAAGCCATGGCAACGGATCGAAATGGCTCCATGCTGGCAACGACGTGACAAGTGTTGCCATCAGGAATCCACCTCGCAGCGTTCAAAGCACCTGGCCGGCAGTTGCAGCGATCGTCGCTCCTGTTTTCCGCGAAATTGCCGTTGTCCGCCATTGCCACATTCGATCAGTCTTGAAGACTTGCATTGACAGCATGAACCAGGAATTCAGCAGAGTGTGCGGTACCAACAGCCTCGCGTGGTCCTCAAAAACTCTCGCGGAGTGGACCTTTCTGTTGCGACCTTCGCTCGACGTTCGCGCAACTCGCACTAACGGGCGACAAGAAATGTGGCCAGCATCATCAGCCAGACAATATCCAGAAAATGCCAGTAGGCGGCGCAGTGTTCTACGGCATAGTTCCGTTCATGGTCGTATCGATGGCGGAACCCCTGTGAAATCACGAAGGCAAGAAAAACCATTCCGCCGATGACATGCAAGGCATGCACGAGCGCCAGCGTGAAGCACATTCCGAAAACCTTGGTTGAACCATCATCCTTTACAAAATGCGATTCGAACAGCGACTCCATCCCAAAAATCTGGCAGACCAAAAATAACGCCGCCGAGATCCAGGCAAGGACCAGCCATTTGCGGAATGCGGTTTGCAGTTCGCGACGAATACAATACACCGACATTTGCAGAAAACCACTGACAAACACCAGCAAAAGCGTGCTGAAGACGAAAACTGCGGGCATCTGCAATGCTACATATTCGCGCTCGATCGGCTGAAATGCCTGGGCTCGAATGATGATGTACGACACCAGACTGCCGGTGAAAAACATTCCCAGCGAAGCAAGGAACAAATAGAAAGCCAGTTTTGCGCGGTAGATATCGCGGCGCGTTGGCCAGACAACCGGAGACGTCTTGAGGGGCGCGGTACTAAACGAACCCGGGCTTTTCAAGCCGCCCCGAACTTCGGATGGGATTTTGTCTGCCGGAGAACGTTCTGACCCACCCGACATATTTGGTAACTATTCAGTGCTGGATACAGGCGGGGTAACAACCGGAACCGGCAGATCCAGCGTATTGCGAAATGCATCTTTCGAATCGCGATAAGCGCTGGTATCCATAAGGGTAATACCGATAAATAGTGTGATAAATAACAGGGACGAGAAAAAGGCCACGACGTTGACCCCTTTTTCCCAGTACATGTGCATGAAAAACAGGCAAACGAGCGAAGCCTTAATCGTAGCGATTACGAGTGCGACCCAGATATCCAATTGCCCCAGTGACAGGTCGTTTACCAATATCGTCAAAATCGTAAGCGACACCAACGAAATGAACACGCCCAACAAGAGTTTGACGGAAATCGGGTGAGCAAAACTCTCGCTATCGTGATGGTCGCTGTGCTGGTGATTGGCCATTATATTAAAACCTGGTCTTTGGACAGTTGGGTTCGATGATGAAGGCAGGTGTCCCGGATAACTACTTGATCAGGTAGAGGAGCGGGAAAAGGTAAATCCAGATCAAGTCAACAACGTGCCAGTACAAGCCGACGTAATCGACCGGACCAAAGTAGTCCGGGCGCCAGTGCAGTCTGAGTGATCGATAGTACAACCAGGACAGGAATGCCATCCCCGCCATCACGTGGATGGCGTGCAATCCTGTCATGCAGTAATAAATGCTGAAAAAGATTCCGATGGCCTGGGGTCGTGTGACGGCATCGGCGGCCTGCGCTGGTCCATGGTCCAGCGGAATATGGGCAGCCGTGTGAGCGGCGTCATGGTGTTCATGAATCGAGTTTTGGTACATCTGTCCGGCGATGGCACCGAGGAAGTACCCGCTCATCATGATTGCCAGGCCGAAAAAGAAACTGGAAACGACCTTGTTACCCATTCCCCGATAGACGAATCCGCCGATCAGGAACCCACTAAACAAAATCGCCGGGATGATACTCAGATTGACCAACCACTGCGATATCCCGAGAGCCCTGGCAACTGCCCCTTCGGGAGCTGGTGGAACGAAATCCGCGTTGAAGTTGTATTTGCTGATCACCCAGATATTCAGATCCCATTTGTGACTGTATTCAACCGCCTTGATCCCCAGAAACAGTGCGGCGCAAACCATCGTGACCAGAATTAATCGCCCGGCCAACTTGTTCTGGCCAAGCTGCGCGGCGCGAACGGCCCACGCCATCGTCAAACTGCTAAATAGCAATACGATCGTATTGGCACCCCCCAGAATTTTGTCGAGAAACTCGGAAGCGTCGACAAAGATCTCGGGATGGTGGTACCGGTAGAGGGTGTAGGCGCAAAACAAACCACTGAAAAACAGTATCTCCGTCGTCAGAAACAGCCAGATTCCGAGCTTGCCGGAATCAAACTGTTGCATGGGCGTATCAAAATGGTGCGCAATGAACGGACCATGATGGTGCTCGTCATGATGATCGTCGGTAGCAGCAGTTAGGTCGGCCGCAGTCATAATCTCTCCACTTTTCGTGGTGTTTCAATTGAGTTGTGATGTGAGTCAGTTTCCGGGATGGAAAACACTAGTGATCGGAAGTCGGAACCGGTTTTTTCCCGGCCGGAATTTCCGGAGTTACGAAACTGCGATGAATCCAGGTCTGAATGTCTTCGTCCCAGATCATGGCGCTGAAATCATAGGGGTCGTTCAGGACAACTTTGTGTTCGAAATTATGATAGGAGGGTGGCGAACTGGATTGCCATTCCAGCGAAGCCGCGCCGAATGGATTTCCGCCAACACGGCGACCGCGAAATACGGCATATACAAGCACACCAAAGGCCAGCAGGATGCCAAATCCCAGCACAAATGCACCGATCGTTGACATTTGGTGGAAAATCTGAAACTCCGGATCGTAGCGGGCGTATCTTCGTGGCATACCTCGCGCACCCATCACGAATTGCGGAAAAAACGTCATGTTGAATCCGGCAAATACCAGCAAACATCCCACCCGTCCGAGAAAGTCGTTGTACATCCGGCCAAACATCTTGGGCCACCAGTGATACAGACCGCCAAGCAACGCCGTCAACGTTCCGCCCACCATCACAAAATGGAAGTGAGCCACGACGTAGTAAGTGTCATGCAAGTGAATATCGACTGACAGCGTTCCGAGGAACAATCCCGTCAAGCCACCAATTCCAAACAGGAAGATAAATGACAATGCATAACACATCGGGGTCACCAGCCGAATCGATCCCTTGTACATTGTGGCCAGCCAGTTGAATACCTTGACCGCCGAAGGAATCGCCACGGAAAAAGTAATCGCACTGAAGATCAAGGTTACCACACCCGATTGACCGCTGGTAAACATATGATGTCCCCATACCAGAAATCCCAGCAAGGCGATTGCCACACTGGAAAAGGCGATAAAGGAATAACCGAAGATCTTTTTGTGGCTGTAGACAGCGATCAGTTCGCTGATGATACCCATCGCCGGCAAAATCATGATGTAAACAGCCGGATGCGAATAGAACCAGAAAAAATGCTGGAACAACACCGGATCCCCGCCATAGGCCGGGTCAAAAATTCCAATGTGCATCGTTCGTTCTGCGATCAACAGCAACAGCGTGATGGCCAGAATCGGTGTAGCAAGTATCTGAATAATTGCCGTTGCATAAAGTGACCAGAGGAACAGCGGCATCTTGAACCACGTCATGGCGGCGGGCCGCATTGTGTTGATCGTTACCAGAAAATTCATTCCGGTAAAAATCGAGCTGAATCCCAGAATAAATGTGCCCATCGTGGCATAGAGGACCCCGGTATTTGTGCGGATGCTGTACGGCGTGTAAAACGTCCACCCGGTATCGAGCGAATTGGTAATCATCGCTGTCAACAGAAATCCGGTGCCAAAAACCCACAGATAAAAACTGCACAGATTCAGACGTGGAAAGGCCACGTCCTTGGCACCAAGCATCATGGGCAACACAAAGTTTCCCAACGCGGCCGGGATACTGGGAATAATAAAGGAAAAAACCATGATGGCACCGTGCAAGGTGAACATCCGGTTGTACATGGCTTCGGAAAGGAACCACCCCGTCCCGGTAAACAACTCGCTGCGAAGGATCAGTGCAAAGACACCTGCCAGGAAAAGGGATGTGGTGACACCGATCAGGTACATGACGCCGATCCGTTTATGGTCCAACGTCAACAACCAGGACTTGATCGTTTTGCCTTCGTTCAGGTAATTGCGGCCGCTAGCGTGGCCGAACAATTTGGCAGCTTGTGGGTTTGTAGACATTGTTTTGTCGCCTGCTATATGGGGACGGCCGAAACCGTCTCAAGTATCCCGAGTGAAACCGCACGGGACGAGTCAAATTGAATTGTATGTGTTTGTCGAATTTTATTGTCCGTCGTCGCTTTTGTTATCAACTGCCTTGTCGTCATCGGACTTGGCATCAGCCGTTTTGGTGTCATCCGCCGTGGCTTCGCCGACTTTGTCATCGCCGCTGGCTTCAACAGCGCCAGGAACTGCCGGTACCTCGATCGTCTCGGTAATATTGCTCAGGCTCTTGATGTAAATTCGAAGCCAGAGGATTTGTTCGTCAGTGAGCTTGCCCGTAAAGTTCTGCATTTGCGTGGGGCGTGAAAATCCATTAACGACTTTCGAATTGGGCTCAAGCAGCGATTCGCGAAAGTAGTTGTCGTCAACCAATACGTCGGAATTATTGTCCAGAGTTTCATTCTTGCCCCAGATTCCCCCCAGGCCAGGTCCGGTTTTCTTTTCAGCAGTTGCGTTGTGACAACCCGCGCATTGCATTTTGAACAGCCGCTCGCCATTATCGCGGGGCGAATTGCCTTTCCAGTCGTAATTGGTCGCCAGCTTTCTTTCTGCTTCGGTCTCATGGACGACAACAATGGTCTTCATCCTGCTATGTCCCTCACCACAATACTCGGAACAAAACAGGCGGTACGTTCCGGTCATGACAGGTTTCACCCAGGCATACGTGTATCGCCCTGGTACGACATCCTGTTTTTGGCGGAAGGCAGGAACAAAGAAACTGTGGAGTACGTCATTGGATTCGAGCACAAACTCGACCGGTTGGTTTCGCACCAGATGCAAGCCGGTTTCCATGGGGGTCGAATCGCCGTCCGGATAATAAAAGGTCCAGTCAAATTGTTTGGCTACGACCGTTATCTGCTCGGCATCACCGGGCGTTACTCGCAGGTCGAAGAAGCCCGTGGCACCATCCACAAAAAACCAGATCAGCAAAAACCCGGGTAGCACTGACCAGGCAATTTCCAGCGCGGTGTTGTGCGACGGCGATTTCTGCGGAACGTGCCCCGGACGATGGCGGTACTTCAATACGAAATAAACCATAGCGCCGACGATGGCGGCAAAGAAAACCAGCGAGACCCAGAAGATGAGCATGTACAACCAGTCAATGTCACTGGCAAAACTGGACGCCTGCTCCGGAAACCAGTAGGACCCGTGGTGCTCGGTGAATAATTCCGAATGCAAATCACCACTCGTTTCCGGGGCAATTCCGGTGACTGCTTTTTCAGTTTGGGCCATCAATGTCAGTAACATGTTCGACATGGGATTTTTTCTGCTATTCGTAAACGTGGTTTTCAACGGTTTCCGGCTGGGCGTCGAACCCGGAGCTTGTCGTTGTTGAATTTTTTTCTGCCCTGGTTTGACGACGAATCCAGTACGGAACAATTCCGATTACCAGTACGAGGACAGTCCCGGCTGCTGCGATTCGCATAAAGGCGATGGCACTTTTGGAATATTTCCCAGTGGCAGGATCAAAGACGTAACAGCCGGCAAAATACATGAACTTGTCGACGACCGTTCCGATCTTTCCCTCCCCTGCCTCGATCAGTGCCGGTTTAAGCATTTGCCCCAATTCGCCACTCAATCCATCAAGGTAACGGGCAATGCGTCCATCGGGCGTGCAGAAAATAAAGGCAGCCGGGTGAGAATAGATTTTCTGTTCGGGTATGTACTTGTAGCGAAAGCCGCAGGCGTCCGCCATCTTTTCGATGTTGTCCCGTGATCCGCGCAGGAAATGCCAGCCCTTTTCGGTTTCTGTTTTGCCATAGGCCACGACGTAGTTTCTTTTCGTGTCTGCCAGCTTGCTGACCTGTTCATTGGGATCAAGGCTGATGGACACGATCTGAAAATCACGTCCGGGAATCATGTCGATCTGTTGCAATGCCGAGGCAAGGTTGTTCAGTTGAACAACACATAACTGGGGACAATCGGAATAGTTAAATGACAGCAGAACCGGGATCTTTCCATCAAACAAATCGTCCACAAAAACCTGATTGTTCTTGTCATCGTCAAAATCAAGACCCGGCGGCAATGACTCGCCGACCCGTTGATCAACGCCGATCCCTTCGGCGACCTTGGGCAGTCCCTGAGTCATTTGCGCAACGACCCCGGAACCGGATACAAAAAGTATCCAGACAAATGTGATTGAGGTTGTCAGGTTTCGGGTAATCATTGCGAACAGGTTAACGAGTTTCGGCCAGGGAATACGCTTTACGGGAGATGGTTTTTACCCGCGTGATCGTTTGTCGCTTCATCGACTGCGCCGGCAGGGTGATCGGCTGCTGTCTTGTTGGCAAACCGTTGAATGACGGTGGGCATAACGGATTCGATACTGGCGACGCCTTGTTCGGCATCGCCGTCCAATACTATTTTTTGCTTGTGAATGATGTCAGCCTGAATCGGATTGATAACATCGAAATTGCGCTCACGGAGAACCCCGTTGTACCACCGATAATAAATCCCTTCCACAAACCAAATCGTGGCCAACGTGATCACGGCGGAAATCACGCCAATCAAAATGACAACGCCAACATTGATATCGTCATAGCTTGGGCGCGCTGGCACGTGATGACTGGACGTTGAATGGTCCGAAGCGTGGTGGTCGGTTGTGGCGTGAGTTGTCGTCATGGCATGTATTTCAGGGCAGTGGTTTTCAAACCCTGTGAAAAAACAGTTTTACGGATTGTTGTAATTAAGTGCCTCGTGCAACCGCGGGTCGCGCCGCGCGACCAGTGAACGTTTCCCGGCAATCAAACAAACGCTGGCAAACAATACAAAGCCTATTCCCAGGAAACATAACAATTCCGGAATCGGCGGACCAGGGATCGGTGTCGGTGAGTTGTAGCCCGGATGAACAGACGCACCGAGTTGTGGCATGATCAACCAGTAATGATCCACCCAGTGCATTATCAACAGATAGATCGAGGAAAACAAAAGGAAGGTTTTGCTGCGGCGAACGGTTCTGGCCATCATTCCGAGGAACGGGATGAACAAATGTCCGAACAGTAAAATCATCGATACCGTCATCCAGCCCCCTTCGCTACGGAAGCGAAACCAGAATGTCTCTTCGGGGAAGTTGGCGTACCAGATCAGCATGAATTGACTAAAAGCGACGTAGCCCCAAAAGAAAATAAAAGCAAAAGTCCATTTAGCCAGATCGTGATAATGCTCAACTGTAATTTCATCAGTCACTCGACCGCTGCGTTGCAGCACCAGTGCGACAAGCGTAATCGTCGCCAGGCTGCTCAAGACACAGCCGGCAAAAAAGTAAACCGGGAACATGGTGCTGAACCACATGGGCGAGAGTGACATTTCCCAATCGAATGCCCCAAAAACCAGTGCTCCGACAAACAACAACATCATGGGCGCACTAAATCCCTGCATCCGCATGGTCAGGCTTTTCTCGCCCGTCTCATCTTGTCGAACCGACCAGCGATACAGCGACCACGCGATCAACGACCACACCGCAAAGTAGATAATATTGCGAAGTGCAAAAAAGTTTTTCGACAGGAATACCGTCTTGAGATCGTACATATCACCATCGCCAACAGCCCAACCCAAACTGTCGCGGCTCGTATTCCAGGTATAGAGTTCGCTGGAGCCAAGCATCACCGGTATCAGGATTGGCAAAAAAAGCACGGCTAACGGCAACAGGCAACACGCCATGATTTCGGCTATGCGGCGTACCGTGACGCTCCATCCGGCTCGTGTCAAATGCTGAATGAGCACAAAAAACAGTGCGCCAATGCAGATCGTGGCATAGAAACAAAAGTTCACCAGATAGGCATGCGAAAAATGGGCAAAGCCCCCGGGTGACAGCAGGAAAGCACCGGCAATGCAGCCGATTCCTGCGATTCCGGCAACAGGAACAAGCCGGGTGGTTGTATCACTGGCCAACGTCGTAATTGGCGAAGTGATTTCTGCTTTACGAATGTGATGCATGATTGATCTGGTTTACGTTAACTGATTTCCTGATTTCCTGCGAAACAAGCCGACAAGGCTTATTCGGCCTTCGCCCCGGCATTTTTATCGGCTTCCGGCGGGACGTCGGTGGCCGGCGGGACATTGGCGCGGGTTTCCTGAATAGCCTTGATATACAAAACAATCGCCCAGCGATCCGCCGGACTCAAACGCGAAGCATAAGGGCCCATCGTCGCGCGGCCGTTGGTAATCGTGTCGAAAATACGCCCAACCGGTTGCTTGACAACTTCCGGATCGTGATAGGACTTGGCTGCCGTCCACGTCGTACCGCCATTGATGGCGAGGGCCGACGCGCGCTGGTTGACCAGCCCGTCTCCTTCGCCGGAATAGCCGTGACAAACAGAACAATAAATGTCGTATTTCTTTTGACCGAGCAACATGTTTTCCTGGTTGACGTCGAATTGCTCCGGGAACTCTGTGACCCAGTCGGGTTCGACCGGTGCGGCCGCAGGCGTTAATGCTTCCTGTTCCTGATTTGAGGCGAGAACGACCGGAATCTTGATGTTGGTATGGTGGCTGTCCGGGCCTGCCTTGATTCCGCGTAAAAAAGTAGAATCCGAATCGTCCTGGTTGCGGGAAACGGTTCCAGGAATCTGGGCGAGAGCAGACCGCTTGTGCTCAAAGAAAAAACCGAGCGGGTCATCTGACGCGACAGGCCCCAGCGATTGCGGCTTGAATTTATGCTGGAAATCCATGTCCGGATTCAGGTGCAAGCGAGTTTGCCGTGAGGTCATTCCCTGACCTCGGAAAACCATCACTGGCGGGAGCAACAGCAAAACCAGGGCTAAGACAAGGAATGTCTTCAAAAAGGCCGGGAGTTGATGATCGGTTTGATCCAGCCAAACCTCTTCCACATCCGTTGCTCCGTATTCCATCAACTTGTTTCGCGCGCTCGTGGCATCAAGTCCGCCCTCGCTCGTTTCAATTGCCAGGAAAAAACGGTCATTGGTTGCTCGCTTGAAACGAGCGATTCGGTGCAATGGATTGGCGAACGTCGGCAATCGGTTCAGTGCCAGCATGCCTAAAAACGCCGCAAAAGCACTGGAAAGCACGATGATCTCAAATGTCACTGGAATGTTTGCGGGCAAACTGAAATAAGGCTTGCCGCTGATCTTGAACTGGTAACCGCTCCACGGGCCCCAATTTTCCGTTGCGTTTGTGAACCACTGCAAACCAAGACCGGCCGCACATGCGCTCAGACCAACTGCCAATACAAAGAATGGCAATATCGTGCGGGGAACTCCCAACGCCTTTTCGATTCCGTGAATCGGGAAAGGTGAATAGGCATCCATTTTCTTAATACCCGATTGCCGCGCATTTTCACAGGCATGCAACAAGGCGTCCGGGGAATCAAATTGTCCCAGGACACCTACGAGTTTTTTATCTTGATGGGTTTCGTTACTCATGGATTTTTTCGATTTGCAAAATTGCCATTATCGGATTTTCTTGTTCTGCGATTAGTGCTGATCGGCGTAGCCACCGGCATGTGCCATGTTGCGCTGGAATGTAATTGTTCCCTTGACCTCGGACATCGCAATCACCGGAAGGAAGCGGCAGAAAAGCAGGAACAACGTCATAAACAATCCAAAACTGCCAATGAGCATCATGATATCCACCCAGGTTGGCCTGAAATAACTCCAACTCGATGGCAAGTAATCGCGATTCAGCGTCATAACAATCACGAATCGCTCGAACCACATTCCCACGTTAACCAGTATTCCGATCACGACACTCATGATCATGGACGTACGGATTCTCTTGAACCAGTACAACTGCGGGACAAACACGTTGCAACTGAACATAATACAATAGGCCCACCAGAATGGGCCAAACGACCTGTTCTTGAAGGCAAATAATTCGAAGGGATTTCCGCTGTACCAGGCAATAAAGAACTCAATCGTATATGCGGTTCCGACCATCAATCCCGTAACCATGATGATCTTGTTCATGTTCTCAATATGCCGAACCGTAATGATGTGTTTGAGGTTGAAAATCGACCTCATTGGCACCAGCAAGGTAATGACCATCGCAAAACCACTGAAGATCGCACCGGCCACAAAATAGGGGGGGAAAATCGTCGTGTGCCAGCCAGGAACAATTGAAACGGCAAAGTCAAAACTAACGATGGTATGTACCGACAAAACCAGAGGAGTGGCAAGTGCCGCCAGAATTGTGTAGGCGGTTTCATATCGGTGCCAGTGTCGCGCTGATCCAGTCCAGCCCAAAGCAAGAATGCCATAAATGAATTTGCGCAACCGGGTCGTCGATCGATCGCGGAATGTGGCAAGGTCGGGAACCATTCCCATGTACCAGAACAGCAACGAAACCGTAAAATACGTTGAAACTGCGAACACGTCCCAAAGCAGCGGGCTTCGAAAGTTCGGCCACATTGAAAGGTGTTCTGACGGAATGGGAAACAGCCAGTAAAACGCCCAGACACGACCGATGTGAATTCCAGGAAACATTCCGGCACAAATAACGGCAAAAATCGTCATGGCTTCGGCGGCGCGATTAATGCCGGTTCGCCAGTGTTGCCGAAACAAAAACAGAATCGCCGAAATCAGCGTTCCCGCATGTCCGATGCCGACCCAGAAAACAAAGTTTACAATGGGCCAGCCCCAATAGACCGGTGCATTGTTACCCCAGACACCAACTCCCTTGAAAAACAACAAACCGATCAAGGCACCGAGAATCAAGGTCAGTGACGCAGAAATCGCCAGCAGGACATACCAGATTCGGGGCGGCTTGGCCATTTCAGCCAAATCAGAAACCACATCGGACACACCGTCGTAGTCCAGCCCGCCGGTTATCAGGGGTGCCCTGCGACTCGGGTCCTCTATCGAGTTGTCGATTCTGGTTTGAACGGTAGTTGCCATCAAGTTAATCTCAAATCGAGTTTGTTCGTTGTAATCCCACATGCTCCGAAAGCATGGCGGGCATAGCAATTCATTTTGCGGGCGCTAATGTGCTGCTACGGAAGCCGATACCGGCTCGATCGCCGGGTGTGGATTTCGTACGCGAGCAAGGTACCGGGTTCGCGGTCCGATGTTTAATTCTTCCAGCAAGGAATAGGCGCGGGGATTGTGATGAGCCTTTGCCACGTCACTTGCCGGATTCTGAATATCACCAAACAGGATGGCGCTTGACGGGCAGGCATCCTGACAAGCGGTTCGAATTTCATTGGGATGAATTTTTCGGTTGTCCTCGGTTTTGGCGAGGATTTTTGTGTTCTGGATTCGCTGCACGCAAAAAGTGCACTTCTCCATCACGCCTCGGCTTCGTACCGTGACTTCCGGGTTCATGACCATCGACTGCAGTTGCAAATCTGCCTTGCCCAGACGGTCCGCGCCAGGAAGTTTGATAAACGTCTGTGCGTCGGTAAAGTTGTAATAGTTAAACCGGCGAACCTTGTACGGGCAGTTGTTGCCGCAATAGCGTGTGCCGATACATCGGTTGTAAATCATGTCATTCAGGCCTTCGTCGGAATGCGTTGTGGCTGCCACCGGGCAAACCGTTTCGCACGGAGCACTTTCGCAGTGCTGGCAAGTCACGGGCTGGCGCGCGATCGCCGGATTTGCCCCGTCCGTGTCCCCTTCATCCGTGATGAAATACCGATCGATTCGCAACCACTGCATTTCGCGACCGCGGTTTACCTGGTCCTTACCGACGACGGGAATGTTATTCTCTGCCTGGCAGGCGACAACACACGAGCCACAGCCCGTGCACTTGTTCAGGTCGATCGACATCCCCCATTTGTAGGCAACCGGATCGTTTTTCCAGCCCGCACTGGTCAAATCGAAATTCGCAAAGTGTAAATGACGACCCTCGGGCCATTGCGCTGCATGACCATCGCTGCCATGCTCTTCCTCAGCATGTTTGTGCTCGGGGCCGTGGTCATCGATCGGGTGTTTGGCAAGAAACTCTGCGTACGAAGTGTAATTACCTTCGCGAATCATTTTGCCTTCGGGAGCCATCCGCCGGTTGATTTCTTCCCGTCCCAATTCATCCATTCGAAAATGGTCCTGAGTTGACGCGAGCGTGTAGGACGTGCTCGTCGGGATCACGGTCACGGTTGGAACCGACCACCAGTTTCCACTGGTTCGCAAGGGACGGATATCGCTGCCCACTGAATCAATGGAATAGTCAGCATCGCCTGCCACCCGCCCTGCCGCACTGCGACCATATCCCAGCCAGGCACAAATCGTACCATTGGCCATTCCAGGCAAGATATAAACCGGCATCGAAATCGTGTATTCCGCGACCTTGAGATTCACGATCTTTCCGTGTTCCAGACCGAGCGTATCGGCGGTTGCGGGTCCGACAAGAGCTGCATTGTCCCAGGTTAACTTGGTAATAAAGTCCGGCAACTCCTGCAACCAGCCGTTGTTGGCGTATCGACCATCGTAAATACTTCCTGACGGACGAAATATTAATTCCGGATCACCACTGGACCACGAGGTTTTCCACTGGCCATCATCAGCAGCCAGCGTCATTTCCAATAACGCCGGGGATTCCAGTGCTGCGACAGTCCCTTCGATAAAGCCTTTTCGAACGGCCGTCTGCCAGGCCTTGTTCGGGTCCGATCCAGGCGATCCGGGATGGGTGTTCTGAACAGTCGCCAGTCCAACAATGTGAATGTGCCCGTGATGAGATTGACGCGATGCATCTTCGTCGTGCCGATCATTGACATGTTCTGCGTCATGAATGTGGTCGGCCACGCTCAAATCGGCTTCACCTGTCAACATTGCAAGGAATTCGATCGTCGACCAACCGCCAAACAATGGCTCGATCAATGGCTGCGCGATAATCGTTGAACCATCGACAGATGTTCCGTCGCCCCATGATTCGAGCGCGTGAGCCGCGTTCAAATGCCAACCACATTCTCGCGAAGTCTCGTCTCGATAAACACTAACGTGAACCGAGTTTTTGATCGTCTTGAGAGCTGCGCCGAAATCCAGATCAAACGGTGCGTAAAACACCGGATTGCCACCGAGAATTACCAGAGTGGTCACCGATCCGTCCGAGATCATTTTTGTCAATTGTTTAAGCTGATCGACTCCGGAAAGATCCGAACCGGCCGTTGACTTAACCAGATGGACCGTTTTCCCGATATTGCCCAGTTTGGAGTTGATGCGAAACGCCCGGGCGTGAACTTCGGCAGGTTGGCAATTACCGACCATGACGACACCCGCGCCGCGATTGGCGACGAGGTCTTCGGCGATTGCAGCGAGGACTTTTTCGTTGTAGGGAAGATGCGAATCGAGATTGCCGGGAGTTCCGTCGATCAACAACTCGAGCGCCGCCAGGAACGACCCAATTTGCTTGAAGCGAAGTGGTAATCGGTGATCGGCGATTGCACCAGTCTTCGAAAAATCGCTTTCAATCGAATAGAGCCGGTTCATCTTGCCATGGTCGACATCGCGACCCGCCATAAAATCCCGTGTCAATCGAATACTTGCCGGATCAGTCCCGAGCGGGTCGGCATCCATCGTCACAACAATCCTGGCGTTTTCCAATTTGTAAACGGGTCGGAAAGCAGAACCAAACGCCATGCGCGAACCTGCGTCCGAGTTGTCAGCCGAAACCGATGTAAACTCGAACCATTGCGCTGACGAATTCGAAGCGAGTAATTTCCCGCGAAGTCGACGAACCGTCGGAGAACCAACTGGCTCCGACAAAATTGCTACGCCAGAACCGGTTAAAAGCGATTTGAAATTATTAACTGCCTCATTCCACGTGACAGTGACCTGGCCCGACTCGCCGGTTCGCGATGAACTGCGGCTTCGGTCAGGATCATAAAGCTCAAGGATTGTCGCCTGCGTGAAAGAATCTGAACCACCGCCCGAATCGGGGTGGTCCGGGTTGCCATCGAGTTTAATAGGACGGCCGTCATACGAAGTTGCCACAATCGGGCGGGCAAAACCGCCAAATTCCAGCATCGACGAAAACGTTTCGGGCATACCCGGTGTTCGACCGGCTGGCCGAAAGGCAAACGGAGCCATTTTTTCGGCCGGGTATCGACAACCAGTCAACGTCGCGCCAAAAGCCATCGACGCGCCCATGATCTGCAACCATCGACGGCGCGATACGCCATCGGTCGGAGGGGGCGCAGCACTGCCGAACTCCTGGTCGATCAAGGCATCCAATTCTCTGGTGCCCTGAAATTCTTCGACGCTTCGCCAGTAACGTTTTCCGTTACTCTCGTTATTTTTTTGTGTTTGGGTCATCGGTGGCAAGTAGAACAACTGACGTTCGGGTTAATGTTCAGCGTTTCGGCCCAGGTTTTTCCGTATTCTTCCCACGTCTGACCTTCCGGTGGCTCAAAGTCAAGCTGGGTCACCAGTTTCGGGTCGCGAATATGGGAATGCGGGTTGCGGTGGCATTCGATGCACCAGGCCATGGAAAGCGGTTTGACTTGTTCGACCACTTCCATCTTGTCCACACGCCCATGGCACTCGACGCAACTAACGCCTCGTGTCACGTGGGCGGCATGGTTGAAATAAACGAAATCGGGTGTGTTATGAACCTTGACCCACATGACCGGGTCACGTGACTCGAGGCTTGCGCGAATCGGCTCAAGCAGCAAGCTGTCCGAACGTACGGTTCCCAGATCGGTACCATTTACACGATTGCCGCCGTGACAGTTACCGCAAGTCTCTGTTGCCGGAATCGCTGCGTGCGCAGCCGTTTCGACGGTGTTATGGCAATACCGGCAGTCGATTTTCAGATCACCGGCATGCAACTTGTGACTATACGGAACCGGCTGCATTGGACGATGACCGACGTTGACCGTCAGCGGCAAATGCGCCGCATAAAGTACGCTGACGACATAGCCGCCAAGAATTGCCACACTGGCCAGAAACAACACCGTAAATCGGTTGACCCAGTTGGGAAAATGAAATTCTTGCATCGGTTGATTTTGGCCTTGCAAAAAGCGAAGTTTGGCCCGATCAGGCGACCCAATGACCAAGTCATTTGGATGCGACATCTGCCAGCCGCACTGCTGGGGTAGATCTGGCCAACATTTAGTGGTTGTCGGCAAATAATAAGGGAGATCCCGATCTTCGTCGAGCCGCCAAATCGTCGCATACTTTCGGGGGACGTACAATGCCACCATCGTCAACACGCTGGTCCGCACCGATCAGTTGTCGCAGGACCAGGCGGCGGGTTGTATTCACTTCACCAGTAATCGCCTGGATCGTTTTGCTGGCTGATGGAACGCTGAAATCAAGCGGTCGATGCAACTGTTCGTTCGACAAGGTTGCTCGTCAGGGCCTGTTGCAGGTCATTGATCAGGTCGCGGCAGTCTTCGATACCGACCGAAAGTCGAATCAGGCGGTCTGTGATACCAAGCGCTTCACGCTGGGCAGCCGGCATCAGTCGATGCGAGGCAAAAACGGGCATAACGGCAGTGCTTTCAACACCACCCAGACTCATGGCGGGAGTGATCAGCTTGAGCTGCCGGAGAAAATCCTGGGCGGTTCGATCGCCGCCAAGTTCGAACGAGAGCATTCCGCCAAAACCGTGCATTTGCGTTTTGGCGAGGGTGTGCCCCGGTGCCGATTCGAGACCTGGATAACAAACACGCTGCACGTGATCACTGGCCTGCAGGAATTCCGCGATAGTCTGGGCATTTCGATTTTGTTTTTCCACACGAATCGCCAGAGTCTTTAGACTTCGTTCGACAAGATAACATGTCAGTGCATTCAGGTTCCCGCCGAAGTTAATCGCCTTGCGGTGTATCTGCTCGATGAGCAATTGACTGGCAACGACCGCGCCAAAGCTCAAATCGCTGTGTCCGCCCAGGTACTTGGTGCCGCTGTGGACGACGACATCGATTCCGAAATCGACAGGATTCTGATTGATGGGCGAAGCGAAAGTATTGTCGATCACGGTCAGGATTCCCCTGGACCGCGCTGCATTGCCGAGTCCATGCAAGTCGACAATGTTCATCAGGGGATTGGTGGGCGACTCAATGAAAATCATACGCGTATTGTCCTGGCAAGCCGCCAGCAATTCGTTTATCGTTTCACCGGCAAACACGTATTCGATCCCTGCTTCCTCGAATTCGCGCAGGACAAAATGGTTCGTCCCGCCATACAAACCGGAAAGCATTACCGCGTGATCGCCGCGGCGTAACAGCCCCATTAAGGTCACGCTGACAGCTGCCATGCCGGAACTGAACAACAAGCCCGCTTCGGCGTTTTCCAGTTGTACAAGTTTTTCAACAATCGCTTGCTGGTTCGGCGTATTAAAATAACGAGGGTAGTATTGCGGCCCGTCATCGATGTACTGGAAAGCGGTCGAGGGATCGATCGGGTTGACAACGCCCAGGTTTTCCTTGCGCCGTTGCCCGGCATGGACACTGATCGTGTGCTTGTTCATGGGGTATGGGTTTCAGGTGTGCGGTTTCGGGTGTGCGGTTTATTCTCGTTTCATCGTAGTTGACCGCCGGCGAATATTCGAGTGGCCGCCGACCAGTTCAAACCAGCGCACAACGAGGTCAAATATTGCCGCGATGAAACCCGTTGGCCCTCTGTACATGCGACGCAAGGAATTTTGTTATCCGCCGGTTTGCCACCGATTTTCAGGCGCGAAAACAAATGCTGAATGGTGCAAGTCAGGAAATTTCGTCAACAAATTCTTCGGCGTTACCGGAACGAGCCATCGGTGCCGGGCTGGTTGGCAAGTTGTCCGTTTGAACCGGCAACTCTATCGAAAACAATTAGTGGGTTGCAATCAGCCAATTGCGCGTTCACGCCGGCAACCATATAGGCCACGTTGCCATCAGGACCGAATTGATAACGAACCTTGTCGATCGTTTGCGTGCCGTCGGGCAAACGTTCAGATGTTTCGATCAAAAGGTTGTTGGGAACGGAGTCATCGAGGACTCGCCATTTTCCACTTGAGTTGCCGCGAGCGACTTGTTGGCCGGCGGGCTGAATTTGAACATCCAGTTCCATCCCGCCAGTCCCGTCGAAACGCGCCGCCATTTCCGTCGACAGAAAACTGCTGACCATGTCCTGAAAGTATTCACGCTGATTCGGGTCGGTCATGGCATCAAAATGCTGTTGAACGCGGACCATATTCAGTCGGGCCCGCCCGTACCAGGTACCGACGATTAACGGCGAGGCAGTCGTGGGCGCCGCATTGGTCGTTTCAGGTGTGTTGATTTTTTCTGTCGGGCCCGCCACATTGTTGGCCGACTGTTGTGCACTGCACGCGACCATTACCAGCCCCAGCAGACAACCACAAAGAATCAGAACGGGTTTCACGGTTTTAGCATCCATGCTATCGGCCCTGCTCAAAATCGAGATCTTATGCGATCGGTGAACTACTTGCGAACAAAACGCAAGCGGGTCTTTAGCACATCAATGTTAGGTGGCACAAGTTCAATTGTGTTGTTGTCAATAAACTGAATGGATGTCTCCACGGTTTCGGGGGGCATTTGGCAACGAATGACAGCACTGGCCGACTCCTTGTCCCAGGAAACCAGTGACCAGTGCCAGTGCTTTTCCGACCGTGCTGCCGAGAAATCGGTAATTGTCGCCAGAGAGCCATTTCTCTGGAATACAAGAGACATGGTCCCGGTCGAATTATCCCCCCCGCCAACACCATCGACGATCGAATTCGTGTTGTCGGCGATGGTCGGGCTGTCATCCGGCAGATTGTTACCAGGCAGTTTGTTTTCGTGATTTCTCGATACGACCGCGACGTGTTCGCCCTTTTGCATTTCCCAGGTACCAACGAGCTTGTCGCTTGCCTGGTTGCCACAACCGGTTGCCAGCAAACACACGAATGCGAACACTGGCTGGGTGGACTTCGACTTGACGTAGAAATTACTCATGAATCGGGACGCTTGCATTTTTGGAAAACTTTGACTGTTGTAACGATTTTTCTGATTGTGTGAGCTCAGCGGGCCGATACTCAATGAAGATTATTGAAACCTGCCGACTCAATCGGAGAGTGATTGAATGTTCCGCTTTATTCTAGCTACTTCAGCCTGCGTTGCGCTCTGCGTTTGTTCGGGATGTATCAGCGGTCCCCAGTGCAATGATTGCAGTGGCTGTGGAAACGCCGGCTTTATTGCCCATCGTCCCATGGATTCCGTTCACAACATGCGACGTTCGATGACTTGCGGTTCCGGTTGCGGCGAAACCTATTACGACGAATGGACAAGCAGTCCTCCTGATTGCAACGAGCCATGCCCCGAATTTGTTGGCGGGGACTGTGGAACAGGCATCGCCGCTTGCGGTGACTGCGGCGGACAGTGCGGGGTTGTTGGCGGCTGTGGCATTCGCCCGGTTCGTGCAGTGGCTCGACTGGTCAAGGCGGTTTACGGAAAGCGCTTTTGCGATGGATGCGGTTACGATACAGGCGACTGCTGCTGTGGTGAGACAAGCGTCTATGACAGCTACGAAAATGGTTGTGGATGTTCCAGTTGCGGCGACGGCGGAGCGGTCTCCGGCGGCGGATGTGCCAGCGGAAACTGTGGTGCTGCACAGTCGACACCGGGTATGTCCCAGGTTCAAGTTGCTCGCCAGCATCAGATGACCTATCGTCAATCGATGCAACGACCCAATTTGCAGGGAATGCAAAAAGGACAGATGGCTCAAACGCCGATCCAGCCTGCAGCGAATTCGCCAATCCGACAGGCCCAGCGAATCCCCGAAGGACCAGCAGCCCTTCGCCGATAGAGTCCATGACGGCTTCTTTGGATTCCTTGTTGCGAATCCCGCTCGTTGACACGTCGTTCGCTCACTTTTACGATGACCGGTCAACGCAAATTTGTGCCCGAATCCGATCGGTCGAGTTTGCTTCTAAAGCGGAACAAGCCTTCGATTTCAGGCACTGGACCGGGCCGCAAACCAGTCCTGATGTCGTATTAAATCATTACAGATCATTTTTTGAGTGGCGGTTGTTTTGGCCAAGTCAGTTTTTTTGTTTCCCGGTCAGGGAGCCCAAAGTGTCGGGATGGGTCGAGCGCTGTGCGCTTCTTCGCCTGCGGCAGCAAGGATATTTGAAAACGCCGACGAGATCCTTGGTTATGGTTTGAGTGAAATTTGTTTTAACGGTCCTAAAGAAATCCTGGACGCGACGGAGCACAGCCAGCCCGCCCTGTTGGTTTGCAGCATCGCTGCGCTGGAATCGTTGCGAGAAACCGACCCCACTGCAGCCAACGCCGCAAATAGCTGCGCAGGGCTGAGTCTTGGTGAATACACCGCGATGGTTTATTCGTCGGCTATGTCGTTTGAGGATGGCTTGCGCGTCGTTCGAGAGCGGGGCCTTGCCATGCAAGAGGCCGCCGATGCCCAGCCCAGTGGCATGGTCAGCGTTCTTGGACTGGAGGATGCAAAAGTCGCCGAGTTGTGCGATGCGGCTCGTCAGTCTGGCGAAATCATGCAAATCGCAAATTATCTTTGTCCAGGAAATATCGCCGTTTCCGGTCATGCGGCGTCTTGTCAAAGAGTCGTCGACCTGGCGGAATCGTTTGGCGCGATGCGAGCCATGCCGCTGGCCGTTGCCGGTGCCTTTCATACCAGCATCATGCAATCCGCCGAAGTTCGGTTGGCACGCGTACTTGCAGGGGTCGAAATTCGATTGCCGCGAATACCGGTCATATCAAACGTTGACGCTTCACCGCATTTCGAAGCGGACGACATTCGGCAGGTCCTGATCCGTCAGGTTTGTTCGCCCGTTTACTGGTACACATCGATGAAGCGTTTGATTGAAGAAGGAATGGATCATTTTGTCGAAGTCGGCAATGGTCGCGTGTTGCGAGGGCTGATGAAGCGGATCAATCGACGGATTGAGTGTTCCGGAGTGCCGGAATAGTCGAGGATCGAATATCGGTCTACAATCGGCTGGAAGCCAAATCAAACAATAAAAATCGAATATTGGAAAAACACGTATGTCTGTATTCTCAATTCCTGGCTTCAAGGTCGACTTGACCGGACAAACGGCGCTGGTAACTGGCGCGTCCCAGGGGCTTGGTCGCGCCGTTGCTGTTGCCCTTGGTGCCAGCGGCGCACGTGTTGCATGCGTCGCCAGGAACGCTGAAAAACTGGCGGACACAGTTGCCGAAATTATCGCCGGCGGCGGCCAGGCAGATGCCTTTAGTTG
Organism: Pirellulaceae bacterium; assembly: GCA_031414755.1. Taxonomy (GTDB): domain Bacteria; phylum Planctomycetota; class Planctomycetia; order Pirellulales; family Pirellulaceae; genus CAJQPP01. The sequence goes on along the minus strand of JANNWJ010000043.1, from coordinate 23,006 downwards.
CGATGTAACAAAACGAGAAATGGTCGATCAAGTAGTCGACAACATCGGCGACAACTGGGGTCGGCTGGATATCCTTGTTAATAACGCCGGGATTACTCGCGACACGCTTTTGCCGCGCATGTCTGACGATGAATGGGATGATGTTATCAATACCAATTTGCGCGGTGCCTTCCTGTTTACCAGAGCTGCTTCGCGACACATGATGCGTGCCCGATACGGCCGGATCATTAACATGTCGAGCGTTTCGGGAATCATTGGCAATGCAGGTCAAACAAACTATTCCGCTTCCAAGGCAGGCCTGATTGGCATGACGCGAAGTTTGAGCAAGGAACTGGCGGGGCGCAAGGTCACAGTCAACGCGGTCGCCCCCGGTTTTATAGAAAGTGATATGACAAAAGCTCTTGGGGAAACGATTCTCGTCGAGGTCAAAAAGCGAATTCCGGCCAAACGACTGGGGATTCCAGAAGACATTTCGGCAACCGTACTGTTTCTGGCTAGTGCCGCTGCCAGTTATATAACCGGACAATGTATTGTCGTAGACGGCGGAATGACCGGATAATTACGCGGAATTCAGGACAGGACCGATTTAACCATCGCTGACCCTGCCTTGACCTTGTTTACGGGAATCCTCTATCTTGTTGCGACTCCCCGGCTCTCGTTTTTCCCCGGCATACGTTACCATTGGCGTTCGCCGGAATGGCTGATCAAAACCCGGACGGTTGAGTGATTGCAGCCCTGATGGGCTACAGCGTGTTATCGCTGGACCTGCCCATAGATGGTTTGGACATTCTCAACCGGATTACATTTATTTCAACAATTTTGTTTATTCCTCAAGGGAGGGCGGTGAATATGTCATCAATCGAACAGCGTGTCATTGACATCGTCGCCGAGCAACTCGGTGTCGAAAAGGAAAAAATCGCCCGCGAATCCAATTTCGTAAACGATTTGGGCGCGGACTCACTGGATACCGTAGAACTGGTAATGGAACTCGAAGAAGAATTCGAAATTAACATTCCCGATGATGCAGCCGACAAAATCCAAACCGTTGGCCAGGCGATCGAGCATATTGAAAAGGCGACCGCTGGCGCGTAATCGCGTTCGCAATTAACTTTTCAAGCGAGCATGATTATGAAGCGGCGAGTGGTTGTCACTGGTCTGGGAATCGTCTCTCCACTGAGTTGCAACGTCGAAGATTGCTGGAAACGGGTGCTTGCAGGCGAAAGCGGCATTGGCCTGACCCGGCAGGTCGACACGTCCGCCATGCGCTGCAAGATCTCAGGCGAAGTTCCCAACTGGGATCCCATTGGACATCTGGACCGGCGTGAAACAGGACGTCTGGACCGATTTACCCAATTCTCCATGGTTGCCGGTATGGATGCCGTTACCGATTCAGGGATCGACTTCTCGAAAACCGATCCCTTCCGCGGCGGCGTCATCGTTGGATCGGGAATCGGCGGACTGATCACGATTCACGAGCAAATTGAAAAGCTGATTGCCAAAGGACCGGATCGTGTTTCCCCCATGACAATCCCCAAGCTGATGCTGAACGCAGCGGGTGGAAACCTGTCGATCAAGTACGGCTTGCGCGGTCCCAATTACACGATTGCCACCGCTTGCGCCAGTGCAACCAACGCAATGGGCAATGCCTTTGTTGCCATCCGCGACAATGTCATCGATGTTTGCCTGACTGGCGGAGCCGAAGCCGCAATTACACCGATCTCGGTAAGTGCCTTTGGAAACATGCGGGCCCTCTCCGAACGAAACGACGAACCGCAAAGGGCCAGTCGACCGTTTGATGCGCAACGCGACGGATTCGTGCTCGCCGAGGGGGCCGGAATTCTCGTATTCGAAGAACTGGAAAGCGCCCTGGCACGCGGCGCGAAAATTTATGCGGAAGTTGTCGGACAAGGATCAACCGGCGATGCCGGGCATATCACCCAGCCGGCCGAAGACGGAACGGGTGCCGCAAAAGCGATGTCGTTTGCACTTCAGGATGCCGGGATTTCTCCTGATGCGATTGATTACATCAACGCCCATGGGACCAGCACACCCCTGGGAGACAAGGCGGAAACGATTGCCATCAAAAGTGTGTTTGGCGATCATGCCTATAAACTAAGCATCAGCAGCACCAAAAGCATGCTCGGTCATTCCCTCGGAGCCAGCGGGGGAATCGAGTTGATTCTCAGCGTACTTGCCATGAGAGATTCCAAAGTCCCGCCTACGATCAATCTGGAAGAACCCGATCCCGCCTGTGACCTCGACTACACGCCAAACGTGTTTCGCGAGCGCGAACTGAACGCAATCATGAGTAACAGCTTCGGTTTTGGCGGACACAACTCTTGCATCATCGCCCAAAAATTTGTTGGTTAGTGCCTCGGCGCGTGATGCCCATGCTGGATTGCCCGGCATTACCCAACCGTTAATTCCTGGCTGTTGTCGTAAAAGCGTTGTGGCCGGTCATCGTTGTGGCCGGTCTCCCGACCGAGCCACTTGGTGCGGGGTCGGGAGACCCTCGCACAACGCCGACCTGCGCACAACGTGGTGGATCATCCACGCTTTTCGTGCCGGCGTCGTAATCGATCGCAACGATTTTTGGATCGAAAACGCCTCAGACTCCGGCGAGTGTGCGCTTACCATTCAGAGCTCCAGAATTAGGCCCGTCGTTTACGACGGGTTTGGGCGAACCAAAATGAATTCGCAAGGCCCGTTCACGGGCCTTGCTTCTTTGGCCCACTGAGTCCGGACAAAGCCCGTAAACGGGCGGCCATAGTCGTGGCTTGATCACCCCGTGGTAAACCACGGGGCTAGTATTCAAACTCTTGGTAACTCTTTGATTCGGCTGATTTTTCTGGATTAGATCACCCCGTGGTAAACGACGGGGCTAGTAATTAAACACTTGGCAACGCTTTGATTCGGCTGATTTCTTTAGGACAGGTAAAGGTCCAGGGAACATGGCTCGACCGGATCGTGGCGTGTCGAGAGTTTATTGTGGGACTACTGCCGTGAAACTTTCTGGCTCGCAGCGACGGCCAGCGTATCGCACCGTTCGTTCTCCGGATGTCCGCTGTGTCCGGCGACCCGTGTGTATTTGACCGTATGCCGCTCCAGCAGCTTGTCCAGTTGTTGCCATAATTCGACATTCTTGAGTGGCATCAGTCGCGATTTTTCCTTTCGCATCCAGCCGTTTCGTTTCCAGCCGGCCATCCACTCGGTGATTCCCTTGCCAACATAAACACTGTCAGTAAACAACTCGATACTCACCGATCGCTTCAATCGCGACAGCCCCTCAACCACGGCCATCAATTCCATTTGATTGTTGGTCGTTTCGGATTGTCCTCCGGATCCTTCTGTTTCTGTTCCGGATGGCAGATGACGAAGTATGAAGGCCCATCCGCCGGGCCCTGGGTTGCCGCTGCACGCACCATCGGTGTACAGCTCGACTTCGATCCTGGCAGGCTTCGTCATGAATGGACTTAAGTGAGTTCGATCTGGAATAGGGAAGCAACCGACGCTTCAGCGATTTGTTCTGTTGGCAGCGTTGCCAATGTTAGCTGGATTCCGGGCCGTAACCTCGCGAAATCTCATCCACCACTGGAACAGAATTTTCGTCCGGGGTTGGCAGCACGTCCGAAGCGATCACGCTGCGTGGAAAACTGGCCCGGTGGGAATGCGTCAGTTTGTCAATCTGTTCGGCAATCTCGGAACGCAATTCCGGCATTTGAACGTGACGGACCGGCAACGTCACTAGAAACAAGCTCCCTTTGCCCACGTCACTTTCAACTTCAACCGTTCCGCCCAACAGGATACACAGCTCGCGAACAATCGAAAGCCCCAATCCGGTTCCCGAATGTTTTCTTGTCAGCGAATCAACGCCCAGCATCGACGGAGCCTGTCGGAACTTTTCAAAAATGATCGAGCGTTCCTGTTCGGGGATTCCGATCCCGGTATCCTGGACTTGTAACAACAACTGATCGGCGCGTCGGCTGGCGCTGGCCCGGATTCGTCCTCCTTCGGGTGTGAACTTGACGGCATTGGCCAGCAAGTTGGTCAGGATCTGGCGAACCTTTCCCTGATCCTGAAACAGCATTGGTACATCACTATCGACGTGGATTGAAACCTGAATATCCTTTTTCTGGGCAAGGGGGCGGATCATTTCTCCAAGGTCGTTCAACAGGGCGTTAATGGAAAATTCCTGGGTTTGAACTTCCATTCGTCCCGCCTCAAGTTTTGCCAGGTCGAGAATGTTGTTGATCAATTCCAAAAGGACATGACCGGAGTTCTGAATATTTCTGGCCCAACCCTGTTGTTTGGAACTGAGCGTATCGATATCGACCAGCACTTCACTGAAACCGATGATACTGTTAAGCGGCGTGCGCAGTTCGTGGCTCATATTTGCCAGGAAGTCGCTTTTGAGCTGGTTCATTTCGTACAACTTCATCGTCAACTGCGCTTGCTCGTCGACTTTGTGATCCAGGTCGCTGTTGGCTGCTTCCAGTGCCGATTGCGAGTCGGCCAAATGTCGCAACATCCGATTCAATGACTTGGACAACTCCTCAAACTCGTCGCGCGTTTCCAGGTCGGAACGGATGTCCATGTTCCCGGACGAAACTTCCTTGATGACTTCCTGCAGGTGCTTCAGCGGTTTGACAATCACATAGCGGATGATTGCGTAAAGGGCCGCCGTCGACAAAAACGCAGTTACGATTGCGGCGGCCAGCAGGATGGCCCGGTTTTTACTGATCCCTTCGTTCGCATCCTCATACGATTGCGTCAGGCGAATGACGTACATCGGCGGCAATGGTGGTACCGGTCGTTCATAGCCGGCAGTTTCGATAGCGGGCAGGATCGTCCATTCGACAGGTTTGGAATCGGCATTCCTTGCATCGACAACTGCCGGAGCATGGCAAACGACACACTCACCCGTGAAAACGATGGGTGCGTAGAATAGATATTGATTCTCGTCCGAGTATCCATCCTTGTAGTCATCCTGCAAACTTGGATTAGTCAAAAAGCTGAATGAGTCTGACTTCACCTGCGACGAAGAATCGGCGATTGACGGGCCCGGTTCCACGTTTCCAATGGTTGTCGGCCCGGTAGAACTTGGCAAGTAATTCTTGTAGTGGGCATCGAATTGGACCTTTTTGTATTTATCGACAAGCTGCTGAACCGACCGGTTCTCCTTGTCGTCATAAGGAGGCTTGGGATCGGTGTCTTTCCGCGTGATTTCTGAATCCAGAACAATCGACTGAATGGTTGCATCGAAAGGCCTGAATTTTTTTGCCAGCGCCGCTAGAAAACTGTCCCGTTCATTTTCCTTGAATTGCATGCTCGCCATATGCGCCTTGAGCAAGTGCATTTCCAGCATCTCACGGGACTTTTTTCGCGTGTCCTCGCGAATAAAGTCTTCCGTCAGCTTCATCACACCCCAAAACGAACCGCCGATCAGAAACAGCATGCAGGTTCCGAACAGAACCCGGCACTTGCGCTCCAGACTGTTTTCGCCAAGAACTCGTTTAATGGATCGATAGGACATGGGATCATGAATCTTGACGACTTGGAACCGGGCCCGACTATCTTACGCCCGTCAGCGAATTTGAGAAACGTCGGATCGCAATATGTGTGCGTTTTTTCCAGCCGGGCGGCAGAAAAAATCAGCCATGGGACATTACGATATTGCCTAAAGCATTTCTTGGGGGTCGAAGTCGACGATGAACTGGACCCCGTCGATGTTCGGCGCGGTTCGATGCACGTGATCAATCCACAAATGCAACAACTCTTCGTCCTGAGCCTGCATCAAGAAATGGAATCGATATTTGCCACGAAGTTTGGTGATCGGTGCCTCGGCCGGGCCAACGACTTTGCAATCCGTAGTCTTGTCCGGCCATGTCTCCGCCGATTCACCCAATCGAGCTGCCATCTCGCGAGCCATTTCCTGCTGTTCACTCCGAATCACAAAACGGGCCAGGCTGCCAAACGGTGGATATCCAAAGTCCTGCCGGTGCTGCAACTCGGCGACTGCAAACGCATGATAGTCATGACGAGACGCGGCGACGATCGCCGGGTGATCGGGATTAAGAGTTTGAACAAGCACACGGCCTCCTTGCGGCCCACGCCCCGTCCGGCCAGCGACTTGCGTGATTAAAGTAAACGTCCGCTCCCCTGCGCGAAAATCGTTCAAGTGCAATGCGGTGTCAGCGTTGATCACTCCAACGACGGTGACATTGGCAAAGTCCAGTCCTTTGGCGATCATCTGTGTTCCCAGCAGGATCTTTTTCTCACCACTGCGAAAAAGTTCCAGCGTCGCCTCGTGACTTCCCGGTTTTTGCATCGAGTCGGTATCCATCCGAATGCACGGGTAATCCGGAAACCGTGCGGCAACTTCCTGCTCCAGCCGTTGCGTCCCCACTCCCCAAAACTGGATATCGTCAAACTGGCATTCCGAACAAACGTCGGGCACCGGCTGGCGATGATCGCAATAGTGACACATCACAAACTTTCGATCGCGATGGTGGGTCATGGAAATCGCACAATCCGGACATTGCATCACATAGCCGCACTGCGGACATTGAATCGTGGTCGCATAGCCTCGGCGGTTTAGCAGCAAGATCGCTTGTCCACCGGATCGAAGCGCGTCCATAATCGCGCCGTGAAGCTGACGGCTGATCGCGCCGCGACTCTGCTTGCGAACAAACTCACCGCGCAAGTCGATTGTTGTAACGTCGGGAAGTGGCAAATCAAGGATCCGGCGGGGCAATTCTACCAGCGTTGCACGCTTTTCGAGCGCGAATTTCCAACTTTCAAGGGACGGCGTGGCCGAACCAAGGATCAAGGGAACGTTTTCCTGTTCGCTCCTTCGTCGCGCCACATCCCGTGCATGATAGCGCGGTGCGGTGTCTTGCTTGAAAGAACCGTCGTGCTCTTCGTCGAGAACGATCAAGCCGAGATGCGGGACCGGTGCGAACACGGCGCTTCGCGCTCCAATCACCACTTGAATATTACCCGACGCGATCTGTCTCCAGTGCCACGCTCGCTGGGCCCCCGTCAAATGGCTATGCAATACGGCGACGTGCTCAAATCGTTCACAGAACCGGCGGCGCGTTTGAGGAGTCAAGCTGATTTCAGGAACCAGAACGATTGCCGTTCGCCCAAACGCTATAACTTTCTGGATCGCCTGAATATAGACTTCGGTCTTGCCACTGCTTGTGATACCGTGCAACAAAATCGTTTCGTGCGTGTTTCGCTCCAGCGAGGCCGTGATTTGATCAAGGGCTTTTTGCTGGTCCGGGTTCAGGTCGTAATTTGAAATGGCTGACTGTGTTCCAAGCCGATACGTCCGTTGCTCGACTCGCATCGTGGACGATCGTACCAGTTTCTTTTGGCGCAACGTCATGATCGGGCCCGAACTGCACCCTGCCCCCCTGGCCAACTCCGCCGGGGTCAGCGAGTCCGGGCTGTCACGCAGAAACTCCAGCGCCGCGCGCTGCTGGACCGACAAGCGAAGTTCGTCCAGTCGCTCGATGACTAACGGGTCACTTTCCAAAAAGATCGTTTCGCGCGTGTTCGAGTTTTCGCGAACTGCAACGGGCACGATCGTCTCTAGTGTTGTCCCCAGCGGACAATGCCATCGATGACTGATCCACGCACCAAGGTTCAGCAGGCTTTTCGAAATCAACACTTGCGCATCAACGATACTCTCGACAGGTTTTAGCCGGTTTGGATTGACAGACGATGCTTGCGAGTCGCCGGGTTTGATCACGTCGACACAATAGCCGACTAGCGTTCGGTTCCCTCGACCCAGTGGCACGCACACGCGTTGGCCAGGTTGCAGTTTCCCTCGCATTTCGCCAGGAATCGAGTAATCATATGGACCGAAAGGGCTTTGCGCAAACACGACCCGGGCTGCCAGCCAATCCGAAGCATCGTCCAGCTCCCATGGTTCGGGTATGAGGTCAAAGAGCGCGCGTTGTTTCGACATTTTCTCGCAGATGTGAAACTTGATTGTGTGGCCAGCGGTGGCGGGTGACTTCAGGATTTGTTATTGTTCAGGCCGGACTTCCGTCAAACCCAAGTTTGCCTGATTCCCCGATTCCTTGACAGTGGATATCCGCTTTAGCGTCGACCTTATGACAAAAAAACGTATTGGAGTTTTTGGAGGTTCGTTTGATCCGGTTCATATCGGACATTTGATTTTGGCCGATTTCGCGCGGGAAGCTGCTGCGCTAGACCGAATTCTCTTCATTCCCGCTTCTAAGTCTCCCTTGAAGCCAATTGGAACCGTAGCCACAAACCGGCAACGCCTGGAGATGTTGAGCCTCGCCATCGGAGGAAACCGGCATTTTGAAGTTGACGATGTTGAGCTGCTTCGCGATGGGGTCAGCTACACCGTGGATACGCTCGAGGCGTTGCAACAAAAGTTTCCGAACGACGAATTGTTTTTGATTATGGGGTCGGATTCGCTGGAACAGTTTTCCCAATGGAAGCAGCCGCAAAGAATCTGCGAACTGGCCACGCCATTAGTCGGTGCCCGCCATGGCAGTAAAATCGACCTCAGCGTGCTTGCGTCATTTGTCAACGCCGCACGTTTGAAAGCGATAGAAAGTGCCGCTTTTGAGTTTCCGCGAATTGAAATCAGCAGCACCGACCTGCGACATCGAATCGCTGCCCAAACAAGTATCCGCTACCGCACACCGCACAGTGTCGAAGCCTACATCGAAAACGCCAGGCTGTATCAGCAAGTTCCCGCGACTGCCTGACACGGCCACTTTCGGATCAATGGAAAATGCTTTCGTACAAGGATTTTGTTCCGCGTGAAATTTCGGCGTCCGGTTTCATGCGCGCCGGTGAATACGAGTCGTTCGATCATGCCCTCGCTGCGGCCAACGAGTGGCTGGCTCAAAACAATATTTCCCTTCTCAAAATCGAAACCGTGGTATTGCCCAATATCCACAGCCGCTGGGAACAGGGCTCGGCCGACGCCGCCATCCGCACCAGCGGCGACTCACCCAGCCAATGGCACCAGTTCCTCCGCATCTGGTTCGAGAGGTAACAGAAAACCCGGAAATAATTGCGCGGCACCATTCCTTCGCCGACAAACATCAGATTGATTGTTTGACAACCCTCGGCACGGTAGAATACCGACCAATGACAGTCACATTGCGGGCGTAACTCAGTGGTAGAGTGGTAGCTTCCCAAGCTGCATGTCGCCGGTTCGAGCCCGGTCGCCCGCTCTCCGTTAACGCTGGTCATACCGGCATTTCTACAAGCGAAGGCCATTTGATGTTATTCAATTGTTTCCACGGAAATGGTACTGGCAGGCTGATCGGAACGGTTTGCTGCTTTGGCTTGACGATGGTCCACACGAGCGACTTGCGTTCCCAACAAAACGACCACGCCGTCGCGGTATTTGCCGAGGGACAGGCGCAAGTTGTTCCGGCTTTCGAAAAAACCGACGAATGGATTCGGCAGGAACTATGGGTTGAAGCCGAATTTGATTCCGATGGTGACGGCAAGCTCGATCGAATGCACGTCGATGTCACTCGACAAAAACAAACAGAAACCGAAGGGCTCAGAGTTCCTGTCATCTACGAATCGAGTCCTTACTTTTCCGGCGTCAGCTCAACGGATAAACAGTACTTTTGGAATCCCGAACACGAGTTAGGAACGTCGCCGCCGGTCCATTCGGCTCCACCGGCGATCCCGTATATCAGCCAGCATCCGACGATATCCAATTCGCTTGTTCCGGACTGGGTTCCTCGCGGTTTTGCGGTCGTGCATTCCGAGTCGCCCGGAACGGGACTTTCGCAAGGATGTCCCACCGTTGGCGGCGACAATGAATCGCTCGCGCCCAAAGCAGTGATCGATTGGCTGAACGGTCGCGCCAAAGGATTTACGACCGTTGATGGCGACGAACAAGTCACCGCGTTATGGTGCACAGGCAAGGTTGGAATGACGGGTACGTCCTACAACGGCACGATTCCACTGGCAGCAGCAACCACCGGCGTCGATGGACTCGAAGCAATCATTCCGGTCGCCCCCAACACGTCGTACTACCATTATTATCGATCGAATGGCCTCATCCGGCATCCTGGCGGGTACATGGGGGAAGACATCGATGTGCTCTACAACTTTATCAACAGCGGCAAACCGGAAATGCGCGAACATTGTGATTGCGAGGTCCGCGACAAGGAATTGATAACGAACCACGACCGGGTCAGCGGCGACTACAACCCGTTCTGGGCAGGTCGCGATTACCTCAACGACCTCGGGCCGATGAAAGCCGCCTTGTTCATGTCGCACGGATTCAATGATTGGAACGTGATGCCCGAGCATAGCAATCGAATTTACCAGGCGGTTCGCGCCAAAGGATTGCCTTGTCGTATTTATTATCACCAGGGAGGACATGGTGGCCCGCCGCCGATGGAGATGATGAATCGCTGGTTCACACGCTATTTGTACGGCATCGAAAATGGTGTCGAAAACGAACCGCATTCCTACATCGTACGCGAAGACGCCAATCCGTCGGAACCGACTCCTTACGACGATTATCCAAATCCGGAAGCGCAAATTGTTACGCTTCATCCCGGCGGCGACGGTGGCGCCATCGGCAACCTCGGAAGCTCGGAATTGCCAAATCGTGGAACGGCAAAACTTATCGACGATTCTTCGATTCATGCCAAACAACTGGCCACGGCCGATTCCTCGCAGAACCGATTGTTGTATGCCACCGATCCCTTGATTCAGCCATTGCATATTTCGGGAACGGCGCGACTCTCGATCAGGCTGGCGTGTAACAAGCCTGCCGCGAATTTGTCGATCATGCTCGTAAATTTGCCGATCGTCGACGGCGCGAAGATTACCGACAACATGATCACACGCGGTTGGGCCGATCCGCAAAACTATCGATCGTTGAGCGAGAGTGATCCGCTGGTCCCAGGCGAGTTCTACGAAATGAGTTTCGATTTGCAGCCAGATGACCAGATCATTGCGGCAGGCAAGCGTATCGGGGTTATGATCTTTTCCAGCGATCGTGACTACACTTTGTGGCCACCCCCTGGAACTGAACTGACGATCGATCTCGACGAAACGTCGATCGACTTGCCGATCGTTGGCGGCATCGAGGCCTGGACCAGGGCGACGACTCGTTAGGTTTTAGCAAATTGCCAGTCGATGCCGATGCAACCTTAATCCTGTTGCGACCAGTAGCCACCACTGACCACGTGGCCGTTCACGCCGTGAACGACTACAACCCGGCGGCTTGTGCAGCAGTGCCTTGCATTAATCACTTGCCGTTGTCGGGAAAGTAGCACACCAGTCAATCGACGGAACATCGTCATCGACGAAACGGGCAGCCTATTCGTTGCCGACTGGTGTATCGAATGCTTTGGCAAGTTGCATGAGGCTCGCTTCTTCGTCGGCCGAAATTTTTGACCCCATTCCGAGAATGCCGCCAGTCGCGCGTGCGACGTCCTGGGCCCGACCGATCACGCTCTTTTTCAGTTTAGCCACCGTTTCGGGATTGAGCGTCGCGCAAATGGCCTGCACATAGTTTGTCCAGAGCGTCAATGCGTCTGTCGCCGGCCTGGTCGTCAACCAGCGATCGAGCAATTGATGGGAAGGCGATTCGGTTTGCACTCCCATTTCGGCGACCGCTTTCAGGATCGCTTGACGCTCGGCAGCAGAAACATTGCCGTCGCACCAGGCGACTTCGGCCATCGGAAAGATACCGAGAATGGCCAAAAAATTGGGCGTTGCCAAGTCGGAAAGTTCCTTGATTGCGATGGTATCGGCCACTCCCGTTGCAGCCGCCAGGAGGTTTTGTGCCTCCTCGGCCGACAAGCGACGACGGAGTGTTTCGAGCAATTCCCGATCGCGCTCGGCGAAGAACAGCTCCTCCATCGCCCGTCCACGCTGGTGAATAGAATCAAATGAAGGAGTGTTCATGCCTTGCTTTCCCAAATGCACGTGATGCTGTCTGTGAAGTCTGAATTTAACCGGTGTCGGATCTCCTTGCAATCGGTTTCACCGGGGGCCGGGAAACGGAACAGAAAGATTACAAAAACGTGGTTGGCGAGTTTCATGAGGAGTCCCAAAATCGATTTGTGTCAAATGAATATCGAATCAACAAGTCTATTCGACTTCCCATTGATCCCGGTCCGCTCGAAGCCGATACTGTTTATCACTTGCAACTCCACCAGCGATTGGTGATTCATTAAAGGACTCTCGTTTGTGCCCTCCGAAAAAAATTCCAGTGTCAGTCGGCGAGTCGCATTGAAGCAGATGGCTGCCGGAATTGCTGCAACATCAATGATGCCGGGATGCCGGGGGAAGCCGTCGCCCGAAACCAATGCGCCCAAACATACGCTTATCCGAAACGGCAGTGTCTATATCGATGGGACAACTTCGGTTTGCGATGTTTTGATCTTTGACGAAAGGATTGCGCAGATCGCGCCCCATTTGTCAGCCCCCATCGCCGCAAAAGTAATCGATGCCAGCGGCAAAATGATTTTGCCAGGCGGTATCGATCCTCATGTTCACTTGACGCCGCCATGGGTGGATGATTTTTACTCGGGTTCACAGGCTGCACTGGCCGGCGGGATCACCACGGTCGGCCATGTTTCCTTTCCCGATCAAGACGAGACTCCTGTTGATACCGTGAATCGTTTTTGCCGACAGGTTTCCAGCGAGGCGATTTCTGATGTCATGATTCATCCGGTCATTAATCGCCCGGAGGCAATCGATTTGAGAGACATCGTCGACCTGGCGGCCACCGGCTGCAAAAGCGTCAAGTTTTTCTTGCTGAATTCAGAGTTCGCAACTCAACGAGAACATTACCTGAATTTGTTGCACGTTTGTGCGCGTGAAAAAATCGTAGCGATGTTTCATTGCGAGGATCGCGATATTCTTGAAAAAACAAGAGTTCAACTGGTTCAGGAAGGAAAGACATCGCTCAAGCACTTTGCCCAAAGCCGCCCGGTGGAATCGGAAGTTGAAGCAACTCGGCAGGCGATCGAGCTATGCCGGCAAACGGGCGCGACAGTTTATATTGTTCATCTTTCCAGTGCTCGTGCCCTCGAACTTTGCAAGGACGCCCGGGCGGCCGGATTGCCGTTGCATGTGGAAACCCGGCCGTTGTACTTGCACTTTACTGACGAAGTGTATCAGCAGGAAGATGGTCCGTTGTGGGTCGGGATGCCGCCGATCCGTTCCGCAGCGGACCGCGAAGCATTGTGGCAAGGCATTGCGGACGGCTCTATCGATACAATTGGAAGCGACCATGCTCCGTGGACACATGCTCAAAAAATGGATCCGCAGCTTTCGATTGAGAACCCTCGAGCCGGTGTCAACAATTTGCAGCAAATGTTGCCGATGCTCTACAGCGAGGGCGTTGTGCAAAAGAAAATTTCGCTCAAGCAATTTGTGGACATAACATCAACAAACGCTGCCAGGATTTTTGGACTTTACCCAGGCAAAGGTGTCATCAAAGTTGGTGCCGATGCGGATTTGGTGATTTGGGAAACCGCAGTGAAGTATCGTCTGGATCAGAACGAATGCTATTCGAGAGCCGGATTTTCCATTTATGATGGCCGCGAGGTCATTGGCAGACCGGAAATCACATTGCGGCGTGGTGAAGTTGTCTTCGTAAACTCGCAAGTGACGGGAAAACGCGGAAGCGGAAAATATATGGGCGTGATTTAAACTCCCAGGGCCGGGACGAGTATTTCCGACTTGCCAATCAACGCCAATCAATGCCGATCGATGGTCGCCACAACGGGTGGAACCGGGCAATCAAGCGATTCCGACATAGCGCGGAAGAGTTCTGCTTCCTGAACGGTGACTTGACCGTCATGGGTAATCGCGATAGCTGCTGCTGTCAAAAGTTGTTTCTTGACGTGTGGCGCGGCGGTATTCAACTTCCCAAGAGCCAGCGCCAGAGATTGGTAGGAGACCGCGTCGAGTGACTGGCTAAATGAATCGCTCCAGTCCACACCCATTGCCTTGTTGGAGGCCAGAAAGGCAATCCGGGCTTCCCCCTCGTCCTTATGTCCAATGCGCACGAGAATTGCCAGTAGTTGACAGGCTTCTTCCTTGAGCGATTCAATGGATTTGAATACAACTCGAGGAGGCGAAACACGCCCGAACCGGCGATCGAGATGGACGATCAGATGATGCCGCAGAAAAAACTCGAACAAGTCAACGCGGTTGTCCGCATCGACCAGTATATCAACACTTTTTCGAAACGAATCGAATTGTTTTGGCGACATGCCGGTCAACGTGCCTTGCAGAATTTCGAAAACGGGCAAACGGAATCGTGGCGGCAGCGCATCAACCATCGGCGATAATCGGAGTGTGTCCTGAATCGTTGCCTCCCCTTCGTTTTTTGCTATCGCCTGCAACTGTCGCTGGCGGATGCTGGAGTCGGAGTTTAACAAGTTGGCGAAAACAACACTGCGGGCGTTGAAGACGTCACGAGCGGCATCGGCAAGTTCTTGCGGGATCCGGTTGACAATCATCTCCGAGTATTCGACGTCGTCATCGTCCGGCAACCCGATGCCGGCAATCAGGATTGCCGGATCAATTGGAAACTTGTCCCCGAGCATTCCGGTGAAGCCTCCGCGTCCGCCCAATCCTGGAAACCTTGCCGTTGTGGCCGGTTTCGATTTACGAACCTCGTCTGATTCCTGTCCCGCGGTTCGCAACTCACGTTTCCGCCGGTATTCATCGAAATCTCCGTCGAAACGCGGATCGAGTTTTTGTATCCGATTGATGAGTGGCGGGTGAGTTGAAAAGGCTTGCATTAACGAGGAGGTGGAAAACATGCTTGCAAAAAACATGTGACTGGTTTCCTCGGCTTGCATGGCATGGACCTGCGAACCTTCCTGGCTGACGGCAATCATTTTAAGCGCACCGGCAATTCCATCCGGGTTACGCGTAAACTGTACGGCAGACGAATCGGCCAGATACTCCCGTTGCCTCGATACTCCGGCCTTGATAAGGCGGGCAAAAAACAAACCGATCCAGCCGATGACGATCACGGAAACCGCCACGATGATCAAGGCCCCGGCACCTCCTTTTTCGTTACTCGAGCGGCGACCACCGGAACTTGCCCGAAGAACGTAGTAGCCGATCAATGCCAACAACTGGATACCGTGCAACACGCCAATCATGCGAATACTCATGCGCATATCGCCGTTGAGAATATGACTGAACTCGTGCGCCACAACGCCCTGCAGTTCGTCGCGGTTCAGTTGCCGGATCGTCCCTCGATTGATACCAATAACGGCATCGTCGATCGTAAAACCGGCGGCAAAGGCATTGATGCCTTGTTCATTATCCAGAATATAGACAGGGGGAACGGGCGTTCCCGCCGCGAGCGCCATTTCCTCAACGACATTCAGGATTCGTCGTTCGTCGGGATCGTTGGCATTGGGTGGAAGGCGACGTCCTCCCAACATGGCGGCAACCGATTCACCACCCCCGCGAAGCGCAGCGATTTTGAAAGCGCTGCCGCAACCTACCACCGAAACAACTGCGACGGCGACCGCACCCAACACGACAGGATCGAACCAGGCGATTTGGAAACCAGCCAGGTTTTTTGATCCCGAAACGGATGCGACGGCAATGATCACTGCATAGATGGCGGCGATCATACACAGGACAGACAACACGAACCAGAAAATCAGCCAACGCGTATTGCGTCGCGCGAGTTCCTGACTGGCGAAAAAGTCCACGGTTGCAAGGCTCCGTTCAAGGTCAAATGAGTTGCGAAAGCGACGATTCGATTGATCGGATCGACTCGGAGACTTCGAAAGTCCGCCTCCTTTCCGATCCAGGCATTCGGCCTAAAACGAAACTTTGGGGGCCACACGCTCGACCGCATTTTCGATTTCGAGCAACTCAGCTTCGGTGAAACCAAGCATTCCGGCAAGAACCACGGCGGGAAACGTTTCCCGTTGCGTATTGTAAGCCGTTACGGCATCGTTGTAGCCTTGCCGTGCGTACGAGACCTTGTTTTCCGTGGAAGTCAGTTCTTCCTGCAAACTCAGCATGTTCTGGTTTGCCTTGAGATCCGGATACGCTTCGGCAACCATCATCAGTCGACTCAACGCGCCACTTAGTCCCGATTCCGCCGCCGCCAATTGCCGCATGTTCGTGGGGTCACCGGGTTTTGCCGAAGCGGCTTGTTGGGCCGACATCGCCTGGTTCCTGGCAGAAACCACGGCCGTCAATGTCTCCTGTTCATGTTTCATATAACCCTTGGCCGTTTCGACAAGATTTGGAATCAGGTCGTATCGGCGTTTCAGTTGCACGTCAATCTGGGAAAACGCGTTCTCGTAGCGGTTTCGCAATTTGACAAGACTGTTGTAAATGCTGATCACAAAGATCACGATCAGCAGGCCAACAACTCCACAGCCAATCAAAACATATACAAGCGGGCCCATTGAGTTCTCCATTGGAAGTAGGGTTTATATTTTGCTCGTCGATCCTATCGAGCCGAACGAGCACATCGTTATCCGGTCAATTCGGAATCATTATGGTCGTATTCGGTTGCCGGAACCAGATATTGCACGGCAACACCCTGAACTTTGGACAATTTCCCTCCTGCCCCGACAAATCGATCCTACTCAGCCCATAACTTGACGATTTCCAGTCCGACTTCGCAGGCGGCGAGCATCTCGTCCAGACAGGCGAACTCGAGCGGCGAATGAATGTTGTGCTGGCCAGACGACAAATTCGGCGTTGGCAAGTTTTTTTCCGTGAACTGTGAGCCATCGGTGCCGCCGCGGATGATTCCCTGTACTGCGGTGCGACCCAACCGCTGGTGAGCGATAATCGCATGACCTGCCGCCCGAGGTTCGGCGCGAAGTCCGTCACCGAGATTTCGGTACTGGCGGGTAATGGCAACATCGATCGAGCAACCATCAAAGCTCTCTTCCACGTTCGCAGCGATCTGGCGGAGCTGTTCTGCGTACGTTCCAAGCTCGCTGGTCTCAAAAGAACGAAGAATGATTTTTACGAAGCAGCGGGCAACTCCTCCCTCGATTGTGTAGGGATGCATAAATCCGATTCGACCGTCGGTAGTCTCCGGCGCCATGTCGCGCGGCATGCGGTTGATGAATTCAGCAGCCGCGCGGATCGCGTTGACCATCTTGTTTTTCGCGATAGCCGGATGAATGTTGATCCCGGTAAAAGTGATCGTTGCCAGGTCCGCTGAAAAAGTTTCCACGTCAACCTGGTTCTGTCCCCCGCCGTCAAACGTATAAGCCACCGTCGCATTGATTTTGGCAACATCCACGTGCAAAGCCCCGCGACCGATCTCTTCATCACAAGTAAACAGCAAGCGGACGGGTCCGTGTTTGATATCCGGATTCTGCAGCAGGTGGTTGGCCAGTTCCATCATGATAGCGATACCGGCCTTGTCATCTCCACCAAGCAACGTAGTACCATCGGTGGTTATCAGGGTCTTGCCAACAAGTCCTGCGAGTTCTTCGCATTTTGCCTGGGTAATTACTTTAGTTGAATCACCGGTGAGTGGAATATCACCCCCCGCATAGTTTTCAATCACATTTGGCCGGACATTGGCACCACTTGTTTCCGGTGACGTATCGAAATGTGCGTTGAAAGCCACTGTCGGTGCATCACAGTTACCAGGAATCGTGGCCATGACAATGCCATGCCCGTCCTGGGCAGCATCGACCAGGCCCATCTCGTGCAGTTGTCCCAAGACCAATCGTCCAAGCTCCAGTTGGCCCGGGCTGCTCGGGTATTCGTCGACACCCTCCCGGGCAGTCGTATCAATTCGAACATACTGCAAAAATCGATCAAGCAATCGCTGTCGGTTCATCGTTTTGTCGTTGAGGTCCAAACGGGTTGATGGGGGCAAATAAGGAACTGAAACTTTATCATAGCGAATTCGGGGAGTTTCAAAACAAGGTTCAGCGTAATAAAAAGATCATGCGTTTGGGTGGTTGCCAACAAGCGGTTGACTTGTTGTATACTGTTTCTGATGACGTAAAAATTAAAACGATGCTTGTTGAGGAGCTTTGCTGATGAAATTCAATAATCTTGTGTTTGCCGGCTGCGGTCTGGTCCTGGTTTTCAATAACCGGGGGTTTTCCCAGGACGATGCCAATCTGCACGAAGTCAAACCGCAGTTTTTCGAAGTGGTCGAGACAGTCGATGCGACTGTCGAATCAAAAGTCATGTCACCTGTAGCGCCTGATACCAAAAACTGGACAATTCTGAAAATCAAAAGTGTGGTGGACGAAGGGGCCGTCGTTCGCAAAGGTGACATTATTGCCGAGTTCGATACGGAAGAAATCGAATTGAAACTTCGTGATTCAAAACAGTCGGTGGAACTTGGAAAATTGGGGTTAAAGGGTTCCGAGGTGGAACTGCAGCAGCTTGACAAGACCATTGCCCTCGACACGGAACTTGCCGCACGAAAACTTCGGAATGCCGAACAGGATTTCAAGTACTTTGAGGATGTCGGTCGTCCCAATACAGAAGAGTCCACCAACCGCAGTGTTGAGAATGCGAATCACTCCCTGGAGTATTCACAGGAAGAGTACAACCAATTGAAGCGAATGTACGACGAAGACGAATTGACTGAAGAATCCGAAGAGATCGTACTGAAACGAACCCAACGCGATGTCGAGAACACCCATTTCTACCTGGAACAAGCGCAAATGCGGGCCGCGCGAACCCTGGAATTTGATTTGCCCCGCGAGTCGGAACAGAAAATCGATGAACTGGAACGGGCCCGACTGGAGTTTGCACGCTCCAACGTGAATTTACCGATGGAACGCCAGAAAAAGGTCATTGCCTTTGACAAGGCCCGCATGGCACTTGAAAAAGAGCAACGCGATCTCGGGCGACTCGAAACGGATTTCAGTCGAATGAATATTGGCGCTCCAGCCGACGGAATCGTTTACTACGGGAACTGTGTTCGAGGTGCATGGGTTGGTCCTGCCGGCCCGGCACGCGATATCGAAACCGGTCGTACCGTTCCGCACGACAAGACCTTTATGACGATCGTCGATCCGACGGAGTTGTTCCTGCGAGCGGATCTTTCCGAAAAACAATTGGCTGTGATTGGCATTACCAGCAGCGGATGGGCCAGGCCAACCGCTTTTCCTGATAAACCCGTTGCCGTTGAAGTTGAGTCCATCGGTAGCGTTCCCATCGCGGCTGACAAATTCGATTGCCGGTTGAACCTGACGGAAACTGTTTCCGGATTGTTACCCGGCATGACCTGCAAGGTTCGTTTTGTGGTTCGCGAAAACGACAAGGCGCTGACCGTTCCCGAAACGGCAGTTTTCACTGACGAGTCGTTTGGGCATTACGTGTTTGTTGCCTCCGCCAAAGTCGAAGGTGAAGAAACGACCTTCGAAAAACGTGCTGTTACTGCCGGATTGACAGTTGATAAAGTGACTGAAATTCTGGAAGGACTGAAAGAAGGCGAGAGAGTCTCGCTTAAACGTCAGTAGAAAGTTAACTCTTCATGAAAAAAATACCCTCCCCCGCCCCGACGACGTTGTTTTGTATTGTTGCGTTGTTGTTGCCCGGAACCGGGCTGCTGTTTGCGCAACAACTGGAATCGACGGATATCGAATCGCAGGATCGATTGGTCGACAACCCGTACGATTTCAGTCAGCCACCAGCGCTGCCGGAAATCGATGCCCCATCGCCAATCGACATCCAGCAATCCATCGATCGGGGAATTGAGTTTCTGATTGAATGCCAACGGGAAACCGGGGCATGGGGGGCGGCAACCAACACCAAGGACCTGAACATTTACGCGCCCGTTCCGGGTGCCCACGATGCCTTTCGAATGGCAACAACGTCGATGTGTGTTGCGGCGTTACTGGAATCCGGATCCGACGATGAGCGGGTCACCGCCGCTGTTGACCGGGCGGAAAAATGGTTGCTCGAGCAATTGCCAACGCTCAAAAGGGCGACAGGGGATGCGATTTACAATTGCTGGGGACACGCTTATTCCATTCCAGCGCTGCTGTTATTGCGGGAGCGGGCGGGTATCACGGACGAAAAGAAACTGCAGATTGACGAGCTCGTCAAACTGCAACTGGAGATGCTGGACGCGTATGAGTCCGTTGATGGTGGCTGGGGCTACTACGATTTCCGTTTCCAGGGTCGCAAGCCGACATCTTCATCGACCAGTTTCGTTAACGCAGCGGCTTTAGTCGTTATGAAAAAGGCCAGCGATGCCGGATTCGCTGTGAACCAGAGAACCGTTGATCGGGCCGTTGCCGCCACGATTCGCCAGCAAAAACCGGACTTCACTTATTTCTATGGCGAGTATCTCAAGAACCGGCCCATGAATGCCATCAATCGACCCGGCGGTAGCCTCGGCCGAAGTCAGGCGTGCAATGTTGCTCTCCGTATGTGGGGCAAGGACGACATCACTGATAATGTCCTGAAACACTGGCTTGTCAGGCTTTACGTTCGAAACGGCTGGCTCGATATGGGTCGCAAGCGTCCCGTCCCGCACGAGTCGTGGATGCAGGTCGCCGGTTATTTTTATTACTACGGACATTATTACGGAGCGTTGTGTATCGAGCAGTTGCCGGCCGTCGAACGCCAGCCTTATCAGGAAATGGTCGCCCGATTGATGCTGGACCGGCAGGAAAAAGATGGCAGTTGGTGGGACTACCCGCTGTATGATTACCATCAACAGTACGGTACTGCTTTTGCGCTAATGACTCTTGTGCGCTGCATGCCAGGCGGGCAATAGTCCGAGTTGTACGGACTTGCCGTGTCATCAACTATCATTATGCCGACTCCGACGAGCGAGACCGCTTTACCCGGGAGAAACACACCGTGGACCGTTGCATTCGCCCGGTTTGAACATGCAGGAATCCGAAAATGACAAGTCGTTCCAATGCTGTCGAGTGGCTGGTCTTCGACGTCGAGTCCGTGGCTGACGGAAGCCTGGTGGCATCGATTCGATATCCTGACGAGGATCTGTCGCCCGATGAGGCCATCGGCCGCTACCGTGCCGAACTGATGGAGAAAAACGGATCGGACTTTATACCCTACACGTTTCAATTACCGGTTTCGGTCGCCGTTGCCAAACTCAACAAGCACTTGCAACTGATCGACATCGTGACGCTTGACGATCCCGAATTCCGCCCGCATATCATCACCGAGCACTTCTGGCGAGGCTGGCTAACATACAACAAGCCGACACTGGTCAGTTTCAACGGGCGCGGATTTGACTTGCCTTTGCTGGAACTTGCTGCATTCCGTTATGGCATCAGTGCCCCCGCCTGGTTCAACCTCGATGATCGGGCCTATGACCAGAGACGCAACCGGTACAACCTCGGTTCGCATTTTGACTTGCAGGATTTTTTTACAAACTTTGGCGCAACACGATTGAACGGGGGGCTCAATCTGATCGCCAATCTGGTTGGCAAACCGGGCAAGATGGAAGTCTCGGGCGATCAGGTGCAAGATCTTTACGACGAAGGCCGATTGGCAGAAATCAACGACTATTGCCGATGCGATGTACTGGACACGTATTTTATTTTTCTTCGCGCGTCGGTCCTTATGGGCAAGCTGACCTTGGAAGAGGAATCGAAACTTGTGGAGGATGCAAGGAATATTTTGACGGAACGGAGCGAAGCAACACCCGTATACGCTTCCTACTTGTCGTGCTGGGGTGACTGGAAAAATCCCTGGCAAAACAATGACTCCGGATAGGCGCTCGATTAGAAAGGCGGGTAAAAGGTGCGTAGAAAGATGCCAACCAACTATTAGGTGGCGTCCAACTTGTCCTTGGTGCTGAATTTCGATTGATACAAAAATAGACAGCAATGAAAGCTGTCCAATGATTGCAATCCGTCTGATTCAGTGGGTTTTTTGTTGAAAACCCCATTGCTTACTTATTTGCCTTCCGTTGACAGATTCCGGCAATTTTCTAAATTTGGAGTGCGGAATGGAGTCCGAATATCGAATACAATTGACGTGTCCTGGGTACTTCTTTTTTCAGGACAACAAACGACGCTTCTCACAAATAATCGCAACCCGAAACGTAAGTGAGTTACCGTTACAGGATTTCCTCGCTGACGCATCGGGTTGCGATTGGAAATAGCGTCGAAATTATCCTGACTCGGGAGAATAACGCCATGTTATCGTTGAGTCTGCTGTTGGGGATGCTTGTCATCACCTCCCCTGTCACTTCTGTTGTCGCCGCACCGCAACAACAGCGGCCAACGCCTGCGGCGGTAGCTTTGGTCGATGCCAGCGCAGATGACCAACCCGATCTCGGCACTTTCCTCGATACGAGGGCCCGGCGACACGTTCGATATCCTTCGTGTTCAGGTCAGCACCGGTGACCCGCAAATGGTCACCATGAAACAAGGTGTCAGTGCCAGCAACGGCGACATGTCGATCTTGTACCAACAAGGTTACTTCACCCACGCGGGCTCGAATTGTTGACGGCGGTCGGGGGACAAACGGGGACAGGGGGGACAAACGGGGACAGGTCCAGTTTATTTGGATTTCGGTCTGCCCGGTTTCCGTAGAGTGGATCCCAAGCCAAGTTTTCTTGCCGTTTTTGCGACCCATTCGGGACTTCCGTAGGGTGTGCCTCGAACCGTACTACGCCGCAAGGCACTGAGTTCGCCGTCCGTTTCCGGTTCGTTGACATAGTGTAGCCATTGGCGCGGACGAGGCAGCGGCCACGGCGACAGCAATGCTCGATCGTCAACTGTCCCCCGATGTCGAATCCACAGACTCCCGAATGGCCAGTCTTCTGAGCGCTCAACCAAGTTGGCGCGCAAAGGATTGCGTTCGACGTACCGATTGACTTGAGGGCGAAAAGGGGTCAGGTCTCTTTACAAGGTTCTTTGATCGTGCTATGATCGGTAAATGGCACGACCACCCCGAGCCGACGAAGCGGGCGGACTGTATCACGCTCTCAATCGCGGTAACTTGCGCGCGACGATCTTTCATAAAGAAGGCGACTACGTGGCCTTCGAGAAGAT
>JANNWJ010000042.1:0-29765 GCA_031414755.1 Pirellulaceae bacterium | reverse complement strand
CGAGCCACTCCGCCCGATCCTGCAGCGACTCGGCATCGAAGGGAGCATGTGGTGCGACCTTGTATGGAACTTCAAGCGTTACTTTGGCCGCTGCGCCGGCAGCCCCTCCAGCCTTCAATCCTCGGCCGCCACCCAAAACCGTCACTGGTTCCGCGGCCAACGCGCTGCCCAACCTTGTTTCATCGTAAACTGATGTCATGCGATGCATGATTTACACGGATCAGCGCCAACCAACTTCCGAACCGACAACTTACGGTGGCCAGACTTTCACGTCCAGTTACACATACCAACCCCAGGGGCGGGTTCACGACGTCAACTATCGGTGCGTGTCGAATTCACGGTCGATTCGAGTCCAAAATCGGAAGACCGGTCAATCATCGAGACTTAACTGCGCGTCTGCCCGTTGTCTAGCGCTCAGCGATGTTTAATTCGACGGGTCGTTCGCGAACCGTAAGTTCAATTGTCTTCTGAAGTCCTTCACGAAAAACGACGACTGACACCCGTTTCCCGATCTCGGTGTTGCTGACCTCACTGACCAAATGCGAATCGTTTTCTATTCGTTTGCCATTGAATGTCAGGATAACATCACCCTTGCGAAGTAGCGAATCGGACGCCGGGGAATCGGCGGAAATCGACGAGACACGCGCCCCAAAAACGTTGTTCAATCCTATGGCAAGCGCCTTTTCCGGGGTAAAGCCGGAATCCAGGGTCACGCCAACGAATCCACGACGGACGCGACCGTATCGGATCAGGTCATCAACAACCTTGTTGACCATATTGACCGGAATCGTAAAGCCAATCCCGTCGCTGCCGCCAGAGTTGCTGGCGATCGCCGTATTGATACCGATCACTTCGCCACGCATGTTCATCAATGGACCTCCGCTGTTGCCGGGGTTGATTGCGGCGTCGGTTTGCATGAAGTCCTGAAAACGAACACCTTCGTTGCCCAGTTCCAGATCGCGTCGTCCCATGGCACTGATAATTCCATAACTGACGGAGTGGCTCAATCCAAACGGGCTGCCAACGGCGACAACAAAATCACCAATTTCAACCTTGTCACTGTTACCGAAACGGGCCGGCTGCAAATCGGTTTCGGAAATGGAAATCAGCGCGATATCGGAATCGGGATCCGTTCGCACTTCCGTCGGATTGAAAAATCGACCATCGTGCAATTGAATCCGAATGGATTCATTTTGGGCATCGACGATGACATGGCGGTTCGTTACGACAAAGAATTTTTCGCCGTACTTCATAATAACGCCAGCGCCGGCTTCTTCCACCTGGGTCAACGAGCTGTTTGTTCCGCGAGTCGTCTTGTGGGCTTCGATGTGGACAACGGAGGGCTGAACGACCTTGACAACCTTCTTCAGCAAACTGTTTTGACTTTCAATCAAATCTGCCTCACGTGCCAGCGCCGTATACGCCCCCTCACGATCATCGGTCTGGGCCAAAGCGGTTCCGGACAACCATTGACTGGTAACCAGTACCAAAACGGCAAGAACCATTTTGTTTCGATTTTGTAGTGAATATTTCTTGCTCACGTTTTCATTCATCCGCGGGTCAGTTGAGGACTTCAATTATTCAATAACGAGTTCCAATGCAGCCGTGTGAACAGGATATCCATTATGGGGCTGATTTACAATTTTGCATTTCGGGCAATTGACAACTTCCCGTAGAATTGCCCGAATCCCAGGCGTGAACAGAGTCACTAACCGTTAAAGTCCAATTCGGACAGTCGCACTCCATCCAGGGGCTTACGGTCGTCGATGTGACTCCAGTCGTTGCCGGTTTGAATATTAATAACGCCGGTTTCCACTTTGCGTTTGCAGGCAACGCAAAGCGTGGAAAAGGGGAGTGCTTCCAGTCGTGCCATGGGAATCTGGCATTCACACGATTCACATTTTCCATACGAGCCTTCTTGCATTTTTTCCAGAGCGTACTGAATATGAGCCAGTTCACGACTTTCGGCTTCGGCAAGTCTCGAATAAATCTCGTCTTGCGTTGAATCGAGGGCAAAATCAATTTCGTCACCACTGGCCTGTTGCGCCATCTCGTTCAACAAGCTTTTGTCACCGCGTAACGACATGATCAAGGCCTGTCGACGTTGAAGCAGGATATTTCGAAGCTCGGCATGTACGACTTTGCGGGCCATTGGGTTTTTGCTCCTGCGAAATTCCAGGGAATTTTCCGGTCAATTTTGCGAATTCAAATTACCAGGTCCTAATCTCCCGATTTCGGAAGCGGACGGGTCGAGGCCTGGGTTTCATACCCGGGTATCCGCCAGTCACTTTTGCTATCGAGGCTGATAGACACCTGGGTCACATCACGCCGAACTATAGTTTGCGTTTGCCGGTGAGAGGTCCTTCGAAAAAAAAAGCAGCCCGGGCCGGGCGAGCGAAAAATGGGCGACGGTTGGAAACAAGATCAATCGTTATAACCCGACTCTTGACAGGGCTTCCTCCCGGCACCTGCAGACTGCTTCGCGCTCGATGGTGAAAAAATGCAACATGGCGTCGTTTCCAAATTTTTCGATTTGTCGCACGAAATGTTTGACGAAGCGCTTTGGCAAAGCTAAATCCTTATGGATGATTTCGTGCGCCCTTCCCGGGTTTGTCGCCGATCATGCTAACGATCCGGTCGCCTCACAAACGACTGGTGGTGAACTTCATTTCTCCCTCCAGCAAGTTATGGATCTGACAGTGTCGAACGCCTCCAAATCAAATAGTGTTCATTCCCATTCCGATAGCGATTCGCTCGTCCTGATCGTCAATTCTGCAGGATCATCCAAAACTGCTATCGCCGCCAATCCCTACCGGACAAACAAACCATGCTGTGTCGTCGGCTCGGGAGCGAAAGCCAATTGGGTTGTGAAGGATGCCGACTTGCAACCGGAGCATGCGATGTTGGTCCGAATTCCATGTGGTGCTTATGTCAGGTCAATGGATGCTGCAATGGACGGATTGCTCGTTAACGGACAGTCCGTGGACGAATCATGGATTCATTCCGGCGATAGCCTGACCATGGGGACAATGGAATTGATTGTGGCAGGAATCGGCGAAATCGAATTCGGCTCGTGCGAAAAACTGGAAACGATTATCTTTCGCACTTCCGGTTCGCTCAAAACAAACTCCAGCGTGGAGCAATCCGTGTCTGAAGCGCCGTGCATCGAACTCGCACCTGCCGTCAGTTCGGACTCACCGTTCAGTTCGAATTCGGAAACGGACGAAAATCCCTGGTTTCTGTCGGACTCACTTGTTAAGGACGTTCAGGAGAATGACTTTGAATCGGAAACGTTCTGCGTTCAAGACAGCGATATGAATGCCGTTTGGGAAGACATTTCCGATCTTTCCGTCGAAATGCCCGGAGCGACAGAATCGCTTGATTCGCAACACCTGCAAGATTCCGTTTCTGAAAACGTATTTCAGATTCCGCGAATTGAAATTGAGTTATACGACCTCCTTGAGACTTCCGATGTCGTTTATGAACCCAAGTCAGTGTTTTTGCCCGAACAGTCGTTACCGGCCATGACCCGGAAAACCGATTACTCCAACGAACAAGCAAGTTGGCTTAACGAGTTATACGACTCGATTATTCCCGACGAACACGACAACGCGGGCACACCGCCTGCCGAGTTCCGAGAAGTTGTCTACGAGGAATCCGGGGAACTCGAAGCGCGGACCGAACCATCGAGCTGGTTGTCGAATCGGCCATTCGACCTGTCGGGTTTGATGAAATCGGGCACTGATCCTGAATCGGTTTCCGGCCTTCCGGAACCCAATGAACAACATGCTGCTGATCTCTTCAATAAATTCGACTCGATCGATCAAGACGCTGGATTAGACATGGAACCAAAATCATCGGATGGCGATTTAATGACCCTTGATCCTTCAGCGGAACTGAAGGAACCAACGAGACAAGCAGGTGCAATCGCCATCGATTTTGACAAAAACCCACAGCCAACACTGGCAAGTTCCAGGGAGAATACCGAGACGCCAGCCGTTCCCGATTTGGAATTTGAACCAAAAAATGATGTCAACGACTACATGAGCCAGCTTATGCACCGGCTACGAGGGGGTGCTCCATCACCAGAACCGATCAAAGTGGTTGAAAAAGCGAACGTCCATATCGCGCCTGCCAGCCCTGAACGAACTTCCTCAAAAAATGACGTGGACGATTTGACACCGGAAAATCCGTTTCACGCCGATGAATTTGTGTCCCGATCCACGCTGCCGGAAAAACCTGGCAGTCTGCTGGCACTTCGACAAATTGCCAACCAGTCCGTACAGTCGGCGATTCAGCGGAGCTTGCAGAACAAGAACCGGAACTCAAGCACGATGTACCTTGCTGGAAGCGGTTTCGCCTTCTTTCTCAGCGTCGTCTTGTTCATTATGAGCGGTGGCTGGTTTGATCTGGCATTTATTGCGGCGTGTATTTCATCCGTTGCCTGTGCCATGTCCGGCTATATGTTCGTATCGGTAAACAATGGAATCGAACGATTCCTCGAATACCGCAAACAAAAACAGGAAGATGCGCCTGCCACATCAAGTGTTGAAAAACAGGACAACTAGGTCCATTCCATACTCGCATTGGAAAACCGCTTCGTTATCCCGAGTACCGCTTTTTTTCAGCGGTTCCGTTTCCGCCTGGCTATGACAAACCTGTCGTCGGCCAACTTCGCAATTCAAATTCGATTTTGGCCGACTCGAGCAAGCGGCACAACGCCCGTAGCGCGATGCCCATTCCATCAGCACCGCTGTATCCGCCAAACTGACCGCCGCCGCGTAAATGCGGTTCCAGATCGACAAAAAATCCGTCGATCTCCCGGTCGTGCAATCGTTTGCCGATTTCAGTCAAGTGCCGTTTCAATTCGTTGAAGATCAGAACATGTCCCGTCGCGCCCCGATCGGCAGGCACGAATTGATTCAAGACTTCTTCATCAACGTACTCGCTCGCCGTTGTTGGGCGTTCGTCGGAAACATGGTCCTTAATGTGCATCCAGCCCAATCCCGGCAGCATGTCGATAAACTGTTCCATAATCTGTTTTTCCGAAAATCCTTGTGTCACCAGATTTCCGCCGTCAAATATCAGTAGTAGCGCCCGACTGTTCACTTGCTTGTGAATCCGTTGAAGAATTTGCCCGGTTTGCCCAATCAGGTTGGCTTCCACTTCCACCCCGAAGGTCAAACCATTCTCATCGCAAAGCGCCGCAATCTGTCCCAACTGGTCGATCGATTGTCCGATCCACTTTTCCAAATCACTTCCGCGAGGATGGTAAAACGAAAATCCCCGAATCAGCTTGCTATCCAGTTCCCGTGCCGCTTCAATCGCCCGAGCCACATCGTCACGCAGATACTGATCGAACGGCACAAAGCGATTGCGGGTGCCGTCGTCAACATCGGCGATCTTGACCTTGCCAATCGGCGAACCGATCGAGGAAACGCGCAGGCCGAAATCGGCAAGTCGGCCTTTCAGAATTTTTTGCTCGCGTTTTTCGAGTTGCAACACGTTTTTGATTCCGTTTCCGCAATCGACAAAGCGCATTGAAACGTATCGTAACCCCAGGGCAGCCATCACTGAAAACTGCTGTTCCATGGTTTTGTCAGGCGCGACTTCATCCGAAAAACCGGAAATTAAAACAGACTCGCCAGGCATAGGCTACTTCTCCGGCCAACTGGCGATGATCGTCGAGCTGATTCCACCGCGAGGCGTGAATTCGGCGGTCAAGGTAACTTGGCGGGGCCGGACCGCTTCGACAAAATCGTCGAGTATGCAGTTGGTAACATGCTCGTAAAAAATTCCTTCGTTTCGAAAGGCCTGCAAGTACAATTTGAGGCTCTTGAGTTCAATGCATTTTTCGGCTGCAACATATTCAAAATTCAATTTTCCGAAGTCCGGCTGACCCGTCTTGGGGCAAACAGACGTAAATTCCGGACATGAAATCCGGATATGGTATTTTCGATCTGGAAATTGATTTTCGAACGTCTCCAGTATTTTCTGAAAGCGAGTTGGCATAAAATCCTCCGGGGTGTCACCAGGCAATGCATTGTCTTCGGATGCACGGCCAGCAAAAGGGGGCAGGCGGGCCGCAAAAAGGGCAGGCATGTTCATTTCCCCAAGGATTCCCGTTTCGTTTCACCCTGACCCAACTTTATTCCCTAATTCCGAATATGCGTGTTTGCGAAATCTACAAGTCGATACAGGGCGAAGGGTTGCTGACAGGAACGGAAAGTGTTTTTGTGCGCATCAGCGGCTGCAATCTGCGTTGCGGCTTTTGCGATACTCCGTTTGCATCATGGGACCCGGAAGGCCAACAAATGACGGCCGTGCAAATCGTCGACACATGCATTCCGCATCAATGCCAGCATATTGTCCTGACTGGTGGCGAGCCGATGTTGCCGCCGCAATCGGAAGAGCTGACGCATCGATTGGCGGTCGAAGGACTGCATATCACTATTGAAACTGCCGGAACGATTGCCCGAAAAGTACGTTGCGACCTGATGTCGATCAGCCCAAAGCTTTCCAACAGCATACCGTCGCATGAAAGGGGAGGGGATTGGCGATTCCGACATGATCGAACAAGGCATCAACCGGACGTGATTCGTCAGCTCGTTGCCAACTACGAGTACCAGATCAAGTTCGTTGTGGATACGCCGCACGATTTTTCGGAGATCTCTCGATGGCTTGAGGAATTTCCCCAAATACCGGCCGAACGTATCTGGCTAATGCCGCAAGGAATTACCGTCGAAGAACTGGACTCGCGCGAGCCGTGGCTCAAAGCCTGGTGCGATTCGAACCAGTTCCAGTACTGTCCGCGCATGCACATCTTGTGGTACGGAAACAAGCGGGGCACTTGAAACTGCCATTGATCGTAATCGTCAGGATTCCAGAATCGACTGGATTTCCCGAACGGCAATCTGCAGCGACCTAACAGCCATTTGAAAATTCGTGTGCGATGAAATCTCCGGCTGGATTTGGGAAAACAGCGCGCAGGCTTCGTGCAGCTTTTTGAATTTCTTTTTGGCCATCTTGAGATAGGATACCGGGCCTTCGGCGGCAACCGAACCGCCTAGCGCCATCATGTAATCGTAAAGTTCGCGATAGACGTCGCGCAGCTCATCGTCTTCTTCAGCCTCGTCGCAATGTTTGAGGAACGTGCGAACCATCCAGACATGGCTGACCAGTTGTTCAATTCTCGCCGCTTTTTCTGCCTCGTTCATTTGACATCACCAATGGAAACTACGAAATTTCCGGCTTGAGGGCTGGCGCATTTTCGCCACGGGGTGCGTTGACAAGAACGGTGACGGCCCCGGCGATTACCAGAAACAGACTTGCAAAAAACGCCATGGACAGTTCGCCAAACGAATTTTCCGAAATCGTCGTAACAAAAGTATTGATCACCGGAGCGCCGCCGAAAACCAGCGGCATGATGGTGATCGGTTTCCCACCAAAGTTAAATGCATAAATGATTCCCAACGCGCCAGCGGCTCCGACAGCTCCGGCCAGCAATGACCAAATCACGCCGTTGGTGTTGATTGATCCGGGGTCCGGTGGCAGCATTTGCCAAAATGTAATCGGCAATACTACAGCAACGACCAAATAAGCCAGACCGACAAACAGGAAGGGCCGCAAACGGCTACCACCCATTTTCGCCTGACCCTTGTGAAGCACCGGCCCGTAGCTGCCCCAACACAAGGCCGTAAGCGCGATGGAGGCAAACATCAACGGCGTTCGCCAGGGGGACGAGTTTCCGACAGGTTGTATGGACGTGGAACTGCGGGTGGCAGGTTCGACCAGGACTGGTGTTTGTGAAGCAGGAGGGCCGGACTCCGGAATTTTCGATGGCCCGGAGATCAGTTCGCTTGCCATCGCATGCTTTTCAGGAGGCGCAGGTTTGAAAAACATGACTCCGGCTCCGCCGATCGCGACAATCGAAACTCCGAGATAAAAAGTCATGGATGCCTGACGCATGGTCCTTGCCATCATGGCCGTCACAAGCGTGTTGATGACCGGGGCGAACCCGAAAACCAGCGGCATCACATAAATCGGTTTGCCGCCAAACATAAAGGCGAAAATGATTCCAAGGGCACCAACAGCTCCGACAACACCGGCAAAAAACGACCAAAACATGCCAAACGGGGACCAGTTCCCTTTTCCTTCTCGCCGAATCATCACCAGCGGGTAAATCACCGCGATCAAAAAGTAGGAGAGGCCAACGCAAACAAGGGGCGACCAACGAGCAAGTTCTTTCGGGCCATTTCCAAGCGCGACCTGGCCGGTATGCAACACCGGTCCATAAAGTCCCCAAGCGGCAATGGTCAACAATACAAAAACCAGAAACTTGAAACTGCCCATAGAGGTCCGATCGGCCAAAGAATAATTCGCTGGGAGCAACGTGTTAGCGCTCAAGTCTATCCGAGACCGACCATGAAACAAAAGGTCCCGTGTTGACCGTGACACCTTGCCTGCGATAGCGAAGTAATGTCGATCGGTGGGACACAGCACGTTAATCCGGATTGATCTCGATCGACACTGGTTGGCTCAAAACGAATTTTTCGCCCTCCAGTACCGCCGCTTGCAATGTCGAACGACCGATGCCCAGTTTGAAACAATCGATGCGCGCTTCGCCTGCATTGCCATCAATGGTGGCAACGACTCTTGTATTTTGACGAATCTCGATCTTGTCACCAAAGTTCGAACTGGCCGACACGAGAACGCTGCGTGCAAGTTGATACGTCGCCGGGCCTTCAATTTTCAGCTGCACGACGCGTTTTGCCCTACCGCTGGTGACCGCGTATCGTTTTCCCGATCGGGTGCCAATTAAAGTGTTGTCAACCGCGACAATGCGGATTTCATGAAAACCGTCGGCAAGCCCTTCACTGCTGATGCGAATCGATGTGTCATTGCCGGGCACATCAGTCGCTTTTCTGCCATCGACATACATTTCGTATCGCGAGATTCCTGGTCCGTTTGGCGACGGGGCCAACCCGATCTCGATGCTGTCGGTCATCGACATCCCGTCGGCGATTCCCGTGACCTCGAATTCCGGTCGTCGCGCCCACGGCTGGCAAAGCGGGTCTCCGACAATCAACAACTGAAAGGGACCAAACACGGACTGGTAATACGACTCCGCAAGATTGCATCCGCGAACGTAGTGGACATGAATGCGTGCATGTGCGAACTTGTTTGCGATGGCAAGCGGCTCGGTCACGGTTCCACTGGAGCCAGCGGCTCCGAGCTTGAGAAAGTGCGTCAACGGAGTCTGCGTTCCATTATCCTGAAGCCGCCCTCCGTGACTGGTGAGATTGTCACAAATCGCACCCGGAGCAAACAGGCTCCCGGAATTCAACCAGTCCGCCTTCGATGAGCCCAACGTTGCACCGAGAATATTTTTAAGGTTTTGAGGCTCACGTCCTCCCCCGATGATTCCCTTGTATCCCAACGCGGCAAGCTCGGCGATGGCGGGCAGAAATTGATCTTGTCGCGCTTTGGTCCGGACGTCGCCGTTCTGTGCAAAATAGAAAATTCCGATTGGCAACGTACAATCTGCTGCAACACTGCGACTGAGTTGGTCCATAATCTGCTGGCGAGTGCAGCCCCGTGTTCCTCCCGCCACTCCCAGCATTGTGGTAAGCAGTATTCGTTTACCCTGTCCCGGCTGACTGTTGGGCCATCCATTAGGGCCCCAAAAATACTGGCTGGAAAAACCTCGCGTCGGCATGCGCCCATATTCCGAATCCGGCATTGCAACGAGCAGTTCCTGAAACTCCAATTCGTTATCGAGAGCCACGAGCATCGCATCGTCGCGTGTAAACTCGCGATACACCCAGCCCGCCGCAACGGTGCGTTTGAGAACCGCAATTGCTTCCGACGCCCGGTTGGACTGGGCCAGGGCACGAGCCAACTGGTATTTTGCGGCAACCTGCATTGGATGGCGATCGGCCAATTCAGTAAACGTGCGAACAGCAGCCTCAAAATTCCGGCTTGCCAGCGCTTCCACGCCACTTTCGTAACGGGCTTGTTCCAGTTCGACGAACGGTTGCCGAAGCGGATCCCCGCGGTCCTGGCTCATGTACCAGTTTGTATCAAGAAGCAACACGGAGGGATCGTCGTTTCGTGAATACAAATAAAACGCCATCAGGGAACTGGTCGACGCTTCCGCCTTGAACGCGCCAGCTCCACCTTCCGGGATTTTGGCCTTCTCCTTCAATGCGTCCAGAAGTGCCGGACAGCTAACCATTGTTGGAAAGTCTGTCGAAAAGGTGACATAGTCAATGTGATCACCCAATTTGCGATCTTCAATCGCCTGAATGACCGGATCGCCAATCAATTGGCGAAATTGCACGAGCGAACAATCTCGTCCGTCAGGAACAGAATCCAGATACACGACATTAACCGCCGGTATTCCTCGCAGTTGAACGTAATGATTGGCGATCGCCAGCGATGTCGGCTGATTGGCATTGACAACCACCAGCACATTTTCCGGGCCGCCGTTTCCGCTAAGCGTCGATGGAAAAGCTGCCATCAAACAATAGCCGACGGTCAGCGCCAGGATTAGACCATTTTGACGAATGGATTCGATAGTCATGGATTACAGGTCATCGATCAAACAAATTGCATTTCCGGGTATTTAATATCATAACCGCCGGCCAATGATCTATTTGTGTCAATCATTACCGGCAAATGCCCTGGTTGTTATTCGATTGTCCGCGACCGGTATTAGCTGAATTTGCCGGGTTTCGAACCAATCAGGCCACCACGATTGCTGAATCGTTAAACGGAAACGCCATACGACCTGATTTCCGGGAAGGTCAATGCTCCACGCGGGAATTTCGGGAACATCGATGTTTGTCGTAAAATCGATTCCACCCCTTCCATTCGCGGCTGATTGAAAATCGAGCGGAGATTTACTTAAGTAGATTTCATGCCGAAATTTATCCCGTTTTCGTTGCGGGCCGGCAGAAACAAATTCAAGGGCTTGCAACCGTAATTCGATGGCACGAATCCTGGTGACTCGACCGGTTCCTGCTCGCACCCGAATCGGACAAACGCTTCCAGGTGAAATTGCTTCCGGCAAATCCCAATGGACTTGATTCAGGTTCCAGATCGACAGCGTTCGCCGATTCACAAACAGAACAACCGCAGCGGCTGTCACGGCAATAACAACCCCAATCCAGTTTCCAAACGCGATCAACGTCAATCCCGTTACCAACAGTGCGGTGCCGGCGATGGCAGCCGCTTTTTTCAGCGCTGGCACTATCCCTAATGGCACAGTCAGTTCGTTTTTTCGGGACGACTCAACCAGACTTCCTGGAATCAGTCGAAACGATTTTTCCGTTCGCGTTTCGATTGTCCACGGAAGATCCGCGCGGACGGAAAGGAAGTGATCCAGGTCGAGATTCTGGCCGTGATAAGTAAACGGTCCACCCGGTGAAGGAACTTCGAACGGGTATTCATAGAGTTCACCAGGTGCCCAGGTGCCCCGATACAACGTTTCTTGCCAGTAGTTTCCAAGCGCCGGTGTCCCTCGACCGCCGGTTCCCCAGCGGGCCGTCAGATTGAGGCCACGACAGCGCACATTTCGATCCACGTTGACACGAATCCAGCCGTTGATTTTTTCGCCGCTGGCATAAGTCCGATCAGGTCGATAGAACTCGATTGTCAGGTTGCAGTTCGGCATTCGATTTGAATCTGTCTATTCCGGAGTCCGGAACTTGATTTTTTCAATCAGTTTTATGATCTGGCCATCTTCGCGTTTGTAACCTGAAATTGCCTCGATTGCGGAAACGGTATCGACATAGCGCAAGTCGTAGTCGATTTGAATCTCCGCTTCGATTTCGCTGGCAGCCGCCGGATCGGAATTGCCACTGCCGACGACACCCAGCACGAAATCATGCAGCGAGTTAAAGGCGGGTTGCCGGATTGCCTGGTCCGGTGAGGGATTGGCCTTGTAGGTCTTTTCCTGACCGGCAAAGGAAACATTGATCGTATCAATGAATCGATCCGGACCGGCGACCAGCGTGACTTCGAGAACATCGTCCAGCGGTTTATCGCTCATCGTCGGTTGTTCGGAAGCCGAGGGCATGAGGATCTTGTAGTCACCTTCCATCGATGATGGTTTGTAAATCATGATAAAAAACACCAAAAGCTGGAACACAATGTCAATCATGGGTACCATTTCCAGCTTGAGCTCGTCGTTTTTTCTGTCGCTACCACGAATTTTCATATTTCAACCTGCATTTTTTTCATTTCGGCAACAAGGCCACTCACACGGCATACCGGACGTCAACGCATTCTTTCGAGCACTCGCATCGAAAACGATTCCAGTCCTTCCTTTTTGCAAACATCCATCAACTCCTGAACGAGCCCGGTTTTGACATTCATATCTGCACGTATAATAACGTTGATTTTTTCTGTTAAAACATCGAGGCGTGACGCCGCGCCTATTTCGCGAAGCAGGATCGGTCGAATCGCGTTCAAATTGACCGGTGGAAAAGTACCGAATTTGATCATCCCGGAGTCTTCAACATTGAGGATAATTTTGTAAGGAGGCAGCGATTCCGGTGGTTTGACAATCGAACTTAATGGCAACTGGATCTCGGCGCTTTTCTCGGAGTCGGAGAAATTTATGATCAACAACAAAAAGGCGACAAGTTGAAAAACCATGTCGATCATGGGAGTCCAATCGCCTTCGAAGACATTTTCATACCTCTTTTTGAAACGCATGATTTTCTTTCTACGTCAACCCTTGCCCCGATTGATTTGCCTATACAGGATGGAACGATCTGAGGGGCCGGATGTCATCGGATGTAACTATTTGCCGCTGGAAACGTTTTGGAATCGGCTCATCAGATTCTCGCTGACAATACCAACTTCCAATACCAGTCGCTGGACCCGGTTTCGCAAAATGTTGTAGGCAGCAATTGCCGGAATCGCGATGGCAAGTCCCAGCAAGGTCGTCACCAGTGCCTTTGAAATACCCTCGGCCAAAAGTTGCGGATCAGGTTGGCCACCGGCAATCGCAATGACCGAAAACGAATCGATCATCCCGTCAACCGTTCCGTAAAGACCAACCATTGGCGAGATGGTTCCGATCAGTCCCATGTAACCGAGCCGGTGATCCAGTTTCATGCTTTCCTCTTCACCCACCTCCTGCATCCCCTCGATGGCCTCGGCGTAACCGGAAGTCAGTTTTGCCAGTCCGGTCGAGAGTACGTTGCCAAGGAAGGACTCGTCGGCCTTGGCTAATTCATACGCTTCCTGATAACTCTTCTGATCGAGTTTCGCTTCAAACGCTGCAATGAGTTGGTCCGGGCACACGGTCGCACGGCGTGCGGACAACAAGTTCATAACGAACAAGGCAACCAGCGTGAACGACAAGAGCAAGAAGACGATGATGTAAAGTGCACCCAGTGAATCATAATACCATTGAAGAACTGTTTTTTGTTTACCGAGTTCGGTCGCTCCGGCCGGCGGTGTCTTTGCGGCTTCAGTCCCTTCTTCATTTTGTGCGAACACAACCGTTGTTGTGAGGGGCGAAAAGACAAATGTCGTACTGGCAAGTGTCGCCAGAACTAACAGCCAAACCTGTCGGAAACAACGCTTGCGAATAGCCGGGGAACGCATCGACGTGACGGTGAATTTGGGAGTTTGGCGAGAATGTGAGAGAGAATGGCTGGCAACATTTGGACGCATGTTTAACTCCACGTGATTATTGATTCGCGATTGTTTTGGACAAAACTGGATTAAGTGATTATTGGTTAAAGTGATTAATGGTTATTGGCTGCTGCCGCCTGCACCAGCATAACCGTCACTCCGCTCCGATTCACTAACCCCACAAGTGAATAGCGGTGCTGGTCGGTTTCCTGGGTCAGTTTGATTCGCCAAATCCGGCCCAAAACGTATTTCGGTAGCGGTCTTTGAGTTTTTGTCGAACCTCGATGGCCCGATCATTCCGATCAAGCTGCGGCCAGATCGTCGCAAGCTGGGCCAACGCCTGGGCATGCGCATTGGGATCGGTTGTAAACAACAAATCGGTATGCAGATATGCCCGGGAAGCTTCCTTCAATTCCCCTTTTTGCAAATGACTTGCGCCCAGGGCATTGTAGGCGTACCCGAAAAGCGACGTGTTGCGCGCATCATTGTTTTTGATCAAATCCAGCATCATGGCTTGCGCCTCGTCAGCTTGCCCGGAATAAGCCATCGCCTCCGCACGCAAACACATGGCAATCAATTTGCCTTGCAATGCATAGTCGGCCGAATCCTCGGCGTTTTCAACAGTTTGAAAAGCCGAAATGGCTTCCGTGTATTTCTTGTCCAGGAGCATCGATCGCCCCTGATCCAATTTGGACTGAAAAGAAATCTCCGGTGAACTGCTTGCTGCCAGACGCTCGTACATACGGCCAGCCTCGGCAAACGTACCTTGTGAAAAAGTGATCTCCGCGTAAGTCAACAATGCCGTATCCAGCATGTAGCTGTTCGGCTGTTTTTCGTAAAATTCACGAAGTGCCGCCAGCGCCTGGGTGGCAGTGATGCTTCCTCCGGTCAAACTGGTTTTTGCATAAGCCATAGCCCGATAGTACATCACCTCGGCAGCGACGACTTCCCGCTCCGGAGCCACTGTCAACGAATCAAGCTCCTGAATCACAACGTTGAATCGGTCGTCCGTGTAAGCCGATCGGGCCCGGGTCAATTCCATGGGTTCGTTCTCGAACCGAATTCTCTTGATCTGCCAACCGGGAACCTCCCGTTTGCCTTCCTCCGTATCAATGCTCAACACGTTTGCCGCGCCATTGACTATTGTGCCGCGAAGTGGCCGGCCCGATGCAACATCCACCGTGTCTCGCTGACCCATTGCCAGGGATGGCAAACAGGCGAGGACCGTCATGCCGGCGACCAGAAAACAACGGGAGATCAGGGCGCGGCAGCGGAAGCGACGAGCAGGATAAAATTGAAACACGAGCATGATGGTCCTGATGGCAATAATTTGTTGTGAAGACGTTTCGGGACGAGTGCGTGGTTGGTCTTAGTCCCTATTGACTTCGCAGATCGGACAACAATTTTTCCAGACGTGGCTTCCAAAGTGGACCGCCCAGTTCCGGGTCGTTTTGGCTGAATTTTACAATCTCTTCGATGGCCGCGTCGCACATGCCCGGTTGAGACTTTAGTTTTCCGTACTGAAATTTGCACTTGGCAATATAGTAAATGGCTTCGGCAAACGAGGAAGCGCTCTTGTCGCGCCGCGCAATTTTCGCCAACTGCGTCCATCCCATCACGGTTGACTTGCCATTTCGTTTCACGCCACCCTGCACCGCTTCGACCAGGGCAGTGACATCGTTCTTTTCCAACCCCCATTCAGCAAGTGTCATGGCCGCGTCGACTTGCAAGTCCACGTAGCGCTGATTGGTCGGGTCCTCGAGGATGTCGCCAAACAACTTGATCGCCTCCTCAAATTTGCCCGTTCCGCGCAAGGCGTTTGCTTGCCCGCGCAGAATCGCCAACTGAATTTTCGGATCTGCGTTGGGTGATTGCGAGAGCGTCTGATAGACGCCGACAGCCTTTTCAAAAAACCGTGCCGCCTGCGACGTCAGCCCTTGCTGTTTGAGGCTTGCGCCGATATCGGTCAGCATCGTACCAGTCAACATCATCAACTGTGGATCATCAGCATGTTCGGCAAGCGAACTGAGAAACGAACTCAGCCCCTCGGCGAACGCTTCGCGCTGCTCGTTGGTTTCCAGGGAATCAAACTGCTGTTTCAGCTCACGTGACAAGGTCAGGTAAATGCTGGTCAGTTGTTTCTTTCCATCCGGTTGATCGCCGATCTCCTGTTTGAGTGCTTCCAGAACACCCCTGGATTTTTCGACCCACTCCAGGCTGTCTTTTCCGTCACGAAGCTTGGCCAGGTAGACTCGAATCGCAGTGCGAAAAACGTCGCGACGATAACGGGTATCGTTGGCGGCGGCATGTTTGTTCTTGACGAGATCGAGTGGAGCGATTTTTGCAAACTCCAACTGGTTCAGGGCTGCGTCCGCATCACCTGCGTCAAGATAAAGTTCGGTCAGTGACAACGCTGATCGGGCGTGATATGGCCCGATGGTTTCAATATCCAAATAGCCAACACCGGTTTCCAGCAGCTTTTGGGCTTTTTGGCGAAGTGCCGCGTCGACATTACCTTTTTGTTGCCGGATCACGTATTCGCGCCACAACTGATTTCCGACATCCAGGACCGCGCGGGCCCGGGTTGTCGATGCCTCGGGAACCTCCGAAAGGTACTTGTCAGCGGCAATGGCGTCGTTTTGATCGAGCGACACTTGCATCATGATAATTCCGGCCGCTTCGGCCTCGTCGGTTCCCGGCCATTTGTCGAACACGAGTTGACAGTACTTTTTCAATTGTTGCAGCTCGAAACTCGCATCGACGGCGGCCTCTCCCGTCCGTTTTCTGGCTTCGATATACAATTGCCAATAAGATTTGCAGACCAATCCGACCGCAGGCTGGGTCCCGGTATTGTCAGCAAATCGATCGGCAAGAAATTCGCCGATAATCGCTGTCTCGAAAAAGCGTTCCATCTGAAAATAACTAATTGCCTGACGATGGCGGACTCCTGCGATGTCGTCGGCTGCGATATCGGGTGCCGCCAAAGTCAGGGCAAGGTCAAACATTCGAAGTGCGTCGTTGGATCGACTTCTGATTTGTGACTGAAGTTCACTGATTTCGTCGGCCACAGTCTTGTTTTCCGAGTCGTCGGAATCCGCCGCTTGATCCTGCTTGCTCGTCAAAGTGCTTTTCAGATCGGCAACCGACAACTGGATGTCGATGCCGCGCTGACGTGCTTCGGTAAAAGTTGCAGGTGGTGCAAGATTTGCTACATCGGGAGCCGTGGGATCTTCGGTAATCCGGTTTCCCCATTCGACCAGTAACTGTTTTGCCTCGTCACGAAAAGGACCCGAAACGCGCGACAAGGCTCGAGCGATATTGGCCGCTTCCTTGTCCAGCAGCACCATCTGTTTGCGTTCTTCCGCTGTCGATGGTCCGGTTTCCTCGATCATGGTCGCAAGTTTGTTACAGATTTTGGCGAACTCAAGCCGTAGCCGGAGTCCGTCGCTTGTTCGCGCGAAATCAGGCGGTATCGAATAGACCAGGGGCTGCAAGCGCGTAAAGGCGTCCTGGGCCGGGTACGGGTCGATCGAGTTCCATGCGTCGATCGCCACAAGGGCCGCTTCACGCTTCTTTTGGTTTTGCAATTGGCCCAACGGCAAATCCCAGACGTCGAGCAGATAGATCAGTGCTTTTTTCGAATCGCCAAGTTTTTGGTAACAACGGGCGGCACCAAGGCGACCGTCAACACCACTGAGTCGCGTGCGGTACTTTTCGAATAACTCGTCAAATTCCTTTGCCGCCTGTTCGTACATTGTTTTGGCTTGCGGGTCGTTCCTGTCATACG
Source organism: Pirellulaceae bacterium (assembly GCA_031414755.1). GTDB lineage: Bacteria > Planctomycetota > Planctomycetia > Pirellulales > Pirellulaceae > CAJQPP01. Next base: position 12,325 of record JANNWJ010000042.1, on the reverse strand, counting down.
AGTCGGCAACCTGTTCCTTGACGCGCGGTGACTTGAGCCGGATCTTGATATAGTCGTTTCGCAGGCGATCCAGCCTGTCATTGGAATTTGGATCTTGCGGATCAACTTTGAAATTCTCCAGTTCGCTGCGAAGTCGATCACGAATTGAGTCAAACGTGTCGCTGGATGCTTTTAGATAGGTCCGTGCCTGTTCACGCAATTCGCCCTGTTGCTGAATCGTGATCCGGTCCGACGACGCCTGGTCCAGCAATCGCCGCGCCCGTCCCATCGAGATGTTGGCACGCTGTTCCTGGGCTTCGGCAAGCAAATCCGCCGATGGATTACCGGCAATGAACTGGTCCAGCACTTGTTCCGTTTTGTCGAGTTGCCCGGTAACCCGCTGTGGATCGCGAATCGAAGAGGCTTCGTCAAGCAGAATGCTTACCCGAAACAGGGGAATTCGCCGATTGAATTCTGTACCGGCCAGTTCGCTGCCTTGCATAACATCGAGATACTCGTACGCCACATCAAAATACTGTTTCTCGATCAAGGCTTGCAGAAACGCCTCGCAGGGCTCTTCTCCGTAGAGCGTATTCTGCACATTGACCCATGAAGTAAACAACAATGCCACCAAGGCCGGATATCGTGCGGTTCGATGACCTGGCACAAACCAAACAGGTATCGTCAGGTATCCGATTGTCAAACAGGACATTGGCGATTCCCCGAATCTGTTTTCGCTTGTTGACAAGATTTGTACACCTGGACCGTCAAGCGCCGTCGCGCAGGTACGGCCTGGTTACGATTCGATTTGTACTTCAAATTTCGCAATGACACCGCGATTTATTCTAGTGTTTTTGCGTTGAAACAAGGAAGCAGTGGGAGCGGCGGTATTTTCGCACTGGTTGGAAACCCGTTTTGGCCAAATACGTGTGGCGACCCAAGTGACCGAAAATATTGACCTAAGCTTAGTCGCACCCGATCGTCAGATCAAGTTGCTGCGGAAATCTCCGGAAATCAAAGTCGTTTTTGTGACCTGGCGTAAAGTTTCGTTTTCCCCGTCGGTCGAAACGGATATGATAGCCTTGCCCCGAGACTTCGAAAGATACGCATGACGATCGAGCCAACTCTATCTGATCACGAACCGATTGACGATCCACCTCTGGATTTCAATTTCCGGTCGTCGCGCCCCGTCAAATCACCCCGCCAGAAACAGGGCGATTCGAAATGGCTACAGTACCGACAAGGGACCTCACGTGCCGTAACGATTCGTCTGGTCTTTCTCGTCGGGTTGCTGGCAATGGTGATTTGGGCGATGCAACACTCTGGCAAGGCAGAGACCTGGCGTTGGCTTTATCGCAGTCCAGCGCCGAATGCCGACTCAAATGGCCAACCACCGGATTCGCAGCGCATCGGCACCAGTCAGTTGGCCGCGCCGACAATTCAAATACCCTCCGATGACGCTTCGGCTATCGAGGATTCAACGAACGACGAAACGGGCGCCTTGCCCGATTTAACCTCGGCGCTCCAGCCTGAGACAGTTTCGGATTACGAACTGGAATTCGCCCGACGCTTTCTAAAATCACTGAGAGGCCACGAGTCGTTCACGTTTTGGCATGTGGTTCAGAGTGCCGTCGAGCAAAACGAATTGCCCGTGGGCGAAACGGCGACTGCAGCAATTCTGGTTAACCGGTTGGCCCAGCAATGGTCCGCGTGGAATCTCAAATGGGACACGATGTTCGCCGAAGGAAGCGTCGCCCCGGAACAACGCAGCGCCGTTATGGATACCCGGGACCGCTGGGAGCTTTCGGTACTACCGGCTCTGGCCGCCGTTACAATCCGACCCGATTCGTCACTGAACAAGGAACACTTGCTGAAGTTTCGGCAAACGGTGGTGCGCGCTGCCGACTTGCTCGTCGAGCAGTACACACATGTCGGCCGGCCTGTCGAATCCTATTCCTGGTTTTCAGCCTGGTCCGAAGTCTTTGACCAACCCGTCTCGGTCGAGCGAAGTGAATTGCCAACGCCGACGATTACCCAGTTGCTGGGGCAACCGGAAGCGTGGGTCGGGCGGACCATTGCCGTCGAAGGAACGGCGCTGCGCGTCCAACGTGTTGCAGCCGGCAAGAACCCGCTGGATATCACCGAGTACTTTGTGATCTGGATTCGACCCAATCATCCGTCCATGTACCCGTTTTGTATTTACTCGCTTTTGCCACCCGAAAAATTGATGCTTGCCGAGCGCGAAATCGAAAGGAACCAGTCGGTCCCGATTTCAGTGGCTGGACGATTTTTCAAAATCCGCTTGTTCGACAGTGACGGCAAGGCCGGCCAGGCGCCGTTGCTGATGGCATCGACGGTCGAAGTCTTGCCCGATGTTAACACGGCCAGTGGAAGCGAACCGTTTGGCATGCCAGGCGCGGGATTCATTGCAACGACCCTGTTATTGATCGGCTCGATAGCCGGAGGCGCTGCCTGGCTGGCGTGGCGATCGTCGCAAAGCAGCAAACGTCGCGGCCAACCAACCGGGAAACGACTGCATTCCGCCATGGACAACTTGCAAAACGACAATCGTGTCGAATCGGTCCGTGAGAAGATCAAGCGACTGGAAACAGGCAAGCATGAGTAATCGAAGACCTCCGGTTTCCATCCAATTTTTGGCCCGGATTCACGTGCAGTTGTTTCTTGTTGCGATGGGTTGGCAGTGTTTATTTCCTGCACTGCAATCGACAGCGATTGCTCAAGAAACCGACTTTCGCGATTTTTTCCCTCAAATCGAAAACGCCGATTGGGAGGCGATCTCGCAAGGATGTCCCATCGATCATGAAGAAAACGAAACTTTGACACGAATACTGGACGGAAGTGAAAACGTCCCCGAAAAATACTGGAAGTCGGCAGCGCAATCCAATAGCGCAACACTCGCTGACGCTGTCGCCGCTCCGACCGAAAACTGTGGGAAGATTTTTTCCGTCTCGGGAAAATGTGTTCAGGTCAAACCGCCATGGCAAAACCGGGAATCATCCAGCGACTCTGGTACCCCTGAGTTAACGCCGTACCAGTTAAACGGGCAACGTATTCTGATTAAATGCGACGACGGGACGGATGCCTGGGTTCTGGCCCAATCGATCCCTCGGCATGCCGAACTGTCGTCCAGGTTTCGAGACGATCGGTTTGAAGGGCAACCTGTCTCGTGCGTGGGGATGTTCTTGTTCGAGGACAGCGGTAATCCTGTCCTAGTCGCGCGGCAGATACACTGGCGGCCAAATGCCGTGTCGCCTGATTTGAATATCGGTACAGGCCAGCTTGAACTGGTACGCGCGGGATTTGATCTTGAATTACTTGACCAGGCTTGCAACTACACGGATATGGCTCTGATACCCGAAGAGAAAGAACTGTTTGAACGAATGCTTGCCGCAACCCATACGCTTTCCGAAGATCCGGACAGTGCATTGCAAGGCCAGGGAAAGCCGTTTGACTTGATCGATCTTGTCCGACAACCAGTTAACAACGGCGGATCGCTGATCCAGGTCGAGGGAATGCTTCGGCGTTACGCATCAGTCGTGATCGATGATCCGGATTTGCGCAAGGCGATTAACGGAGAGTCGTATTATCAACTCGACGTATTTGTTCCCCTTGGCAACCAACGGATACAGGTGGGGCACGATACGCACAATAATCCAATCGAGACGACAGGCGAATATGGAATTACACTTATCGCGACCCGTCTGCCTGAAGAGATTTTGGGCGCTCGGTTGCCGATCCGAATTCAGGTGCCGGCATTTATGCTCAAGGTCTGGGAGCACACGTCGCTTTCAACATCAATAGCCCCACAGACATTGCGCCGTCCCAATCCGATTCTAGTCGCCGTTTCCAGCCAACTCCAAATTGTCCCCGTTTCCGATTCCACTTCCCCACTCTACTTCCTGTTTCCATCCATCGGGTTTGGAGTGTTGGGCATCCTCTGCATTCTGTTTTTCGTGTCGCGCAACCGTTCGCATTCGTTTCACACCCAAAAGCGTACTGTCGAGAACCCGGACTTTGGCGGGATTTTTGAAGACGATGGGAACGAATCACAGGCGTGCCCTTGACGCAGCGTTATTGCTGGCGATATTCGACGTTTCTGCAAGTGCCCTGCGAAGTCCACACAAATCGCTGAAGTGCACTTGTATCCGAATTTCAAAACATCAAATATTCAAAAAGTGAGTCTAAAAATGAAACGCGCAAAGATTACTGTTGTGGGTGCCGGAAACGTAGGCGCGACCACTGCCCATTGGTGTGCCTCGATGGAACTTGGCGATATCGTATTGCTGGACATTCCAGAAGCAGGAGATATGCCCGCCGGAAAAGCACTGGACTTGATGCAATCCTCACCCATCATGGGATTCGATTCGAATCTGACCGGTACCAGCGACTACGCCGATGCCGCCAACAGTGACGTCGTCGTAATTACCGCTGGAATTCCCCGCAAGCCCGGAATGAGCCGCGATGATTTACTGGCGACCAACGCCCGAATCGTTTCCGCTGTTTCCGAAAAGATTCGTGACACCAGTCCCAATGCCGTTGTGATCGTGGTAAGCAATCCGCTTGACGCAATGGTCCAGCAATGTCAGACGGTAACCGGTTTCCCGCCACACCGCGTTTTGGGACAGGCCGGCGTGCTTGATACGGCTCGCTACCGAACGTTTATCGCCATGGAACTGGGAGTCAGCGTCGAAGATGTTTCAGCGCTGCTAATGGGCGGTCACGGCGACACGATGGTCCCGATGCCATCCTGCACTTCGGTGGGTGGCGTGCCTGTGACTCGTTTGATGGACCGGGCCCGCCTTGATGAAATCGTCGATCGGGCACGAAACGGTGGTGCGGAAATCGTTGGCCTGCTCAGGACCGGAAGCGCCTATTACGCTCCTGCCGCTGCTTGTGCCCAAATGGTCGAAGCGATTGTCAAGGACAAGAAGCGAATGATCCCCTGCTGTGCCTGGTGCGACAGCGAGTACAACGTCGGCGGATTCTATGTTGGCGTCCCGGTCATTCTTGGTTCCGGCGGTGTCGAAAAAATTGTCGAAATGAAACTGGACGAGCAGGAAGAACGCGATTTCCGCAAGAGCGTCAACGCCGTTCGTGAACTCGTCGCCTCGATGAACAACCTGCTTGCCACAGCATAGTCAGGCGACCCGGTAAAGTCCCATCTTGTTGGCCGACTCCATCGCGTAGTTGCGCCAGTACAGCCAGATGAGCTGCCTGGAAAGTTCTTGCGGATGAGGAACATGACCCAGTTCCCGTAAGCGCAATCGATCCATTTCCCGTGCACCTACGTCGTTGATAATCGACGACGTTTTTTGTGCGCTGTGAATCCGGAACGCACCAATGGACTTTGGAATGCGATGGAATCGCCCGGACGCCCGCCAGAATCGCAGAAACAAATCCCAATCCATTGCGAACTGGAACGACCGGTCAACGCCGCCAACCCGGTCCCAGATGCGGCGCGTCCAGTACACCGATTCCTGTGCCAGATAATCGGCGTACGGCAAGTACTTATGCGTGTTCGCCGGCAATACCCATTGCCCGATCTTTTGATCGTTCTCGTCAATAATGACACGGTGTCCATAAGCCACATCGACATCCTTGTTCTTTTGAAAGAACCGTGCAATATCCCAAAGTGCCCCCGGCATAAGTATGTCGTCGGAATTCAGCCAGCCCATGACCTCGCCGTTTGTTCGCGAGAAACCCAATTGTATGGCGTGCGCTTGCCCTTCATCCGTACGGCTTTCCCAGTGGTGAAGGCGGGAAGCATATCGTTTGATAATTTCGACCGAGTGGTCCTTCGATCCCCCATCCTGTACGACGAACTGCAAACGGGGGTAATTTTGATCAAGGACGCTGCGAATGGTCCGTTCCAGCATGTGCGCCTGATTGTAACTTGGTGTAACAATCGAAATTGTTGGAAGGCCAACCATGGAAATGGAAGCGGGAGGGGGACTGCCGCGATCGGTCGGCAATTCCAGCGGGTCGTGATGACTAAGTCCCATCAAGGGAAAATTGACGCCGCAGCTTGTCCGCAAGTAATCCAGCCACGCCACGGCGACTTGTCGATGGGGTGTACGCGAGCCCAGTTGCCGCAACCAGTAGCCAATCGACCTTTTGCGCCGAAGCAGAAATTGTCTTGCAGACTGAATCATGGAAATGCTATCCCGCCCTGCGCAGTTCCTGGTGGATGTCCTCGTCCCAATGGTAACCGAATTCCTTCATCCGGGCACCGATCTTTTCGTCAAGCATTGTTTGAAGCTCCGCATCAAACACTGCTTTCCAGTTTCCGGGCTTCATCCGCCGTTTATGGCTGGTGGGATCCTCCACGGATGGGGGCTGCAAATGACCAAGCATATCTGTCAACCAATTATGATCGACGTATTTTTCAAATTCACCGAACTCGACAAATCGCGAAAGCCATTTTCGCGGACTGTTCATCAACAGCTCGTATGGCAAGTCGCAAGTATTCGAGGCTCCCTGCAACAACGTGGTCACGCTCATGAATTCCGGAGAGATCACATCCGTTCCATCGTTGCACAAAATGGTTTTGATACCCTCCCGAACGGTCTTCGTTTGAAGCTCTTCGCGGCGCTTCTGAAAAAAAGCCTGATCGCCTTCGATGCGCGTCGGGTTATGGCTAACGGTCAACGAGTAATACAAGGAGACAAGCGCATCTCGCGGGTCGCGCCGAACAATGGCGAGCCGGTTATGATTATCTGGAAGTTCGATGCCCAGCGTTTGCTCGATCGCCGACAAATGCCCTGGGTAAACCCGTCCGATCACGCCATTGCTTGCAGGCAGAGGATCGTGTTGAAAGCAATGCATCAACTGATCGTGCTGGCTTCCACTTATCCATTCAGGAACCTTGCCTGTCCGTGACTCCTCGTGCTCCCGAAAACGGATCAACTTGGAACCCACATTGAACAAATTGTATTCGGCAGTGCGAATCGCAATGCTTGGCAGCAACACGTCGGCGACAAACGTCGATGCCGCCTTGTGCATGCACAAAACGAATATATTCGGGCGACTTGGAATCATTCAATCAATGCCATTGCGGTAAGTACCAGCTTGTCCCGACTCTCATCGTCATCGACCGGTGTCCGGTTCAGGCAAATTTAATGGGTTGTCCGGATTATCAGGTTTTTCGAATGCCTGGTATTGAAATATTTACAAACAGTCACCAATCGCCGGTTCCTCCACCCTGAATACCAACGCCATCCTGCCAGCACCATCGAGTGACAGCGGAATCAGAAGGTCACAACCCAAGCTTTACAAAGGGATTCCGCTAATTCCGTCGCGATGCAACTCCGACCGTAAAGGTATCCGGTTACCTCGGACTGGAAGTCCATGGCAATCAAATGCCGTCGCGCTGCGGCTACCGCTGTCTTCCGCCGTCGACGCATCAAGCGTTTTTGATTGTCTGTTATCATGAATAACTGTTAAACGATATTTCAAACTTCATCCATTGCTTTTGATCGTTCCATGATCCAAAAAAACAAACGACTGATGTGCCTGATATTCGTTGCGGCGTTCTTTCCGACGATTGCACTTGCCGCACAAGAAGTGCAGACGGAACTGCTTTGGCCAGACGGTGCTCCTGGAGCTTACGGTACAGACGACAAAGACAAACCGACTTTGATTATTTACTTGCCTGAACCAAAGCAAGCGACGGGAACCGGCATCATCATTTGCCCGGGAGGGGGCTACGGCAGCCTGGCGATGGGACATGAAGGGCACGACATTGCGAAATGGCTGAATGGGCAAGGCATCGCTGCCTTCATTTGCGATTATCGGCACCGAGGCAAAGGCTACGGGCACCCGGCACCGATGCAGGATGCGCAGCGGGCGATTCGCATCGTTCGGGCTCGGGCCAAAGAGTTCAAACTTGATTCCACAAAAATTGGCGTTATCGGTTTTTCGGCAGGCGGACACCTGGCTTCGACCGTTTCGACTCATTTCGATCAGGGAATGGCCGATGATCCCGATCCGATTGAACGAGTCGGTTGCCGCCCCGACTTCGCAATCCTTTGTTATCCCGTCATTGCCCTTGATGAACCGTTCACGCATCGCGGTTCGCAAAACAATTTGCTGGGCGAGAACGCTGATCCTGACCTGGTAAAAATGTTTTCCAACGAAAAGCAAGTGGCTGCCAACAACCCGCCGACATTTTTATGGCACACCGGCGAGGACACGGCCGTTCCAGCAGAAAACAGCGTCCAGTTTTATCTTGCTCTCAAAATTCACCACGTCCCCGCTGAATTGCATATCTACCAAAACGGCCGGCACGGAGTGGGGCTCGCTGCCGACGTGGACGGAACGTCGGACTGGCCCGCCGCTTGCATGCGTTGGCTGACAGCCAACGACTTTTTGAAGAAATAATCCGTGGAATCGTGGTGGGCCAATGAAGACTGCCACTTGCTTTCAATCTCAAGAAACCGATTGATCTCGAGTTTTCAATTGTCCGTTTTTCGGCGCGAAGGTTTCAGCAACGACGCCAGCGAATTTCAATAACCGGACGAAGCATCGTCAGCGTTCGATGTTCATTTTTCGACGAAGGATCGGGATGATCTCTTCGGGAATGAAGCGGGCCAGTTGCTGGTCGTCAGCCAGTGGGGCGATTTGCTTGATCAACGAACTGGAAACGTGCGCGAACTGGGCGTCGGCCATCAGGAAGACCGTTTCGAGTTCTTCGGCGAGTTGCCGGTTCGCCATGGTCATGGTGAATTCGGCGGCGATATCGGTGAGTGGCCGCACGCCACGGACCATGATGCGGGCGTCACATTTGCGAACGAAATCGACAGCCAGACCGTCAAATGTTTCGACGTCAACATTATTCATCCGGCGAGTGACTTTGCGAACCAGCTCCAATCGCTCCCCAGGCGCGAACAATGCGTCCTTGCCGGTATTGACTCCAATCCCTACGATTAACCTGTCGAATAGACGGCAACTTCGTTCGATGACATTCAAATGCCCGAGTGTTATCGGATCAAATGAACCTGTATAAACCGCTTTTCGCATAATTGGTGTCCGAAGCGTTGCGGGACCTGACGTGGTCAAGCCAAACTGATAACATTCCGAAGTGAAAAAACTGCTCCCGTGAAGTGCAAAGTACAACCCACCAGCGCAAATCTGTCAATTCACCAGAGCTTCGATCTGTTCCATTCCCTTTAACAGGGAAGTCGGGCCGTTCGCCTGGATTGTCAGTTGTAACAGTTAACAATTCCCGTCAAATCCGGCTCTTTCGCCACGATCGTCCCCGTCTTAACGGCTTAACGAAACAGGAAACAGGAATAAAACACCGAGTTTCATGTTCTGTGAAGTGCGTCGGCGTGACATGCCGAAACAGCCAATTATACTACTCTGACCTGAAATAACGTTTTTCGATACCGAATTAACTGACCCCGATTGCTCAGCACGGCACTTTCGGTCGTGTAAGGAACTTTCCGAATGCCCAAGGTTTTGTGTTTGACCGCATTGGTTATATCCATTCTGGTCTTTCTGTTATTCTTTTTCGACCTCGTCCTCAACCTGGTAGGCATGTCCAGCCTCGCTCCGTTTCGCGGTGCGCATTTCGGGATCGACCTGGTATTCAGCATCTGTGCAGCCATTATCGGCGCCATGAGCTTTTTCACTTTTCGTGAACAGGTTTAGACAGCACGCCGGATTCGATTCGTGCGTGCTGCCGCGAATATTGGCTTGGCGCGACAAGCATCCAAACTGGACTTGCCGGTTCCGTACTTGTTCAAGCTACAATTGCGGGCATGAGAATCCCACGGAAGCAATCCCGCATCTCGCGCCGCAAATTTCTGGCCGGGTCCATTTTGACTTCGTCGGCCATTACCGGGATGTCACCGTGGTTGTCAACAGGTGCGATGGCACGCTTCGTTGCAACGCCCTTTTCGAAATCGTCACCCATCTCCCAACAAAACATCTGGCAGGATTCGATCGATCGTGGCCTGACGTGGATGGTCTCTTCCCAATCGCGTACGGGAAACTGGAATCACGACAGCTACTCGACGGCGATTACCGCACTTGCCGGCCTGGCACTGGTCTGTTCCGGTTCGACAACCATTCAGGGCCAGTACTCCGAGCCCATTCGTAAGGCCGTTGACTTTCTGGTCTCCCGCTGCCGAAACAACGGTCTGATTGGCGATCCACAACGTGACGATCGTTACACATACGGTCACGGTTTCGCCATGTTGTTTTTGTCACAAGTGCTCGGTGAAGAAGAGGATGCTGATCGCCGCGAGGAACTGGTCGAGATTCTCACGCGGGCTGTCGAATTCAGCGCCAACGCCCAAATGCCAACCGGTGGCTGGGGATACGTCAGCAGCCAGGAGAACGAAACTTTTGACGAAGGCTCAACAACCATCACCCAGGTTCAGGGATTGCGCGGGTGTCGTAATGCCGGGATCGTCGTTCCCAAAGAAGCGATCGAAAAGGCCAGACAGTATATTTACGATTGCAAGAATGCTGATGGAGGAATCTCTTACAGCACCCAAACACGCGGTTCATCGCGACAAGCCATCACTGCGGCGTCGCTGGCCTGCCTGTACAACGCGGGCGACTACGACAGCCAGCACACCAGCGAAATGTGGGAATACTGCCAAAAACACTTGCACAATCTGGAACAAGGTGAACAGTACGGACACTGGAATTACACCTACCTGTACTATTCGCAAGTCGTATACCGGCAATCGCAGGAAATCTGGGAAGAGTTTCGGGACCGGATCTGCAATTTGCTTGTAACCCGCCAGAAAGCGACTGGACAATGGGATGGCGATATCGATCCCGCCTATGTGACGAGTTGCAACCTGATCATCATGCAATTGGACAACGGGTACCTGCCGATTTTTCAGCGGTAGAAATTAGGAGGGTTGTTTGTGGGCCGTATATTCATCTGGTTCGGTGAAACTTGAAGTTCGACAGAATCCAGTAACCCACTGCGTTGGGTCCCTTCCGGTACAATACAAAGACGTTCGGCTCGATTGTGGATACCGAATTGACATTCTCGTCGAGAACCAGCTGATCATCGAATTGAAGAGTGTCGAGGAAATCAAAGGCATTCACGAAGCGCAACTGTTGACCTACATGAAATTGGCAGGCGTGAAGATCGGTTTATTAATGAATTTCAACGTGACAAAACTGAAAGATGGCATCAAACGTTTCGTTCTTTGATTCATTCGTGCTCTTCGTGTCCTTCGTGGTAAAATGATGGGCCGCTACCTGCCTGTTGACCGTGGGAACTTAGAACGACCGTGGCGAACAAAAAAATGCACCCGAGTTGCCGATCGGGCGTTTCCTGGAATCAGAGTCACTTGGCCGCGACCGGGTGATTGGTGCCGTTGGGCCACAAAGACATGTCGAACGACTATCAACGACAACTTCGTGAACGCCTTGAACGGTTGCCATATGCTGATGCTCCGGCACCATGGCGTGTCGTTGGTGGCTCCGGCATCGGCGGGCTAACCGAAGTTGGTTTCGCCGACAATTCAGACGACCTTCTCGTCGTGTCTCACCAAGGACGTGGCCTGTTCGACAGCTTGACTGGCGAACGATTGGCACGCGTTCGCGAAGAGATCTTTGAAAACACAGATGATTCGGGGCTAACTGCACCGGGCATCGGTCGGCACGAACAAACGATCTTCCGGATGGCCGGCTTGCATGCTGGCGGACTCGCAACTTACACCCGGGATGGTTGGGGGAATTCACATTGTAAATCTTCCGTGGCCAATCCATGTTTTCTTCCTGACCTCGCGTTTCAAAGAACTAAATGACGATACTGGACACATCACAAAAATATGCAACGATGAACCTTGCTCATTTCACGCCGCTGGATTCTCTCCAACACGACGTTCATTGGTGATTGCGACGTCCTGTGAACTGACAATTTACGGCCGGAATGTGGTATAACAATCGGTTCAACCGGAGCCGCGGGCCGCGCGGTTTTTGAATTTAACGTTGGTTGGCCGCCGCTCGGTCAACATTGTCGTTAGGCAGCCCAAGCCCATGACGGAGGCACACATCGAATGATTTGGATCTGGATAGCATTCATAGCGTTTGTTCTGCTGATGCTGGCACTGGACCTGGGCGTCTTTCACCGCAAAGCCCACGTCGTCAGCGTCAAAGAGGCCATCGTCTGGTCGGCTGTGTGGCTAGCCATGGGGTTGTCGTTTTCCGTGTTCGTGTACTTCGCCTACGAGGGCCAGTGGCTCGGCCTTGGCACCACGGTGGACGCGGTCGATGGGCTGACGAACGGCGGCGCAACGGCAACGGAAAAGTACCTGACCGGTTACGTCGTCGAGAAGTCCCTCAGCGTGGACAA